>CAUJHG010000031.1 GCA_963204785.1 Pseudomonadota bacterium | reverse complement strand
CGGCGTTCCTCGACGGCCGCGACGAGCAGGGCCGCTACGTCTGCGAGGCGGTGGTCTGGTACAGCAACGCGCTGTTCATCGCCCGCTTCGGGATCGGCGAGGACGGGTCGATGGAGATGCTGTCGGACGAACCGATCGCCGCCGACCTGCCGATCCGCGCCGAGGCGCCGATCGCCTGAACGGCCTCGCCGCGACCACCGCGGCAGCGGGCCGCGACGACCGCAGCGGGGGGTCAAGCCGCCGTGCCGGGCCGGGTGGCCGGCGCGAGGCACCCGGCGCGCTCGCCTCCCCCTGCCCGCGCAGGGGCGTTCACACAGGTTGTCTCAGCCGGCGTCGAGCGCCCCCAGCGGGTCGTCGCGCAGCCTCGCCGCCAGCGCGCGGTACACCTCGGCGTTGTCCCGCATCTGCTCGGCCAGCGGCGGGTTCTGCCCGCCGACCGCGTCGAAGAAGGCCGCCGCGTCGTCCAGCAGCCGTGCGGCGAGCGCCGCGACCGTCTGGCGGCCCTGCAGCGGCCCGTCGGCCGACGGCGCCCCCGGCAGCTGGATCGTCTCCAGCGGACCGGCGCGCAGCAGCGCCGCCACCTGCTCGTACACGCCGGCGTTGGCGCCCATCTGCGCGGCGAGCCCCGGGTTCTGGTCGCCGACGTTGCGGAAGAAGGTCGCGGCGTCGCCGAGCAGCTTGGCGCCGAGCTGCGCGTACGTGGGCGCCTCGCCAGGCGGCGCGGCCTCGTCGCCGGCGGGCGCGCCCGCGGACGACTGCAGGTCCGGCAGCAGCACCGCCTCCAGGCGCACCAGCCACTGATGTGCGCGGGCGCGGCCGCCGTCGGCCGGATAGGGTCCGGCCGGCGAGCGCCAGTACGCGAGCACCTGCGGGAACTGGTTGAACTCCAGGGCGTCGATCTCCAGGATGCGCCGGTCCAGCGGCCACAGCCGCGTGCCGGCGAGCACTGCTTCGTCGGCGGCCGTGTCGCCGTCGGCGCGCAGGCGCCGCGCGAGCTCGGCGGGATCGTCGGTGCCGAGACGCTCGCGCAACGGCTCGCGCCGGGCCATCACCGCGTCCAGCACCCGCCTGGCGCGATCGCCGGCCTGGCGCGTGAGCGCCGCGAGATAGAGCTCGCGCGCCATCCAGTGCAGGTCGGCCTGCGCGACCTCGGGCAGCCAGACCAGTACGCCCGAACGCATCGCGGCCGTCTCCTCGAGGTGCAGGCACTGGTGACAGAACAGGCACACGGTTCCCATCTGGTCCGGGTCGCGCGCGTTGCCGCCGCCCACCAGCACCTCCTGGTAGCGCAGCGCGCGAAAGCCGCAGAACCGGCAAGTGTGGTCGTCGCGCTGCCACACCGCGGCCTTGACCGTCTCGGGCACCCGCCAGAACGGCGAGCGCCGGCGCGAGCCGCGGGCATCCGTCTGCAGCGCCGGGCGGGCTCGCAGCGCCGGGACCGCACCGGCACGCGCCTGCCCGATTACGTCGATCGCATCGCCCACGCCGCTGCCCTCCCCCGGTCTTCCGGTCGCACGGGCGCCGCGCTTGCCCGCACCGCCGAGGATACCGAGAATCGGTACTTCCGCACCCGCTGCCTCCCGCAGGCCCGCCGATGCCTTCGACCCCGATCCCCCTGATGCCGGGCCCCTGGCGCCCGCTGCCGTCCGGCCAGGCCGCAGGCTTCTCGCTGCGGCTGGCGGCCCTGCTCTCGCAGCCCCGCACGCACGAGGCGCTCGCGCCCCACCACCGCGTTGGCGGCTTGCGCGGGATGCCGCTGTCCTTCTACCCCGGCTGGGCGCTGATCGAGGGCGAGGCCCAGGTCGAACCGGGCGTGGTGGGCACCTTCGACGTCCTCTACGGGCCGGGGCTGATGTGGCTGGTCGACGGCGAGAGCCGCGTGCTCAACGACCTGAACGCGGGCCGGGTGCCGCGCGAACTCGATCGCTACCTCGCCGACGGCGGCGCAGCCGCGCCCCTGCATGGTGCCGCTCACGCACACGACGCCGCCGGCTTCCTGCCCAGCCCGCTGCGCGGACTCGACGACCCCGCCGCGGGCGCCGACTTCCTGCGCTTCTACTGCGCTTGCGTGTGGGGCGAGGAGGGGCCGTTCATGCCGGTGGAGTCTCCCGATTCCCCGGTGCTGCGCAACCTGGAGGCGACCAGCGCGGACTGGCTCGCGCGGCTGCGGCCGCTGTCGGCGGTGCGCGACGGCGACGATCTCGTGGCGGAGTGCGTGATCGCCTACGGCCGCTCGCTGTTCGAGGCGCGCCTGCGCGTGAGCGATGGCGGCGTGCGCATGGAGGACGACACCGCGATCGCCGCCGACGTCCTCCCCGGACGCACCCACGCGGCGCCGCTACGCGACCTGCGGCGCCCGCAGGCCTGAGCAACCCGCCAGCTGGCCGGCCAGACCCGCCCCGGCGCCCCGAGAGATCCAGCCCATGCCCTTCATGCACACCGCCTCCCACCTGCGGCTGCCGGACAGCCTGCCCGAGCCCGGACTGCTGGTGGGCTGGTCGCTCGAGAGCCGCCATCCGCACCGCCCGATCGGCTTCACCTACGGCCATCCGCTGCGCACACCGGCCACCGGCTACCTGGACCCGATCCTGCTGGGCGGCGACGGGCATCTGATGACGATCGCACCCACCGGCGCCGGCAAGGGCACCGGCTGCATCGTGCCCGCGCTGCTGCGATACCCCGGCCCGGTGATCGTGATCGACCCCAAGGGCGAGAACGTCGCGATCAGCGCGCGCCGCCGTCGCGAGATGGGGCATCGCGTGGTGGTGATCGACCCGATGGGCGTGACCGACCACCCGTCCGATGCGCTCAACCCGCTCGACGCGATCGACATCACGCAGGCCAGCGCAGTCGACGAGATCGCAGCGCTCGCACAGGCGCTCAACACCGACCAGCGCGACGACCGCAACCGCTACTGGAGCAGCCGCGGGATGCACCTGGCGATCGGCGCGATCCTGCAGGTGCTGGTCGACGCGCTCGCCACGGGCAAGGACGGCGGCAACCTGATCGCCGTGCGCGAGATGATCAACGCCGCCGCGGCCGACCCCACCGCGATGGCCAGGCGCATGCTCGAGTCGGCGCACCCGGAGGTGCAGCGGATCGCCCGGATGCTGAACATCGCGGCAGCCGAGACGCTCGGCGGCATCATCTCGTTCAGCCAGGAGATGGTCGACTTCCTGCGCGGCGACCTGGTGCAGGCGAACGTCTCGCGCACCAGCTTCGACCTGGACGCGGTGACGCGCGGCGATCCGCTGTCGATCTACCTGGTGCTGCCACCGCACATGCTGGAGTCGCACGGCAGACTGCTGCGCCTGTGGCTGGGCGCGCTGGTGACCTGCTTCACGCGCCGGCGCGCCCGCCCGCCGATGTCCACGCTGTTCATCCTCGACGAGGCCGCCCAGCTCGGCGAGCTGCCGCAACTGCGCCAGGCGATCACCCTGCTGCGCGGCTACGGCCTGCAGACCTGGAGCTTCTGGCAGGACGCCAGCCAGCTCCAGCTTCTCTATCCGCGCGACTGGATGACGATGGTCAACAACTGCCGCGTCCTGCAGTGCTTCGGTGCGCTCAACCAGGTCGCGGCGCAGGGGATGTCCGAGCTCACCGGCTTCGCCGACGGCACCACGATCCTCGACCTCGGTCCCGACGAGATGGTGCTGCAGCTCGCCGGCGACGAGGCCGTGGTGGCGCGCGTGCCGAACTACCTGACCGACCCGGCCTTCGCAGGGGCCTTCGACCCGAACCCCTATCACGACCGCAGCCGCGAGGTGATGCCGCGCAAGCTCGCGCCGCAACGCATGTACACCCGGCCCGACGAGGCGAAACGCTACAGGCCCGCGCTGGCGAGCGTGCCAGCCGACGACTTCCTGCTGGCGGCCATCGTCGACGGTCGCAGCCAGCCGCCGGCGCGCTGATCAGGCCGGCGCGAACACCGGCACGCGTCGTCCCTGCGGCGCTGCCCGGAAGCCCACCTGCACCGCCTGACCGATGCGCACCGAGTCGACGTCGCAGTCGACGATGTTGGTCAGCAGCGTCGGTCCTTCGTCCAGCGTCACGTAGGCCAGCACGTAGGGCACCTCGACGCGCCGCATCACGCTGTAGGTGTAGACGGTGCCGCGACCGCTCGCCTGCCGCCACTCGAGGTCGGTCGAGCGGCAGAAGGGGCAGACCACCTTCGGATACCAGTGGGCGCGTGCGCAGGCCTTGCAGGTCTTCAGCAGCAGCCGGCCCTCGGCGGCCGCTTCCCAGAAAGGCCGGGTCTCGGGATAGGCGAGCGCATAGGGGTCGCTCTCGAAGCTGCCCGTGTCCAGGGTTTCGCTCATCGTCTCACTCCCGCTCGAAGATCACCGTGGCGTGCGCATGCGCACTGCCCACGACCAGCCCGGGGCCGGCCGCCAGCGCCAGCCCGCAGTCCTTCACCTGCACCGCAGGGTGCGCCTCGCCGCGCAGCTGGCGCACCGCCTCGATCGCCTTGGTGATCCCGCCGCGATTCTCCGGGTGGTTGTTGCACAGCCCGCCACCGTCGGTGTTGAAGGGCAGCCGGCCGACGCCCGAGATCAGGTTGCCGTCGGCGACGAAGGCGCCGCCCTTGCCTTTCTCGCAGAAGCCCAGGTCCTCGAGCTGCATGATCACCATGATGGTGAAGTTGTCGTAGATGGACGCGTACTGGATGTCGGCCGGAGTGACGCCCGCCTGCGCGAAGGCGGCCGGCCCCGAGTAGCGCGCGCCCGAGCGCACCATGTCGACGTCGCCGCCGCCGTTCGTGTTGATCGTCTCGCCGGCGCCGATCACCCGGACCAGCGGGCGCTTCAGGCTGCGCGCGATCTCGGGGCGCGCCAGCACGAGCGCGCCGCCGCCGTCGGTGATCACGCAGCAGTCCAACCGGTGCAGCGGATCGGCGATCACCGGCGAGGCGAGCACCTCGTCGACGGTCACCGCCTTGCGCAGCATGGCGTTCGGGTTGTGCTGCGCGTGCTGTGACGCCGCCACCTTCACCCACGCCATCTGCTCCGCGGTGGTGCCGAACTCGTGCATGTGTCGCATCGCGTACATGCCGTAGACCGCGGCGATCGTCGCGTCGTAGGGGAGATCCCACGGCGTCTCGGGCCGCTCCGGCCCGAGGGCGCGCGGCTTCGTCCCCGTGGCCTGGCCACGGCTGCGCGGCTTGCCCGCCAGGGTGATCAGCGCGACGTCGCACCGGCCCGCGGCGATCGCGGCGGCCGCGTGCCCGACGTGCGCGAGGTAGGAGCAGCCCCCCGCCTCGGTGCCGTCCATGTAGCGCAGCCGCAGGTTCAGGTAGTCGGCCATCCACAGCGGCCCGCTGCCGGGGACGTCGCCTGCGCAGAAGTAGGCGTCGACGTCCGACAGCGAAAGGCCGGCGTCCGCGAGCGCCCCCATCGCGCACTCCGCGTGCAGCTGCGCCACCGACTTCTCGGGCGCGAGCCGCGTCGGGTGTTCCCAGGCGCCCACGACGCAGGCGCTTCCCTTGGTACTCATGGTCTGCTTCCTCCCTCTTCGATCCATCCTGCCGGCTCGCCGGCCATCCCCGCGGTCCGCGCTGCAGCGGGCTGCCTGCGGCAGCCCCTCCTGGCGCCGGGCCCTCAGTTCACCGCCCGCCCGCCTGCCTGCCAGTGGCGCGAGCGCAGCGCCTTCTTGTCGATCTTGCCCAGCGGGGTGAGCGGCAACTGCGCCTCGAAGTCCACGGACTTCGGCGCATGGACCGGCCCCTTGGCCTGACGCACGTGGGCGATCAGGGCCTCGGCCGCGACCTGCGCGCCCGGCTTGAGCGTCACCACCGCCTTCACCGCCTCGCCCCAGCGCTCGTCGGGCACGCCGATCACGGCGGCCGCGGCCACTGCCGGGTGCGCCGCGAGCACGTCCTCGATCTCCTTCGGATAGACGTTGAAGCCCCCGGAGATGATCATGTCCTTCTTGCGGTCGACCACGTACACATAGCCGTCGGCGTCGCGCCGGGCAAGATCGCCGGTGTGCAGCCAGCCGCCCGCGAAGACCTGCTCGGTGAGCTCGGGCTGCTTCCAGTAGCCCGACATCAGCAGGGGGCCGCGCACGCAGATCTCGCCGATCTCGCCGTCGGGCACCTCGCGGCAGTCGTCGTCGAGCAGCGCGACGCGGATCAGCGGGAAGGGCCGACCGGCCGAAGCCAGCCGTTCGCCGCCCGCCGCATGGTCGGCGCGCGAGAGCGTCAGGATGGTGTTGGGCGATTCGGTCTGGCCGAAGCACTGGATCAGGCAGGGACCGAAGACGCCGAGCGCCTCGCGGATGCGGGCCGGGGCCATCGGCGCCGCGCTGTAGACGAGCGAGTGCAGGCAGCGCCAGTCGACCGTGCGTACTCCGGGATGGTCGAGCAGCGCGTAGATCATCGTCGGCACCAGCCAGGTGAGCGTCGGGCGGTGCTGCGCGACGGCGTCGACGAAGCGCTGCGCATCGAAGCCGCGCTGCAGGATCACGCGCCCGCCGCGCAGCAGCGTCGGCACCACCAGCGAGCCCGCACCGTGGGAGATGGGCGCAGGGCACAGGTAGACGACCTCGGCGGGCCAGTCCATTCCGGCCAGCGCGAGCACCACGTTCGTGCACAGCGCGCGGTTCGACAGCATCACGCCCTTCGAGCGGCCGGTGGTGCCGCCCGTGTAGGCCAGCCGCACCACGTCCTCGCCTGCGCCCACGGGCTGCAGGGGCGCGATCCCGCAGCCCGCCGCAAGACGCCAGAGGTCGTCCATGCCCTCGATCGCCCCGTGCGCAAGCCAGTGCGCGACGCCCGGGCAGCGCGCCCGCAGCGCCTGCCCGCGTACCGCGTAGGCCGGATCGACGATCACTGCCCTGGCCTCGCTGTCGTCGATCACGAAGGCGTGGTCGTCCTCGCTGCCCATCGTGTGCAGCGCCACCGAGCGCAGTCCGGCGATGTACACCGCCGCGATCACGACGAAGGTCTCGGGGCGGTTGGCCGAGAGCTGCACCACGGTGTCGCCAGGGCGCAGGCCGAGCCGGGCGAAGAGCTGGATCATCCGACCGATGCGCTCGCCCAGCTCCAGGTAGGAGATGGTGCTGCCATCGGGCTCGACGAAGGCGATGCGCTCCCGGAAGCGCTGGACCGCCGAGCCGATCAGCTCGCCCATGCTGCCGGTCTCGAGGATGGGATTCGGGCTCATGTGGGCTCCCGGGCTTCGAGACCGACACGATAGCGGTTCCCGGGGCCGGAACGCGACGGCAGCGGCCGCAGTCTGCGTCGCCGGCCTGCAGGCAGCGTCCGGACTGGCTGCCACAGCCCGTTTTCCGGAATGCGGCCAGGGGCGTCGGCAGATCTGCGCGCAGCTTGAGTCCCGTCAAGGACCGTGATTGGTCGATCGTAGATACTTTCAGGCAAGGTGCCACGGCGACGCAGACAGGGTTCTCGATGCGGCGCTGCGTCGCACCGGCCCGCAAGCCCCAGATAACCGAAGCCCATGCCCCGCGCTGACGAATCCCTGCCCCTGGTCTACAGCTGCTCCGGCTGCTCGAGCGCCGCGCAGCTGGCGAATCATCTTGCCGTCCGGCTCGACCGCGAGGGCCTGGCGGAGATGTCATGCATCGCCGGCGTCGGCGGCAACGTCCGCAGCCTGGTGCGCAAGGCCCAGGATGCCGCAGCGGCCGGCCGGCCCATCGTCGCGATCGACGGCTGCATCCTCGCGTGCGCGAAGGCCTGCCTGGCGCAGCGCGGCGTGACGCCCGACGAGCACGTGCTGCTGGCTGCGCAGGGGGTGCGCAAGACCTACCACTCGGACTTCGATCCGGCGCAGGCCGACGAGGTCTATGCGCAGCTGAAGTCCACGGTCGATTCGCTTGCCGAGGGCGCGACGGGCGCAGGCGGCGCGCCGGCAACGCCTGCGGCCGGGGCCCAACGCAAGGCCGCCGCCGGGAACGCCCGATCCGCGTGAGCCTCGGGCTCGCGCAGGCCCGCCGCCCGGAGCAGCCCCCGGCCCTGGAGCACCGCAGGCGCGGGCAGGCGGGCGCATCCGATCCGGTTCATGCGCCGGACTTCGGCACGGCCAGGGCATCGCGCAGCATCGCTTCCGCGCGCAGGATCCCGGGAATCGCGTCCACCACCTTCAGATCGTAGGCCTGGAGGTCGACGTCCGGGTCGGCTTCGCGCAGCCGGTCGAAGGGCACCAGCGTGTGGCTCGTCCGCAGCACGCTCTTCTGCATCGACGCCGGCAGGCCGCTTGCGCCGCGGTTGCGCAGGGTTGCGGGCAGCGGCAGCCAGCCCTCGAGAAGCCGTTCCGCGACGAAGCGCCGGTGTTCCAGCCTGGCCAGCGTCTCGCGCATGCCGGCATCCGTGCGCAGCGCCACTTCCACCGCCCGGGCAATGCGCTGTGGATCGGCGCCGAGCCACGCGCGCCAGTCGCGCAGCGCCGCATCGCGACTGGCGCAGGCGAGCAGATCGAGCTTGAGGTCGACGTGGTCGGCGGCGAGCCTGTCCGACCACCGGAAGTCCTCCTGACGCACGCCAGCCCAGAGCCCGGCGGCCTCGCGAACCCGCTCGGGACTCGCAGTGAAGGCCTCGCCTTCGGGCAGTTCGTGCACCGCGTGGACGATCATCGCACGGCGATCCTGCCGTTCGCCCGGATAGCCCTCGTCCTCGCGAAAGCAGCGTGCGTGCAGGTCGAAACGCTGCACCAGCCCGTGCAGCGCGAGAACCTCCTGCGCGAGCGCGGGGGTGGATTCGGCCGGCTGCTGGACGCAGGCGACGATCGGCTGGGCCGCGGCGAGCGCCCCGGGCGTCAGTTCACGCATGGTCGCAGCGCGCCTCGCGGCCGCCATCGTGTCCAGGTCGCGCTCGCAGGCGACGTAGACCACGTCGAAGGCCTGCTCGCGCTGCAGACGCAGCCAGTCCGCATGGACGAACCCGGCTTCGTCGCAGTCGAGCGCCTCGATGCGCGCCAGAGGCAGCAGCGCGGCGAGCATCGGATCGGGGCTCGAGGCCGCCAGGGCCGGGAAGGCGCGCTGCAGCCGTGCGAGCATCGCGCTCGCATCAGGACCTGCCAGGGTGATCCGCACGCAGTGCGCCGGGTCCTCGTCGTACACGCAATGCTGGGCGGCGTGCACCACCAGCGCGGCAGCGAGCTCGCCACTGCCGATCACCAGCAGATGCGGGGCACGCGCGCCGACACCGCAGGGCAGGGGCGGATGCTCGCGCAGCAGCGCACGCGCCGCCAGCCGTGGCAGGCTGAAGAAGTCGAGCGTGAGGCGCGCCGCGTCGAGCCCGCCGGAAAGCGCATCGGCGGCCCGCAGCAGCCGGCGGTCGCGCACCTCGACCAGCAGACGCACCGGGCGTCGCCCTGCCGGCCCGGCTGCGGACTCGATCGCCCTGCGCACGCGCCAGGCCAGCTCGAGGTTGCGATGATCGTCCCCGGTGAGCACCCACACGTTGCCGGCGCGATGCGGCTGCAGCGGACGCAATGCGCCCTCGGCGAGCGCGTCGGCGGTCAGCACGAAGCCCGGCAGCTCGACATCCTGCAGCACGCGCGCAAGCGGCGCGTCCTCGCGCAGGTCGACGCCCACGAGCCGGCCGCGTGCCCTGCCGCCCGCGGCCGCCAGCAGCATCCGGGCACGATGCACTGCCACGCCGGCCGCAGTCTCGCCGCCGCCGACGAACAGATCATCGGCAGGATCGAAACGCAGCCGCAGGAGCTGCCAGGCTCGCCAGGCCCGCTCACCGAACGCATACACGGCGGCGCCGGCAGTGGCCAGCGGCGCCAGGATCGCCGCGATCCAGCCGGCCACGCCGTGGATCTGCTCTGGGCCCACGTTGATCACGAAGAGCTGCAGGCTCAGCAGGGCCGCGGCGGGCACTGCGCCAAGCCCGCCTTCGTCCGCCATGAAGCTCGCGAACCCGAGCACGAAGGCTGCAGCGGCGAGCGCCGGCACCACGCGTCGCCACTGGCGCGTCACATCTTCACGCCTCACGGCTGCTGCCCGCCATCGCTGCCGGCCTGCCCGAGCAGCTCGTAGGTGTCGCAGAAGATCCCGGGCGCCACGATCCCGTACTCCCCGGGTGCGTACTGCAGCAGCCAGTCGCCTGGCCGGCCGTGCAGCAGGTCGCCCTCGGCGCCGACCGGCACCGCGAGCGCCTCTTCGACGCGACGGGCGAACACGACTCCCGGCCGGCGACGGTAGAGTCCGTCGCAACCTGCCGTCAGACCGTCCACCGGCTCGTAGCGCCGGTCGAAAGGTTCGCGCTCCACAGGCCAGCACTCGCCGTGCAGCCCGCACACCAGCGCCGCCCCGGAGCGATGCCGCACCGGCCCCTCCAGGGTCTGCACCACGCCCGGCGTCGCAGCGAAGCGCACCTGCAGCGTGGCCGGCCGGCGCGAGGCGCGGCGGGCGGCGGGATCGCGGGCCAGGTCGGGCGGGCGGGCCGGGCCGGGCGCAGCCTGCGCGCTCGGCAGGTGGGCCATCGCAGATGCATCGCTTCCCGGTGCGTGCGCCCGAACGCCCAGCGCCGGCGCCGGTGCAGCAGCCTCGGCAGTCGCGGCAGCCGCGCCTGTTGCGGCAGTCGCGGCAGCAAGATCGAGCATCAGGTAGTGCACGTCCGGCAGCGGGTTGTCGTAGTAGGGCCCGGTCTCGACGAAGCCCAACGACGCGTACAGGACGCGCGCGGCTGCCATCGACCCGAGCGTGTCCAGCCGCATGCGTCGGTACCCGAGCGCCCGCGCAGCCTCGACGATCGCGCGCGCGAGCGCGCTCCCCAGGCCGCTGCCGCGCGCGGCGTCACGGACGTAGAGCCGCTTCATCTCGCACTCGTCCGGCGCGAGGCGACGCACTGCAACGCAGCCGACCGGCACGGCAGCGAGCCCGGATTCCTGCGTCCCGGCATCGCCCGCGGGCGGGCCTGCCGCGACAGGCAGCGAATCGGCGCGCATCGGGTCCGCCGGCGCCGTCGGCCAAGCCAGCAGCAGCAGGCCTTCGGGAGCTCCGTACATCTGCGCCAGCACCTGCGGCTCCGCCTCGAAGTCCTGGAAGGCGAGGTCCACGCCCAGCCTGTCGGCGTACTCGCGGAACAGGTCTGCGGCAGCGGCAAGCTCGGACTCGGTGGTCGCGGCGCGAATCTCGTAGGTCGGCATCGGCAGGATCGATCGTGAATCGGACGCCACGGCAGCAGCATCGCAGGGCTGCGTCAACGATCGGAGCATACGACGCCCCCCGGGCAGCAGGGTGATCGGCCGGCGCGGGTGACGCCCGGGTGCAGACTTGACCCTTTCGGAACCGACCGCACCGGTACGGGCGCAACACACACGGGAAGGCACACGATGGACCAGCAGACCGCCGACCGGGGCTTCCCGGCCTTCTTCGACCAGGCGCCAGCGCTGATGATGCGAGATCCGCTGGCCGAGTTCCTGGGCGCGGCCAGGCAGGGCCTCATCCAGTACCGCTACGTCGACGCAGTCCGCCTTGCCGGACACTCGTGCCCGACCGTGGCCTGCGCCTACCTGATGGTGCTCGCGGGGCTGCGCGCGCTCTACGGAAACGAGACGCCGGTGCGCGGCGAGATCGAGGTGGCGATGGCGCAGGCGCGCGACAGCGGCGTCACCGGAGTGATCGCAAGCGTCGCGCAACTGCTCACCGGGGCCGCTGCCGAAACCGGCTTCCAGGGGATCGGCATGAGGCATCGCTTCGCACGCCGCGACCTGCTGAGCTTCGAGGCGCCGCTGGACGGCGTGCTCGGCCTGCGGCGCCGGGACACTGGCCAGGCAGTGCAGGTGCACCTGGACGCCTCGGTGGTCGGCTGGGACGACGAGATGCGCGGCCTCCTGCCCAGGGCGGTGACCGGGCAGGCCAGCGCCTCCGAATGCGAGCGTTTCGGTGAGCTCTGGCAGGAACGGGTGCGGCGGATGCTGATCGAGCACGCGGAGGATCCGCGGCTGATCCAGGTCAGCGACTGGCCGCAGTGCCCTGCGCACTGAGGGACTCGCACCGGCGCCCGCCAGGCTGCGGCCGCGTTCACACCGTCAGTGCCCGGTAGACCTTGGTCAGCGCCTCCGGCAGGTCGGCGACCTCGTCGATCACCATGTAGCGCTCGTCGGCGCACATGCGGCGCAGGTAGTCGTGTCCCGAAGGGTCGATCGTGACCAGGAAGGTCTCCACCCCGGCGCGCTGCGCCTCGAGCAGCGCCCTGGCTGTGTCCTGCACGCCGTACTCGTCGTCGTTGCGATCAGGCCCGTAGTCGCAGTCCTGCGGGAAGCCGTCGGAGACGATCATCAGCACCTTCATCCGGGTCGGCTGCTGTTCGAGCCTGGCGAGCGCGTGCCTGATCGCCGGCCCCATCCGCGTCGACTTGCGCGGCTCCATGGCGCCGATTGCCGCCCAGGTGCGGGCAGAGAGCCGGTCGTCGAACTCCTTGGCGACGTAGAACTCGACGTGATCGCGCCCGTAGCCGGAGAAGCCGTAGATCGCGTAGCGGTCGCCGAGGGCGTGCAGCGCCTCGCACATCAGTGCCATCGACTCGCGACCGACGTCGATCACGCGGCGCGGTTCGGCGCGCGGCGCCGGCGCGTCGCGATCGGTCGGGGCGCTCCAGAGGAAAGGGATCTCCTCGGCGTCGGCCTGCGCTGGCGCAGGCGCATCGCGCAGCGCGGCCTCCTGCGCCGCGCGCTCCTGCGGATCAGGCACCGGGATGTCGGTGGACGCGCTCATGTCGAGCAGGAAGGCCGCGGCGACGTCGCGCAGCGCCCGGTCGCGGCGCATGTACAGGCGCTCGTCGGTGGCGTGGCCGGCGCGGCGGTCGATCACGGTCTCGATGATCCCGTCGAGCTCGAGCTCCTCGCCGTCGCTGACGCGGCGGGCGCGCTGGCGCGACTCCGGACGGATGCTGCGGAACTGCCGCCTGACTTGGTGCAGCAGCGCCGAGTGCCGCTCGCGCAGCTGCTGCAGGAAGTCGTTGCCGCTGCCCTGCAGGCGCTGCTCGTGCACCCGGCACCAGCCGCTCAGGTAGGCCTGCGCGTGGTAGTCCCACTCGTCGTACAGATAGGTGCGCGTGAGCCCGTCGTCCTCGGCAGCGGCGCGCCGCGGCGTGAGGGTCGGCGCCGCCCGGGGCTCCAGCGCAGGGGCGTCGTCGCTTTCGTCGCCCGCATCCTCGCCAGCCACGAAATCGACCCCGTCGATCGAGGCGACGAGGCCGGCAGACTGCAGCGAACGCTGCAGCACTGCGAGGTCGATGTCGCCACGGAAGGCGACCGCTTCCACGCCACCGACTTCGTCCAGCGGCGGCGCATCCGGATCGCCGACCAGGTCGCCCTCGGGCAGACCCGGCGCGTCGCCCTGCCCGGGCGCGCCGTCGCCGGCCGCCTCCCCGGGCAGCCCGTCGAGCTCGAGTTCTTCGGGCAGCCGGCGCGCGAGCCCGGCACGCGCGAGCAGGCGATAGCAGGCCGCGGCGGCAGCCGCGCTGTCGTGCACGTCGGCCCCCGGCAGATCCAGCGGCGCGGTCGCGTCGAGCAGCTCGCCGAGCAGCCGCACGAGCGCGCTCCTGCGGCGATCGGCGGCCTCCCGATCCCCTGCGGCGCCGTCGGCGCCGTCGGGGCTACGGTCCTCGCCACTCTCGTCATCGTCGAGCGCTCCGAGCAGGGCCTCGCGCGCTGCGCCCAGCGAGTGACGCACCAGCGCCTCGAGCAGCACCTCCAGCGGCGACATCGGGCCGATCGCAGGGCGCGCAGCGAGCGCGTGCGCGAGAACCCGTTCGAGATCCTGGCGCGCCCCGGGATAGCGGCGCAGCAGGGCCAGGTCGATGCGTCGCGCCTCGAGGGCGCCGAACAGCACGCGCATCAGTGCCTGCGACGGCCACAGCGCGAAGAAGCCGGCAAGCTGCGAGCTGCGCTCGTCCGCGACGCCGTGCGTCTGCGCAGCCATTCCCGGAATGCGCGCAAGCGCACGCGCGAGCGAGAAGGTGAAGCTGCCGCCCTCCAGGTAGCCGAGCTGGTGGAGGATCATCACGCGGTAGGCGCCCACGTTGTGCGCCACACAGGGGAAGTCGGCGATCTCCTCGGGCAGCACCAGGCTGCCGGCGTCGGTGCCCAGGCCGATCCGCGAGGCTTCGCGAAGCGCGCTCGGACCGACCGGCGCGTCCGGATCGGCCCGCCCGGCAGGCTTCAGGTGGAGGTAGCGGCCGGCCAGCCCCTGCGCGAACAGCGACAGCAGCCGTTGGAGCTCCGAGAGGCGCGCCCCTGCGCAGCCATCCCGCTCGCGCAGCGTCCCGCTCCCGCCAGCCACCGCGCCAGCCGCCGGACCCGCAGGTGCAGCGGATCCGTCGGCTCCGGTCTGCGCTGCGGTCACGCCCGCGGCAGCAGGACGTCGACGATGTCGGTCACCGCGCGCTGCACTTCCCGGTCGTCGGTGACCGATCGCGCGATCGCGACGTCGCAGGCGCGGCGAGGGTCGATCCCGCCGGCCACGAGCTGCCCGGTGTAGATCAGCAGCCGCGTGCTGACCCCCTCCTCGAAGCCGTGCTCGCGCAGGTTGCGCACTTTCTCGCCGACCAGGGCGAGGCGCTGCGCGATGTCCAGGTCGACCCCGCTCTCGTGCGCGATGATCCGGGCCTCGACCTCCACTTCCGGATAGTCGAACTCCAGGCTCACGAAGCGCTGCCGGGTCGACGGCTTCAGGTCCTTCAGCACGCTCTGGTAGCCGGGGTTGTAGGAGATCACCAGCAGGAAATCCGGGTGCGCGTCGAGCAGTTCGCCGGTCTTCTCGATCGGCAGCAGCCGCCGGTGGTCGGTCAGCGAGTGCACCACCACCGTGGTGTCCTTGCGCGCCTCGACCACCTCGTCCAGATAACACAGCGCGCCGGCGCGCACCGCGCGGGTCAGCGGACCGTCGGTCCAGACGGTCTCGTCGCCCGACAGCAGGAAGCGACCGACGAGGTCGGTTGCAGTGAGGTCCTCGTGGCAGGCGACGGTGATCAGCGGCGTTTCGAGCGCGCGGCGCGGCGTGTCCATCTGCCGGTACAGCCGCCAGGCCATGTGCTCGACGAAGCGCGTCTTGCCGCAGCCGGTGGGGCCCTTCAGGAGCACCGGCAGGCGCGCTGCGTACGCCGCCTCGAAGACCTCGACCTCGTCGCCGACCGGCAGGTACCAGGGTTCGGCGCGGAGCCGGTGTCCGGCGGCGTCGCCGGGTTTCGTGGGGCTGCTCATGGCTGTCGTGTCGTGGCTGCGCCGCGGGCTGGGAGATCGGTCGATCTTAGCCGAGCAGGCCCGGGACTCGCGGTGACCAGGGCAGTCTGCGGACCGCAGGCCGACCTTCCGGTCCAGGTTTGATCTCGATCAAATGGGAGTGATTCGCATTCGCGTACTCTGGCGTCGGTGATGGCGTCCGTCCCGGACGCCACGCCGCGTCCACGCCGAGAGCTTCGAATGCCAGCCCCCCTCATGGTCACTGCCGCCCTGCTGGCCGGCGCTGCAGCGGCCTCCACCGCGTTTGCGCAGATCGCCCTGCCGACGATCAACGTCACAGCAAAAGGCTACGCCACCGCCACCGACGACACCGCGCAGGCGGTCGAGGTTCTGAGCCCCGAGGAGGCCCGACCTGCTGCGCCGGTCGGCGAGCTGCTGCGTGGCGAGCCGGGGCTTTCGGTGCGCAGCGACGGCGCCTGGGGCCAGGACCCGGTGGTCCGCGGGCTGGGCCGCGAGAGCGTCGTGCTGCTGGTCGACGGCGTGCGGGTGAATTCGGCGCAGCCCCAGGGTGCGCTTGCATCGATGATCGATGCCGGGCTGCTCGACCGCGTCGAGGTCGTCAAGGGCCCGACCTCGGTGCTGCACGGCAGCGGCGCGCTGGGCGGCGTGGTGAACCTGATCACGCCGCAGCCCCGCTTCTCCGATCAGCCGCAGACCGGCGGCCGCTTCTCCGTCGGCGGATCCTCCGCCGACGGGGCGGCGAGCGGCGCGCTGCTGCTCGAGCACTCCGGACCGCAGAGCGCCTTCGTCATCGGCGCAGCGATGCGCGACGTCGGCGACTACGACAGCCCTCGAGGCCGCACCGCACGCACCGGTTTCCACTCGGACAGCCTGCTCGCACGCTACCGCCAGCGCCTGGGGCAGGATGCATCGTTCTGGTTCAATCTGCAGCGCCACGCCGACCACGATGTCTGGTACCCGGGCTCGGCACGCACCGGCGGGCAGCCGGGCGGGGCCGGGATCCCGCCGCCGCTGGGCACCGTCACGCTGCGCTCGCCCGAGCAGCGGCGCGAACTCTACGAGATCGGTATCGACAGCGCGCTGGGCGTCGGCAGGATCGAGGCTTCGGTGCAGCGTCAAGAGGTCTTCCGACAGGTGCGCGCCTGGTCGGGCGCACTCGGCCGCGACTACGTCCGCAACGACGTCACCTTCGTCACCAACGGGGCCCAGGCCCGCTACATGCTGCCGGTCGGCGGCCAGCATCTGCTCACGCTGGGCGTGCAGACCTGGCGCACCACCGGCGATCCGGAACGCTACATCGACAACAATGCGCCGCTGTTCGACAACAACGCGCGCAACGACCCCTTCGATCACGGCGTGCTGCGCAGCACCGGCGTGTACCTGCAGGACGAGGTGGACCTCGGTCGGCTCAAGCTGCTGGGCGGCCTGCGCGCCGACCGCACCGAGGGCGACGCCCGCAGCCAGGGAATGCCGCCCCGCACCGACGGGCTGCGCCGCAGCGACAACACCCTGTCCTGGTCGATGGGAGCGGTCTGGGAGCTCGCGCCCGCGCTGCGCCCCTACGCGAACCTGTCGCGCGCGTGGCGCGCCGCCGACCTGCGCGAACGCTTCGAGGACTCCGCGCGGGGCGATGGCTACTACTACGTCGGCAACCCCCTGCTGCGCCCGGAGCGCGCCACCGGGATCGAGCTCGGCCTGCGCGGACGCACCGCGAAGCTCGAGTGGCAGCTTGCCGCCTTCCGTACCCGGATCGACGACTACATCGCCGGACGCGTCACCGGGGCCATTGCGCCCGGTGCCGGTCTGCCGATCAAGCTGATGGAGAACCTGGACCGGGCAGTGCTGCGCGGCTTCGAAGGCAGCGCAACGGCGCCGGTCGGTGCGTTGGTGGTCGACGCCGCCTTCACCTGGCTGCGCGGCGACAACCGCCGGGACGACGAGCCGCTGTACCGGATCGCCCCGCCCGAACTGCGCGTGGGCGTGGGCCAGCCCGCGCAGCGCGGCTTCCACTGGCGCGCGCAGTGGCGCGCAGTCTCCGGCCAGGACCGGGTTGCGACGCGCTTCTCGAACGGCACCGAGGATGCGACCCCGGGCTTCGCGACGGTCGACCTTTCCGCCGGCTGGAAGTTCGGCCAGCTCTGGGGGCTGCGCGACGCCTCGGTGCTGGTGCGAATGTCCAACATCTTCGACCGCAGCTACCACGAGCACCTGCAGGAAGGTCTCTCCGGACAGGAACTGCTCGCCCCCGGACGCAGCCTCTCGGTCGCCTTCCGCGGAAGCTTCTGAAATGAACCGACGCAACTTCCTGCAGGCACTGCCCGCCGCGGCGCTCGCGCTGCCGGCAGCCGGCGGCGTGGCCGCGACCTCCGCCCCGGCCGTCACTGGCGGCCGCCCGGCCCGGCTGCGGCTGGCCGGCCCACCGTCGAACGTGTCGTATCCGCTGATCCGGATGGTGGCCTCGGGCGCGCTCGCCGGGCTGGCCGACAAGGTCGAGTTCATCTCCTGGCGCGACCCGGACCGCCTGCGCGCACTGGCCCTGGAGGGCGGCGCCGAGCTGGTCGCGATGCCGGTCAACGTCGCCGCGAACCTGCACAACCGTGGCGCGGCGCTGCGGCTGCTCGACGTCTCGGCCTGGAACATGCTGCGCGTGGTCACCCGCGACCCAGCCCTGAAGACCATCGTCGACCTGCGCGGCAAGGAGATGGCGATGCCCTTCCGCGGCGACATGCCAGACCTGCTGTTCACCATGATCGCCGCGAAGTCCGGGCTGGACCCGAAGCGCGATCTCACACTGCGCTATGCCGCGACGCCGATCGACGCGATGCAGCTCCTGCTCACGCGCAGGGTCGACCACGCGCTGCTGGCCGAGCCGGCGGTGTCGATGGCGCTGCGGCTGTCGGGATCCTTCCCGGTCAAGGTGGTGGCGCCCACGCTGTACCGTGGCCCGGATCCGCAGCAGGACTGGGGGCGGGTCTTCGAACGCCCGCCGCGCATCCCCCAGGCCGGGATCGTCGTGATGGGCGCCGCGCTGCAGGACCCGGCACTGACCGCGAAGCTGAGCCAGGCCCACGCCGAGGCCTGCGCCTGGTGCAACGCGAATCCGGCCGCCTGCGGCCGGGTGGTCGCCGACGAGATCACGCTGCTGCTTGCCGACGCGGTAGCGGACTCGGTCAAGGCCTGCCCGCTGCGCCCGACATCGGCCGCCGCAGTCCGTGGAGAACTCGAGTTCCTGTTCGCGCGGATGGCGGACCGCAACCCGGGACTCATCGGCGGGAAGCTGCCTTCCGACGCCTTCTACGCAGGCGCGACGTGAGGCTGCTGCGCGCCTGGCTCACGGCGCTGCCGGCCTATCTGTGGAGCGGCTGGGGCGCGATCGCCAGCCTGCTGATGCTCTTCGCCGCCTGGGAGGCAGTGAGCCTGCGCTATGGGGCGCTGGTCCTGCCGGATCCGCGCGCCACCTTCGCCACCCTTGCCGGCATGCTCCAGACCCCGGACGCGCTTGCCGAGCTCGCGGTGACCGCCCGCCGGGCGCTCGCGGGGCTGGGGCTCGCGGTGCTCGCCGGCAGCATCGGGGGCTTCGCCGCCGGCCTGTCGGCGACCGCGTCCACCGTGGCCCGCCCGCTGGTCACGGTGCTGATGGGCACGCCCCCGATCGCCTGGCTCGTGCTGGCGATGCTCTGGTTCGGAACCGGCGACGGAACCCCGGTGTTCACGGTCTTCATCGCCTGCTTCCCGCTGGTGTTCGTCGGGGCGCTACAGGGTGCGCGCACGCTCGACGGGCAGTTGCGCGAAATGGCGCGCGCCTTCGGGCTGCCGGCACGGATGCGCGCGCTGGACGTCTACCTGCCGCACATGCTGTCCTACCTGTTCCCCTCGTGGATCTCGGCGCTGGGCAACGCATGGAAGGTGGTGGTGATGGCCGAGCTGCTCGCCTCTGCCGACGGCGTCGGCGCGGCGCTGGCGGCAACCCGCACGCAACTGGACACCGCCGGGACGCTGGCCTGGATCTGCGCAGTGGTGGGCCTGCTGCTGGCCATCGAGTACCTGGTGCTCGAACCGATCCGCAGGGAGCTGGAGCGATGGCGGGCGCCGCAGGGCTGAGCGTGCGCGGGGTCGGTCACGCCTACGGGCCGACCACCGTCCTCGATGGCATCGACTTCGATCTCGAAGCCGGGCGCACCGTGGCGCTGCTGGGCCCGTCCGGCTGCGGCAAGACCACGCTGCTGCACCTCGTCGCAGGCCTGCTGGCCTGCGAACAGGGTTCGATCGAGAATCGCTTCGCTGCGAGCGCCTGCGTGTTCCAGCAGCCCCGGCTCCTCCCCTGGGAGACTGCGCTGGACAATGTCGCGCTCGGTCTCAAGGCGCGCGGCGTCGCGGCCCGGCAGCGACGCGATCAGGCCAGCCGCATCGCGACGCGTCTCGGGCTGTCCGGCCCCGACCTCGACAAGTTCCCCTACGAACTCTCCGGAGGGATGCAGAGCCGGGTCGCACTGGCGCGCGCGCTGGTGATCGAGCCCGGGCTGCTGCTGCTCGACGAGCCCTTCGCCGCGCTGGACATCGGCCTGCGCACCGAGCTCTACGCGCTGCTCGCGCAGCGCCAGGCACAGCACGGCACCGCGGTGCTGATGATCACCCACGACCTGATGGAGGCCGTGCGGCTGTCGCACCTGGTGCTGGTGATGCAGGCCGACCCGGGACGCATCGTGCACCGCCAGGTCCTCGACACCGAGGTCACGCAGCGCGACGACCGCTGGGTGCACGCGACAACTGCCGAACTGCTGCAGCAGGCCGCGGTGCGCACCGCCTTCGATCTGGCGCCCTGAGGGGCGACACCAGACACACCGCCCGCCGAACGCCATGCTCCCGCAGTCCACTCCTGCCGATCGCTTCGCGGCCCATGCCCTGCTGAGCTGCGCCTTCAGGCCCTTCTTCCTGCTGGCGGCCTGGACCGCAGTGATCGACCTCGCGCTGTGGGCAGGCTTCCTGGCCGCAGGCCTTCCCCTGCCCTCGGTGCCCGGCGGACCGGTCGTCTGGCATGTCCACGAACTCGTGTTCGGTTTCGGTCTGGCGGCGATCACCGGTTTCCTGCTCACCGCGGTCCCCGAGTTCACAGGAGCCGCCTCCTGCAGTGCGCGCACCACGCTGACGCTGCTGGCCCTGTGGATCGCTGCGCGGATCGCCTTCGCGACCTCCGGGCTCATCGGCCTGCTCCCCGCCGCGCTGCTCGAGCTCGCCGCGGTGCTGCTGCTCGCTGCGATTGCCGCCCCCCCGCTGCTGCGCGACCCGACGCATCGCCACCGGGGCTTCGTCGCGCTGCTCGGCGCACTGGTCGTGGCGCTCGCCGGCTTTCACTTCGACGGGCTGCGTGGCGTGTATCCGATGCGCTGGCTGCACGCCAGCGTCGACCTGATCATGGTGCTGGTGCTGCTGGCGCTGGGCCGGATCTCCACGCGCATCGTCAACGAGGGGCTCGACCTGCTCAGGGCGGCCGGCCACGATCCCGGCGACCCCTACCGCGCGCCGCCGCCGCGACGCAACCTGGCGATCTCGGCGATCTGCGCCTACTCGGTCGTGCAGTGGCTGTCGCCGGGCTCGCCGATCGCGGGCTGGCTCGCGCTGTCGGCAGCGGCAGGGATCCTGAACATCCTGAACGACTGGCACCGCGGCAGGGTGCTGCTCGGGCGCTGGGTGGCGATGCTCTACGCAGTCCACCTGTTCATGGCCGCCGGCTACTGCGCGCTCGGGCTGTCGCACCTGGCCGGAATCGGGACGGCCTCCGGCGGGCTGCACCTGCTGACCATCGGCGCGATGAGCCTGGCGGTGTTCGCATCGATGAGCATCGCCGGGCGCATCCACGCCGGCTGGCCGCTGGACGAGCGCCCCTGGCTTCCGGTCGCCGCACTGATGCTCGTCGCGGCCGCGGTGCTGCGCGCGGCAGCCGGCTTCGGCGCCCCCGGACAGACCGGGCTGATCCACGCATCGGCAACGCTGTGGATCGTCGCCTTCGTCACCTGGGCAGTGCACTTCCACCCGGTGCTGACCCGCCCGCGCCCGGACGGGCGTACGGACTGCGGTGACTACGAGCCCCCGGAGACGCAGGCCTGAGGCGCATAGCGAACGCGTGACCGGTCAGCCGCGAGACCTTGCCGCACGCGCCCGCAACTGCCCGCAGCCGCCCTCGACATCCTGGCCCGCCGAGTGGCGCAGCTTGGTCAGCACACCGCGGCGATGGAGCCGTCGCGCCATCTCGGCCGCACGCTCCCAGGAGGGGCGCCGGAACGGCAGGGCATCGACGGTGTTCCAGGGAATCAGGTTCATCACCGCGTAGCGGCCCGCGAGCAGGCGCGCGATGCCCTCCACTTCGTCATCGCCGTCGTTGATGCCTTCCAGCAGGGTCCACTGGTACTGCACCGGGTAGCCGGTGGCACGCGAGTAGGCGTCGGCCAGCTCCACCAGTTCCTCGGGATCGATGCGGGGTGCGCGCGGCAGCAGCTCGACGCGCAGGTCGGCCCGCGTCGTGTGCAGCGACAGCGCCAGCGCCGGACGCACCGGCCCCAGTGGCAGCCGCTCGAACACCCGACGGTCTCCCACCGTGGAGAACACCAGGTTCTTGTGTCCGATGTCGCCCTCGGTGCCCAGCAGTTCGATCGCCGCCATCGTGTTCTCGAGGTTGTGGGCAGGCTCGCCCATTCCCATGAAGACCACCTTCTTCACCCGGCGTCGAGCCCGTCCCAGCGCCACCTGCGCGACGATCTCGGCGCTGCCGAGCTGGCGCAGCAGCCCGTCGCGTCCGGTCATGCAGAAGGTGCAGCCGACCGCGCAGCCCACCTGGGTGGACACGCAGAGCGCGTCGCGCGGCAGCAGCACGCTCTCGACGCTCAGCCCGTCGGCCAGCTGCACCAGCAGCCGCGCCGAGCCGTCCTGCGCCGGGTGCTCGGAGCGCACGCGCGCGATCGCATCGAGCGCTCCGACCAGCGAAGGCAGCGCCGCGCGCAGGCGCGCCGGCAGGAAGTCCTCCGGCCGCTGACGCCCGCTGTCCAGCGGCAGCGCCCGCGCCCAGTTGCGCAGCAGCAACCGCTGGTGAACGGGGCTTGCGCCCGCGGCGCGCAGCGCCTCGCGCAGCTCGTCGATTCTCATGGGGCGCGATTGTGCGCGATTCCGCGCGGTCGGGCGCCGCAGCGGACGAAAACGGACCGCTGCCCGCGATCCCCCGGCAGCGGCTGGTTCCGCGCCAGGCCCTGCGAGCCGAGAATCTCCGGTCTGGGAGCGCGCCCGTCGCGCGGCCTCCTCCGATCTTCCCCAAACCGCAGCGAAACCGACCGATGACAAGCCAGACCGCCTCCGCCGAGCCCCTGCTCTCCGGGATCACCGTCCTCGACTTCACGCGGGTCCTGGCCGGACCCTACTGCACCCGGATGCTGGCCGACCTGGGCGCCGACGTGATCAAGATCGAGCGCCCCGGCGAGGGCGACGAGGTCCGCTACGCCGGGCTGCAGCTGCAGGAGGACCGCAGCGACCAGAGCGCCTATTTCTCGCGCATCAACGCCGGCAAGCGCGGCGTCGGCATCGACATGGCCAACCCTGCCTCGCGCGAGGTGATCCTCGACCTGCTCGCCAAGGCCGACATCGTCGTCGAGAACTTCGCCCCCGGCGTGATGACCAAGTACCGCCTCGACTACGAGTCGCTGCGCGCGATGCGGCCGGACATCGTCTACTGCTCGGTGTCGGGCTTCGGGCAGAAGGGGCCGCTGAGCAGGATGCAGGCCTACGCGCACCTGATCAACGCCTTCTCGGGGATGATGGAGCTCGAGCGCGTCGGCAGCTTCGAGCCGCGCGCAGCGAACCTGCAGGCCGCGGACATCCTGGCCGGCGCGCACGCCTTCGGCGCGATCTGCGCGGCGATGATCCGCAGGCTGCGCACCGGCCAGGGCGCCCACCTCGACGTGTCGATGCTCGAGTGCATGATCGCCGCCGACGACATCAACTACGTCTCCATCCTCAACGGCGGCAGCATCGAGCGCAGGCCGCGCCGCGCGATGGTGGTGCACCGGATCGGCGAGCGCTACGTCGCGACCCAGCTCGGCAGCACCGCGGCGATGTGGCCGCGGCTGCTCGGGCTGATGAAGCGCCCCGAGCTGGCCGACGACCCCCGCTTCCAGACCGCGGTCGACCGCCGCACGAACTGGGACGCGCTGCAGGAGTACATCGCCGAGTGGCTCGAGGGGTACGCGAGCGTCGACGAAGCGGTCGCCGCGATCAGCGCCGCGCGGATGCCCGCAGCGCCGGTGGCGATGCCCGAGGAGATGATCGAGCACCCGCACCTGGCGCAGCGACAGTTCTTCCAGGACATCCCGCACGGCTCGGGGCGCACCGCGCGCGTCACCTCGCAGCCCTTCCACCTCGACGGCCGGGCGGTGACGCCGACGGGGCCAGCCCCCTGGCGCGTGGGCGAGCACACCCGCGAGGTGCTCTCCGGGGTGCTCGGCTATCCGCAGGAGAAGATCGACGCACTGGCCCGGGAAGGCGCGGTGGCGTTTCCGGACTGACGTCGAACCGATGCCATTCCCCGCCGCAGGGTGGTAAGTTCACCCACAGCAACCCCGGAGGAGACCCGATGGGCACCACGCACCGAACCCACGTCAGCTACATCGACCGAACGCGGGCCTACTATGCCGCGCTCGGCTACGAGCGACCCTACCAGTACGCGCACCACACGGATGCGCCCTTCGCCCGCCTGGACAAGCCGCTGTCCGAGTGCCGGGCGGCGCTGGTGACCACCGCGAGCCCCTGGAACGATGACCCTGCCGCGCGACCCAGGCCCTTCGAGCGCCGCAATGTCTGGGCCGGCGACACCGCCAGCGTTCCGGAGCGCCTGTTCACCGAGAACCTGGCCTGGGACAAGGAGAGCACGCACACCGACGACGTGCAGACCTTCCTGCCGCTGGGGCACCTGAAGGCGCACGCCAGCGCGGGCCGGATCGCCGAGGTGGGCCCACGCTTCTACGGCGTTCCCACCGAGTATTCGCAGTCGCGGACCATGCGCGAGGACGCCCCGGCCATCGAGGCGATGTGCCGCGAGGACAAGGTCGACGTCGTCCTGCTCGCCGCGCTCTGACCCGTCTGCCACCAGACCGTGAGTCTGGTCAGCCGGTACCTGGAGTCGCGCGGCATCCCGACCGTCGTCATGGGCAGCGCCCGGGACATCGTCGAGGAGTGCGCAGTGGCGCGCTTCCTGTTCACGGATTTCCCGCTGGGCAACCCGGTGGGCAAGCCGTGGGACGCAGCGATGCAGCATGCCACCGTGGGCTTCGCGCTCGATCTCCTCGAGCACGCCTTCCTGCCCCGCACCACGGTGCAGACACCCTGGCGCTGGAGCGAGGACGAAGCCTGGCGGGAGGTCTATGCGCGCGTGGACCCGGAGCGCATCGAGGAACTCAGGCGCGAAGGCGAGGCGCGGCGGGCGCTGCAGGCCGGCGCGCACAAGTGAGAGCCGGCGGGCGGGGGCACCCGCCCGCTTCGACGCCCCCGGACAGCCCGACCAGGCGTCTAGCCACCCTCACCTGGCGACAACGGATCGAAGGTATCGAGTCCCAGCAGCACGGCAACCTCCGCCATGCTGGCGTCATGGGTGGCCACCCCTGCACCGGAACCCAGCAAGGAACAGGTGGCCAGGTGGATCGCATCGAGCGACTTGACGTGAGGCTCGATCGCGGCAGCGAAGCGGAGCACGCCGTCGTCGATGCTGACCAGGTTGATGCGATCCAGCACCGGGCGCGCCAGCGTCGAGGGCAGACGCTCACGACGCAGCACCCGTGTGAGTTCGAGGTGCAGGAGCGTGGACGAGTACACCTCGTCGCCGGCCAGCCACGCCGCATCCAGCCAATCGCGCGCCCGGCAGTCACCGCCCGGCAGCGTTGCGTGCAAGGCCACCGAGGCATCCAGGTACCAGCGCATCAGCGCATCAGCGATCGCCACGCGAGTCGGCGAACAACGCGTCGACCTCCGCTGCCGTGTAGCGCGGACCGTCCGTGGCTGCAGGCCAGGCCCGAGGCTCGGCCTTGCGAGGGGTGATGCGGCCTTGCGCACGCAACCGCGCCACGGGGTCGACGGCAGCGTCGATCGCCTCGATCCGCCAGCACGCAACGCCACGCTCGGTGACCACGACCGGTTCGCCTTCGCGGACTCCAGCCAGCACCCGGGCCGTCTGCTGGTTCAACTCGCGTTTGCTGATGGTCTTCATGCACGCAATGTACTACCAATGACAGACATGCGGGATCGCGCACCCTCCTTTCCGGAACCCAGCCCACTCCCTTCTGCCCGAAAATCTCCGCTGACCCTCCCCCCCCCCCCCCTTTCCCCAGGAGACTGCAACGATGAGCACCCCCGATTCCTTCCATCAGGACTGCAGCATGGGCGAGCTGCTGATCCGCGCGATCCAGCGCGGCGGCGACCGCACCATGTTCGTGCTCGACGAGCAGTCGCTCAGCTACCGCGAGTTCGGCGCGCTGCTCAGCCGCTTCGTGCAGGCGCTCGAGGCGCGCGGCCTGAAGAAGGGCGACGCGATCGCGGTGCTCTCGTCGAACCGGCCCGAGGCCTTCCTGGGCACCGCCTCCGCCTACCTGATGGGAACGCGGATCACCTGGATGCATCCGCTGGGCTCGGAGGACGACCACGCCTACCTGCTCGAGGACTCGGGCGTGGACACGCTGATCGTCGACCCCGGCGCCTTCAGCGAGCGCGCGCGGGCGCTGAAGGCGCGACTGCCCGGCCTGAAGACGATCGTCGGCCTGGGTCCGAACGACTTCGGCGACGACATCCTCGCCGAGGCGGCCCGCTTCGAGCCGGCGCCGCTGGTGGCAAAGGCCGGCGCCGAGGACCTGTGCACGCTGATCTACACCGGGGGCACCACGGGCAAACCCAAGGGCGTGGTCCACACCCAGCGCGTGCACGTCGCGATGGTGATGGCGGAGCTCGCCGAGTGGGACTGGCCGCGCGAAGTCCGCTTCCTCGCGATGACCCCGATCACCCACGCCGCCGGCGCGATGATGGTCGCGGTGCTGATGCGCTCGGGCAGCTTCGTGATGAGCAAGGGCTTCGACCCCGAGAAGTTCTTCGCCCTGGTGGCTAGGCACCGGATCACCACGACCTTCCTCGTGCCGACGATGATCTACGTGCTGCTCGACCACCCGGGCCTGCGCAGCGCCGATCTCTCCTCGCTGCAGACCATCTTCTACGGCGCCTCGCCGATGTCGCCGGCACGCCTGGTCGAAGGGATGAAGGTTCTCGGACCGGTCTTCATGCAGATCTACGGACAGTCCGAGGCGCCCAACGCGGTCACCGTGCTGCGCCAGATCGACCACGATCCGGAGCGCTACCCGCACCGTCTCGCCTCCTGCGGGCAGCCGATCTACAACAGCCAGGTGAAGCTGCTCGACGACGAGGGCAAAGAGGTTCCCGCAGGCGAGGTGGGCGAACTCTGCGTGCGCGGGCCGCTGGTGATGAAAGGCTACTGGAACAAGCCCGAGGAGACCGCCAGGGCGATGCGCAATGGCTGGCTGTACACCGGCGACCTCGCCCGCGCCGACGAGGACGGCTTCCTCTACATCGTCGACCGCTCCAAGGACATGATCATCAGCGGTGGCTTCAACGTCTACCCGCGCGAGGTCGAGGACGCGCTGACCCAGCACCCGGCGGTGGCCGCGGCGGCGGTGATCGGTGTTCCCGACCCCAAATGGGGCGAGGCGGTGAAGGCGGTGGTCGTGCTTCGCCCCGGGATGAGCGCGAGCGCAGAGGAGCTGATCGCGCGGGTGCGCGACGCCAAGGGCGCAGTGCAGGCGCCCAAGTCGGTCGACTTCGTCGAAAGCCTTCCCCTCACAGGCCTGGGCAAGCCCGACAAGAAAGCGCTTCGGGCCAGGTACTGGGGCGGACAGACGCGCTCGGTCGCCTGAGCGCGGTCCGCGCCGAGGCCGCCCCCTGCGTCACCGCCCCCTGCGTCACCGCCCCCTGCGTCACCGCCCCCTGCGTCACCGCCCCCTGCGTCACCGCCCCCTGCGTCACCGCCCCCTGCGGCACCGCCCGGACGGCGCGCCGGGCGGCGGCGCGCACGCAGGCTGCGCGGCGACGCACGCCCTCACAGCGCGAGCACGAGCACGCCCAGCGCCACGAGTGCGATCCCGGCCCACTCCTGCAGCGAAGGCCGCTCGCCGAGCACCGCGACCGCGAAGAGCGCCACCAGGACCACGCTGAGCTTGTCCACCGGCGCGACCTTCGAGGCCTCCCCGGCCTGCAGCGCGCGGAAGTAGCAGACCCAGGACGCTCCGGTCGCCAGCCCTGACAACACCAGGAAGAGTCCGCTTCTCGCAGGGAACTCGAAGGGGTTGCGCCACTTGCCGGTCGCGAACACGAAGGCGGTGAGCACGACGAGGATCACGACGGTGCGCACCAGCGTGGCCAGATCGGAGTCGATCCCCTGCAGGCCGATCTTCGCGAACACCGCTGTGAGTGCCGCGAACACCGCCGAGAGGATCGCCCAGATGAGCCAGCCGCTGGCCTCGCCCACGATTCTGCGTCCCGCCGCTTGCTCTTCGATTCAGACTTCGAGCACCAGTTGCGGATCGAAGGCCTTGTTCTCGATCTCCCCCTTGGGCGCATAGCCACGCGGGTTGGCCACCACCCGCGTGGCGCCCACGCGGTAGTCGAAGCTGTCGTGGGTATGGCCATGCAGCCAGAGCTGAGGCTGCCATCGCAGGATCCGCTCCTGCAGGTCGGAGACGAAGCAGGCGTTCAGCGGCGAGCCGGCGAAGCGCGGGTGGATGCTGCCGCGCGCCGGTGCGAAGTGGGTCACCACGACCGTGGGGCCGTCGTGCGGCTGCGCGAACTGCTCCTCGAGCCAGGCCACCGACTGGTCGAAGAGCATCTGGCAGGCCGCGGGCGAGAGGAGCTGATCGAAGTCCGCCGTGAGCCGGATCCGGGTGAAATCACGGTTGAAGCTCATCGCCTGTTCGAGGCCCGCGGCCTTCTGTTCGGGCGATTCGTAGAGCCGGTGGTCCGACCACAGCGTGCAGCCAAGGAAACGCACGCCCTGATGCACCCAGGCGTTGTTCTCGAGCACGCGCACCATGCTGCCCTGCGCATGCTCGCGAAGCAGCGCGTAGGTGGTCTGCAGGTCGCTGCCGTAGAACTCGTGGTTGCCGGCCACGAACAGCGTCGGCTGCTCGTACTGCCGCGCCCAGGCCATCGCCGCCGCCGGACGCCCAAGGTCGCCGGCGAGCACCACCACGTCCACCTCGGGACGCGGATGCTCGAGTCCCTGCACCGACAGGTGCAGATCGGAGAAGAGCGCGATCCTCATGACGCGACTCCCGCCAGGCCCTGGTCGATCACGGGCTGCCCGTCCTCGGCCAGAGTGCGGAAGCGAATCCCGTCGGCTTCCTTCCATGCCTGCACCTTCAGCGTATCGCCGGGAAGCACCGGGCGCGTGAAGCGGCCCTGCATCGAGCGCAGGCGCGCAGGGTTCGCGTCGCAGAAGGCGTTCAGGAGGATGCGGCCGGTGATCCCGTAGGTGCACATGCCATGAAGGATCGGCCGCGTGAAACCTCCGCGCGCGGCAAAGGCCGGATCGCTGTGCAGCGGGTTGCGATCGCCGCTGAGACGGTAGAGGAGCGCCTGGTCGGCGCGCGTGGCGACCACGCGCTCGAAGTCCGGTGCGCGCTGCGGAATGCGCGAGGGCGCAGACCCGCCGCGCTCGCCGCCGAAGCCGCCCTCGCCGCGAATGAACACGGACGAGCTGGTGGTGGCCAGCAGTTCGCCGGTGATCGCATCGACCGCCTCGGACTGCATCGCCACCAGCGCGCCCGAGCCCTTGTCGTGGATCGCGACGACCTTGCCGGTGACACGCGCCCGCCCTTCGACCGGCAGCGGCCGGTGCAGCACGAAGCCCTGTTCCGCGTGGACCAGCTTGGTGCGGTCGATCTCGCCGAAGGCCGGGCGCGCGGCCACCGCGTTCTGCACGATCACCACCGCATAGGTGGGCAACATGCTCAGCGGGATTCCTTCGGTGTTTTCGGTGGTGAACCCGAGTTCGGCCAGCGCGTCGTCCTGGCCGGCCCCGACGCCGATCGCATAGAGCATCGCGTCGCGCGAGGTCCAGCTCACCTCGGTCGGGCCGGCCTCACGGCCGATGGAGTTCAGGTCGATCGGCATTGCTTCTCGCTCTCCTTGTCGATGATGGAATTCAGGGCCGCGGCACCGCAGCGACGAGGCTCAGGCGCCAGCGGGCCGGCTGCGGGCCGTCAGGCGCACCAGCGTCACCGCGGCCCCCGCGAGGACGAGCCCGGCGACGGTGAGTTCGACGTGACCGTAGGGGATGTGCCCGCCGCCCCCGGGCAGTGCGAGCAGGATTCCTCCGGCTGCCAGGATCAGCCGCGCCAGCCAGCCGACCGGGCTGCGCCGGAAGTCGCCCACACCGCCCAGCCAGCCCTCCAGCGCGCAGCCCGCGAGATAGATCCCGATGAACCCGGTGACCACCGCCCAGACGACATCGTAGGCCGATCCGTTCAGGATCAGTGCCGGATTCAGCACGAACAGGAAGGGCACGATGTACATCGTCGCGCCCAGCTTCACCGCCTCGAAGCCGACCTTCATCGGCGGCGCGCCCGCGATTCCCGCGGCCACGAAGGCGCCCAGCGCCACCGGTGGCGTGATGAAGGACACCATTCCCCAGTACATCATGAACAGGTGCACCGCGAGCGGGTCGAAGCCCGCCTGGACCAGCGAGGGCGCCAGCACGATCGCCAGGAAGATGTAGCAGGCGGTGATCGTCATGCCCATGCCGAAGATGAAGCTGGTCAGCGCCCCCATCACCAGCAGCACGTAGACGTTGTTGCCCGCCATGAAGACCAGGTCGTTGGCGAGCGTTCCCGCCAGTCCGGTGACCGACAGCGAGCCGATGATCAGGCCCACGCCCGCCAGCAGCGCCGAGAGCTCGACCAGCGCGCCGCCGATCCCGACCACGAGCTTGCCCAGCCGCTGCCAGTCGAGCCGGTACTGCCTGATGAACTGGTTGATCACCAGCAGCACCGCGGTCGCGTAGAACGGCGCGAGCGACTCGCGCTGCAGCACCACCAGCATCCAGACCAGCGCGACGAACACCAGCACGTAGTGCCAGCCTTCCGCGAAGGTCGCGCGGATCGAGGGCAGCTCCTCGCGCGGCAGGCCCTTCAGCCCGTGGCGCGCGGCGTAGCCGTCGATCTGCACGAACAGCCCGAAGTAGTAGAGCAGCGAGGGGATCGCCGCGGCGATCGCGATGCTCACGTAGGGGATGCCCAGGAAGGACGCCATCACGAAGGCGGTCGCCCCCATGACCGGCGGCATCAGCACCCCGCCGGTGGACGCGCAGGCCTCGACGCCGCCGGCGTAGGCGGGCCGGAAGCCGGTGCGCTTCATCGCCGGGATCGTCACCACCCCGGTGGTGAGCACGTTGGAGACGACGCTGCCGCTGACCGAACCCATCAGGCCGCTGGCGAAGATCGCGACTTTCGCCGGGCCGCCGCGCACACCGCCGAAGAGCGCGAAGGCGATGTTGTTGAAGAAGGGCGCGGCGCCGGTGAACTGCAGCGCGGCGCCGAACATCACGAAGCCGATCACCAGTTCGCCGAAGGCCTGGGTCGGGATGCCGACGACGCTCTCGGAACTGGCGAAGTGATAGGCCGCGGTGGTCGGGAAGTCCTGGGGGAAGCCGGCGATCGGCCCGGGCATGATGCCGGCGACCACCGGGTAGAACGAGAAGAGCGCGGTCACCGCGAAGACCGCGGTGCCGCCCGCGCGGCGCAGCGCCTCGAGCACCAGCACCCAGCCGACGACCGCCACCGCCACGACGAAGGTCGGTGCGCTGTACTCCCAGCCTTCCTCGGCGATCCGCTGGCCGTTGAAGGAGAAGAACAGGAACACCGCCATCATGACCAGGAACAGGATGGCGTCATACCAGGGCACCCTGTCGCGCGGCGCCTTCGGGCCCGCGGGCATGATCAGGAAGGCCCCGCTGGTCAGCATCCCGCACAGCGCATAGAGATAGGAGTTGGCGAGGATCGCGCGACCTGTCAGGTGCAGGTTCATCAGCTGATCCAGCGCGAGCAGGATCGAGGCCAGGGTCAGCGCGATCAGCACCGCCCGCCACCCGCCCTTCAGGTCGCGGTAGCGCGACTCGGAAGCCTCGGCCTTCGCGAGGATCTTCTTCGCCCGGGCAATCTCGGCGTCGGGCTCGCCATGGTCTGCCTGCATGCTCATCGGATCCTCACGCCTGGAAGCCTCCGCGCCGGCGACGGCCGGCGCACACGCGAGCGCGGCGCCCGCAGGCGCCGCGCTCGCTCGACCCTGTCATGGACGCGCCCGGGAGATCACCAGCTGTCCAGGACCACGTTCAGCCCCGCCTCGCGCAGCGCCGCCGCGCGCGCCTTCTGCCAGGCCGCCATGTGCGCCTGCTCGTCGAGGTTCTGCGCGCTGACCTTCTTCCAGGCCGCAGCGAGCACCTGCTGGCGCCGGATCAGCGCATCGTTGTGCTTCTGGTGGGCATCGGTCCAGACCCCCTTCTCCCGGTAGTAGCGGATCGCGCCCTCGTGGTACGGCACCACCCACGCGAGGTTCTGCTGGCCAAGCGCCCAGCCCTCGTTGCCGGGCGCTGCGTCCTTGTACATCGGGTAGGTGTCGACCATCGCCTGCATCAGTGCGTGCACCTCGTCGGCCTTGCGGTCGTCCAGGGTGTGCAGGATCGGGTAGGGATAGGCCGAACTCTCGACCGCCTTGTCCTTCGAGAGCCCGGCGCCCTCGCTGGCCTTGACCGGCACCATGTACGGCGCCACCGCCTGCACCCGCGCCCAGCCAGCGGTGTCGGACGCAGGCATCGACGGATAGGCCAGCCCGCGCGGCGACTTCTCGAGCTGATAGGCCTTGCCCGAGACCGACACCGAGAAGCCGGCGTCGGACTGGTTGTTGATGATCGCGTCCAGCGAGGCCGCGTAGCCGCCGAACTCGACCTTCTGCACGTCGTTCCAGCTCAGGCCTGCGAAGGCGAGCACCGCGGTGAGGTTCTGGTTGAGCGCCGGCGCGCCGATCACCCAGGACACGCGCTTGCCCTTCATGTCGGCGACGGTCTTCACCCCGATGTCGCCGGCCACGATCATCGCGAGCGCCTGATTGGAGATGTTGGTCATCAGCAGGCGGATCGGCAGCGGGCCCCAGTCCTTCGCGCCGAACTCGTAGAGACCTTCCTGCGCCATGTACGAGCCGACACCGTTGGCGACGAAGTCGAGCTTGCCGGTCTTCAGCGGCAGCATCCGCGAGACGTCGTTCTTGCCGGGGATCACGCGCAGGTTCACCCCGTACCTGTTCTTGAACGCGCTGCCGATCGCCACCGCCTGGTTGTAGCCGCCCGAGCCGACGTCGTAGGCGCTCCAGGCCATGGTGGCGGGCAGCTTCGGATCGGCGGCAAGCGCCGGCGGGACGATCGACGCAAGGCCGGCGAGCGCGGCGCCCATCGCTGCAAGACGGGTTCTCATCAGCTGTCTCCTCGAAGAGCGTGGTCCGGGCGCCCGGGCTGCCGCAGGCAGGGGGCGCACCGGCCGCGAATCACCACTTCTCGACCACCACCGCGAGCCCAGCATCGCGCAGCGCGGCCGCGCGGGCGCTCTGCCAGGCCGCCATGTGCGCCTTGTCGTCGAGGTTCTGCGCGCTCACCTTCTTCCAGGCGGCCGCCAGCACCTCCTGGCGCTTCACCAGCGCATCGTTGTGCTTCTGGTGGGCGTCGGTCCAGACGCCCTTCTCCTTGTAGTAGCGGATCGCTCCCTCGTGATAGGGGATCACCCACTCGAGGTTCTGGCGATCCAGCGCCCAGCCGTTGTTGCCGGGTGCTGCGTCCCTGTAGAGCGGGTAGGTCTCGTCCATCGCCTGCATCATCGCGTGGACCTCGTCGGCCTTGCGATCGGCGAAGGTGTGCAGGATCGGGTACGGGTAGGAGGTGGTCTGCGCCGGGTGCTCCTTCGACAGGCCGGCGCCTTCGGTCGCGGTGACCGGGAGCATGAACGGGGCGATCGCCTGCACCCGTTTCCAGCCCTCCTTGTCCGAGGCGGGCATGTGCAGGTAGGTGATCCCGCGCGGGGACTTCTCGAGCTGGTAGGCCTTGCCCGCCACCGAGACCGAGAAGCCGCCATCGGACTGGTTGTTGATGATCGCATCCAGCGAGGCCGCGTAGCCGCCGAACTCGACCTTCTGCACGTCGTTCCAGGTGAGGTTCGCGAAGGCCAGCACCGCGGTGACGTTCTGGTTGAGCGCCGGCCCGCCGACCACCCAGGAGATGCGCTTGCCCTTGAGGTCGGCCGGCGTGCGGATCCCGGCGTCGCCGGCGATGATCATCGCAGCCGCCTGGTCGCCGATGTTGGTCATCAGGATGCGCAGCGGCAGCGGGCCCCAGTCCTTCGCGCCGAACTCGTAGAGCCCCTCCTGGGCCATGTAGGAACCCGCCCCGTTGGCGACGAAGTCGAGCTTGCCGGTCTTCAGCGGCAGCAGCCGGGAGACGTCGTTCTTGCCCGGGATCACGCGCAGGTTGACCCCGTACTTCTTCTTCAGGGCGCTGCCGATCGCGACCGCCTGGTTGTAGCCGCCCGAGCCGACGTCATAGGCGCTCCAGGCCATCGTCTCGGGGAGTTTCGGATCGGCGGCGAGCGCCGGCTGCGCCGCGATCGCGGCGCCCGCCAGGGCGATGCCGGCTGCGCGGAATCGGATCTCCATGGTCTGTCTCCTGTTGTTTTCGTTCCGCCTGGCCGGGCCATCCCGGCGACCCGCAGCGGCGGCGCGGTCTGGCCGCGCCGCATCATGCTAACACCGGCAATGCACGCCGCGTGCTAGTGCTCAGAACTTGTTCGGCCCCATGTAGCCGAACAGGAAGCCCGCGACCTTGCGCATCTGGATCTCCTCGGAGCCCTCGGTGATCCGGTAGCGACGATGGTGCCGGTAGATGTGCTCGAAGGGCTTGTGGCGCGAGTAGCCGATGCCGCCGTGCACCTGCATCGCGCGGTCGGCCGCCTGGCACACCAAGCGGTTGGCCCAGTAGTTGCACATCGACACCTTGTCGGAGAGCTTCTTCTCGACCTCCGGATGCGGCATCTGGTCCATCTCCCAGGCAGTCTTGCGGATCAGCAGCCGCAGCATCTCGCACTGCGTGGCCAGCTCCACCAGCGGGAACTGGATGCCCTGGTTGCGCGCGAGTTCCTCGCCGAAGGGCTTGCGCTCGCGCGCGTACTTCACGCTCTCGTTGACGCAGAACTGCGCTGCGCCCAGGGAGCTGGCCGCCTGGCGGATCCGGTTCTCGTGCACGAAGGACTGCGCCAGCGGCAGCCCCCGACCCTCGGCGCCGAACATGGTGTCGGCCGGCACCCACACGTCGGTGAAGCTCACGCGCGGGTGGTCGGTGGGCATGTTGAAGGTCCACATGTACTCCTCGACCTTCACTCCCGGGGTGTCGGTGGGAACCAGGAAGCAGGTGATGCCGAGCGCGTCGCCCGCCTTGCCCGAGGTGCGTGCGAACAGCGCGCAGTGCGTCGCCACGTGCATCCCGGTGGTCCACATCTTCTCACCGTTGATCAGCCAGCCGTCGACCCCGTTGCGGGTCTGGCGGACCGCCTTCGTCTCCATGTGGGTGGCGTCCGAGCCATGGTTCGGTTCGGTCAGGCCGAAGGTGATGCGCGTCTCGAAGTTGAGCTGCCCTTTGATGAACTTGTCCTTCTGCGCCTGCGTGCCGAAGTCGCGCAGCATCACGATGATCGGGAAGTTGCCAACGACCGAGTGCTCGTTCTGCAGGTCGTTGAACAGGCCCAGGCCCTTCTGCGCGAGGTGATCGCGGATCACCGACATCCACAGGTTGCCGATCTCCTCGCCGCCGTATTCCTTCGGCAGCGACAGGCGCCAGAAACCCGCCTTGTCGGCGCGCTTCTTGCACTCGACCAGCAGCGCCTCCCACTCGGGTCGCGGCAGCCCGCCGTTGTCGAAGTCGGTGCGCGCCCACTCACGGCGGTGGTCGAAGAAGCGCTCGTTGTCGTCCTGCGCCTGCAGGGGTCGGATCTCCTGGTCGATGAAGCGGTCGAGGTTCTTCAGGAATTCGGTCAGGTCCTGGGGGAGGTTGAAGTCCATCGCGGTGTGGCTCTCGTCGATGGCGGCAGCAAGCCGCCGGTGTGTGGTGGAGGTGGACGGACATTGTCCGGCACCGTCGTCGCGGTCGATCGCACGCGACGCCCGTTTTCGGTACGTGCGACCGCGCCGGTCTCGCAGCGCGCCGGATCGGCGTCAGCGAAGCGGGCGGCCACGACGTCTATCCGGCCGCTGCGCGCCCCCAGCCCGCCAGCGCGCTGAGCACCACCAGCGCCCAGGGCGGAACGCGCCAGAACGCCAGCAGCGCGAGCCCGAAGATGGCGAGCGCCAGCGCGGACGGAAGCGTGAACCCTGCCCAGGCCGCGAGCGCGCCGGCAATCCCGGCGCGCGAGAAACCCAGCGCCATCCCCACCTGGCTGCTCGCCGGTCCCGGCCGGAACTGGCACAGCGCGACAAGGTCCGCATAGGCGACATCGGTGAGCCAGCGTCGCTGCACGACGAAGGCCGTGCGGAAGTGGCCCAGATGCGCCACCGGCCCGCCGAAGGAGATCAGCCCCAGTCGCAGGAAGGCCAGGAAGACCTCGCGGACCGCTTCGCCCCTGGGCGCCCGCTGCACGGAGCCTTCAGGGCGGCGTGGACGCAGCCGGACCTGCCTCACTCCGCGAGCCGGATGTTCCGATCCCGGATCAGCGCGGTCAGGGTCGCGGTCTCGGCCGCGATCAGCCGGTCGTACTCCGCGGCATTGGCGGGGACGATCAGCGTGTTGATCTTCTCCAGCCGTGCGATCACCTCGGGCGAGGCCATCGCCTTCTGCATCGCGTCGGAGAGCTTCGCGATCACCTCCCGGGGAGTCCCGGCCAGCCCGATGATCCCGTAGGCCGGCAGGTAGGTGGCGTCGGTGAAGCCCGCCTCGGCAATCGTCGGCACGTCGGGAAGCACCGGAACGCGGCGCGGCGCAGCCACCGCGAGCGCCCTGAAGGCGCCTCCCTGCACCTGTGCAACGGCCAGCGCGGTCGTCACCAGCCCGAAGGTCACCTGGCCGCTGGCGATGTCCGGCAGCATCTCGGGCTGCCCCTTGTACATCACGTTCTGCAGGTGCAGCCCCGTGCGATGGAAGAAGAGCTCCTGGCCGAGGTGGTTCGAGGTCCCGATCCCGGGGTTGGACACGCTGACCCGGTCGGGGTTGGCCCTGGCGAAGTCCACCAGCTCCTTCAGCGTCCTGGCCGGATTGCTCGCGGCAACCACGAACACGTTGGGCGGCGCGCCGATCTGCCCGATTCCGGTGAAGTCCGAGGTCTTCCACTTCGTGACCTTCGGCAGGAGGATGGGGTTCGTGATCATGTTGGGCAGCCCCATCGCCAGCGTGTAGCCGTCCGGATGGGCGCGCGCAAGCTCGGCAAAGCCGATCGTCCCGCTCGCACCGACCTTGTTCTCGACGATGATCGGCTGCCCGAGCAGACCGCTCATCTTCTCGGCGACCGCGCGCCCGACCAGGTCGACCACGCCGCCGGCCGGGAACATCACGATCAGCCGGATCGGCTTCGACGGGAAGGCATCCTGCGCGCGCGCCGTCCGCGAGAGCGGGAGCAGCGCCGCTGCTGCCCAGGCGCCGGCGATCGCCGTGAGCGTCGTTCGACGCGATGTGCTTTTCAGTGCCATGAGACCCTCCTCCTGTTCACGTGATTCGATCCGGATTCGCGGCCTGCGACCGCCCCGGGATCAGCCGCGAAACCCGCGCATCAGGCGCCGAGCGCACGCAGTCGCGCCTGCGCCTGCAGGATCCCGCCGACGAGTTCGTCGACGATCTGCGCGACGCTGCGCTCCTCGCGCACCCAGTGCACGCTCTGGCCCGCCGCCTCGTAGACCAGCGGGGCGACGTCGTGCTCCTCGATCGACGCGAGCAGCTCGCCGGTGAGCGCGTGCTGGTAGGGCATCGGCAGCGGCTCGGGCGCGCCGGGCTCGGCCCACGCGTCGCTCCAGGCGCTGCGCACGACGCGGCAGGGCTTGCCGCTGTGCGCGCGCGTGACCACGGTGTCTGCGCTGCCGGCGGCTGCGAGCCTTGCGAGCAGGGTGCGCGAGGTGCGGTTCTCGCGCGCACCCAGCCAGAGAGTCCCGAGCCACGCGCCCTGCGCGCCCATCGCGATCGCGCCGAAGATCTGCGCCCCGGTGCCGATTCCGCCAGCGGCCAGCACGGGAACCCCGCGAGGCTCGGCGACCTCGATCACCTGCGGCAGCAGGCTCATCGTCCCGATCGGGCCCGTGTGCCCGCCGGCGTCGTGCCCCTGCGCGACCAGGATGTCGGCGCCAGCGTCGATCGCGGCGCGCGCGTGCGCCGCGGTGCCCACCAGCGACAAGGTCATCCTGCCGGCGTCCTTCGCGCGCCGGAGCATCTCGGGCGGGAGCCCGACCGCCGTGGCGATCAGGTCGACGTCGCTCCCCAGCACCGCCTCGATCTGACGCGCGAAGAGGGCCTGCGTGCGCACCACCGAGCTGAAGAAGTTCGGCCGCGTGGCCGGCGGCACTGCGAAGCGCTCGCGCAGCCCGGCGACGAAGGCGCGGTGCTCCTTGGGAATCCGCGCCGCGATCGCCGCAGGATCGTCGCGCTCCGGCATTCCGGCCGGCAGCATCAGGTCGACACCGAAGCGCGCGTCCCCGATGTCGTGTCGCACACGCGCGACCATCTCCGGGATCGCCTCGGGCGGCTCGCGGGCCACGCCGAGCACGCCGAACCCCCCGGCGCGCGTCAGCGCGATCACGACCTCCGGTTCGTGCGAAAAGCCGAAGATCGGCAGCCGGATCCCGAGGCGCTCGCAGACCGGGGTGCGCGGCACCGGGCTCACAGATCGACTCCGTCGAGATCGAGGCACGGGTGCGCGAGCGAGCCGGCCTGACGGATCACGTGACGTCCGATCACCGTCTTGTGGATCTCGCTCGCGCCCTCGCCGATCTGGTTGAGCTTCGCGTCGCGCATGAAGCGCTCCAGCGGCATCTGCTGCAGGTAGCCGTTGCCGCCGAGCAGCTGCAGGCAGTCGGTGGTCACCCGCATGCCGAGATCGGCCGCGTGCAGCTTCGCCATCGACGCGTAGATCGGGGTCTGCGGGTCGGCGTCGTCGTAGCGCTGCGCGCAGCGGTGCACCAGACATCGGGCCGCCTCGACCTGCGTCGTCATCTCCGCGAGCATCCACTGCACGCCCTGATGGTCGCCGAGCCTGCGCCCGAAGGTGCTGCGGCGCGCCGCGTACTGGGCTGCAATGTCGATCGCCCCCTGGGCACGGCCGACCGCCATCGCGGCATGCCCGATCCGCGCACGCACCAGCGTGTCCTGGGCGATCGCGAAACCCTCGCCCTCGGCGCCGAGCATCCGGTCGGCCGGCACGCGCACTTCGTCGAGGAAGACCTCGGCGATCGGGATGCCGATCCAGCCGAGCTTGGGCTGCACCGGCCCGACCCGCAGCCCGGCAGCGTCGCGATCGACCAGGAAGGCCGACAGGCCCTTCGCGCCCACCGTGCCCTCGGTGCGCGCCACCACGATGAACAGATCGGCCACCGTCGCACGCGAGATGAAGCGCTTGACGCCGTTGAGCACCCAGGCGTCGCCCTCGGGCCGCGCCGTGCAGGACATCCCGGCGACGTCGGAACCGGCGCCCGGCTCGGTGAGCGCGAAGGCGCTCTGCAGTTCACCGCTGGCGAGCTTCGGCATCACGGTGGCGGCCAGCGTCGGCGCCGCCGCGAACGCGATCGGCCGGCCCGACAGGTCCACGCCGGTGACCATCGAGGCCGCCGCCGAGCAGACCCTGGCGACCGCCTCGATGATCCGCACCCGCAGCCGCAGCGGCGCTTCGGTGCCGCCGTAGCGCACGGGGAACGAGGTTGCGAACACCCCCTCCCGCGCGAGTGCGCGGAACGACTCCCACGCGAAGGTCTCGGAGCGGCCGACCTCGTTGGCGCGCGGCCCGATCTCCTGCGCGACGAGCCGCTCCACGCGCCCCATGAATTCCTGTTCAGCCTCGGGGGTCCAGTCTGGGACTGCACTCCTCATGCTCGCTTCCTCCGGTTCGTTCCAGTCGCCTGTCCCGCTCCGTCCGCGCACTCCTGCTCGATGCGCCGGGCAGTCTCCGTGAGCGCAGCGACGACGCCCGGAGCGACGCGCACGTCCTGGCCGGTGCTGACGCTGCGCGTGCAGTTGATCGCCATCGACGCCTGCTGCACCGACTGGCGCAGGGGCACTGCAACCGCGTGCACGTCGGGCCGCCACTCGCCGAGACTGGCGCAGTAGCCGACGCGCGCGAAAGCGTCGCGTTCCCGCTCCCACCCCGCGACCTCGGCGCGAAAACGGGCTGGATCGCGAACCCGGAGCCGATTCAGCACCGCCTCCCGCTCGCGGGCATCGCTGCCGGCCAGCACCGCGCGGCCGATCGACGTGGTCAGCAAGGGCATCACCGTCCCGATGTCCGGCTGCCAGGCGTTTGCGCGATCCCCGCGGCAACTGTCGACGTAGACCACCTCGAGCCTGTCACGCATCCCGAGGTTGACGGTGCAGCCGGTGTCGCGCGCAAGACGCTCGAGCCACGGGCGGGCAATCTGCCGGATGTTCATACCGGCCAGCATCGGGTAGCCGATGCTGAGCACCGCTGCGCCGAGGGCGTAGCGGTGGTCGGCGCAGCGGCTCAGGTAACCGAGCATGGTCAGCGTGTAGGACAGGCGGGAGACCGTCGCCTTCGGCAGCCCGGTGCGCTCGCAGAGATCACGGTTGCTCAGTGCGGCGTCGTCCGGGCCGAAGGCGCGCAGCAGTTGCAGCCCGCGCGACAGGCTGATCGCGAACTGCCGGTCTCCGGAGAGCTCCTCCGGGCCGCAAAGCCCTGGCAGGGGAACGAGCTTCGCCATCGTGGACGGTTCCGTGGAGGCGCATCGTGGGTGCGCATCGATCGTGGCGCGCATGCTGGCCTTGGTCAATCCGAGGAAGCACGATGTGTCGCTGTGCGGAACGCGGCTCGCAGCCATCCGCGGACGATGGCATAAGCATGCTGATGCGCGCGGCACCGGGACCGGGAGCCGGCCGCGGCACGAAACAGGGAGCAAGCCGCATGAGCGAAACCTATCGGACCTGGTGCCTTCACGAGGACGGCAGCGCAGGCGTCAGCGCACGCCTGGAGACACGATCGCCCGAGGCATCGCACGATCCGGGCACCGTGCTGATCCGCGGGGTCTGTGCCGGCGTCAACTACAAGGACGCGCTGGCCTTCCTGAACCGTGCCAGGATCGTGCGCAGCTTTCCGTGCGTCCCGGGGATCGAGATCGCCGGAACCGTGGAGAACTCCGGCGATCCGCGCTTCGCGCCCGGCGACGCCGTGATCGTCCATGGCTTCGGGCTGGGCGCGGATCGTGACGGCGGCTTCACCCAGCGTCTCGCGGTGCCCGGCGACTTCGTGATCCGGCTGCCCGCGGGCCTGAGCCCACGCGAAGCCGGCGTCATCGGCGTCGCCGGCTACACCGCGGCGCTCGCGATCGACGCGATGCAGGCCAACGGGCTGACCCCTGAGCGCGGCCCCGTGGCGGTCAACGGCGCCACCGGCGGCGTCGCGACGCTCGCCATCGACATGCTCGCAGGCCTGGGCTTCGAGGTGCACGCGATCACGCGCCAGCCCGACGACGGCTGGCTGCGCGATCTCGGCGCGGCGCAGGTGCTGGCCCCGGCGCAGGTCGGCAGTCGACCGCTCGAGACCGCGGTCTGGGCCGGCGCGCTCGACTCGCTCGGCGGCGCGGCGCTCGACGCCCTCCTGCGCACCATGCGGCAGGACGGCGTGATCGCCGCCTTCGGCAACGCCGCGGGCAACGATCTGGCCACCTCGGTGCTGCCGCTGATCCTGCGCGGGGTGCGGCTGCTGGGGATCAACGCCAACAGCTCGATGCCGCTGCGCGAGCGGATCTGGGGGCGCATCGGCAGCGATCTGAAGCCGCGTCACACGATGTCGATCGGGACGACGATCCCCCTCGAGGATCTTCCGCGCGCCTGCGAGACGCTGGTGGCCGGCAACGGGCGCGGGCGCTTCGTGCTCGATCTGACGGGACAGGCCGGCGCCACCGGAGCGGCCCGGGCCGATGCCTAGGACGGATCGATCGCGTCGGGCGCCGGCGCCGGACCCGAGCCCGCGCGCACCCAGACCGCGGTGTCGTGGAACACCGCGCCGCCGGCCGGATAGCCGGGCTCGGCCGAGGTCAGCAGGTTGATCCCCACGCCCGCCTCGAAGCTGCGGTTCGGCCAGATCCCCTCGACCACCACGACGCCGCGCTGCTGGCCCGGCTTCGGCCGGGCGTGGAGCACGACCTCGCCGCGTTCGTTGCCCAGCGTGACCAGCGCGTCCTCGACGATGCCCAGGGCCTCGCAGTCGAGCGGATTGAGCAGTGCGGTGGGGCGGCGCTCGCGCGCGCGCGAACCGGGCGTCTCGGTGAAGGTGGAGTTCAGGAAGGTGCGCGCCGGCGGAGTGATCATCCGGAAGGGCTTGTCGGGCGTGGCCTCGTCGATCACCGCGAAGTGATCCGGCAGCGCCGGCATCTGCGCGCCGCGCCCGCCGAAGGCCGCCCAGTCGGGCCTGAACCGGAACCTGCGATCCGGCCAGGCGAAGCCGTCGAGGAAGTGCGCGCGCTCGAAGGGCAGTGCGAGGTCCTGTCCGCCGCGTTCGTGGTTCGTCGCCGCATCCCAGAGCCCCGAGCGGGCGAGGGTGGCGTCCATCAGCTCCCAGGCGCTCATCTCGAAGCCCGGGTGGCGCGCGCCGAGCCTGCGGGCGAGTTCGCAGATCACCCAGTGGTTCTCGCGACACTCGCCGGGCGGCTCGACCACCTTGCGCGCGACCTGGAAGACCGTGTGCCCCGACGCGGTGTAGAAGTCGTCGTGCTCGAGGAACATGGTCGCGGGCAGCACGACGTCGGCGAAGGCCGCCGTCTCGGTCAGGAACTGCTCGTGCACGCACAGGAACAGGTCCTCGCGCGCCAGGCCCCGGTGGACCTTGTCCAGCTCCGGACAGACCATCGCGGGGTTCGTGTTCTGCATCAGCATCGCGGTGACCGCAGGTCCGTCGCCCAGGGCGTCGCGATCGCCGGTGAGGATCGGCCCCAGGCGGGACTGGTCGAGCATCCGCACCGAGGGGTCGACGAGGTCCAGACCCTCGATCAGCGTGGCGTCGACCCTGTGCAGCGCGGTCTGTCCGTAGAGGGCGCCGCCGCCGGGCTTCTTCCAGGCGCCCACCACCGCCGGCAGGCAGCTCACCGCGTGCATGTTGGCCGCACCGTTGCGGCTGCGCGAGAAACCGTGGTGGCAGCGGATGAACGGGGCCGCCGCCCGTCCGTAGCGCCTGGCGAACCCGACGATCGTCTCGACCGTCAGCCCGGTGATCCCGGCGGCCCACTGCGGCGGGCGCTGCGCGACGTGGGCGGCGAGCTCCTCGGGCGCGTCGGTGTAGGCGCGCAGGTAGTCCCAGTCGGCCAGCCCCTCGGCGAACAGCACGTGCATCACCGCGCACGCGAGCGCGCCGTCGGTGCCCGGGCGAAGCGCGAGGTGCAGGTCGGCGCGCTCGGCAGTTCCGGTGCGGTAGGGATCGACCACCGCCAGCGTTGCGCCGCGCTTCTTCGCGGCCATCGCGTGGGTCATCACGTTGACCTGGGTGTTGACCGGGTTCCCGCCCCAGATGACGATCAGGTCGGAGTGCGCGGCGGCCTCGCGCAGGTCCACGCCGCGCTTGGCGCCGGTGCCGGCGAGCCAGCCGGCATCGGCGAGCGCCACGCAGATGGTCGACTTCCAGCGCGAATAGCGCATCGCGTGGCGCAGCCGATGGATGCCGTCGCGCTGCACCAGCCCCATCGTCCCCGCGTAGTAGTAGGGCCAGACGGTCTCGGACCCGTGCACGCTCGCCTGCCGCTCGAAGCGCTCGGCGACCAGATCGAGAGCGTCGTCCCAGGAGATCGGCGCGAACCGACCGCTGCCCTTCGGCCCGACCCGCCGCAGGGGCCGGGTCAGGCGGTCCGGATGGTGGATGCGCTGCGCGTAGCGGGCGACCTTCTCGCAGATGACCCCGGCGGTGTAGCTGTTGCGCTCGGAGCCGCGCACGCGCCCGATGGTGCCGGCATCCAGCCGCTCGACCTCGAGCGCGCAGACGCTGGTGCAGTCGTGCGGGCACACCGAGGGCTCGAAGCGCGCGGTGCGATCGGGGCGGCCGGGGGCGGACATCCGGGGATTATAGGGAGCGCTGGTATCGTCGCGGGTCGCACGCCCCGGTGGGCAGGGTCGGATCCGCGACGGACCGCGGCCAGCCCGCCGGCGCGCCCCCAGACCGATCGACACGCCCCGGATCGCGACCGATGCAAGCCCGACCCTTCGATGCCCCCGCGCCGACGCGCGCCGCCGCCGAACCGATCCCGAGCCCGCCGGGCGTGCCGGTCCTCGGCAACCTGCTGCAGCTGCCGCGCGGGCGGCTGACCCAGCACCTCACGAAGCTCGCACCGTCCTTCGACGGTATCTTCGAGATCGACTTCGCCGGCCTGCGCGTGCCCTTCGTCACCTCGGCGACCCTCGCGGCCGAGCTGTGCGACGAGAAGCGCTTCCGCAAGACGATCAAGCCGCCGCTGTCGATCCTGCGCGCGCTCGCGGGCGACGGGCTGTTCACCGCGCACAGCGACGAGCCCAACTGGGGCAAGGCCCACCGGATCCTGGTGCCCGCCTTCGCGCAGCGGGCGCGCCGCGCCTACTTCGACGCGATGCTCGAGCTGGCCGGCCAGCTGGTCGACAAGTGGGAGCGCAGCGCCGGCGCGCCGCTCGAAGTCTCCGAGGACATGACCCGGCTCACGCTGGACACGATCGCGCTGTGCGGCTTCGGCTACCGCTTCGACTCCTTCGCCAGCGCGCAGCTGCACCCCTTCCTGCAGGCGATGGCGCGGGTGCTGGACGAGACGATGGGCCGGCTCACCCGCCACCAGTGGCTGACCCGCCTGCGGGTCGGGGCCAACCGGCGCTACGAGCGCGACATCGCGCTGATGCACGCGCTCGTCGACGAGGTGATCCGCGAGCGGCGCGGACGCGCGCAGCAGCCGCGCGACCTGCTCGGGCTGATGCTCGAGGCGGTCGACCCGGTGACCCGGGAGCGCCTGGACGACGCCAACATCCGCTACCAGGTGATCACCTTCCTGATCGCCGGCCACGAGACCACCAGCGGCCTGCTCTCCTTCGTGCTGCGGCTGCTGACCGGGCACCCGGAGGTGCTCGCCCGCGCGCGCGCGGAGGTCGACGAGGTGCTCGCGGGCGGACGCACGCTCCAGTACGACGACCTGGCCCGGCTCGAGGTGATCGACCGCATCCTGAAGGAGACGCTGCGCCTGTGGCCGACGGCGCCCGCCTTCGCGGTGGCGCCGTTCGAGGACACGCTGCTGGGCGGCCGTCACCTGATCGCCCGCGACCGGCGCGTCACGGTGCTGCTGCCAGCGCTGCACCGCGACCCGGCTGCATGGAAGGATCCCGAGCGCTTCGACATCGACCGCTTCCTGCCCGAGAACGAGGCCCTGATTCCATCGGCGGCCTACAAGCCCTTCGGCAACGGCCAACGCTCCTGCATCGGCAGGCAGTTCGCGATCATGGAGGCGAAGCTGGCGCTGGCGCTGGTGCTGCACCGGCTCGAATTCGAGGACGCGGATCCCGGCGCCGCCTCCGCGGTCCGCGAGACGCTCACGCTCAAGCCGGAGGGCTTCCGGCTGCGGATCCGGCGGCGCGGCGCGTGAGCGGACTGCGGCGGCTGCCGGGCCCGGCCCGGCACGGCCCGCCGGACCGTCTGCGCCGGAGCGTCTGCGCCGCGCCCGGCTCACGCGTCCGGCTCAGGCGTCCGGCGAGCCGTCCGCCGAGGCGCCTGACGCTGCATCCACCGGGGTCCGTGCCGATTCGCCTGCCGAGGGTCCCGGCCTCCAGCGCCGCAGCAGCAGCGCGTTGCTCACGACGCTGACGCTGGAGAAGGCCATCGCCGCCCCGGCGACGACCGGATCCAGCTTGCCGAAGGCCGCCAGCGGGATGCCGATCACGTTGTAGACGAAGGCCCA
>CAUJHG010000030.1 GCA_963204785.1 Pseudomonadota bacterium | reverse complement strand
GTTCCTGTCCGAGAGCGGATCGCGGCAGGTTCCCAACTGGCTGCTGCCGGGCTGCTTTCGCAACCACGGCAATTACGTGGTCAGCCTGGGCAACGTGGTGCGCTGGCTGGGCGAACAGGCCGAGGCCCTGGGCGTGGAGATCTACCCGGGCTTCGCCGCCTCCGAGATCCTCTACAACGAAGACGGCTCGGTGAAGGGCGTGGCCACCGGCAACATGGGCGTGGGCCGCGACGGCGAGCCCACCGACGCCTTCCAGCCCGGCATGGAACTGCACGCGAAGTACACCTTCTTCGCCGAGGGCGCGCGCGGCCACCTGGGCAAGCAGCTGATCTCGAAGTTCGCGCTCGACGCCGGCCGCGACCCGCAGAGCTACGGCATCGGCCTGAAGGAGCTCTGGGAGATCGACCCGGCCAAGCACAAGCCCGGCCTGGTGATCCACACCGCCGGCTGGCCGCTGTCGAGCGACACCTACGGCGGTTCCTTCCTCTATCACTTCGACGACAACAAGGTCGCCGTCGGCTTCGTGGTCGGCCTGAACTACAGCAACCCCTGGCTGTCGCCCTTCGAGGAATTCCAGCGCTACAAGACCCACCCGGCGATCCGCCATTTCCTCGAAGGCGGCAAGCGCCTGTCCTACGGGGCGCGGGCAATCACCGCCGGCGGCATCAATTCGCTGCCCGACTTCACCTTCCCCGGCGGCTGCCTGATCGGCTGCGACGCCGGCTTCCTGAACGCCTCGCGGATCAAGGGAAGCCACGCGGCGATCAAGACCGGCATGCTGGCCGCCGACGCCGCCTTCGAGGCGGTCGGCGCGGGCCGCTCGAGCGACCGCCTCACCGCCTATCCGGAGGCCTTCCGGGCCTCGTGGCTGCACGACGAGCTCTACCGGGCGCGCAACTTCAAGCCGGCCATGGGCAAGGGGCTGTGGCTGGGCACGCTGCTGGTCGGCATCGACCAGGTGGTCTTCAAGGGCAAGGCGCCGTGGACCATGCACACGAGCAAGCCCGACCACGCCTACCTGAAGCCGGCAGCCGAGTGCGCGCCCATCGAGTATCCGAAGCCCGACGGCAAGCTGAGCTTCGACCGGCTGTCCTCTGTGTTCGTGTCGAACACGAACCACGAAGAGAACCAGCCGATCCACCTGACGCTGAAGGACGCCTCGGTCCCGGTGAAGACGAACCTCGCGAAGTACGCCGGCCCCGAGCAGCGCTACTGCCCGGCCGGCGTGTACGAGTTCGTGAAGGAAGACGACGGCAGCGACCGCCTGCAGATCAACGCGCAGAACTGCGTGCACTGCAAGACCTGCGACATCAAGGACCCCACGCAGAACATCGTGTGGGTGGTGCCGGAGGGAGGCGGAGGCCCGAACTACCCCGGGATGTGATCCGTCGGGCGGCCGGATTGCCCGGCCGCCGTGATCGGCATAGCCCGAACCAGGCCTGACGCTCGATCAGGCCTGGACCGGGCCAGGCAGCTTACTGGCCGAACTGCCGGGCCCGGCGCGGGCCGCCGCGGCCGCCTTCGCGGTCGCCGCCGCCGTAGCCGCCGCGATCGCCGCCACCGCCACCGCCGTAGCCACCGCCGCCGCCGCGGTCGCCGCCGCCACCCCGGTAACCGCCGCCGCCGCCGTAGCCGCCGCCACCGCCGGGACGGCGGCCACCACCGCCACCGCCGCCGCCGAAGCCGCCGCCACCGCCTTGCTCGCGCGCCTCGTTGACCACCAGGCTGCGGCCTTCGAGCGAATAGCCGTTGAGCGCACGGATCGCGGCCTGAGCGGCATCGGCCGAGGCCATGGTGACGAATCCGAAGCCGCGCGAGCGGCCGGTTTCACGATCGGTGACGATGCGCGCATCGGTGACTTCGCCGTGCGCTCCGAAGAGCTCGGAGAGCTGGGCATCGGTGGCGCGCCAGGGCAGGTTGCCCACGTAGATCTTGGTTCCCATCGGGTGTACGAATCCTCGAACCGTTTCGAACATTGCATTTCGAGGAACACCGGAACCAGCTGACCGAGAAATGCAATTCCAGAGCCGCCTTTTTCGAACGGCTCGTGATGACTTTGCCACAAATGCCGGAGCCTGCACAGGAGTTTCCTGACGGCGCCGGGAAAAATATCGGAGGGCTTGAAAAGCGACGGCTTACTGTATGAAAATACAGTCTGCGACAATCCTCCGGAATCCGCCCCGATGCGCGAGCTCACCGCAAGACAGCAGGAAATCCTCGCCCTGATCCGGCAGCACATCGCCGACACCGGCTTTCCGCCCACGCGGGCCGAGATCGCCGCGCAACTCGGCTTCCGCTCCGCCAACGCAGCCGAGGAACACCTGAAGGCGCTTGCCCGCAAGGGCGTCATCGAGCTCACCTCGGGCACCTCGCGCGGCATCCGTCTGCGCCTGATGCCCGATGCCCGGAACGAGGCGCCGCAAGCGGTGCAGATCGCCTTCAGCCTGCCCCTGATCGGCCGGGTCGCCGCCGGCAGCCCCCTCCTCGCCCAGGAACACATCGAGGCCAACTACGCGCTCGACCCCGGGCTCTTTTCCGAGCGCCCCGACTACCTTCTCAAGGTTCGCGGCATGAGCATGCGGGACGCCGGCATCCTCGACGGCGACCTGCTCGCAGTGCGCCGTGCACAGGAGGCGCGCAACGGCCAGATCGTCGTCGCACGGGTCGGCGACGAAGTCACCGTCAAGCGGCTTCGCCGGCGCGGCGCCAGCATCGAACTGCTGCCCGAGAACCCCGAATACGCCCCGATCATCGTCGACGCCCGCAGCGAGGACTTCGCCCTCGAGGGCATTGGCGTCGGCCTGCTGCGCGGCGGCAGATCCCTCTGACCGCAAGCCCCGCATCGCCATGAGCAAGCCCTCCGGTTCCCTGCACCTGCCCGCTGCGGTCTGGCGGGCCGATCGTCTCGGCCAGGTCACCACGCCGGCAGTATCCAGCGGCTTCGCTGCGCTCGACGCCGAGCTGCCCGGCTCCGGCTGGCCCCTGGGCATGCTCACCGAACTGATTGCGCGTGAACCCGGAATCGGCGAGCTGCGTCTGCTGGTGCCGCTGCTGCGCCGGCTCACCCGCGAGCGCAGGCTCGCAATCCTGCTGGCGCCCCCCCATCTGCCCTACGCCCCTGCGCTCGCCGGCTTCGGAATCGACCTCGACTACCTGATGATGGTCCAGGCCCCGAATGCAGCCGATCGCCTCTGGGCAGTCGAGCAGACGCTCAGGAGCACCAGCTTCGGCGCCCTGCTCGCCTGGCTGCCGCAGGAGCGCACCCGACCCGAGCACCTGCGTCGAATGCAGCTGGCCACGCAGGGCGCCCAGGGGCCTGCCTTCCTGTTCCGCCCGGCGGCCGCACAGTTCGAGCCCTCCCCGGCCCCCCTGCGGCTGCTGCTGTCCCCCAGGCCGGAGCAGCGGCTGTCGGTCCAGTTGCTCAAGCGCCGCGGCCCGGTGCTCGCAGCACCCATCCAGCTGGCCCTGCCTCAGCCGATCGCCGCGATCAGCCTGCGGGCTCGCGCTGCCCCCCGGCCTGCCGGGCACTCGCTGGGCACGGCGCACATCCATCCCGGCAGCGGGCACACCGCGACGCTGAACTGAGCGCTGCGCTGCCCCCCGGGAACGCCGCCTGGCTGGCCTGTGCCGCAAGACCTGCCGCATGCTCTGGATCGCCGTCTTCCTGCCGCGCCTGGCCGGCGAGTCGCTCGGCTGCACCGATTCCGATCCGCAGCCGATGGCGGTCTGCGAGCGCCTGATCGTGCTGCAGCCCAATGCGCAGGCCCGCGCCGCCGGGGTGCAGCCCAGGATTCGGCGCGCCACTGCGCTCGCGCTCGCACCGGCCCTGCGCCTGATCGAGCGCGACGAGTCCCGCGAGCGCGAGACCCTCGAGCATCTCGCCTGCTGGGCGCTGCAGTTCACGCCCTCGGTGAGCCTGCGGCACGGCCCCCGGGAAAGCTCCGGACCAGGGCGCCACGCCGCCTGCGCGCCGCTGGGCCTGCTGCTCGAGGTCGAAGCCAGCCTGCGCCTGTTCGGTGGCCGCGCCGCCCTGCTCGCCAGGATGCGCAGGGATCTGTCCGACCAGGGTTTCTGCGCGCAGATCGCCTGTGCCCCGGTGGCCGCCGGTGCCTGGCTGCTCGCCCTCCACGACGACGGGCTGCAGGCCGACTCCGAAGCCCGCCTGCAGGCCCTGCTGGCGCCGCTGCCGGCGGGTCTGCTCGAGCACGCCCGGGCGCATCTGGACAGCCTCGGTGCGATCGGCGCACGCACCCTGGGCGCGCTCGATGCGCTTCCCCGCGCCGGCCTTGCGCGCCGCTTCGGCGCGGCGCTGCTGTCGGAGCTCGATCGCGTCTTCGGCCGGCAAGCGGAGCCGCACCGCTGGTTCGAAGCCCCTCGCAGCTTCCGCTCCAGGCTCGATCTGCTCGCCGAGGTTTCCGACGCCACCGTCCTGCTGTTCGCTGCCCGCAGGCTGGTGCATCAGCTCTCCGGCTGGCTCGGTGCGCGCCACGCCGCGGTCGCCGGCTTCGATCTCCACGCCGGGCACGAACACCTGCCTGCCACGGTGTTCCGGGTGCGTCTGGCCGAGCCCAGCCGGGACGCCGTCCGCCTGCTGGTCGTGCTGCGCGAGACCCTGGCGGCCACCAGGCTGCCGGCGCCAGTGCACACGCTGGCGCTGCACTGCGAGGAGATCGTCGAACTGCCCCCGGCCGACGGCGCGCTGTTCCCGATGCCGGCCTCGACGCACGCGGAACTGGGGCTGCTCGTGGAGCGGCTGCAGGCCCGGCTGGGACGCGAGCAGGTGCAGCGCCTGAGGGTGGCCGCCGACCATCGCCCGGAAGCCGCCTACCGGATCGAAACCATCGACCACTCCCGCTCACCTGCGGGCCAGGCTCCTGCGTCCCTGACAAGCGGCGGTCTGCCGCGACCGCTCTGGCTGCTGACGCGCCCGCTGCCGCTGGCCGAGCGCCAGGGCCGGCCCTGGTGCGAGCGTCCGCTCGCGCTGCTCGCCGGCCCGGAGCGCATCGAGAGCGGCTGGTGGGATGGCGCACTGGTGCAGCGCGACTACTTCATCGCTGCCGACGACGACGGCCGGATGTTCTGGATCTACCGCCAGCGTCTGCCCGATCCGGACCGTCGGCAGGGCTGGTTCATGCACGGCAGGTTCGGCTGACCCCTGCGCCCCATATGCGGGCGCGCATGGCGCCGCAGCACCGCAGCACCGCAGCACCGCAGCCCCGCGGCCCCGCGGCATTCTCCGAAGCGCCTCCAGTTCCTTCTGCCCCAAAGCCATCGCGCTTGCTCGAACAGGCTGCGGTTTGCTGGTCTAATGGCAGGATGGTCCTGCGCCAGGCACCGGTCTGGTGCATGCGCAAACCACCCCCTGCTCCATCCCGCCATCGGGCCGCCACGATGTCCCGCTACGTTCTCGCCATCGACCAGGGCACCACAAGTTCGCGCGCGATCCTCTTCGATCACCGGGGCAGTCCGGTCGCGGTCGCGCAGCGCGAATTCACCCAGCACTTCCCGCAGCCCGGATGGGTCGAGCACGACGCCGGCGAGATCTGGGCCACCCAGCAGGCGACGATCTACGAGGTGCTCGCTCGCGCGCGCGCCAGGCCCTCCGAGCTCGCCGCGGTCGGGATCACGAACCAGCGCGAGACCACGCTGATCTGGGATCGCGCCACCGGCGAGCCGCTCGGCCGCGCGATCGTCTGGCAGGACCGCCGCACTGCGCCGCTGTGCGAGCGGCTCAGGGCCGAGGGTCGCGAGGACGAGGTCGCGCGCCGCACCGGTCTGCTGCTGGACCCCTACTTCTCCGGCACCAAGCTCGCCTGGCTGCTCGATCACCTGCCCGGCGCCCGCGCCCGCGCGCAGGCCGGCGAACTGGCCTTCGGGACGATCGACAGTTGGCTGGCCTGGAAGCTGAGCGACGGCGCAGTACACGTCACCGACGTCTCCAACGCCAACCGGACCATGCTCGCGAACCTCCAGACCGGCGACTGGGACGACACGATGCTCGCCATGCTCGAGATCCCGCGCTCCTGCCTGCCCGCGATCCGCGACTCCAGCGGCGTGCTTGCCGAGGTGCCGATCGGCGATGCGCTGGTGCCGCTTGCCGGCATTGCCGGCGACCAGCAGGCCGCCCTCTTCGGACAAGGCTGCCTGCGGCCCGGAATGGCCAAGAACACCTACGGCACCGGCTGCTTCCTGCTGATGAACACCGGCAGCGGGCCGCTGCACTCGAAGCACCGCCTGCTCACCACGGTCGCCTGGCGCGGCGTGCCGATCGGTGGCGATGCGAGGATGCGCTACGCGCTCGAGGGCAGCGTGTTCGTCGCCGGTGCGGCGGTGCAGTGGCTGCGCGATGGCCTCGGACTCATCGAACGCTCCGCCGACGTCGAAGCCCTGGCCGCCAGCGTGCCGGACACCGCCGATGTCTTCTTCGTTCCCGCCTTCGCCGGACTGGGCGCGCCCCACTGGGATGCGCACGCGCGTGGAACGATCGTCGGCCTCACGCGCGGATCGACCCGGGCCCACATCGCCCGCGCAGCCCTGGAGTCGATCGCCTTCCAGAGCGCCGACGTGCTCGAGGCGATGCAGAAGGACGGCGGGCAGCCGCTGGTCGAACTGCGGGTCGATGGCGGCGCCACCGCGAACGATCTCCTGATGCAGTTCCAGGCGGATCTGCTGCGCGTCCCCGTGGTGCGCCCCGAAGTCACCGAAACCACTGCGCTGGGAGCGGCCGGCCTTGCCGGACTGGCAGTGGGGTTCTGGGGCTCGGCCGAGGAGCTTGCGGGAAACTGGCGCGCCGAGCGCGTGTTCGAGCCCTCGATGGACGCGGGACGGGCCGCGGAGCTGCAGCATCGCTGGCGACAGGCGGTGCAGCGTGCGACGCGCTGGGCCGACGAGGACGCGGCATCCGCCTGAGCGCCGGGGATCAGTCCGGAGCGATCCGGTCCACTGCGTCGGTGATCAGTCCGTCGATCCCCCAGGAGTCCAGTTCGCGCACGCGCGCCGGCGCATCGACCGTGTAGGCGAGCACGCGCAGTCCGGTCGCGTGCGCACGACCGATCGCGGCCTCGTCGAGCGCCTCGTGCCAGGCGACCAGCGCAACGCAGCCAAGGCTCGCGCATCGCTGCCGCCAGTCCGGTGGCAGGCTTTCCACGAGCAGGGCACGCGGCAGTTCTGGAGCGGCAGCGCGCGCGCCCTCCAGGGCCTGGGCGGAAAACGACGACAGCAGCGGAGCAGTCTGCCCGCGCGGCCACAGGCAGCGGGCCTCGAGCGCCACTGCGGCACCGGTCTCGCGCTCGCGCCCGGGACAGGGCTTGATCTCGACGTTGGCCTGCAGGCCGTTCGCCAGCAGCCAGCGCGCGACCCGCGCAAAGGTGGGCACCCCCTCGCCGGCATAGGCGGCGCCGTGCCAGCTGCCGGCGTCGAGCCGGGCCAGGTCGCCCAGCGAGCACGCGGCGACACGGCCGCGGCCGTCGGTGGTGCGCTCGAGCGTGTCGTCGTGGAGCAGCACCACCGTGCCGTCGCCGGCGAGCCGCGCATCGAACTCGAACATCCGGTAGCCGAGCGAGGCACCCAGGCGCAGCGCTGCGAGCGTGTTCTCGGGCGCGAGCAGGCCCGCGCCGCGATGGGCGATCCGGGCGCGGTAAGGCCAGTGCGCCGATCCGGTTTCCATGACGGCGCTCCCCTGCGAATGCATCGCCCTTGCGCGGCTCAGCCCGCGAGCTTCTGCAGCATCGCGGCCATCTGGCGGTGCACCGCGTCGATCGCCTTGAGCGGCCTGACCATCACCTTGAAGTCGACGATGCGTCCCGCATCGTTCCAGCGGATGATGTCGACGCCGTTGACCTGGATGCCGTCGATGAGCGTCGAGAACTCGAGCATCGCGTCGCGCTCCCCGACGATCTCGCGCAGGTAGGTGAAGCTGTCGTTGTTGAGCACCTCCAGCGCCGCCGACAGGTACTTCGCGGTGATCGCCTTGCCCTTCTGCGGCGTGTGCACCACCGGCGAGTGGAACACCACATCGTCGTCGAGCACCGCGTGCATCGCGGGCAGGTCGCGTTCGCGCACCAGCCTGTGCCACTCCTGGATCAGCCGGCTGCCGGTCGTTTCGCCCATCTCGGGTCTCCTCATCGTTGGAGGGCGTTGCCGCCCGTGGGGTTGATCATCGGCTGCCCGCGCTCGCGCGCGAGCCATCTCGCCGCGCCGCGCCCGGCAGCCAGGCCGGTGGCAAAGCAGGCAGTGAGCAGGTAGCCGCCGGTGGGGGCTTCCCAGTCGAGCATCTCGCCTGCGCAGAAGACTCCCGGCAGGTCCACGAGCATCAGGTGCTCGTCGAGCACGTCGAAGCGCACTCCGCCGGCGCTGCTGATCGCCTCGTCGATCGGGCGCGCTGCCAGCAGGCGCAGCGGCAGGCGCTTGATCGCCGCCGCCAGCCGCGGGGCATCGTCGACCGGCAGCGCCGCGCCCAGGACTTCGCGCAGCAGCGCCGCCTTCACCCCCTGAAGGCCGGCGGCCACGCGCAGATGGTTGGACAGCGATCGCCCTCCGCGCGGACGCGCGAGCGCTTCGGCAAGGCGCGCCTCGCGGCGATCCGGCGCGAGATCGATCCGCAGGATCGCCTCGCCGCGCTCGGCGATCGCGTCGCGCAGCATCGAGGAGAACGCGTACACCAGGCTCCCCTCGATGCCATAGTCGGCCACCACGAACTCGCCGCGCCGGCGATGCTCGCGGCCCGCGTGCTCGAAGCCGATTTCCACCGACTTCAGCGGATGGCCTGCGAAGCGCTGTGCGAAGTGGGCGCTCCAGCCGGCCTCGAAGCCGCAGTTCGACGGCCGCAGGGGCACGACGGGAACGCCGCGCGCCTCCAGCAGCGCGGCCCAGCGCCCATCGGAACCGAGTCGCGACCAGCTCGCACCGCCGAGGGCGAGCACCGTCGCATCGGCGCGCACCTCCACCTGACCGTCGGCCGTCTCGAACATCAGCGACTGCCCGCGCCAGCCGCGCCAGCGATGGCGCATGTGGAAGCGCACGCCCGAGGCCCGCAGCCGGTGCAACCAGGCGCGCAGCAGGGGCGCGGCCTTCATCCCCTCCGGGAAGACCCGGCCGGAGCTGCCGACGAAGGTGTCGACCCCGAGCCGATGCACCCAGTCGACCAGCGCCGCCGGCCCGAACCCGTCGATCAGCGGCTGCAGCGACGCGCGAGCATCGCCGTAGCGATCCAGGAAGGGCGCTTGCGGCTCGGTGTGCGTGAGGTTCAGCCCGCCCCTGCCGGCGAGCAGGAACTTGCGCCCGACCGAAGGCATCGCGTCGTAGAGGTCCACCTCAGCCCCGGCGGCCTGCAGCGCCTCGGCGGCCATCAGCCCGGCCGGGCCGCCACCCACCACCGCGACCCTTGCGTGCGCCGGAGCCTGCCTGCCTGACGCACTGCGGCTGCCGTCCTCCAGGTTCATCCGGTGATCCGCCCGCGCAGCGCCTTCACCTGGCCGCGGCGGACCTTGTCGTCGACACGCCGCAGCTGCGAGCTGCGCGTGGGCCGGGTCGCCCGCCGCTCGGGTGCGACATGGGCAGCGGCAGCGATGAGCGCGCGCAGGCGTGCGATCGCATCCTCGCGGTTCTTCTCGAGACTGCGGAAGCGCTGTGCCTTGATCACCACCACGCCGTCGCTGCTGATGCGCTGGTCAGAGGCTTCGAGCAGCCTGGCCTTCAGTGCGTCGGGCAGCGAGGACGCACGGATGTCGAAGCGCAGCTGGACTGCGTTGGAGACCTTGTTGATGTTCTGGCCACCAGGCCCTCCCGCCCGGATCGCAGTGAACTCGATCTCCTCCTCCCGCAGATCGGCCGCGGCGGACCTCGTGGACACGGTGCGCCCGAGCCGCCGCGGTCAGCGACCCGCCGTGTCGGACGCGGCGTCCTCTTCGGAGCCTGCCCCTTCGCCCGCAGGAGCATCCTGGAGCGCCACGGCCGCATCGTCCGCCGGATCGGTTGCATGCGGCGCATCGAGCTCGTCGCCGGCAGCGCCCGCGCCCCGCTCCTGCCGACGCTTGAGCTTTTCCTCCTTCTTGCGCTTCTTCTCCAGCTCGAGCTGCCGCTTGCGATACGCGAAGTTCGTGGCCAAGTTCCGATCCTCCCAAAGGGATGCTGCAGTGACGGGGCGCCAGTCGGCGCACCCGATCGGCCGGCAGGCGCTGCCGACGGACATCCGCCCATTATCGACCATGCCCCCGGCCCGGCATCGAAGGGACGCCGTCCGCCCGCTCCCTGGCCGGACTCCGTTCAGCCGCCGGCGAGTTCCCGCAGCAGCGCGGCAGCACCGATCGCCCGGCAGCCGGTGGCATTCTGCCCCGACCACAGCGAGGAGAAGTCGCCGCTGCCGCGCGCCTCCGCAGCCGCCCGCAAGGGCAGCATCGCGGACGTCGCGAGCGGGAAGGCAGGCGCCGACGGGCTGATCGGTCCGAGTTCGCGAATCACCCGGTTGACGATGCCGCGCGCCGGGCGCCCGGTGAACAGGTTGGTCACCACCGTGTGCCGGGCCGCCTCGCTGGCCAGCGCCACGCGGTGCAGCGCGCTGGTGGTCGCTTCCGGGCAGAGCAGCCAGGCAGTGCCGACCTGCACCCCTGCCGCCCCGAGCGCGAGCGCGGCGGCCACCCCCTGCGCATCGGCAATCCCGCCGGCTGCGATCACCGGCACGCGCACCGCGCGCACCACCTGTGGCACGAGCGCGAGAGTGCCCATCTGCCGGCTCTGGTCGTCCGAGAGAAAGTTGCCGCGATGGCCGCCTGCCTCCAGCCCCTGCGCGATGATCGCATCGGCGCCGTTGGCCTCGAGCCAGCACGCCTCCTCGACCGTGGTCGCCGTGGACAGCACCTTGGCGCCCCAGGCCTTGACGCGCGCAACCAGCCCCGCAGCGGGCAGTCCGAAATGAAAGCTGACCACCGGCGGGCGCCAGGCTTCGAGCAGTTCGAGCGCCGCTTCCGAGAAAGGCTCGCGTCCCGGCCCGGACGGAATCGATGCAGGGTCGATGCCGAACTCGGCGTAGTACGGCGCGAGCGCCGCCCGCCACGCCGCCTCGCGTGCGGGATCCGGCTGCGGCGGGACATGGCAGAAGAAGTTGACGTTGTAGGGGCGGCGCGTGCCCTGCGTGATCGTCTCGAGCTCCGCGCGCATCGCCTCCTGGCCGAGCAGCGCGCAGGGCAGCGAACCGAGGCCACCGGCCTGCGAGACCGCCACTGCCAGCGCGCTGCCCTGCACGCCCGCCATCGGCGCCTGCACGATGGGGATCTCGATCCCGAACAGTTCCTGGATGCTCTTCATGCGGGGCTCGCTCCGATGACGCGGCCAGCGCAGGATCACGCCGGTTCACCGCCCGGAAACGATACACCCGATACCCGCTTCGCGAGGGCTGCAGGTCTCGTCGGTCTAGAATTCCCCCTGTCCTGCCGGGGCATCGGCAAGCCCATGTCCGGCGCCGAGCCGCGCCTGCGGCAGGGCTCTCATCCGCTCGGCAAGGGCGCGCACGCGCCATCGTCCCGCGCTCCTTCGGCGCTGCGGGCGCCGAGCGAACCACCCGCCCCCGGAGCAGTGGCGCGACTTTCGCGCGCTGTCCCAGCCAAGCCAAGGATCGCCCTCATGACCGGCGCACGCCCCATCCACAGTCTTCTCATCGCCCTTCTCCTCGCCTTGCCGACCGCGATCGCCCATGCGGCGCAGATGGTCAGCATCGATCGACCGGAGGTGAACATGCGCGCCGGCCCAAGCACGAGCCAGGCGGCGCTCTGGATTCTGGGCCGGGGCTATCCGCTGATGGTGATCGGCCGACAGGGCAAGTGGTATCGGGTCCGCGACTTCGAGGGTGACGAAGGCTGGGTGTATCGATCCCTGACCGGATCGACCCCGCACCATGTCGTGAAGACCCGGGTGGCCAGGGTGCGCAGCGGCCCCGGCGTACGGCATCGCGCGATCGGTCGCGTCTCCCATGGCGAGGTGCTGCGCACCCTCGAGCGTCGCGGCGACTGGGCGCGGGTGCGCACTCCCGGCGGCCTCAGCGGCTGGGTCGCGCGACGCCTGCTGTGGGGCTGGTGAGGCCCGGTTCCCCGGAAGCCGGCGGCCTGCCGCTGGCGCAGCGCGGGCAGAGACAGGCGCGCCGCAGCTGCTGCGCGGGCACGCGCTCCAGTGCGCACGGATCCACCTCGACCCCGGTGCACCAGCACGGCGTGTCGAAGCTGCCGCTGGCTGCCGGCGCGCAGGCGTTCGGGCCTGCGCAGAGCGGGCAGGTCAGCTCCGGGTTCGGCAGCGGTTGCGCCGCCCCGGCCGCGGCGGGCTGCGGCCCGCGCGCATCCGGCCCGAGTGCCGGCAGCGCAGCGGGCTCGAGCGCGCGACCCCAGAGCGCGGACATCACTTCGCGTGCCGAGGCCAGCGGGCCGCTGGACAGGAAGCGCTCCTGCGCGGGACCGAAGCCCGGGTTCGCAGCGTCGGCGAGGCTGGCATCGGGCAGCGCCAGGCCCAGGCGTCGGCGCAGCTCCCGCGCCACCGCGGCCGCAGGATCCACGATCGACACCGCCGGCCCGGCCAGCTCCTGGATCAGTGGCGCGAGGAAAGGGTAATGGGTGCAGCCGAGCACCAGGACATCCGCACGGGCGTCGAGCAGCGGGCGCAGGAAGCTGCGCAGCAGCTCACGAGTTCCCGGCGTGTCGAGTTCGCCGCGCTCCACCCGCTCGACCAGCCCCGGACAGGCCTGCAGCAGGATCCGCGCCGCCTGGCCGTGCAGTTCGCACAGGCGTGCCACGCTCGCGCTCTCCAGGGTGCGTCGCGTGGCCAGCACGCCGATCACCCCGGTGCCGGTGAGCGCCACTGCCGGCTTGATCGCCGGCTCGATCGCAACGATCGGCACCGGACACCAGTCGCGCAGCGCCTGCACTGCCACCACGGTGGCGGTGTTGCAGGCGATGACCACCGCCCGCGCGCCCGACGCGACCAGGAAGCGGACGATTTCGGTCGCCCGCGCAACGATGAACTCGGGCGAGCGCTCGCCATAGGGAGCATTGCCCGAGTCGGCCACGTAGAGGAGCGGCTCCCCCGGAAGCTGGCGGCGGATCTCGCGCAGCACCGACAGTCCGCCGACCCCTGAATCGAAGACGCCGATCACGATCGGTCCATGGTCGAAACCCCGGTCAGGCGGCGCGACACTTCAGCGGCTCACTCGAAGAGCCCGGGCTGCCCGCCGAAATGCGCCCGCTCGATCGCCAGCATCCGCAGCTTGGTGCCGACCCCGCCCGCCGCGGAGAAGCCGCCGGGACGCGCACCCGCAGCGAGCACCCGATGGCAGGGCACGACTGGCGCGAAGGGGTTGTCGCCGAGCGCCCGGCCCACCGCGCGCGCGGCACCGGGCTCGCCGAGCCGCCTGGCAAGCTCGCCGTAGGTGGTGGTGGCTCCGTAAGGCAGTTCGCGCAGCAGCGCGTAGAGGCGCCGTGCGAACTCCCCGAGGCCGGATTCATCGAGGCGGATCGAGCGCAGGTCGTCCGGCTCCCCGCGCAGGGCCGCCTCGATGCGCGCGACCGCCTCACGCACCTCGGAGGGCGGCTCGCACTCGGGCACGCCAGGAAAGCGGCGCCGCATCCTCGCGCGGGTGGCAGCCTGGTCGCGTTCCGGCAGCTGCACTCCGGTCAGGCCCTGCGCGCTCCAGGCCAGCGCACACCATCCGATCGAGGTGTCGAACAGGCACAGGCCCAGGGTGTCCATGGTCGTGCGGAGATCGCGCCCGGCCTCAGTCCGCCTGCGCGTAGCCCGCGTAGGAGTGCTTCAGCGTCGCGTGGTTCAGCAGCACCTCGCAGCGCAGCCGAGCGCCATCGGCATCGAAGATGCGCGAGCGCACCCAGTAGGACTCCGTGCGCTTGCTCTCGGAGAGCGCGACGATTTCGCGCCGGATCAGGTAATCCTCGCCGACGAACAGCGGCCCGTCCACCATGCGGATCTCCTGGTCGGCGAACAGCCCGACCGCCGGCCCCTTCACCGGGAAGCCGGCCTTGCGGTTCGAGTATTCGGCAAGCACGCTGATCATCTCCATCGGGATGATCGCGCGGCCCCAGGGGGAGGACGACGGATCCGCATACCAGGGCGAGTTCTCGGTGATCTTCGCGAGCTTCTGGTTCAGCGTGAACGGGTACAGCGCTCCCATGTGCTGATCCGGATCCATCCGCACCAGTTCGTCCTGCGCGCCCTTCATCCCGACCTCGAGATCCGCGAGGATCAGCAGGCGCCCGGGCGGGCGCAGCTGCGCCATCCGCTGCTCGAGCAAGGTCGTGCCGTGGTCGGGGCCCAGCGTTGCGCTGGCCTCGAGCACTGCGGTGCCGTCGGCCTTCTGCGCCCAGGCACGCGCGACGGTGGCGCCCGGCTTGGGCAGTTCCACGAAGGCCCGGACCTCCTCGCCTTCGACCACCATGTTCTGGTAGTGCGCGGACATGCAGCCGCGTTCGAACCAGGCCTTGCCCCACAGATGCGCCATCAGCGGCGCGAACTGGCTGAAGTGCGTCGGCCCCTCGATCGGACCGGCCCGGAAGCCCAGCTTCTCGGCCATGGCGTCATCGTGGATCGAGGCGTGCCCGCCGTACTCCTGGTCCGCGAGCATCTGCCGGGGCTGGCGCAGCGGGCCGCAAAGCGCGAGAGAGGTGTCGAAACTCATCGGGATCGTCTCCTGTGAGAAGCCTGCAGCATGACCAGCCCCGCGCCGATCAGGAGTCCGATTCCGCTCCAGGCAAGGGCATTCGGGGCGTCGCCCCAGACCACGTAGCCGAGGATCAGCGCCCACAGCATTCCTACGTACCGGAAAGGCGCGACCACCGACACCTCTGCGTAGCGAGTCGCCGAGATCACCGCATGGTAGCCGGTGGCGAGGAAGACCGCGGCCAGCGCCAGCAGCCCGAGCTCGCTCCAGCGCATCGGAGTCCAGCCCTCGACCGCCATCACCGCTGCGGCCATCAGCCAGACCACGCTCGCCGTGGTGAGCGTGACCAGGATCGAAGGGGTGCCCGCAGCGATCCTGCGCGTCAGGAGGTCCCGGAACGAATAGACCAGGGTGGCCAGCAGGCACAGCCAGGCGTAGACGTTGAAACCGTCCGGGCGCGGCTGGATCACCAGCAGCACTCCGGCAAAGCCGGTGAGGATGGCCAGCCAGCGCGCACGGTCGACCCGTTCGCCGAGGAAGATCATCGCCAGCACCGCGATGAACAGCGGCGAGGACTGGTTGATCGCGGTCGCATTGGCCAAGGGGAGCTGGAAGAGCGCAGCCAGGTACATGAAGGTCCCCACGCCTTCGCAGCCCGCCCTGAGCAGGACCCAGCCACGCATCGTGTCGGCGATCCGCGGCAGCGCCCCCATCCGCCAGGCAGCCAGCAGGATCAGCGAGATCGCGATCACGCCGCGCACCACGATCATCTGCGCCGCAGGCAGCCGCTGCCCAACGCCCTTGACCACGGCATCGTTGCAGATGAAGGCAGTCATCGCGACCACCATCCACAGGATCCCCACCCGGTTGGTGCGTGCGCGCCGCTCGGCGTGGTCGGCAGGCACGGCGAATCGATCGGAGCCGGTGGCGGACATGCGGTTTCCTGGCGAGCCTTGCCCGCATCGGTGAATCCCGGCTCCTCGTGCAGGCGAGCCGGCCCGCATCGACCATCCCTGACGCGGCGATCCTGCGATCCTACTTCAGACGTCGAGCCCCCGCACGCCCGGATCCAGCCATCGGGATTCCGATCGGTTCCTCCCGGACACCGCCTCGGGTACGATCCTTCGTAGCGACTCCCAGCTTCCGCTTCCCCGAAGGCAGGATCACCCCGATGGCCGAGCAAGGATCGCCCGACACTGCAACCGTCACCGCCTCGCTGCTGCGTCTCGTGGCGGATTCGGTCCCGGCGCTTATGGCCTACTACGAGGTCGACACGCTGCGCTGCCGCTTCGCCAACCGGCGCTACGCGCAGTACAACGGCTGGACGCCACAGACCATCCTCGGCAAGACCGTGCGCGAAGTGATCGGCCCGCAGGCCTGGGAGATGATCGAGCCGCAAGTCCGCAATGTCCTCGCCGGAGGCGAGGAGCACTACGTGCGCACGCAGACGCTCCCCGACGGAACCGAACGGGTGATCGAGGTCGACCTTCTGCCCCACTTCGACGACGACGGCCACCAGCTCGGGGCCTTCGTCCTGATCAACGACATCACCGATCGATGGGTCGCGCAGCGCCACATCCGCGAAAGCGAGGAGCGGCTGCGCAAGTTCATGCAGGCCAGCAGCGAGGGCATCCTCTTCCACCGCGACGGGGTGTTCGTCGACGCCAACGATGCCCTGCTGCGGCTGACCGGCTACGCCATCGGGGATCTGATCGGACGCCAGACCATCGGGTTCGTGTGTCCGGAATGGCGTGCGCAGGTCGCCCAGCGAATCCAGGCGCTCGACGAGGAACCCTACGAGGCCGAGATCTTCCATCGCGACGGTCGCCGCATCCCGGTGGAGCTCGAGGGCCGCTACATGTGGCAGCAGGACGACGGGCATCGGATGGTGGTGGTGCGTGACATCTCCGCGAGAAAGGCCGCGCAGCAGCGGATCGAGTTCCTCGCGCTGCACGATCCGCTCACGGAACTGCCCAACCGCCTGCACCTGAACCAGTTCCTGCCGCACACACTGGCACAGGCGCGCCGTCAGCGCCAGGGCGTTGCGGTGATGTTCGTCGATCTCGACGGCTTCAAGCCGGTCAACGACAGGCTCGGCCACGAGGCCGGCGACGCGCTCCTGTGCAGCGTCTCGCGCCGGCTGCGTGCGGCAGTTCGTGAATCCGACCTGGTCGCACGCCTGGGCGGCGACGAGTTCCTGGTGATCCTCACCGACGTCGGATCCCCGAACGACGTCGTGCGCGTGGCCGAGGCCATACTGGCGAGCACATGCGCACCGATCGTCTGGCGCGGGCAGTCGCTGGAGGTCAGGATGTCGGTCGGCGTGAGTCTGTTTCCCGAGCACGGAAGCAGTCCGCACGAGCTGATCCGCCACGCCGACGCGGCGATGTACCGGGCCAAGACCGGGGGCGGCGGCTGCTATCGTATCGCTGGGCACCCGTCGCCAGAACCGCCGCGCTGAGACCTTCGCCGCGGCGGCGGCACGCCTTCGCTCACCTCACGACACGAACCACCCACAGGAGACCGCACATGGCATCGCGCACCATCGACACCGGCACCCAGGATCTGCTCGCCGAGCTCGACGAGGGCGTGCTGACGCTGACACTGAACCGGCCCGAGGCGCGCAACGCGATGTCGCGCGCGATGAACGAGGCGCTGGCAGCGCAGCTCGCGGCCGCCGAGCTCGACCACGAGGTCAAGTGCATCGTGCTCACCGGCGCGGGCAAGGGCTTCTGCGCCGGTGGCGATGTCAAGGGCATGGCCGCACGCGGCGACGGCACTGTCGGCAGCAACACGATCGACGCGGCAATCCATCGCCAGCGCGTGAACCAGCGCGCCACCGCAGGCAAGCTGTTCCAGATGCCCAAGCCGACGATCGCCTCGCTGCCGGGCGCTGCGGCCGGCGCCGGCTTCTCGCTGGCGCTGGCCTGCGACCTGCGGGTCATGTCGACCTCGGCGATCCTCACCACCGCGTTCGCGAAGGTCGGCTTCTCGGGCGACTATGGCGGCACCTATTTCCTCACCCAGCTGGTCGGATCGGCGAAGGCGCGCGAGCTCTACTACCTGTCGGAGCGCGTGAGCGCCGAGGAGGCGCTGCGCCTGGGGCTGGCCAACTGGATCTGCGCGCCCGAGGAACTCGCCACGCGGACCCGCGAGATCGCCCGGCGGCTCGCGGCAGGCCCGACGGTCGCCTACCGGTACATGAAGGAGAACCTCAACCGCGCGATGGCCGGCACGGCGGACGAGTGCCTCGACCTCGAGGCCACGCACCACGTGCACTGCGGCCAGACCGAGGACCACCGCGAGGCGGCACGCGCCTTCGTCGAGAAGCGCGAGCCGGTCTTCAGGGGCCTTTGAGGCTGCCGCGCGGCCCCTGGCGCGGCAGCGCCGGGGCCCTGCCTTCAGGGCCGCAGCTCGACCTCGGCCTCGATCTCCACCGGGATGTCGAAGGGCAGCTCGGCCATTCCAACCGCGCTGCGCGCGTGCGCGCCGATCTCCGGGCCGAACACCTCGAGGATCAGGTCCGAGAAGCCGTTGATCACTGCCGGCTGCCGGTTGAACCCGGGGGCCGAGTTGACCATCCCGAAGACCCGGTTCCAGCCGGCGATGCGGTCCAGGTCGCCGAGCTCGCGCTGCAGGCTGCCCAGGATCGCCAGACCGGTCAGGCGCGCGCTGTGGCAGGCCTGTTCCAGGGTGAGCTCGCGCCCCACCTTTCCCAGCGGCCCGGCGATCGAGCCGTCGGCCTGCGACGGACCATGTCCCGAGACGAAAGCGCGCGTGCCGGTGACACGAACGAAGCGGAAGGGAAGCACGACGCCTGCGGGCGCCTTCATCGGCGCCGGAAGCGTCAGGCCGAGCGCGTCGAGCCGCGCCTGGATCCTGGACATGGGAAACCTCGCGTGTCTGCTGAGCCGGAAGCTCCGGCGGGAAGACACAAGCATACGACGCCCCGATCGCCGGGATGCCCGTTTTCGGACGCACCGCGCCGCGGGGCGGCCACCGGGCGCCGATCCGCTGTGATTCAATCGCCGCACCCCGGCACGATGGCAGGAGACGAACCCCTTGACCCGCACCGACGCCCCTTCGGGCCCGCAGCCCGATGCGCTCCACCCCCTTGACGCGGACACCGCGCTCGAGCCGCTGCCCGACGGCCGGTTCCGCGGGCGCGCCTCGCTGCGCTACCGCAACGTCGGCGGCAGCTTCGGCGGCTTCGTCTCGGCAGTCGCGTTGAAGGCGGCAATGCTGCACCCGGCGCGCCTGGGCGAGCCGATCGCGCTGACCGTCAACTTCGCGGGGCCGCTGGTCGAGGGTGAACTGACGGTGCGCGCACGCGCAGCCCGCACCAACCGCTCGACCCAGCACTGGCTGATCGAGGTCGCCCAGGAGGCGGTCGTCGCCACCGCAAGCGCGGTGTTCGCGGTGCGACGCCCGACCTGGTCGTCGCTCGAATCGGTCTTCCCGCAGGTGCCCCCCTTCGATGCGATCGAGCCGCTGCCGGCCGGGCGCACGACGCCGTGGATGGACAACTACGACATGCGCTTCATCCGGGGCGGCCCCACGCCGGCCGGCGTGGCGCAGGCGCCCGCAGACTCGGTGAGCACGATGTGGATCCGCGACGATCCGCCCCGTCCGCTCGACTACCTGTCGCTCACGTCGATCTGCGACGCCTTCTTTCCGCGCATCTACGTCCGTCGCCCGGATGCCGGATCCTTCGGCACCACGGTGTCGCTGACCATCCACTTCCACACGGACGCACAGACGATGGCCGCGCACGGCGAGCGCGAACTGCTCGGCACCGCGCGGGCACTGCAGTTCCGCAACGGTTTCAGCGACCAGACCGCCGAGATCTGGACTCCCGAGGGCGAACTGATCGCCGCCACCCACCAGATGGCGGTGTTCCGCACATGAACCAGCCAACCCATCCTCTGGACCTCGCGACCGCCCTCGAGCCGATCGGCGAGAACCTGTGGCGCGGCCACACCGAACCCAGCTACGCGAACATGGTCGGCCCCTTCGGCGGCACGATCGCGGCCACCCTGATCCAGGCCGCGCTGGTGCACCCCGCCCGCCTGGGCGATCCGGTCGCATTCACGGTGAACTTCGCCGGACCGCTGCCCGACGGCGACTTCACCGTGTCGGCCCGCGCGGTGCGCACCACGCGCTCGACCCAGCACTGGCTGATCGAACTGGGGCGCGACGAGGAGACGGTCGCCACCGCGACTGCGGTCTTCGCGCTGCGCCGCGAATCCTGGTCGTCGACCGAAGCCCGCTTCCCGAGCGCGCCTGCGGCCTCGTCGATTCCACGCTTTCCTGCGCTGGAACGGCACGCATGGACCAGGTGCTACGAGATGCGCTTCGTGAAGGGGGCTCCGAACTTCGGCTCGAAGATCCCCGCCCCGGACACGGAGACGATCATGTGGATGCGCGATGCGCCGCCGCGCCCGCTGGACTTCGTTTCGCTGACCGCGCTGTGCGACGCCTTCATTCCCGGGCGCCTGTTCCTGCGTCGGCCGAAGTGGACGCCCTTCGCGACGGTCTCGATGACCAACTACTACCACGCCGACACGGCCATGCTCGCAGCGCACGGCAGTCGCGAACTGCTCGGCGTGGCGCGCGGACTGCAGATCCGCAACGGCTACACCGACCAGGCCGGGGAACTGTGGACGCCCGAGGGTGAGCTGCTCGCCACCACCTACCAGACCTGCTACTTCAAGGACTAGCCGACTGCGCAGGCGCCGAGGCTGCGCGTCGACGACAACTTCCCGGTGCCGCCCTTGCCCTGCCTGCCGCCCACGATGCCGGTCACTCCCGCCCGGTCGGCCCATCCGGGCGCAGCCCGGCAGTCCGACCCGGGAGCGCACGCGTGATCGCCGCGCTGCGGCCCTTTCGCAGCCGCAGTTTCCGCTATCAGTGGCCGGCCGACCTGTGCGCCGCATGGGCGCTCGAGATGGAGACGCTGGTGCTCGGCTGGTACGTGCTGAGCGCCTCCGGCTCGGTCCTGCTGCTCACGGTCTTCGGCGCGCTGCAGTACGTCGGCACCCTGGTGTCGCCGCTGCTGGGCGCGATCGGCGACCGCATCGGCCTGCGCAACCTGCTGGCAGCGATGCGCCTGGCCTATGCCTGCTGCGCAGCCACCCTGCTGCTGCTCGCGTCGACCGGGCGGCTCGACCCCTGGGCGGTGCTCGCGGTGGCCGCGGTCTGCGGGCTTGTGCGCCCCAGCGACATCGGCATGCGCACCGCGCTGGTCGGCGCCACCGTGGACCCTGCGGACCTCGCCGCTGCGATGGGAATCGCCCGCACCACGATGGACTCGGCCAAGATCGGCGGCGCCCTCGCCGGCGCCGGACTGATGGCCTGGTTCGGAATGACCCAGGCCTACCTGCTGGTCACGGCCCTGCACCTGCTCGGCATGGCGCTGACGCTGAAGGTCGAGGGTGGGCGCAGGGCTGCCGCCGACCCGCAGGTCGCGCAGAGCCGGCCCTCGCCGTGGAGCGATCTGCGCGAGGGGCTGGTCTGCGTCTGGCGGGCGCCTCAGCTGCTGGCGGGAATGAGCCTCGCTGCGCTGGTCAACCTGACCGCCTACCCGATCACGATCGGACTGCTCCCCTACGTCGCGCGCGAGGTGTTCCACCTGGACCAGCAGGGGCTCGGCTGGCTGGTGGCGAGCTACGCCGGCGGCGCCCTGCTCGGCTCGCTGCTGACGACCACCCTGGGGCCCCGCCTGCGCCCGGCCCGCTCGATGATGGGCGCTGCGGCGCTCTGGTACCTGAGCCTGCTCGCCTTCGCGCACGCGCCCGCTCCGGGCGTGGCGATGGCGCTGCTCGCCTGCGCGGGCGCCGCGCAGAGCCTGAGCATGATCGCGCTGCAGATCCTGCTGCTGCGCACGACCGAACCGAGCCTGCGCGGTCGCATCATGGGCGTGCGCATGCTCGCGATCTACCCGCTGCCCCTAGGGATGCTGCTGGCAGGGGCGCTGATTCCCGTGCTCGGCTATCAGGCGACCGTGAGCCTGATGCAGACCACCGGGCTGGTGCTGGCCGGCGCGATCACCTTCGGCTGGCGCGGGTCGCTGCTGCCGCAGCAGGCGCCAGCCAACGCGCGCTGAACCCGGCGCACCCGTGCCCGGTCAGAGCACGCAGCCGTAGTGGGCCGACGAGACCAGCCGGACGTACTTGTGGTGCACCGAACCCGGCCGCAACTGCGCCAGCTTCGCCGGGGGAGTCCAGTCCGCCATCCGGCGCGCGATCTCCTCGTCGGAGAGCTCCGCGTCCAGCGTCCGCGCTGCCGGATCGATCACGATCATGTCGCCCTCGCGCACTGCGGCGAGCGGGCCGCCACGCGCAGCCTCCGGCGAGATGTGCCCGATCAGGATGCCGTGCGACACCCCCGAGAAGCGCCCGTCGGTGATCAGCGCCACCTCCCTGCCCAGGCCCCGGCCCTGCAGCTGGATGGTCAGCATGACCATCTCCGGCATCCCGGGCGCGCCCACCGGACCGACGTTGCGCACCACGACCACGTCTCCCGGCCGGATCTCGCCGGCCCGGATCGCCGCCATGGTGTCCTCCTCCGAGTCGAAGACCCGCGCAGGGCCGCGAAACCGGCCGCTCTCGAGCGTCTTGCCCGAGAGCTTCAGCACGCAGCTCTCGGGCGCGATGTTGCCCCGCACGACGCTGATGTGATTGTTGGCGGGCGCGATCGGCGCCGTCACCGGGAAGACCACGTCCTGCGCACCGAGCTCCTCGAGCGTCGGCACCTCGGCCAGGTTCTCGGCGAGCGTGCGGCCGGTGACGGTGATCACGTCACCGTGCAGCAGCCCGTGGCGCAGCAGCTCCTTCATCACGACCGGCACGCCGCCGATCGCGTGCAGCGCCGCCATCGCATACGGGCCGTGGGGCTGCAGGTTGCAGATCAGCGGGATGCGCTCACCGACCGCCTGGATGCGCTCGATCGTCACCGGAACCTGCGCCTCGCGGGCGATCGCGAGCAGGTGCAGGTACATGTTGGTCGAGCCACCCATCGCGTAGGCGGTGGCGATCGCATTCTCGAAGGCCGCCACGCTCATGATGTCGCGCGGACGGATTCCGGCCGCGATCAGCCGGTAGAGCGCATCCACCGAGGCGCACGCCTGCGCGCGCACGTCGGCGTGCAGGTCGCTGCCCGCGCGGTAGTCGGCTGCGTGCGAGGCCCCGCGCGGCAGCATCATCCCGATCGCCTCGGCGATCGTGCTCATGGTGTTCGCGGTGAACATCGCACCGCAGGTGCCGCTGCCGGGCATCACGTTGCGCTCGATCTCGAGGTAGGCATCGGTGGTGATGCGCCCGGCCTCGTGCGCGGCGCGCGCCTCGGCGTAGTCCATGATCGTGATGTTCGTTCCCTTGCTCGCCCACGGTTCGAAGGACACCGCCCCCGGCGACGCGGTCCCTGGGTAGAGCACCAGACCGAACGCGTTGGTGCGCGCCAGCGGCATCAGCGCAGCGGCGCCGGTCTTGTCGCAGCCGGAGATCACGATCATGGAATCGCCGTGGTGCGCGTGATGGCCGATCTCGAAGCAGTCGGCCACGGTGTCGCGCGACACCAGGCTGTAGCCGGCCGTCGGCGTGCCCTGGGTGAGCGCATCGGACACCGCCGGGGCGCCGACCACCAGGCCCTGTCCGCCACGCTGGCCGACGAGGTCGACGAGCAGGTCTGCGAGCTGGCGCACGCGATTGTTGCAGCGGTGCGCGTTGGTCCACGCCGCCGCGATCGTGACCACCGTGTTCGCATTTCCGGCACGCTGCGGATCGAAACCGGCGGCGCGCAGTTCGACGCGCGAGCGCGTGAAGAAGATCGGGCTGTCCTGCGTCATGCCCCTGCCCCCTTGCCGTCGTCCAGGCTCACCAGCACCGCAGCGTTGGCGATCAGGATGGGGTCGCCGCCGTGGTCCGACGGGATCTCGAGCCCGCCCCGCACTGCGGTGACCGTGACCGTGCCGTAGGGCAACTCCGCAGCCACCGCCTTCGTGTCGACCGCCGACGGGTCCGGCACGCCGATCGTGACGTCGACGAACATGTCGTGCGGCGTCTTGCCGAGCATCCTGAAGAAACCGAGACTGCTGTGCCGGATCGCGTCGGAAACCGCGCGCCGCGCCGCCTTGGTGGCGTCGCGGCCATGGACGTCGACACCCATGCCCATCTCGGTGATGCAACGCACGCGTGCCATGGGAAGTGCCCCCGTCGAATGAAAGGAGCGCTCATCTTCCCCGATTGCGGTTGGGCGCGAAAGCACACCCGACCCGGTTCCGGCACGCCGACGCTGCCTTGCCCCAGGCCAGCGCACCCCAGTCGCACACCGTGGCGCCGCACTGCGGACACGCAGCCCAGGCTGGGCCGCTTGCAGCGGATCAGACCGATCCGGTCACGCGCAGCGATTCCAGCCGCAGCGAGATGATCTGTTCCAGTTCGGCAAGCCGCGCCTCCACCTCCCGCCGTGCCTCCTGCGAACTGCACCGCGTCAGCTCCTGGCGCAGCGCGGCCCGGCGATGGAAGAGTTCGATCTCCGGCGGAACGATGCCCGCGTTGCGCAGCACCTTGAACGGCAGGCGGAACTCCATCGGTGTCTCGGCCCAGCCTTCCATGTCGGCAAGGGGCTTGCCATAGCTGGGAGCGCTGCGCAGCTCCCCGGTCTGGCGCGCGATCTCGAGATGCTCGGCGATCTGCTCGTCGAGCGAGCGGATCCGGGCATCGCGCTCTCTTCGCTTGGCACTGACGCGCTGATCCCCCTGCCGATCACCGGCGCACGGGTCCGCCCGCGAACCCGATCCTGGAGCACCCTCGCCACCCCGCATCCCACGCATCACGCGATCCCTCCCGCACCTCTCCTGCTGCCGGACAGCACGCGTTCGACTGTACTCCGGCCCGCCGGGGTGTTGGTAACGCGACACGCAATGCTGCGCCCACGTCTTGACCCTGCGGCGCGTGCTCTGGAAACTCCTCGCAACGCCTGCCCTACGAGAGGGAAACGCCGATGCATTCCATCGCAGGACGCCGCGTCCCCCGCGGACCCTCGGCACGAGGGCTTGCACTGTTCGGTGCCCTCGTGCTCGGCGGGGCCTCGCTGGCCACTGCCAGCTTCGGACCGGTGGCGCCCTGCCAGGCGCTTGCCGCACGGGTCGGGCAGACGGTCGCCCTGAAGCAGCAGGGGATGCCCCTGGACCAGGCCGTCGGCGCCCTCTCCACCCGAACCTTCGAAGACGGAATCGTCGATCGCGAGCACGCGGCATACTTCGAGCGGCAGTTGCCCGGTGCGGTGCGCTTTGCCTACGTGGCCGAGATGAACGCCCAGGACGCGGCTGCCTACTACCTGAAGCAGTGCCGAACGGGCGGCTGAAGCGCTGTGCACGCCCTCGTCCGGCAAACACGAGGAATCGACCGATGTTCAAGGACCGCTACGGCGACGTCGCCGCCAGCATGCAGGACCACGTGGTCACGCTGGAGATCCAGCGTCCGCCGCACAACTTCTTCGACCACGCGCTGATCCGCGACATCGCCGACGCGCTGTCCGACATCGACGAGACGCCCGAGGCGAGGGTCGTCCTGCTGTGCGCGCAGGGCAAGTCCTTCTGTGCCGGGGCGAACTTCGCCAAGGGCCAGGCCTCGGTGCTGGACAGCTCCACGCCGCGCGGGCGCAACCCGCTTTACGAGGAGGCGGTGCGCCTGTTCGCGAACAAGAAGCCGGTGATCGCCGTCGTGCAAGGGCCGGCGATCGGCGGCGGCCTCGGCCTGGCGGTGTTCGCCGACTTCCGCTTCGCGTCGCCGGAGGCCCGCTTCGCCGCGAACTTCGTGAAGCTCGGCATCCATCCCGGTTTCGGGCTCACCTACACGCTGCCGCGCCTGATGGGCGAGCAGCGCGCCGCCGAGATGTTCATGACCGGCGACCGCATCGACGGCGAGACCGCGCTGCGCTGGGGCCTGGTCGACCGGCTGGTGCCGGCCGAGTCGCTGCGCGAGGAGGCGTTCAAGTTCGCGCGCGCCATCGGGGTCAACGCGCCGCTGGCGGTCCAGTCCACACGGCTGACCCTGCGCCGCGAGATGGCCGCCCGGGTCGAGGCACAGACCGATCGCGAGGGCGCCGAGCAGAGCTGGCTGGCCCGCACCGAGGATCACGAGGAAGGCAAGCGCTCGGTCGCGGCGCGCGAGCCCGGCAGCTTCAAGGCGCGCTGAGCGCGTTCACCCCTCTTCGCGCACCAGCACGCTGGCGACCAGCAGCAGGAAGCCGATCGCCAGCAGCCACTTGAGCCAGGCACAGCCGGCCGACAGCGCGTAGACCAGCGGCACCCCGAAGCGGGGCGTTTCGGTCAGCCACCAGTGGAGCGCGTTCTCCAGGGCATCGGAGAGCGCGGCCATCGGCAGCACCCAGGTGGCGACCCGCCGGTACCTGGCGCCCGCGCCGCGAAACAGGGTCGTGCGCGCCCCGACCAGGTAGCCGAAGGTTCCGTAGGCGGCCAGCAGCACGAAATCCACCGGAAGATGGTTCCGGTAGCGCGCCAGATCCGCTTCGGACCAGAGGTGGATGATCTCCCCGAAGGCACGCGGCGACCACGCCAGCTGCAGCGCCAGCGCTCCGGGGTGCAAGGGGGCGAGGTACCAGGTGAGCCCGGCGAACAATGCCACGGTCAGCAGGCCCGAGAGCCATACCTCGACTGGTACGGTGCTTGCGGTGGAGACGTTGCGCATCGACAGGACCTCAGCCGGGAACGGGCGACACTAACGCTCCCGCGGCGCGATGTCGACACGTGATGGACCGTCAGCACACGGCCACAGCGCGTGTGGTGCAGCGACCCACGCACATCGGTCGGCATTCCTGCCTCCAGCCGCCATGAGTAACGACATACGGGGGCACGCGTTTCCGGTATCGTCCCCGACATCATCCGAGGACGACGAGCCATGCAGAACACCGGATACGACGCCCCGCCGGTCTCCCCGGCACGGCCATCAGCCACCCTGGTCGTGGTGCGCGACGCCCCTGGCGGCCCCGAGGCGCTGATGCTGCGCCGTGCCGAGCGCGGCGACCGCGCCAGCGGCGCCTGGGTCTTTCCCGGCGGCCTGCTCGAGGACCGTGACAGCGAGTGGCACGGCCTGTGCGCAGGCATCGACGATTCCGCTGCCAGCGGCCAGCTCGGAGTGCAGTCCCGCGGGCTGGACTACCACGTCGCCGCGATCCGCGAGTGCTTCGAGGAAGCCGGCCTGCTGCTGGCCTACGACGCCCGCGGCGAGATGGTCTCCACGGCGGGCGAGCTGGGCGCCGCGCTGCAGGCCTGGCGCATGCCGGTGCACCGCGGCGAGCGCACGCTGGGCGAGCTGTGCCGGACCTTCGGCCTACGGCTCGCAGCCGACCGGCTCGCCTATCACACCCGCTGGGTCACACCGGGGGTGCGGCCCAAGCGCTGGGACGCCCGCTTCTTCTTCGTGCAGGCGCCCCCGGCGCAGATCAGCGCACACGACGGGGTCGAGATCGTCGAGCACCTCTGGCTGCGCCCCGGCGAGGCGCTCGCCCGGGGCGACGCGATGAAGATGCTCACGCCCACGCGCACCACGCTCGAGACGATGTCGCGCTTCGGCTCGGTGGCCGAGCTGTTCGATCATCTGCACGCACCGCGCCGCGTGGCGCTGAAGGTGCCGCGCGTGGGCACCGGTCGCCACGGCATGCAGCCGCTGGGGCCAGCAGACGCCCCCTGGGCCGAGATCGGGATGCTCGATCCGATGGGGCACGGCACCAGCTCCTACGAGATCGTTCCCGGCCGGGCGGTACGGCTTTCGCTGCGCATCATCCGCGTGACCGCGCCCAACCCGAGCGTCATGACCGGCCCGGGCACCAACAGCTATCTGGTGGGCGCGACCGACGGCAGCGCCTGGGCGGTGATCGACCCGGGCCCGGACGACGAAACCCATGTCGACCGGCTCCTGGCGTGTGCGCCAGGGCCGATCCGCTGGATCCTGGCCACCCACACGCACATCGACCACTCACCCGGCGCGGCACGGCTGAAGTCGAAGACCGGCGCCCAGGTGCTCGGCCAGCTTGCGCGCCACCCCGCCAACCAGGACCAGGGATTCGCACCGGACCGTGAACTGCAGGGCGGCGAGCGACTGGAGATCGGGTCCGAGACCACGCTGCGCGCGATCCACACGCCGGGCCACGCCTCGAACCACCTGTGCTTCCTGCTCGAACAGGAGAAGACCCTGTTCACCGGCGATCATCTGATGCAGGGCTCGACCGTCGTGATCAACCCGCCCGACGGCGACATGGGCGCCTACCTGCGTTCGCTGCGCGAGCTGATGGAGATGGATCTCCATTGGCTCACGCCGGGCCACGGCTTCGTCATGGACAGCCCGCGCGAACGCATCGCAGCGCTGATCGAGCACCGCCTGAAGCGTGAGGCGAAGGTCGAGGAAGCGGTGCGCACGCTCGGCCCCGCCGAGGCAGCCGCGCTGGTGCCCAGGGCCTACGACGACACCCCCGCGCACCTGCACGGCTGGGCGCTGCGCTCGCTCACCGCCCACCTGCACAAGCTGCGCGACGACGGCAGGGTGCGTGCGGTCGAGGGGCGCTGGTCGATCGCCTGAGCCCGCGAGGCCTCGCAAGGCAGTCGCAGCCCCTGCCCTCGGCGCTCAACGCCTGCGGAACAGGCGCAGCAACAGCACCGGCAGCAGCGCGAACATGTTGTAGCCCGGCGCCACGAAGGCGAAGCCGAACGCCACCGCCGCGCACACGAGCGTGACGCGGGCCTGGAGCGCAGCATCGGCCGCCACCGAAGGATCGGGCCAGCAGGCGACGGCGGGGCGCCTGTGCAGATATCCGTGGCGGACGGCCTGGGTGGCTGCCAGCGCGAGCAGATGGGCGGCGTACACCGCAGCAGCCGGAACCCGGTCGCCGTGCTCCCCGATCAGGGTGGTGGAGAACGGAACCAGGCTCACCAGCGCAAGCCGCAGCAGCCCGAGCCGAAGCAGGAAACCATCGATCACCTCGACTGCCGCCAAGGTCCGCGCGTCCGCAGCCCAGAACAGCGCCAGCACCCAGAACGAAAGCAGCCACGTCAGCAGCTTCGGCCAGAGCGCGATCAGCGCCGACCAGAGCGCGGCATCGCCGAACTGCACGCCCAGTGCGGGCAGCTTCAGGTCGAGCACCAGCAGCGTCATTGCAATGCTGTAGGCGCCGTCCTGCAGGCCGGCGAGCCGGCCCTTCTCGATGGCGGGAGCCGCGCCCGGCTTCACCCGGAGATGATCTCGTGCGAGAGGTTGTCGACCGCCACCGGGCACTCGAGGTAGGTGAGCGAGGGGTCGCTGCCGTACTTGCCGCGCACGAAGGCCTTCCACTCGTCCGAGTAGACCCGCTCGGCATCCGCGCGCGACTGCCACAGGTAGATGCCGCCAGCCTTCGATCCATCCTCGGACAGGAAGTAGTACTTGCGGATCAGCCCTGGCATGCCCTGGTACTTCGGCGCGGTGCCCAGGAAGGTCTCCTTCGCCTGCGCGAGGCTCATCGGCTGGGGGAGTCTGAATTCGACGATAGCGGTGATCATGGGCTCTCCTGTGAAGGGTGTGGCCACCTCCCAGGTGGCGCAACCCGGCCCCGACGAGCATACGCCCGCAATACGCAATCCGTGCGGATCGCACCGCCGCCCGATGGCATCATCGCCGCATCCTCACGTCCCGGATCCCGCGCCATGCAATCGAGCACCCTGATCCTCGCCGCCGCGATCGTCAGCGAGGTGATCGCCACCACCGCCCTGAAGGCGTCGGATGGCTTCACCCGACTCGTGCCCGGCGCAGTCACCGCGATCGGCTACATGATCTCCTTCTACCTGCTCTCGCTGGCGCTGAAGGCCATTCCGGTGGGGGTCGCCTACGCGATCTGGTCGGGAGTGGGGATCGTGCTGATCGCCTGCATCGGCTGGGCGCTCTTCGACCAGAAGCTCGACCTGGCGGCACTGATCGGAATGGGTCTGATCATCTCCGGGGTCGCGGTGATCCAGTTGTTCTCCGACAGCGCCGGGCGCTGAAACCTGGACAGGCGCGCGCCGCACGCGAGGCGCCGGCCACCCTGCAGACGGCTGCGCGAGCCCGGCGGCGCGGGCGTATGATGCTCGGTCTCCGTCGGGGTGCGTGCTCCCGGGCAGTGCCCGACGACGGGCCTACGCCAACCTCGAGCACACAGGAATCATCATGGGGCAACCCATTCGAATCGCAATTGCCGGTCACGGCAATCTCGGACGCGGCGTGGAAGCCGCCCTCACCCGCTGCCCCGACATGACCCTCACGGGAATCTACACGCGCCGCGACCCCGGCCAGATCCGGCCGATGAAGGCCGCAACCCCCGTGCACCCGATGGCCGCGCTGGCCGGCCACGCGGACTGCATCGACGTGCTGATCCTGTGCGGGGGCTCGAAGGAGGACCTTCCGCGCCAGGGCCCGGAGCTGGCGGGGTCGTTCAACATCGTCGACAGCTTCGACACCCACGCCCGCATTCCCGAGTACTTCGCCGCGGTCGATGCGGTCGCGGCGCCGGCTGGCAGGACGGCGCTGATCTCCGCCGGCTGGGATCCGGGCACCTTCTCCATCAACCGCCTGATGGGCGAAGCCCTGCTGCCCGAAGGCACCACCTACACCTTCTGGGGCAAGGGCGTGAGCCAGGGTCACTCGGACGCGATCCGGCGGGTCCCCGGCGTGGCCGCCGGCGTGCAGTACACGGTGCCGGTGCCCGAAGCAGTGGCTCAGGTGCGCAGCGGCACCCGCCCCACGCTGACCACGCGCCAGAAGCACACCCGCGAATGCTTCGTCGTGCTGGAGGATGGCGCGGACGCCGAGGCGGTGCGCAAGGCGATCGTCACGATGCCGCACTACTTCGACGAGTACGACACCACGGTCACCTTCGTCGACGCCGAGACGCTGCGCCGCGAGCACGCAGCGATGCCGCACGGGGGCTTCGTGATCCGCAGCGGCGTCACCGGCAAGGGCAACGCCGAGCTGATCGAGTACGGCCTCACGCTGGCGAGCAATCCGGAGTTCACCTCGAGCGTGCTCGTCGCCTACGCACGTGCGGTGCACCGGCTGCACCGGATGGGCAGGCACGGCGCCCTGACCGTGTTCGACGTGCCACCCGGCCTGCTCTCGCCCAGGAGCGCCGAGCAGTTGCGCGCCGAACTGCTCTGAGTCAGCCAGGCCGGTCGATCAGGCCCGCAAGCACGACCGCCTGGTTGTGCAGCTCATCCCTGGCCCCGTAGACCAGGGTGAGCCTGCCCTTGCGGGCAAGCTCCTTCAACTGCGCCAGGGCCGGGCTGTCCTTCAGCTCCTCGCCATAGCGCCGCTGGAATTCGGCCCACTTCGCAGGGTCGTGACCGAACCACTTGCGCAGCTCGCTGGAAGGCGCCACGTCCCGCAGCCAGTGATCGATCCGAGCCTCGTCCTTCGAGACACCGCGCGGCCAGAGCCTGTCGACCAGGATCCGCTGACCATCCGAATCCTCCGGGGCCTCGTAAGCCCTCTTCAGCCTGACCTGCATGCCCACACCTCCGTCGGTGCCGCCGCAACGCCCCGGTCATGCGCGACGCGCGCCGTCGAGCCGGGATGCGCGGCCCTCGAACCTCATCCATCGACGATGTTCCGCCCCCGCAGCGCACCGGGTCAAGCCCGCACCGGCAACAGCGCCCCGATCGACACGAACACGCCGCCGCAGGCCCTGCTGAAGCTGCGCCCCACCCGCGCAAGCCAGGCGCTGAGCCGATGCGCCGCGCTGGCGATCAGCATCTCCGTGACGAGCTCGATGAGCGCGCAGGCGCCGGCCATGATCAGGAACGGGACCACCTGGCTGCACTGCGCGCCGGATCGATGAACTGCGGCAGGAAGGCCGCGAAGAAGAGGATCCCCTTCGGGTTGCTGAGCGGCGAGAGCGCCTCCTGCCGGGACAGCGACCATCCGCTGCGCGGCTGGCCGGCTTGCGCCGCCCGTGCAGCGCCCCGTGCGTCAGCGCAAGCGGCCCGTTCGGCCCCGGCGACAGCGACAGCGACAGCCCGATCGCCCTGAGCAGATACAGCAGCCAGGCGTGCAGGTCCATCGCGGGCGCGGATCAGCCCGCGCGCACTGCCGGCGCGATGCCCCGGCGCAGGATCTCGACCAGCGCGTTGAGCGCGTCGGTGACCGTGAAGATGCCCAGGAAGCGCCCATCCGCGTCGTTGACGATCACGCTGCCGACCTTCTTCTCCGACATCGCGAAAGCAACCTCGCCCAGCTGCGCGCTGGCGGTCACCGTCAGCGGATCCTGCGCCATGATGTCGACGGCGCGCACCTGGTACTTCTCCGCGACGCTCAGGCCCGAGAGCAGGCGCACGTCGCGATCACTGATCACCCCGACCACCGTCTCGCCGCGAACCACCGGCAGGTGACGGATTCCGTGCCGGTCCATCAGACGCTGGAGATCGTCGATGGTCATCTTCTCGTCCGCGGTGATCGGATCCGGCGTGGTGAACTCCTCGACCGTCACGCCTGCTGGAAACATCGCATTCTCTCCCCTGGTCGTCCGCCGGGTGCGGACCTGGATGTGATCCTCGAGTGCCGGCGCAGGACGCTGGAACTGCGTTGCCGGCGAAGACGCGGCGCGCTGCAGATGCCCCGCCGGCGACTCGATCAGGGCCGGATGCTAACCCGAAACCGGCGCCCTCCTGCCTGACGCGCCCCGCGCTCCTGGCGCTCCACGCGGCCGGCGCCAGCGCGAAGATGGTCAGCGAGACCAGATACGCGAAGCCCGAGACCGGATCCCGCCCGGCGAGGTAGTCGTCGAAGGTGCGCACGCCGAGCAGCCAGGCGAGCGCCGTCTCGGACACGGCAAGCAGCGCCAGCGCGACCAACCCCGCCGCGAGGCGCGCCCCGCGCGAGGCCCCCGGCAGGCTGCGCGCAAGGCGACGCGACGCCCACAGGATCACCGGCAGCATGATCGCAAGCTCGACCAGCTCGGCGGCGCGCACCCCGAGCCGCGGCACGAGCACGGGGACACGCAGGAAGGCCAGCGCGAATCCGGCTCCGAAGACCAGCAGCCAGTAGACCGCCCCGGCCTTCAGGATGCGCACGAACGGCGCCGTCAGGGGCGCAGCGCCACCGTGAGCAGCGCCGAGGAGTCGCGCAGCGCCCTGACGCCGTGGACGACGCCGCGCGCGAGGTAGAGCAGCTGCCCCGCCTGCAGGACCGCCGCCGCGCCCACAGTCGTGACCTCGATCTCCCCCTCGACGCAGTGGATCGTGATGTCCCCCGGAACATGGTGCTCGTGCAGCGACTTGCCCGCCGGCAGCACCAGGCGCATCAGCTCGAGATCAGCGGACTTGAAGAGCGCGACGCTCTTCTCCTGGGCCAGGCGCCCGCCGAGCGGGCCGACGTCGATCACCTGTCCGGATTGTGCGTGGGGCAGTGCCATGGGCTGGACTCCTCCTCGTTGAACGCCGCAGCGGGCGGGCCGGCACGACGCCCGGCCACGCCCCTGCGCCTGCATTGTCCATCCGAACGAGGCCGTGCGCAGGCGCTTCGCCGCGCGAAGCGGAACCGGCGATCCAGGGCCCGCGCGCTGCGTGTGCGGCGGCGGCTCGGTCTTCATCGGCCCGCAACTTCCCGACAGAGCTCGAGCGCATCGCCTGAGCCCCCGGCCTCGCTGTCAGCGCGGAACAGGCTTCCTTCCGCCCCCGGCCCCGCCCCCTTGGACCACCACTCCATGCCCTCGCCCACGTAACGCGCGCCGCTGGCCGACACCGCGATCTTCATCCGAAAGGTCCTGCCCTCGTAGACCACGATCGCCGAGTCGGTGTCCGGGTAGGACACCTCGATGGACCTCCCGCTCTCGCACCGGAACACGTGGGTCGAGGTCGAGCCCGCCGCGTCCTTCCCGGCCGTGCCGGAGGGCGTGGGCTCGTTGCAGCCCGCGAGGGCAGCACAGAGAAGCAAGGGTAGGTATCGCATGAGCAGTTCCACTTCGCATCGACAGGTTCAGCCGCACTCCGGGTTCGCGGGTCACCACGCAGCCCACAGCGGCGCGCCGATCGGCGAGCAGACGAACACGAACGCCACCACGTTCGCCGCCACCGTCGCCCAGAAGGCTGTCCGGAACTGGCGCTTGCTGGACTTGTGCCTCAGCAACTGCTGCGCAAGGAGCGCGCCAGGCCAGCCGCCCGCGAGCGACAGCCCGTGCAGCGCGCTCTCCGAAATGCGCCACGCACCCTTCCTTGCCGCCGCCTTGTCGACGCCATAGGCCAGGTAGGTGAGGATGCTGATCGCCAGGTAGAGCAAGCCGAACCAGGACGGTGGCCGCCACAGAATGCCGATCACAAGGTACAGAACGAGGAAGGCCGGGATTGCCAGGAGCGTGGCAAAACCCCACTGCGCAGGCGAGTCGCGCTGCTGCTTCATCCGCAGGCTCGCGGGACGCACGGGCTGAACACGGCAGGCCCGCTTCCTTCCTCGGGACTCGACTTCCACCTCGAAGCTCACCCGCTGCCCGACTGTCGGACGCGCAGCCCCACGCGGGAAGGCCTTGACGTGCACGAAGATCTCCTGCCCGCCGAGCACCGGCTCGATGAAACCGAAGCCGCGCTCGTCGTCCCAGGTCCGGATGACGCCTTCGAATCGCATGCTCGCTCGGGGTGTCAGATGAGGTCGCCGCGTCCTCGCCTACTTCGGCGCCTCATCGCGCCGAAGGAGCTCCCACTCCTCCACGACCGTCCCGTCGGGCAGATGGCACATCCCTCGTTGCCCGGAAGCCCCCTGAACGATCACGAGCTTTCCGCCCCTTTCCAGGCAATGCTCCGACGCAGGATTGGGAATCGTCACGACCTTTGTCGCTGCCTTTGTCGGAGTCCTCGTCGCCGCATTGCCAGGTGGTGTCGCGCTGCAAGCGATCAGCAGGGAGGACGCGAGAACGCCCAGAAGCGATGCATGCATTCCCGTGGAAATAGTCATGGGATCACCTCGGGTGTGAACGATCAGATGACGTGGGAGGGCGACGGTGCGTTCGTGCACACCCAGAGCACCGCACCAGTCTACAACGCCGCGACCGCGGCCCGATGCGCGCCGCGTCGAATGCGACCGGCGGCTCATGCACAGCGACTCACCTGTCGCAACGCCGCAGCACCCGGCGTGCGCCCGCGAAAACGGCAAGCGGTGCAAGAGCCAGGGTCGCGACGGCCACAGGCGTCGCGATCTGCTCCGGCATTCCACTGCCGAAGGCCAGCGCGAAGGCCAGACCATCGACCGCGCTCACCGGATCGAGGCATGCCAGGAGCCCCGCGTCGTCGGGCGCTCCGGAGAACAGCGCACACAACGCGAGAAAAGCGGCGAGCGCTGCGGCGAACGCGATTGCCGTGCTCCTCGTCACACGCTTCATCCCGGCAACCACCGCGACCCGTCGGCCATCGAGCGCTGCTATCGACGAACCGGATTCGGGGAGTCGATTTCAGGCTTCAGGCGTGGCAGGCCGCCGAAAGGAGGTCTGCTGCCGCCAAGAACGATGCGGTAGAGCTGCACCACGAGCCACAGGAAGAACAAGGGAAGGATCAGCGTCTGCACGACGAAGACTGCGGCCAGCCTGACCACGTGCACCACGAGCGCATCGGCGCGCGCCTTGATGGCCTGGATCTTCCGGGATGCGTCCGTGCTCTGCGCCCACCAGCGCCGGACTCTCTCCGCAGGACCCTCGGCCGCGTCTGCCGGCGCCTCGGTCAGTTCCGCCCTCGAGATCTCGGCTTGCGACCGATCGTATTGCCGCGCCAGAAGGAGCTGATAGGTGAGCTCGCTGCCCACGGCAAGCACGGGAACGGTCAGACGAAGGCACAGGAGAAACAGGGTCAGCCTCGGAAGCCAGTTCGGCGCAGACCTGTTGGGCCAACGCAAGACCAGGAACAGCACCAGCGCCGCCGTCACCGCCAGCGACACAGGCCAGGCACCGGAGATTTCGAGGAGCAGGCGCTGCGCCGCAAACGAGATGCTCGCCGCGAGCACGAGCAAGGAGAACTGCTCGACGAGATCATCGATGGGCTCGAGAATCGCCCCCGGATTGACGGAGCCGCTCACGCCCACCCCGACGTTGATCGAAGCGCTCTGGACGGCGCTGAGAACCCCGTTCAGGCTGCGCGCGACGGCAAACGTGACCAGCGCGCGCTGCAGCCCCGCCTCGACCTGCCGCTTGGCCAATTCGTCTGCCGGCCGCAGCCAGATGGCCAGCAGCGCCACCACAACGGCCATCACGAGCAGCAGATTCCCGCGCGAAGCCCGCATGTCATCCCCTCCAGAGTGCGTGCAATACGAAGGATGCGCGGCGCATGAGACTGGCCAGCATCCCTGGCGAATGAAGCAGCCGACGACCCGCCAGCCACCTGAACCAACCCGTTCCACGAAGCCGCACCGGCCTCGACGACCTCTCAGCCCGGCGTCGACAGCTTCAACCCGATGATCCCGGCGACGATCATCAGCAGACTGATGATCCTGGAAGCGTTCGCCGGCTCATCGAAGAGAAGAATCCCGAGAACAGCGGCGCCAACCATCCCGATCCCGACCCACACCGCATAGGCAGTGCCAACCGGCAGGGATTTCATGGCGACGCCCAACAGGCCCATGCTGCGTGAACGGTTGGCCGCGGTGGTGCGAGGCATGCTCGATCACCGCAGCAACGCATTCGTGGAAGCGATGAACGGATTGATGCAACAGGCCAAGCGCGCCGCTCGTGGATACCGCACGGCCACGAACTTCATCGCGAT
>CAUJHG010000029.1 GCA_963204785.1 Pseudomonadota bacterium | reverse complement strand
CCCTGCAGGGCCAGGGCGCTCTTGCCGCCGACGTGCAGGCCGGGCACGCGCTGTTGCAGGAACTTCAGCGCACCGTAGACCCCGAACTCATCGTTCGGGAAGGCATAGACGCCATGGGCCAGGCGCACGAGCCACCCGCCGTCGGCATAGTGGGCGGCGAGCTGGGGCGACACCCCGAACTGGCTCAGGGTGGCAAGGTCGAACGGCGCCCCACGGGGGAGTCCCGCCTGCAGTCGCTTGATTACCTGGTGCCGAGAATTTCCATTCATGCTATAAAAATAACACAGAATCCAATCGACCCCTAGAGCCATTGCAAGAACGTGCAGGGAAAGTAGCATAAGGTTTAATTTATCGCTCAGAATCTAATCGACCTGCGGCCCGAGCCAACCCGGCTCTGCCGGCCGCAACCCGCCCTCCTGATCGCGGTCTATGCTGGAGGGCAGGCCACGACCGGTCGCTCCCCGAGGTGAGGCACCACTGAAGCCGAGGCACATGAGCATGACCACCAACACGCACAACGGGCGCTGGAGCCACCGGCTGAGCCGGGGAGCTGGCCGTGCCTGGCGTGGATACCTGCGCCGCGAGCAGCGTGTCGCCGGCTGGCTGGTGACGCGCGGGGTGCCCGCGGGCGCGGCGACGGCGGTCCGAACACCGCGGATTCGACCCACTCGGAATTCAGGAGAGGCACTTTGAAGCTTACGGGAGCCTCCCATGCGCGGGTGCAGAAGGCCCAGGCCGTGCGTGAGAAACTGGAGCAACTCGGGATCGCCGAGCAGGACGTCGAGGATGCCGTGGCCTGGGCACGGCGGTGATGCACAGGGTCGTCCTCGACACCAACATCGTGCTGTCGGCGCTGATCCTCAGTGCCGGGCGCCTGGCCTGGCTGCGCCACGCCTGGCAACACCAGCAGTTGCAGCCGTTGATCTGCCGGGAAACGGCCAGTGAACTTCTGCGTGTCCTCGCCTATCCCGAGTTCAAGCTGTCGAGATTGGAACAGCAGGAGTTGCTCGCGGACTTTCTGCCATACACCGATGTGGTGGAACTTCCGGCGCCATCGCCGGACCTGCCGGTCTGCCGCGACGAGAAGGATCAGGTGTTCCTGGTGCTCGCATATGTCGGCAAGGCGGATGCGCTGATCACGGGCGATGCGGACATTCTCGCCATGCGAGAGGACTTTCCCGGTCTGATCATGAGCGCCGAAGCGTTCGCGGCGCGGCGGGCATGAAGGAGACCGGCGCCTGCCCATCCTCCTATGACCTCAGGACAGCTCCGGATCCTGCCTCGGCCTTCCTTCCCAGGGCGATCGCCAGCGCCCCCACGGCCAGTGCCAGGGGAATGAAGGACACCCACAGCACCGTGTCCCACCCATACGCGCTGAGCAGCCCGCCGGACGAGAACGAGCCCAGGGCCATCAGGCCGAACACGATGAAGTCGTTGAGGGACTGAACCCGTGTCTTCTCCTCGGGACGGTGGCATTCCAGGATCATCGCGGAGGCCCCGAGGAAACCGAAGTTCCAGCCGACGCCCAACAGGATCAGCGTTGCCCAGAAATGCGCGACCTCGATTCCTGCAAGACCGACGGCGGCCGAAAGGCCTGTGAGCACGATCCCCACGGCGGCCACGCGGCCCGCGCCAAAGCGTCTGATGAGGTTTCCGGTGAAGAAGCTCGGCCCGTACATGGCGATCACATGCCACTGGATTCCCTCGTTGGCCGACGCCTGCGGATGGCCGCACATGTGCATCGCCAGCGGGGCGGCCGTCATCAGGAAGTTCATCAGCATGTAGGTCACCCCGCCGGTGATCGCGGCGGCAATGAAGCGCGGTTGTCGGGCAATGATCGACAGCGGCCTGCCTCCGGCCACCTCGGCGGCCGTGGGCATCGGCAGGCGGACCCCCATCAGGATGAAGGCCGACACCGCCGCGACAGCGCCCTGCGCCAGGAAGGTGGCCGCGAACATGTAGGGCTGCCACAGGTTCATCGTGTGGGTGACGAGCTGTGGTCCGACGACCCCTGCCGCAACGCCGCCGGCCATGACGAGCGCGAGCGCACGCGCACGCCGATCCGGCGCCACGCCGTCCGTCGCCGCGAAGCGGAAGGTCGCGACCACCGCTGCGTAGCTGCCGCCGAGGAAGCTGCCGAGGCAGAACAGCCAGAACGATCCGATGATCACCGCGAGCATGCCCAGCAGCCCGGCCAGCGCGCCGGCGCCGGTCCCCAGGAGAAAGACCGCGCGACGACCGTGGTGTCGGGCAATGGCTCCCGCAGGCAGGATGCACGCCGCCATGCCGACCACGAAGATCGAGATGGGCAGGGTGCTCAGCATGGGGTTGGGCGCGAGCATGTCGCCGACGATCGCTCCCGTCGCAAAGAGCACGGTGGCGTTCGCCCCTGCCAGCGCCTGCGCGATGGCGAGTCGCCAGATGTTCCCGCGCTGGATCCTTGCGGGCAGTTCCCCCGCTGCGTCATTCGTGGGAGCGGTGGTGTTGTCTGTCATCGTCGTGGGTCTTCTGGAGGGCCGGCGTGCGGGGCCTGGCAAACGGGGGATGATCTGGTCGGTTCGTGGTCAGCCACGAGGCGCAGGCGAGGGTGGCGCGCATGGTCGTGCATGGTAATGCCCTGCCGTCCCTCTCAGGGATCCAGGTCGAAGCCGGACCCACCGTTTCCCCGGGGTGACACGGCAGGCGGGCTGGGCAGGGCGGGGCCGAGGCTCACGGCGCCGCACCGGTACAATCCGCGGCATCGGCGCAGCGCACCCGGCTTGGTCGGTCGACCTGGCCCGGGCTCCGGGCTCGACCTGCCCGCCTGCCTGACGCCGGGCCGCTTCGGCCCGACCGGATCCTCTGACCGGGCCGGGCGGAGCCTCAACCGGGAGATCGCAGTGAAGGCCGCCTACATCTCGCACCCCAGCAGTCTGCGTCACGAGATGGGCGCGGGACATCCCGAGTGCCCCGACCGGGTCGCGGCGATCGCCGACCGTCTCCTGATGCGCGGCGTGCTCGACTTCATGGAGTCCTTCGAGGCGCCGCAGGCCACCGAGGAGCAGATCCTGCGGGCGCACGAGGCCCGCTACTTCGCCGAGCTCTGCGCGAAGGCGCCGGCCGGGGACTACGTACACCTCGACCCCGACACCGCGATGAACGAGCACACCTGGACAGCCGCCCTGCACGCGGCCGGCGCGGCGGTGCTGGCCACCGAGCTGGTCGGCAAGGGCGGCTTCCAGCGGGCCTTCTGCAACGTGCGCCCGCCCGGGCACCACGCCGAGCGCGGGCAGGCGATGGGCTTCTGCTTCTTCAACAACGTCGCCGTGGGCATCCGGCACGCGCTGGAAGCGCTGGGCTTCGAGCGGGTCGCGCTGGTCGACTTCGACGTGCACCACGGCAACGGCAGCGAGGACATCCTCGCCGGCGACGACCGGGTGCTGATGGTGTCCACCTTCCAGTCGCGGCTGTACCCTTTCAGCGGCGCGGTGCCGCGCGGGGCCAACATGCTCAACGTGGGGCTGCCGGCCTACTCCACCGGCGACGCGATGCGCAGCGCGGTCATCGACCACTGGCTGCCGGCGATCCGGCGCTTCGCCCCGCAGATGATCTTCGTGTCGGCAGGCTTCGACGCGCACCGTGACGACGACATGAGCCACCTCGGCTGGGCCGACGCCGACTACGCCTGGGTCACCGACCGCATCGTCGAGGTCGCCGACGAGGTCGCGCAGGGCCGCGTGGTGTCGATGCTCGAGGGCGGCTACGATCTGCCTTCGCTGGCGCGCTGCGTCGAGCTGCACCTGCGCAGCCTGGTCGGCATCGGCTGATCGCAGCGATGCAGCACCAGCGACACTATCTCGCGCCGCTGTTCGACCCCGCTTCCGTCGTGTTGGTGCTCGAGGGCGAGGCCGCGCCCGCGTGGGCCCGCGGGATCGCCGAGGCGCTGCCGCAGGCGCGCTGCCGCAGCGCGGTGTGGCAGCTCGACGAGGACGCGCCTGCTCCGGAGCCGGGCTTCGACCTCGGCGTGCTCGCGATCGCCAACGACCGCATCCCCGCCGCGATCGATGCGGCGGCGCGGCTCGGCTGCCGGGCGGTGGCGGCGCTCACCGAGCGCTGCAGCGCCGACGATGCGCGTGCCTGGGCCGCGCTGGCGCGCCGCCACGGGATGCGCATGCTCGGCCCCGGCACGATGGGGCTGGTGCGGCCGGCGCTCGGGCTGAACGCCAGCCGGATGGGGCCGCTGCCGGCCGAGGGCAGCGTTGCGCTGGTGTCGCAGTCCGGCGTGCTCGGCGGCGCGATCCTCGACTGGGCCGGCGGCACCGCGATCGGCTTCTCGCTGGTGGTGTCGCTGGGGGCGGAGGCCGACGTCGACATCGCGCAGGCGCTCGATTTCCTCACCACCGACCCGCGCACGAAGTCCGTGGTGGTCTACCTGGAGGCGGTCCGCCAGTCGCGCAGCTTCATGAGCGCACTGCGCGCGCTGGCGACGATCAAGCCGGTGGTGGTGCTCAAGGGCCAGCGCGACGACGCTGCGCGCCACCGGCTGCTGACGCACTCCGGGGCGATCTGCGGCAGCGATGCGATCTACTCGGCGGCGCTGCGCCGCGCCGGCGCGGTGCAGGTGCGCCTGTTCACTCAGCTCTTCACCGCCGCGCGCATCCTGGCCGGCCGGAAGTGGCCGCTGGGCAACCGGCTGGCGGTGGTGAGCAACGGCAACGGTCCGGCGGTGCTCGCTGCCGACATGGCGATGTGGAACCGCATCGCGCTGCCCTCGCCGACCGAGGACACTGCCGCCGCGCTGCGCGAGCGGCTGCCGGCAGTCATGGTGCACAACCCGCTGAACCTGGGCCTGGACGCCGGACCAGCGGAATACGCCGCCGCGCTCGACGCCGCCGCCAGGGACCCCGGCGTGGACGGCGTGCTGGTGATGCTCTCGGCCTTCGCCGGCGCCGATGCGCCCGCGATCACCGAGGCGGTGATCGCGGCGGCGCGCGCGATCCGCAAGCCGGTCTTCGCCTGCTGGATGGGCGACCAGACGATGCGCCCGCTGTGGCGCGCGCTCGACGATGCCGGCATCCCGGTGTTCCGCACGCCGGAGACCGCGGTCGACGCCTTCTCCACGGTCGCCACCTTCCACCAGAACCAGCAGCTGCTGCAGCAGACCCCGCGCTCGCTGTCCGGGCTCGAGCCGCCGGACCTGGACGGCGCGCGGATGCTGATCGAGAGCGCGCTGGCCGATCACCGCGAGGTGCTCTCCGAGATGGAGTCGAAGGCGCTGCTGGGGGCCTTCCACATCCCGGTCAGCCGCACCGTGATCGCGCGCTCGCCCAACGAAGCGATCGTGATCGCCGAGCAGACCGGCTTCCCGGTCGCGCTGAAGGTGAGCTCGCCGGACGTCGCCCACAAGAGCGACGTCGGCGGCGTGGTGCTGAACGTGCGCAACGCGGTCGAGGTGCGCGCGCAGTACAACGAGATCCTCGCTGCGGTGCGCCGCGCCCAGCCCGAGGCGCGGATCGACGGCGTCACGGTCCAGGCGATGCGGCGCAGCCGCTTCGGGCGCGAGCTCTACGTCGGCGTCTTCCGCGACCCGGTGTTCGGGCCGGTGATCGCCTTCGGCGCCGGTGGCACCCGGATCGAGGTGGTGCGCGACACCACGCTCGAGTTCGCCCCGCTCAACCGCTTCCTGGCGCAGCGGATGATCGAGCGCACCCGCGTCGCCGAGACCCTGGGCGAGTTCCGCGGCGCGCCGGCGATCGACTTCGTCGAGCTCGAGCGCCTGCTGGTGCGGGTCTCGGAGATGGTCTGCGAGCTGCCCTGGATCGCCGAGATGGACGTCAACCCGGTGATCGTCGACGAGCGCGGCGTGATCGCGGTCGATGCGCGCGTGGTGATCGACCGCAGCGGCGGCGCGCAGGCGGCGCGTCACGCGCACCTGGCGATCATGCCCTACCCGGCGCACCTGACGCAGTCGCGCAGCGCGCCCGACGGCAGCTTCTACACGATCCGCCCGATCCAGCCCGAGGACGCCGACCGGCTGCAGGCCTTCATGCGAGCGCTCTCCGACGAGACCCGCTACTTCCGTTTCATCTCGACGCTGGCCGAGCTGCCGCCGCGGATGCTGGTGCGCTACACGCAGATCGACTACGACCGCGAACTCGCGCTGGTCGCGGTGCTGCCGCCGGATCCTGCGCGCGCGCCCGCCGGCGGTCAGACCGAAGGCGAGGACGAGCGGATCATCGGCGTGGTGCGCTACCTGCTCAACCCCGACGGCGAGACCTGCGAGTTTGCGATCGCGATCGCCGACGACTGGCAGGGCAAGCGCCAGGGCTCCACGCTGATGCGCGCGATCATCGACGCCGCCCGCGCCAAGGGCCTCAAGCGCATCGAGGGCTTCGTGCTGGGCAACAACGCGCGCATGCTCGGCCTGATGAGCTACCTGGGCTTTCGCATCGCCACCGACCCGGACGACGCCTCGATGAAGGCGGTGACGATGGAGCTCTGAGCGGCAGGGCGCGGCAGCAGTCGCCGCCGCAATCCGCGCCCTGGCGCACTCAGTCGTGGTACGAGCGGACCCGCTCCACCTCGTTCTTCGAGCCCAGGAACACCGGCACCCGCTGGTGCAGCGCAGTCGGCACCACGTCCAGCATCCGCCCGCGGCCGTCGCTGACCGCGCCGCCAGCCTGCTCGACCAGGAAGGCCATCGGGTTGGCCTCGTAGAGCAGGCGCAGCTTGCCGGGCTTGTCCGGTTCGCGGGCGTCGCGCGGGTACATGAAGATTCCGCCGCGGGTCATGATCCGGTGGACGTCCGAGACCATCGAGGCCACCCAGCGCATGTTGAAGTCCTTGCCGCGCGGGCCTTCCCTGCCGGCGAGCAGTTCGTCGACGTAGCGGCGCACCGGCGCCTCCCAGTGCCGCCTGTTCGATGCGTTGATCGCGAACTCCTGCGTGTCTTCCGGGATCCGCATGCAGGGCTCGGTGAGCCACCAGCTGCCGGTCTCGCGCTCCATGGTGAAGCAGGCCACGCCGTCGCCCACGGTGAGCACCAGCAGGGTCGAGGGGCCGTAGAGCGCGTAGCCGGCGGCCAGTTGCCGCGCCCCCGGCTGCAGGAAGTGCGCCTCCTGCGGGTCCTTCACCCCTTCGGGCATCCTGAGCACCGAGAAGATGGTGCCGATCGACACGTTCACGTCGATGTTCGACGAGCCGTCGAGCGGGTCGAACAGCAGCAGGAATTCGCCGCGCGGGTAGCGGTTCGGGATCTCGTAGGGATGGTCGAGCTCCTCGGAGGCCATCGCCGCGAGGTGACCGCCCCACTCGTTGGCCTCGAGCAGGGTCTCGTTGGCGATCACGTCGAGCTTCTTCTGCGCCTCGCCCTGCACGTTTTCGGAGCCGGCCTCGCCGAGGATGTCGGACAGTGCGCCCTTGCCGACTGCGTAGCTGATGCGCTTGCAGGCGCGCGCGACCACTTCGAGGAGCAGGCGCAGCTCGCCGGGGATGATCCCCTTCTCGCGCTGCTTCTCGATCAGGTACTGGGTGAGGCTGATTCGGGACATCTCGGTTCTCCGTCGGGTTCAGGTTCCTGTCGGGTCGCTCGCGTCAGGACGCCAGCGCCTTGCTCACGATCTCGCGCAGGTCGCCCGAGAGCGCCTCGCGCCCGGCGACCGTTTCGAGGGCGGCGCGCATCGACGCCTGCAGCGCCGGGGTGAACTTGCGCCAGCGGTCCAGCGCACGGGCCAGTCGCGCGGCCAGCTGCGGGTTGAGCGCGTCGAGCACGCCCACCTGCTCGGCCCAGAAGCGGTGGCCGCAGCCGTCGGGGGCGTGGAACTCGGCGAGGTTGCCGCTGCAGAAGCCGACCAGCAGCGCGCGCACCCGGTTCGGGTTGCGCATCGAGAACGCAGGGTGGGCCATCAGCGCGCGCACCCGTTCGAGCACCGGCGGCTCCCCGGCGCCGCGGTGCATCGTCGCCTGGATCGTGAGCCACTTGTCCATCGCCAGCGCTTCGTCGCCGAACATCGCGGCGAAGCCTTCGAGCGCCTGGTCGCGCTGCGGCGCCGCGGCGCTGACCAGCGCCTGCAGCGCTGCCTGCCGGTCGGTCATGTTGTCGGTCGCGTCGAACTGGGCCAGTGCGGCTTCACGCGCGGCCTGCTCGCCGGTCTGGACCCAGTAGCCGAGCGCCAGGTTCTTCAGTGCGCGGCGCGCCGCCGCGGCACGGTCGGGGGTCCAGGAGCCCGAGTCGCGGCAGCGCTCGAAGCACGCGCGCCAGTCGGGCGCCAGCGACTGCGCCAGCGTGGCGCGCAGTCCGTTGCGCGCCGCGCGCAGGCGCGCCGGATCGACCACGTCGAGATGCTCGGCGATCACGCCCTCACCGGGCAGGGTCAGCACCAGTTCGCGGAAGGCCGGGTCCAGGCTCTCGTCGCGCAGGGTGCGCGCGAAGACCTCGACCAGCGTGTCCGCAGCGCGCTGCGGGTCCTCGCCGTCGATCGCGCGCAGCACCGCGCCGGTCGCCAGTCGCTGCGCAGCCTCCCAGCGGTTGAAGGGATCGGTGTCGTGCGCCGCGAGGAAGGCGAGCTCGGTGTCGCTGAAGTCGTACTCGACGATCACCGGCGCGGAGAAGTCGCGCAGCAGCGAGGGCACCGGCGGCTCGGGGATGTCCTCGAACACGAAGGACTGGCGGGCCTCGGTGAGCTCGAGCACGAGCGTGCTCGCAGCGGCGGGTGCGGGCGCAGCCGCTGCTGCCGGGGCGCTCGCGGTGTCTGCCGGTGCCAGCGTGCCGGTGGCAGCCTGGGCCAGCCGCAGCGGGAGTTCGCGGCCCCGGCCATCGAGCAGACCGATCGCCAGCGGCATGTGCAGCGGCGCCGCCGGCGAGCCTGCCCGTGTCGGCACGGACTGCGAGACTTCGAGCGTGTAGGTGCGCGCCTGCGGGTCGTGCCGGCCGCGGATCGAAAGCCGCGGCGTGCCTGCCTGCGCGTACCAGCGGCCGAACTGCGCGAGGTCGCGGCCGTTGGCGTCGGCGATCGCGGCGACGAAGTCGTCACAGGTGACCGCCTGGCCGTCGTGGCGCTGGAAATAGAGGTCCATCCCGCGCCGGAAGCCGTCGCGGCCGACCAGGGTCTGCAGCATCCGGATCACCTCGGCGCCCTTCTCGTAGACGGTGACCGTGTAGAAGTTGTTGATCTCCTGGTAGGCCTCCGGGCGGATCGGGTGCGCCATCGGGCCGGCGTCCTCGGGGAACTGGTTGGCGCGCAGCAGGCGCACGTCCTCGATGCGCTTGACCGCCCGCGCGCTGGCAGCCGCTTCGGCTGAATCGCTGCCGGCGGCGAGACGGTCGGCCGAGAACTCCTGGTCGCGAAAGACCGTGAGGCCTTCCTTGAGGGTCAGCTGGAACCAGTCGCGGCAGGTCACGCGGTTGCCGGTCCAGTTGTGGAAGTACTCGTGGCCGACCACCGCCTCGATGCCGGCGAAGTCGGCGTCGGTGGCCAGCCGGGGCGTGGCGAACACGTACTTGGTGTTGAAGACGTTGAGCCCCTTGTTCTCCATCGCGCCCATGTTGAAGTCGCCGACCGCGACGATCATGAAGCGGTCCAGGTCGAGCTCGAGCCCGAAGCGCTCCTCGTCCCAGCGGATCGCCTCGACCAGCGACTGCATCGCGTGGCCGGTGCGCTCCTCGTTGCCGGGCTCCACCCACACCTGCAGCAGCACCTCGCGCCCGGAGCGCGTCGCGATCCGGCGCTCGGTGGCGCTCAGCCGGCCGGCCACCACGGCGAACAGGTAGCTCGGCTTGGGGAAGGGGTCGTCCCAGACCGCAAAGTGCCGCGCGGCGCCATCCGCACCTGCCGGCGCCTCGCCCTGGTCGACCAGGTTGCCGTTGGACAGCAGCACCGGGAAGCGTTCGCGGTCCCCGCGCAGGGTGACGCGATAGCGGGCCATCACGTCCGGACGGTCCGGGAACCAGGTGATGCGCCGGAAACCCTCCGCCTCGCACTGGGTGAAGAGGTTGCCGCCGGACTCGTACAGCCCCATCAGCGCAGTGTTCGCCGAGGGCGCGAGCGCGGTCACGACGCGCAGCTCGAACGCCTCGGGCAGCGCCTGCGCGAGCGTCAGCCGCGTCGGCTCGAGCAGGTAGTCGCTGGCGTCCAGTTCGGCGCCGTCCAGGAAGACGCCGAGGGTCTCGAGCGACTCGCCGTCGAGCACCAGCGGCGCCCCGGCCTGCGCGGCCGCCGGGTTGCGGCGAAAGCGGGTCCGGGCGCTGACCAGGGTGCGCTGCGCGTCCAGGTCGAACTCGAGCTCGGTGCGATCGGCCAGCCAGGCCGGCGGCGTATAGTCGGTGCGTCGGATGGTGCGCGCTGCTTCGGTGTGCATGGGAGGTTCCGGATGTCGCTGCAGGATTCTAAGCGGTCGGGGCGCGGGGCCCTGGCCGGGCTGCTGGTGGTGGTGGCGCTGCTCGGCTCGGGCTGCGCGAGCACCGTCGACAGCCGCTTCACTGCCTGGAATGCGTGGCCGCAGCAGGTGAGCGAGCGCAGCTATCGTTTCCTGCCGCCGCCGCAGCGCGAGCAGAGCCTGGAGCAGGCCGCGCAGCAGGCGCTGGCGCGCCCGGAACTGCAGCGCGCCGGCTTCACCGAGACCGCCGACGGGCGCTTCGGCGTGACGCTGCTGTTCACCGAGGAGCGCGTGATGGCGCAGGTGGTCGAACCCTGGGGCGTGTCACCCTGGTTCGGCTGGGGCGCGTGGTCCGGGCGCTGGCACGGCTGGGGCTTCGGTGCGAGCATCCCGCTGGGCTGGCCGCCGGTCTACGACGAGCCCTGGTACCGCCGGACGCTGAAGCTCGAGATCGCGGACCTCTCCGTGACGCCCCCAAGGCGCGTCTACGAGGCCACATCGGTCAGCGAGGACCTCGGCGAGGACCCCGCGAAGGTGCTGCCGGTGATGCTGCAGCAGCTGCTGCGCGACTTTCCCGGGGAATCCGGGGCGCGACGCCGGGCAAGCTCGCCGCTGCCCTGAAGTGGGCCGCGCCGAATCCGGATCGGCACGGGCCGCGTCCCGGGCAGTGCGTCGATATGATGGCAGGCTGCGCCCGTTTGCCGCAGCCACGGCGATCGTTTAGGCTTCAAGCGTCTGCGCTGCAGTGCAGCAATCGCGAACGCTGCGCCGTCGCACGATCCCCTTCGTCACCGTTCCGGAGTTCCCGATGTCCCGCATCCAGTCGCTGCTCGTCGCCAACCGCTCGGAGATCGCGATCCGCGTGATGCGTGCGGCCGCCGAACTGGGCATCCGCACCGTGGCGATCTACTCGAACGAGGATCGGTTCGCGCTGCACCGGTTCAAGTCCGACGAGAGCTACCTGGTGGGCGAGGGGAGAAAGCCGCTGCAGGCCTACCTGGACATCGACGACATCGTGCGCGTCGCGAAGCTGGCCAAGGTCGATGCGATCCACCCCGGCTACGGCTTCCTGTCCGAGAACCCGGACTTCGCCCGGGCCTGCGCGGCGGCGGGAATCGCATTCATCGGACCGACCGCCGAGGTGATGACCACGCTGGGCAACAAGGTGGCTGCGCGCGACGCCGCCGTGGCCGCGGGTGTGCCGGTGATGCCAGCCACCGGGCCGCTGCCCAGGTCGGTGCTCGCACCCGAGGCCAGCCCCGAAGAGGTCGCTGCGGCCCGCAGCACCGAGCTCGCGCAGGCGAAGGAGCTAGCCGCGCAGATCGGCTATCCGCTGATGCTCAAGGCGAGCTGGGGCGGTGGCGGGCGTGGCATGCGGGTGATCGAGTCCGAGGCCGATCTCGACCTGCAGCTCGAAGTGGCGCGGCGCGAAGCCGGCGCCGCCTTCGGCAACGACGAGGTCTACCTCGAGAAGCTGGTGCGCCGCGCGCGCCACGTCGAGGTCCAGGTGCTCGGCGACCGCCACGGGAACGTGATCCACCTGTTCGAGCGCGACTGCTCGGTGCAGCGGCGCAACCAGAAGGTGGTCGAGCGCGCCCCGGCGCCTTACCTGAGCGCGCACCAGCGCGAGGAACTGTGCGAGGCCGCGCTGCGGCTGGCGCGCGCGGTCGGCTACACCCACGCGGGCACGGTCGAGTTCCTGATGGATGCCGACACCGGCGCCTTCTACTTCATCGAGGTCAATCCGCGCATCCAGGTCGAGCACACGGTCACCGAGGAGGTCACCGGGATCGACAACGTCAAGGCGCAGATCCGGGTCACCGAGGGCGCGCGCATCGGCGACCCGGACGGGCCCGCACCGGCGCAGGCCGACATCCGCCTGAACGGCCACGCGCTGCAGTGCCGGATCACCACCGAGGACCCGGAGAACGGCTTCACGCCGGACTACGGCCGGATCAGCGCCTACCGCAGCGCCGCCGGCTTCGGCCTGCGCCTGGACGGGGGCACTGCGTACTCGGGCGCGGTCATCACCCCGTACTACGACTCGCTGCTGGTCAAGGTCACTGCCTGGGCGAACACCGCGTCCGAGGCGATCCGCCGGATGGACCGAGGGCTGCGCGAGTTCCGCATCCGCGGCGTGGCGACCAACCTGCAGTTCGTCGAGAACGTGATCAACCACCCGGACTTCGTCGCGGGCACGGTCACCACCCGCTTCATCGACCAGACGCCTGAGCTGTTCCGCTTCGCGAAGCGGCGCGACCGCGCCAGCCGGCTGCTGCGCTACCTGGGCGAGGTGACGGTCAACGGGCATCCCGACATGAAGGGGCGCACCCGGCCGGACCTTTCCCACGTGCACCTGATGCTGCCGCGCACCGATCTCACGGCGCCGGCGCCGCGGGGCACGCGCAGCGTCTTCAGGGAACTGGGTCCCGAGAAGTTCGCAGGCTGGATGCTCGCGCAGAAGCGGGTGCTGCTGACCGACACCACGATGCGCGACGCGCACCAGTCGCTGTTCGCCACCCGCATGCGCAGCATCGACATGCTGCGCGCGGCGCCGCACTACGCGCGCCTGCTGCCCGGGCTGTTCTCGATGGAGTGCTGGGGCGGGGCCACCTTCGACGTCGCGCTGCGCTTCCTGAAGGAAGACCCCTGGCAGCGGCTGGCCGGCCTGCGCGAGGCGATGCCCGACACGATGCTGCAGATGCTGCTGCGCGGCTCCAACGCAGTCGGCTACACGAACTACGCCGACAACGTGGTGCGTCACTTCGTCGGGCAGGCGGCCGCCAGCGGCATCGACATCTTTCGCGTGTTCGACTCCCTGAACTGGGTCGAGAACATGCGCGTGGCGATCGACGCAGTGCTCGAATCCGGGGCCCTGTGCGAGGGTGCGGTCTGCTACACCGCCGACCTCTTCGACACCAGCCGCAAGTACGGTCTGGACTACTACCTGGGCATCGCGCGCGAACTGCAGCGCGCCGGGGTCCACGTCCTTGGCATCAAGGACATGGCGGGGCTGGCGCGGCCGCGCGCGATCCGCGAACTGGTGCGGGCGCTCAAGGAAGAGACCGGGCTGCCGGTGCACTTCCACACGCACGACACCAGCGGCGCGGCGGTGGCCTCGGTGCTGGCTGCGGTGGAGGCGGGCGTCGATGCGGTCGACGGCGCGCTCGACTCGATGAGCGGGCTCACCTCGCAGCCGAACCTGGGCGCGATCGTCGCTGCGCTCGCAGGCGACCCGCGCGATCCCTGCAAGGCCGATGGCGCGCCTTCGGGCGTCGATCTCGCAGCGATGCAGGCGCTCTCGCACTACTGGGAAGGGGTGCGCAAGCTGTACACGCCCTTCGAGTCGGACATCCGCGCCGGGACCGCCGACGTCTACAACCACGAGATGCCTGGCGGGCAGTACACGAACCTGCGCGAGCAGGCGCGCGCGATCGGGCTCGAGCACCGCTGGCCCGAGGTCTCCCGGGCCTATGCCGAGGTCAACCGGCTGTTCGGCGACATCGTCAAGGTGACGCCCACCTCCAAGGTGGTCGGCGACCTGGCCCTGTCGATGGTGGCCAACGATCTCACCCCGGAAGACATCGCGGATCCGGAGCGGGAGGTCTCCTTCCCGGAGTCGGTGGTCTCGCTGTTTCGCGGCGACCTCGGCTTCCCGCCCGACGGCTTCCCCGAGGAACTCGCGCGCAAGGTGCTCAAGGCCGAACCGCCGCAGCCCTACAGGCCCGGCGATGCGATCGCAGCGGTCGACCTGGCCGCGGCGCGTCGCGATGCCGAGAAGGCGAGCGAGAGCCAGGTTCCGGACACCGACCTCTCCTCCTACCTGATGTACCCGAAGGTCTGGCGCGAGTACCGCGAGCATCGCCGGAACTTCGGCGATGTCTCGGTGCTGCCCACGCGGGCCTTCTTCTACGGAATGGGCGAGCGCGACGAGGTGGCGATCGACATCGCCCCGGGCAAGACGCTGGTGGTGCGCCTGCAGGGCATGGCACCTGCCGACGAGGACGGGGTGGTGCGGCTGTTCTTCGAGCTCAACGGGCAGCCGCGCACCGTCCGGGTCGAGAAGGCGGGCGCGCGCACCGGCCCGAAGAAGCTGCAGGCCGACCCGACCAACGCGGCCCACCTGCCGGCGCCGATGCCAGGGATGGTGGTCACGGTGTCGGTCAAGCCGGGCCAGGTGGTCAAGACCGGCGACCCGCTGCTGTCGATCGAGGCGATGAAGATGGAGACGCAGATCCGCTCGGAGCGCGACGGCATCGTCAAGGCCATCCACGTGCGCACTGGCGAGACCATCGCCGCGCACGATCTGCTGCTGGAATACGCTCGCTGATCGGGTCCGGGTCGAGGGGCGTCCAGGAGCCGTTCCCGACCCCTTCGGCCGACGCCCCGGGCCAGTTTCTCCCATCCCCCGTCCGGCTCCCGGCGCGCACCGTTCGACCCGCGGGTTTTGACCCGGTCCGGGCGCCCTTTCCAGAATCCACCGGAAAGGGCACCACTCACCCCGGACCGCAACTTGAGATTCTTCGCCCGGCAGGTCGAGGCCACGCGCAGCGGGCGTCGGCTGCTCCTGCGTTTCGTGTTCACCGCCTCGCTTGCTGCGGCCCTGGCCGGCGGCGCCGGCGCGCTCGTCTTCGCGCTGTTCGTGCCGCCGCCTGACGGACCGGGCCTGTCCCGCTGGGCGCTCCAGCAGGGACTGGCTGCCGCTGCAGGCGCGGCGGCCTTCGTGGTGCCCGCATTCGCGGGGCTGCTGCGCCATCGACGCCGCCTCGCTGCCGGCGGCACTGCGCTGGCACGTCAGCTCGGAGCGCGACCGCTGGGCCCGGACCCGGTCGATCCGGCCGAACGGCGCCTGGCCGAGGTCGCGCGCGAGATCGCAGTCGCTGCGGGAACGCAGGTCCCGATGCTGTACCTGCTCGACGGCGAATCCGCGGTCAACGCCTGCGCGGCCGGCCGTGCGCCAGGGGACTCGGTGGTCGTCTTCACCCGCGGCGCGCTCGATGCGATGTCGCGCGAGGAGCTGCAGGGCGTCTTCGCACACGCCTTCGCACACATCCTGCACGGCGACGTGCGCCCGGCACTGCGCCTGTGCGCAATTGCCGGGGGGCTGCGCGATGCCTACGACCTCGGGCGAGTGCTGCTGGAAGCGCCGACCGTACGCTCGCCTGGCCGCCTGCGGGCGAGCACTCCCGCGGGCGCCGCCGCGCTGGCCCGTGGCGCGGCCGGGGCGCTGCTGGTCGGAGTCGGCGGCCCGGGGCTGCTGGCCGCCTACGCGATGCAGGCGGGGGCCGCACGACAGTGGAGCCTGCGCGCGGATGCCACTGCGATCCGGATCACCCGGGTTCCCGAGGCGCTGGGCAGCGCGCTGCGCAAGGTGCAGCGGCCGGTGCACTCGCCGAGCGCAGCGGGCGCCGCGGCACGCCGCTCGCACCGTGCCTCGGCCGCCACCGCCGTCCTGGCGCACGCCTGGTTCATCGCTCCCGATTCGCGCCAAGCGCCCCTGGCCACCCATCCGCCGATCCAGGAGCGCGTCCGGCGCATCGCCGCGCGCAGCCTGCTGTCGCGCCCTTCACCCCATGCCGGCCCGGTCAGCGACCAGTGGCCGCTGCGCTGGCATGTCGCCGCGGCGGCGGTGCGTCGGCCAGCGCAGGCGCGCGAGCTCGTGCTCGCGCTGCTGGCGCCGGGGCGCACTGTCCAGCTGCGGCCCGGGGGCGTGCGCGAATCGATCGAGGTGGCGCCCGATGCCTTGCCCTCGGCGGCACGCCAGGCGCTGCTCGAACTGGCGGCGGCGACGCTGCGGCTGGAGCCTGCCGACCTGCGCGCCGAACTGCTGCGCGAGGCGCGCCGGCTGGTGGAGGCCGAGCCCCGGGTGACCCTGCTCGAGTTCGTCTTCTACCTGACGCTGATCGACCGGATCGGTGAGGGCAGCGGGGTGGCGCGGCTGCCGCCCGGGGCTGCGTCGCGGATCCACGCGCGCCGGCTGCGCGACTGGGCCGGCCGTCGCCTGGCCAGGTGGCGGCGCACCAGTGCGGGCGCGGGCGAGCCTGCGGACGCGTCGGCGGCGCTCGCGCTGCTGATCCGGGCGGCGCTCGACTGGCATCGCTCGCGCACGCCCCGCTCGCTGCGCTCGCTGACGCGCGCCTTCGAGCGCGCCGGTGGCTACTGGGGTTGGTCGCTCTGGTCGCCCCCGGGGGCGCTGGACGCGCGTGAGCTGATCGCCGCGATGCGCGTGATCGCGCTGCTGCCGACCCTGGACCAGGCGCGCGCGGTGAAGGCGCTGGCGGCCGCGCTGCTGGGCGACCTGAACACTCCGCCCGAGATCCGCGCGGCACAGGCTGCGGTGCTGCGCGCGCTCTGCTTCGCCTGGGGCGTACCGCTGCCACCCACGCGCGCCCGACCGACCACGCGGGAATCGGCCGCGGAACTGGAGGGAGCGCCGACGCTGGTCTACCTCGACGCCTGAGCCTGGCGGTCGTCGCTCAGCGAGCGGACGACGGGGCGACCGAGATCGTCGCCACCGGTTCGGGGGCCAGCAGGGTGCCGGCGCGCAGCCCCCGCACCGTTGCCAGCGACAGCCCGACGATCGCCACCGAGGCGACCGCGAGCAGCACTGCGGCCACGGTCGCGAAGCCCGGCGCCGCGTCGCCGGCCACGCGCAGCGCGAGCGAGGCCAGCGCCGCCAGCGGGAAGGCGGTGGCCCAGGCGGTCATCGTGAAAGCCTGGTGCAGCATGGTCGGCACGCGCGCGAGCGCGGCGGCCGCAAGCACCGCGGCCACCCCGAGCGCGGCGAGCGCGACCGGCAGCGGCGCATCCAGCGATGCGGCGGCGCTGCCGAGCACCGCAGGCGGCGCGATCGTGACGAACCAGCTTGCCTGCAGGCGATCGGGAAGCGGCTGCTGCGCCTGGCGCACCAGGATCATCGCGGTGACCACCGGCCAGAAGAAGGCGCCGATGCCGAAGAAGGCCCAGGACAGCGCCGGCCACTCCAGCGAAGCCCCGGCCAGCGGGACCAGCAGGTTGCCGACGATCGGCACGTACAGCGCCGGGGTCACCGCAGGCCACTGCAGCCGCCCGGAGAACCACCGCGCCACCAGCCAGATGGTGACGCCGGCCTGCAACGCGACGCCCGCCAGCCAGAGCGCGGCGAGTGCAGGGCGCCCGCCATAGAGCATCGTCCCCAGGCTGGCCAGCAGGAGCACCGACGCCGGCAGCGCGGCGACGAAGGCGTGCCGCACCGGATGGGCGAGATCCTCGGCGAGTGCGCGCGGGTGGCGCGCTGCGCGCACCGCGCTGGCCCCGAGCACCACGAGGAAGGCCGAGAGCGCGACGAGCCCGCAGGCCAGCGCGACTGCCTGCGCGGCCGGACCGAAGCTGCCCTGCGCCCGATGCCAGGCGATCGCCAGGCCGGCCCAGCCCATCACCGGGACGAACCACTGTGGGCCGAGGTGCGCCAGCGGCGGCGCCTTGCGCGAGTGCAGACCGACGGAGGAGGGAGTTGGAAGAGGAGGATTCATTGCCGATTCCGTACCTGGGCATGCTCAGTCGAACAGCGCGTCGGCTCCGCCCAGCAGCGCCGATACGCCCAGCACCGCGAACACCGCTGCGGCGATGCGGTGCACAGCGTGCACCGGAACGCGCCGCGAGATGCGTTCGCCGAACAGCACGGCAGGGGCGTTGGCCGCCATCATCCCCATCGTCGTGCCGATGACCACCGGCCCGAAGGCCGCGTAACGCGCTGCCAGGGCCACTGTCGCGACCTGGGTCTTGTCGCCCATCTCGGCGAGGAAGAAGGCGACGAGGGTCGCGCCGAAGACTCCGAGCCGCGGCAGGCGCGTCTCGCCCTCGTCGAGGCGGTCGGGGATCAGAACCCAGGCGGCCATCGCGAGAAAGGATCCGCCGAGCACCCAGCGCAGGGTCTGCGGGCCGAGCCAGCCGGTGATCAGCGTGCCCAGCGCGCCCGCGAGCGCGTGATTGAGCAGGGTGGCTGCCAGGATGCCGAGGACGATCTGCAGGGGCTGCCGGTAGCGGGCGGCCAGCACGAAGGACAGCAGCTGGGTCTTGTCCCCGACCTCCGCGAGCGCGACGATGCCGGTGGAGACGAGAAAGGCTTCCAATGCGCGGGCCCCCCAGGGCGGCCCGCGCCCGACCAAACCCTCGATTATAGCCGCTGTGCGGCGCAGCGTGCTGGCCCGAGCCTGCTGGCGGTTGCCGGCGCAGGCCTGACGAGGCTTGAGATCGGGGAGATCGCCCCGAACTCCATTGCAAGCCACACGGAGCCTCGAATGGAACTCGTCTGCCCCAATTGCGACACCGTCAACCGCGTGCCCGAGGCGCGCCTGAACGATCTGCCGGTCTGCGGCCGATGCGGCGGCCCGCTGCTCGACGGCCAGCCAGTGGCCCTGGACGAGGCGCGCTTCGAGCGTTTCGTGCAGCGCAACGAGCTGCCGGTGCTGGTGGACTTCTGGGCCGAGTGGTGCGGCCCCTGCCGGGCGATGGCGCCGCAGTTCGCCGAAGCCGCCCGGACGATGAAGGGCAGCGTGCTGTTCGCGAAGGTCGACACCGAAGCCGCGCCGAACCTCTCCGCGCGGCTTCGCATCCGCAGCATCCCGACCCTGGCACTGTTTGCCGGCGGCCGGGAGCTCGCCCGGGTCAGCGGAGCGATGCCGGCGCGCGAGCTGGTGCGCTGGGTCGAGCAGCAGCTGGCTGGCGCCCCGCGGGCCTGATCCGCGGGCCTGGCCTGCGGGGCGGGTGCGCCCCGCAGTAAGATCGGGGGCGATCCGCGCAATCCGTCCCTGATTCCGATGTCCGCCACCCCGATCCGCACCGAAGCGCCAGCCACGGACCCGAGCAGCGCGCCCCATCCCTTCGACGAGGCGATCCGCCTCGAGGCGCTGGCCGACGGCCGCTTCCGCGGCGCCACTCACGCTGGCTTCTGGAACCAGGTGGGACCGTTCGGCGGGATCACCGCTGCGGTGATGCTCAACTCGGTGATGCTCCGCCCCGAGCGGCTGGGTGATCCGCTGTCGCTGACCGTCAACTTCGCCGGCCCGGTGCGCGAGGGCGGCTTCAGCGTCGAACCGCGGCTGCTGCGCTCGAACCGCAGCAGCCAGCACTGGGCGATCGAGCTGGTGCAGGGCCCGCAGCGCGAGCTCGCGGCCAGCGCGCTCCTCGTGAGCGCGGTGCGCCGCGACACCTTCGCGCTCACCGAGGCCACGCCGCCGCCTGCGCCGCCGGCCGCCGAGTGCGCGCGCACGCGCCACCGCAGCAACGTGACCTGGCTCGATCGCTACGACATGCGCTACCTGCGCGGGCGGCCGCTGCACGAGAACGAGGACAGCGTCACCCACCTCTGGGTTGCCGACCTGCCCGAGCGCCCGCTGGACTTCGCCTCGCTGGCGGCGATCTGCGACGTGTTCTTCCCGCGCCTGTACCTGCGCCGGCCGAAGTTCGTCCCGATCGGCACGGTGTCGCTGAACGTGTACTTCCACCAGCCGGCGGCGACCCTCGCACGCAACGGCGCGCGCCACCTGCTGGCCAGCGCGCAGGGACGGGTCGCATCGGCAGGCTTCTTCGACCAGGAAGGGCAGATCTGGTCCGACGCCCGCGAACTGCTGGCCACCACCCACCAGATCGTCTGGTTCAGGGAATGACGGGAGACGGCGCATGGACCGCGTGATCCGCATCGGTGCGGGCTCTGCCTGGTGGGGCGATCGCATCGAGCCTGCCGCGCTGAACGCCGAGCGGGGCGAGCTCGACTACCTCTGCTTCGAGACCATGGCCGAGGCCACCGTCTCGGCGGCCCAGGTGCGCGCGCGCCGCGATCCCTCCTTCCCCGGCTACGACACCTGGCTGGACGACCGGATGCGCGCGGTGCTGCCCGCGTGCATGCGCCAGGGCACGCGGATCGTCTCCAACCAGGGCTGGATCAACCCGGACGGGGCCGCGCAGCGCATCGTCCACTGGCTGCGTGAACTCGGTTTCCCCGGCGTCAGGGTGGCGGCGGTCAATGGCAGCCTGATCACCGAGCGCGTGCTCGGGCTCACCGATCGCATCCTCGAGAACGGCCAGCCCACCGCGTCGCTTGCCTCGACGCTGATCTCGGCCGAGGCCTACCTGGGCGCCGAGCCGATCGTGCAGGCGCTGCGCGAGGGCGCCCGGATCGTGGTGACCGGCCGCGTGGCGGATCCTTCGCTGTTCCTGGCTCCGATGATGCACGAGTTCGGCTGGGACCCGCTGGACCACGCGCGGCTTGGCGCCGGCAGCGGGATCGGCCACCTGCTCGAGTGCGGTGCGCAGGTGACCGGCGGCTACTTCGCCGACCCGGGCTTCAAGGACGTGCCCGAGCCCTGGAATCTCGCCTTCCCGATCGCCGAGGCGCACGCCGACGGCAGCGCAGTGATCACCAAGCTCCCCGGAACCGGCGGCGCGGTCACGCTGCAGACGGTGCGCGAGCAGATGCTCTACGAGGTGCACGACCCTGCCAGCTACATCACGCCCGACGCGGTCGTCGACTTCACCACGGCCCGGCTCGAGCAGATCGGACCGGACCGCGTGCGCGTGTCCGGGATCGGCGGCAAGCCGCGCACCGCGACGCTGAAGGTCTCGCTGGGCTGCACCGAGGGCTTCATCGGCGAGGACATGTTCTTCTACGCGGGGCCCGGTGCGCTGCGCCGCGCGCGCCTGGCACGGCGCATCCTCGAGGAGCGCTTCCGGATCGTCGGGCTGGACGCCGAGGAGCTGCGCATCGACTTCCTCGGCCTGAACGCGATCCACGGCGAGGCAACGCCCGTGGGCGCGCCCGAACCCTACGAGGTCGCGGTGCGCGTCGCCGCGCGCACCCGCAGCCGCGAGGAGGCGATGAAGGTCGGCCGCGAGGTCGATGCGATGGCGGTCTCGGGCGTGTCGCACACCGGCAAGCGCGTGCCGCACCAGGATCGCACCCGCGAGATCATCGGCGTGTGGTCGTCGCTGGTTGCGCGCGACAAGGTGCCGGCGACGCTGCGCTGGTTCCAGAGCTGAGACACCCGCGGAGTCCGATGATGCGCGTCCTGCTCCAGCACCTGGCCCACGCCCGTTCCGGCGACAAGGGCGACATCTCCAACATCGCGGTCTTCGCCTACACCCCGGCGCTCTACCGGCTCCTGCACGAGCAGCTCAGCGCCGAGCGCTTCGCCGCCCATTACCGCGGCGCGATCCGGGGCGAAGTGCTGCGCTACGAGGCGCCCAACCTGCTGGCGCTGAACTTCGTCTGCCATGGTGCGCTGGGTGGCGGGGTCTCGCGCAGCCTGTGCCTGGACAACTACGGCAAGGCGCTGTCGGCCGCGATCCTGGGCTTCGAGATCGAGGTCCCGCAGGCGCTGGCGGGGGAACTGCGCAACTGGCCCGGGCACGCCGGCTGAGTGGCGCGCCACCTGCCCGGGCCGACGGGGCGCCGGGCGAAACGGCCTGCGCTGCTCCGGTGAACTGTCCCGGCGGCCTGTGCGTCAGCGACACCGCCGCGCGGCGCGCACCGCGATGGCGGCGCCGACGCGCACGGCGAGCGCCGCCACCAGGCCGAGCGCATCGGCGAGCAGGTCCGCCCACTCCGCGTGCCGCCACCCGGTGAAGCCCTGCAGCAGCTCGATCGCGCCGCCGTAGACGAGCAGGCCGGCCAGCACTGCCGGGGCGCGCCCCGGCCAGCCGATCATTCCAAGGAGTCCGAGCGCCAGCCAGGCCAGCGCGTGGTCGGCCTTGTCCCATCCCGAGTGCACCGGGGGCAGCGCCGCGGTCGGCAGCAGCGCGGCCACGAGCACCGCGACGAGCGCGGCGACGAAGGCCAGGCGGGCGATCGGTACCGGGGAGATGCGCTGCGGTCGGGGAGGGCGGTCGTGCCCGGATGGGGTCATGGGATTGCGGTGTCGGTCCGGATCGGGTCGGGGCGGATCATCGCACTCACGCACGCGGCACGCTCGCTGGCCCGTGCGCGGACGTGCAGCCGGATGCCTGCGGTAGGATTCAGGGGTCACGAGGGCTGCGGCGTCTGCCGGCGGTCGCCCGAGCCGGGCGCAGCCGATGCCGCTGCCCTCCAACGCCTCCCCAACACCCCAACACCAGACCAGAGGATTCACCGATGAAGACGCGCATCACCGAGATGCTGGGCATCCAGCACCCGATCGTCCAGGGCGGCATGCACTTCGTGGGCTTCGCCGAGCTCGCCGCGGCCGTGTCCAACGCGGGCGGCCTGGGGATCATCACCGGCCTGACGCAGAAGACCCCCGAACTGCTCGCCAGGGAGATCGCGCGCTGCCGCGAGATGACCGACAAGCCCTTCGGCGTCAACCTCACCTTCCTGCCCACCTTCGCCAAGCCGCCGTATCCGGAGTACATCCAGGCGATCATCGAAGGCGGGGTCAAGGCGGTGGAGACCGCGGGCCGCAACCCCGAAGCCTACATGGCGCAGATGAAGGCGGCCGGCATCAAGGTGATCCACAAGTGCACCTCGGTGCGCCACTCGCTGAAGGCCGAGGCGATCGGCTGCGACGCGGTGAGCGTCGACGGCTTCGAGTGCGGCGGCCACCCGGGCGAGGACGACGTGCCCAACTTCATCCTGCTGCCGCGCGCGGCCGAGGAGCTGAAGATCCCGTTCATCGCCTCCGGCGGGATGGCCGACGGGCGCAGCCTGGTGGGCGCGCTGGCGCTGGGCGCCGAGGGCATCAACATGGGCACCCGCTTCATCGCCACGAAAGAGGCGCCGGTGCACGAGAACGTGAAGAAGGCGATCGTCGCGGCCTCGGAGCTCGACACGCGCCTGATCATGCGCAAGCTGCGCAACACCGAGCGGGTGCTGAACAACTCGGGCGTCGAGCGGCTGCTGCAGATCGAGCGCGAGAAGGGCGACGCGCTGAAGATCGACGACATCGTCGACCAGGTCGCCGGCATCTACCCGAAGGTGATGCTCGACGGCGAGATGGAGGCGGGCGCCTGGAGCTGCGGCATGGTCGCGGGTCTGATCAACGACATCCCGAGCTGCAAGGAGCTGATCGATCGGATCATGTCGCAGGCCGACGAGATCATCAACAAGCGCCTGGTCGGACTGGCGCGGGGCTGAGCCCGCGGTGAACGCCGGCCAGGCGCGGACAGGGCGGCCATCGGTCGTCCTGTTCGGCGCCTTCGACCGGCACAACTTCGGCGACCTGCTCTTCGCGCACGTCGCCCAGGCGCAGCTACCCGGGCACGAGCTCCACTTCGCCGGGCTGACCTCCCGCGATCTGCGTGCCTTCGGCGGCCACGCGGTCGCCGCGCTGCCGGAGCTGGCCGCGACGCTGGGCGAGCGCCCGGCCACGGTGCTGCACGTCGGCGGCGAGATCCTCAGCTGCAGCGCCTGGCAGGCGGCCGCGATGCTGCTGCCGGCCGATTCCGCCCCCGCGACGATCGCCTTCCTCGAGGCGCGCCCCGCGCGGCGTCGCGCCTGGGTGCGCCGCACGCTGCGGCTGGCCTCGCGCGCGCCCTACCTCGCACCGCCGGAGCTCTTCGCTCCGGGCAGCCGCTTCGGCTACCTGGGCGTGGGCGGCGTCGCACTCGACCGCTGCCCGGCGGCGATGCGCGCCGAGGTGTTCGACCGGCTGGCCGGGGCGCAGCACCTCGCAGTGCGCGATGCGCGCACCCACGCCCGGCTTGTCGTCGCCGGGCTGACCCCGGCGCTGGTTCCGGACCCTGCGGCGGCGGTCGCCGCGCTGTTCGGCGGGCGCATCCGTGCCGCCGCGGTCGCGCCGGCGCCCCGGGCGGTGCGCCAGGCCTTCCCGCGCGGCTACCTGGCGGTGCAACTGGCCGCCGAGTTCGGCGACGACCGCAGCCTCGGGCAGATCGCGGCGCAGCTGCTTGTGCTGACCGATCGGACCGGGCTCGGCGTGGCCCTGTTCCGGGCCGGGGCGGCGCCCTGGCACGACGACAGCGAGGTGCTCCGACGCCTCGCGGCGCGGCTGCCGGCAGGGCGCACGCGGGTGTTCGAGTCCCTGCAGCTGTGGGAGATCTGCGCGCTGATCGCCGGCAGCCGCGGCTACCTCGGCAGCAGCCTGCACGGCCGGATCGTCGCCACCGCCTTCGGGCTGCCGCGGCTCGGACTCGCCCCGGGATCGCCTGTCGGCGAGCCCGGAAAACAGGCGGCCTATGCGGCGACCTGGGAGGAGGGCGCGCTGCAGGGCGTGGCGCCGGCGCACGCCTTTGCCGATCCGCTGTCCGGCGCGCTGGCGGCAGACCCGCGCCCGCTCGCGCACACCGCCCGGCGGCTCGCCGATGCGGCGCTGGCGGGCTTCGCGCAGATGCGCGAGACCCTCGGGCTCTGAACCTTCAGCCGGCGCGACCGACGACCTGCGCGGTCGCCACCAGTTCGCACAGCAGCGCCATCGAGGCCTCGCCCGGCGCCGAGAACGGGTCGAACTTCGGCGTCTCCGAGTACTTCAGCAGCAGCGAAGGGTTGATCCGATCCAGTCGCACCTGGCCCATGGTCCAGCCCCCGAAGCTGCGCTCGGACACCTCGCGGTAGTGCAGCAGCATCACCTCCCGGTGGCGCGGATCGCGCACGATCGCGTTGTAGAGCTCGTTGACCGGCGCGCGCCCGCCCTCGAGCAGCTGCATGAACACGTCGCCGGCGTGGCACAGCACGCCGGTGATGCCCAGCGCCGGGTTGCGCGTCCGGGACGCCCGCAGGATCGATTCGATCGTCCCGGGGTCGATCGCCGCGCCGGCGCGGCTTGCGTAGAGCAGGTGGACGAGCATCGGCGTGTCCTCCTCAGGGCTGTTCGCGCCGCAGCAGCGCGAGGAATTCGCGGCGCAGGCTCGCGTCCTTCAGGAACGCCCCGCGCATCACGCTGTTGGTCATCCTCGAGTCGGTGTCCTTGACCCCGCGCCAGTGCATGCAGAAGTGGTCGGCCTCCATCACGATCGCCAGCCCGTCGGGCTGCACCCGCTGCTGCACCAGGTCGGCCAGGCGCACCACCGCCTCCTCCTGGATCTGCGGGCGGCTCATCACCCAGTCGGCAAGCCGCGCGTACTTGGACAGCCCGATCAGGTTCGAGTGCTCGTTCGGCAGGACTCCGAACCAGAGCCGGCCCATGATCGGGCACAGGTGGTGCGAGCAGGCGCTGCGCACCTTCAGCGGCCCGACGATCATCAGCTCGTTGAGCCGCTCGACGTTGGGGAACTCCGTGACCGCGGGCATCGGGCTGTAGCGGCCGGCGAACACCTCGCGCAGGTACATCTTCGCCACCCTGCGCGCGGTCTCGCGCGTGTTGTGGTCGCTCTCGGTGTCGATCACCATGCTCCTGAGCACCTCGAGCATGCGCTCCTCGACCTCGGCCTGCAGCAGCGGCAGTTCGCCGGGCTCGATGTAGGCGGCGATGTTGTCGTTGGCGTGGAAACGTTCGCGTGCGGCCAGCAGCCGCTCGCGGATGCGCTGCGACAGCGGGATGCCCGGGTCCTCGCGGAGCGGATCGGGGGCGGACGGTCTCGGATTGGTCATCTCGGGTCGGGGTCGGTGCAGGGCCAGCCTTGCGGCCCTGCCGCAGAGGGTCGGAATCCGCGCATGCTAACCGCAGTCGCGCCGACGGGGTGCCCCGGACTCGGGCGCCGACGCGAAACCGGACAGCCGTGCGCGCCGCCTGTCGTCGATCCGGTCCGCAGCGGACCGTGCCGCGTCGACAAGCGCCAGGGTGCGCCCTAGACTGTCCCTGATGGCCGCAGGGGCTGGCGCGCGCCGAACGGGCGCATGGGAGATTCCGCCGATGGAGCAGGTGAAGGAAGTGATCCACCAGGAGCGCGTCGACGGCCCCCGGCTGCCGTCGACCGGCCATCCGCCGATGCCCGGGGAGCCCTGAGATGGAGGCCTGGCTCGACCTGAGGCAGATCTGCCTCGCAGCCCCCGAGCTCGAACCCGCAGTGGAGGCGGTGCGCGCGGTCTTCGGGGTCGATGTCTGTCATCGCGACCCGAACGTGGGGAAGTACGGCCTGGAGAACGCGCTCTTCGTGTTCGGCCACGCCTTCCTGGAGATCGTCGCGCCCACCCGCGAGGGGACTGCCGCGGGCCGTTTCATCGAGCGTTCCGGCGGGGTCGGTGGCTACATGGCGATCTTCGACTGCAGCGACCCGCAGCGCCGGCGCGCGCTGGCCGAGAGTCTCGGCGTGCGGATCGCGCACACGCTCGACTATCCCGGTTTCTGGGGAAGCCAGCTGCACCCGCGTGACTGCCGCGCGACGATGCTCGAGTTCGACCGCACCGAAGGCGGCCGCGACCTCGACGGCCCCTATCACCCGGCGGGCGATCACTGGCGCCGCTGGCAGCGGCTGGACCGGGTCAGCGGGATTCCGCTGATCGAGGTCGAGAGCCCCGATGCGGCGGGGCTGGCCGCGCACTGGTCGCGACTGACCGACCGCGCGCTGCGCGAGGAGGGCGGCCTGCCGAGGATCGACTTCGACCTCGGTGCGGTGCGCTTCGCCCAGGCTCCCGCCGGCACTGCGGAACACCTGGCGAGCGCCTGGGTCGAGGTCGCCGATCCTGCCGGGGTGCTCGATGCGGCCCGGCGCCACGGGCTGCGGATCGATCGCGACGGGGTGCACATTGCCGGGATGCGCTTCGTTCCCCGACAGGCACAGGGCAGCGCCGGTCCCTAGGCACGCGGCTGCGGCGCGCTGCGGCGGCGCGGCAGCCGACGCCCCTTGCACCGATGAGGAGAGGAGACAGATGGAGAACAGAGCAGCCAGCGCCGAGACTCGCGAGATCGAGCGGACCGCGCACACCGAACACTTCGACGTCCTGATCGTCGGCGCCGGGATCTCCGGCATCGGCGCCGCCTTCCACCTGCGCACCGAGTGCCCGGACAAGAGCTTCGTGGTCCTCGACGCCCAGGAGGATTTCGGCGGCACCTGGCTCACGCACCGCTATCCGGGGATCCGCTCCGACAGCGATCTCTACACCTTCGGCTATCGCTTCAAGCCCTGGACCGGAACGCCGATCGCCACCGCCCGGGAGATCCGCAGGTACATGGGCGAGGTGATCGAGGAGAACGACCTCGGCCGCCACATCCGCTACCGGCACCGGATCAGCTCGGCATCCTGGTCGTCCGAGAACCGCCGCTGGACGATCGAGGCCACCCGCACCGACACCGGCGAGCAGCTGCGCTTCTCGGCCGGCTTCCTCTGGATGTGCCAGGGCTACTACCGGCACGAACGGGGCTTCACTCCCGAATGGCCCGGAATGGATCGCTTCGGCGGACGCATCGTCCATCCGCAGACCTGGCCCGAGGATCTCGACCTCGCCGGCAAGCGCGTCGTCGTGATCGGCTCGGGGGCCACCGCCGCCACCCTGGTGCCGGCGATCGCCGGCAAGTGCGCGCACGTGACGCTGCTGCAGCGCTCGCCCACCTACTTCATCACCGGGCGCAACGCCAACGAGCTCGCCGACATGCTGCGCGGGCTCGAGATCCCCGAGGAGTGGATCCACGAGATCGTCCGTCGCAAGGTGCTGGCCGACCAGGCGGCGCTGGTGCAGCGTTCGTTCAGCGAGCCCGAGGCGCTCGCGCGGGACCTGATCGCAGGGGTGCGCGCGCAACTGCCCCCCGAGGTCGACGTCGACAGGCACTTCACGCCGCGCTACCAGCCCTGGCGCCAGCGGATCGCCTTCGTTCCCGACGCCGACCTGTTCCGGGCGGTGCGCGAGGGCCACGCCTCGGTGGTGACCGACGAGATCGATGGTTTCACCGAGACCGGGATCCGGCTGAAATCCGGCGACCGGCTCGAGGCGGACGTGGTGGTCACTGCCACCGGCTTCGACCTGTGCGTGCTCGGCGACATCGCGTTCACGATCGACGGACGCCCGCTGGAGTTCCACGACACGGTCACCTGGCACGCGACGATGTTCACCGGCGTCCCCAACATGGCCTGGGTGTTCGGCTACTTCCGCGCGAGCTGGACGCTGCGCGCCGACCTGATCTCCGACTTCGTGTGCCGGCTGCTGCGCCACATGGACGCACGCGGCGCGACGCAGGTCACGCCGCGGCTGCGCCCGCAGGACCGGGAAATGAGCCTCAAGCCCTGGTTCGACCTGGAGAACTTCAATCCGGGCTACGTCCAGCGCGGAATGCACCTGATGCCCAAGCAGGGCGATCGCCTCCCCTGGCGCCACACGCAGGACTACTGGAACGACCGCGGCGACCTGCCCGCCGCCGATCTCGACGACGGAAGCCTGGTCTACGAATGAGCGCCTGCCGCTGCGCAAGGAGTGCCGGCTTCGGCCCGGACCGGCGCCGCTGCCCGGGTCGAACCGGGGCGCTGCGGGGGCGCAGCGGGCAGGCGCCGTTGGCCCGGCATCGTGCTAGATTCGCCCCCACATGACGACACGGCACACCCACCGCGGCCCGCCGCACCGGCTCTTCTCGGCGATCGAGCCCCGCGCGATCGCCGAGATCGCGCTGCTTCCCTGGAGCCTGCCGATGCTGATGACGGCGCCGCGCGGCGACGGGCACCCGGTGCTGCTGCTGCCCGGGTTCATGGGCGACGAGGGCTCGCTGCTCGGCCTGAAGGTGTTCCTGAAGTCGCGCGGCTACGCGGTCGAGACCTGGGGCTTCGGGCGCAACGTCGGCTTCCAGCGCAAGCACGCGAACGCGCTCGAACAGAAGCTGCGCTACATGCACCACCGCAGCGGCCGCAGGGTGAGCCTGGTCGGCTGGAGCCTGGGCGGGGTCTTCGGGCTGTACGCGGTGCACCAGGCGCCGGAGTGCGTGCGCACGCTGATCACGCTGGGCAGTCCGGTGTCGGTCGATCCCGCCGGCAGCGCGTCGCCCAGGCTGGTCAAGGCGCTGTACCGGCTGGTGGCCCACCCGATGGGGCCGGTCGCGCATGCGTCGCAGCCGCGCGCGAAGAAGCTGCGCGAGCGCCCGCCGGTGCCCACGAGCTGCCTGTTCTCGCTGAGCGACGGCGTGGTGCCGCCGCAGGAAGCCACCCTGGACGGCGATCCGGCGATGCACGAGAACATCCGCGTGCCGGGCAGCCACCTGGGCCTGGGCTTCAACGCGCTGGTGCTGCGGATCGTCGCCGGCCGGCTTGCCCAGCCCGAGGGGCAGTGGAAGCCTTACGTGCCCGAGGGCGTGGCGGGGCTGCTGCACCGGACGCTCGCGCACGAGGCGCTGCCGATCTGAGCTTGCGCGGCCGCGCCCGTGCGTCGGCAAGCGCGAGCAGCTCCTGGAAGCTGTCGCGCACGCATTGTGCGAAGAACTCCGGATCGGGCATCTGCTCGCGGCAGGCGGTGGGCGACACGATGATCCGGCCGTCGTAGCTGGTCACTGCGAACACCAGCCCCATGCCGTCGCTGATCGGCATGATCGCCGAGAAGTAGGTCATCCGGGCCCCGATCAGGTAGAGCGGCTGCGACGGCCCGGGCACGTTTGTGATCGTGCAGCTGGCCAGCGGCGCGCGCCGGCCGATTCCCTGCGCGGCGCGCGCGATCATCCGGCTGGTCAGCGCGAGCGCGGCGGCCGGCGCGTGCATTCCGATCGCTGCGAACTCGCGCGCGCTGATCGACTCGGCCAGGGTGGCCGAGGAGGCGGTCTGCTCATGGATGAAGGCGAGCCGGCGCACCGGATCCTCGATGTCCGTTCCCAGCGGGATGCGCAGCCACGACATTTCCGGGCGGCCCCTGCGCGGGTCGGTCTCGCGCATGACCACCGGCCCCATCGCCGACAGGCTGGCCTCGGGAAGTTCGCCGTGCGCCTGCAGGTAGCGGCGCAGGCCGCCGGCGCACACCGCGACCACCGCGTCGCTGACGCGCGCACCGGGCACCAGCGTCCGGATGCGCCGGAATTCGGCGAGCTCGAAGCGTCGCGTCTCGAACACCCGGTGCGGGGAGACGACGCTGTTGAAGCGGGTGGCGGGCATGCGCTGCGGGCGCAGCACCGCGTCGCTGGCCAGGCTCCAGGCGGTGGGCGCCAGCTGCGCGAGCGCCCGCGTGAGCGGGCGGGCGATGCGCAGCGGCGAGAGCAGCGAGTGCAGCGCGCCGCGGCAGGCCAGCGCCAGCCGCCCCGGCGGGCGCTCGGGGAACCAGGGCGCGGGCGGTGCGTCGTGCGGCGGCTCCGGGGTCTCGTCGTGCAGCAGCATCGTGATCTCGTTGCCGCCTTCGACGTCGACCGCGGCGTGGTGGACCTTCGTCAGCAGCCCGAAGCTTCCCGGCGGCAGGTCGAGGATCGCATCCAGGCCCTCGATGACGTAGAGCTCCCACAGGGGGCGGCTCAGGTCCAGCGGGCGCGCGTGGATGCGTGCCGCCTGCGTGCAGAACTGGCGCCAGTCGCCCGGTCGGGGCAGCGCGATGTGCCGGACGTGGTATTCGAGGTCGAAGTTCTCGTCCTCGACCCAGTACGGGTAGTCGAGCTCCAGCGGCACCCGCAGCAGTTTCTGGCGGAAGACCGGCGAACGGTCGAGCCGGCGTTCGATGTGCGCGAGGATGCTCTCGAAGCTCGCCTGTCCGCCGGGTGCGGTGGAGGGGTCGTAGATGTGCAGCAGCGTGACGTTGGAGTTCGCGTGCAGGCTGTCCGAGTAGACGAAGCTCGCGTCGTATCCGTTGAGTTGGCGCATCCCGGCCCTTCCGTTGGCGCGAAGCGCCATCGGTGCGGCATCCCCGCCGCACCCTGCGCCCGCTTCTGCGATGATCACACAGCGGGGCCTGCCCGGCCTGCCGTGTGCGCACCCATTTCCATCTGTAACAACTGCCACGCATGGTAAGCGCAGGGTCGCGCGCCCGGTCCGTCGCCCAGGTTCCTGCGACAATCGGCTGAGGGCGCCCGCCGGGCGGGTGCCGCCGGAAGTCTCATGGGGAGTCGGAGATGCGTTGGACCCTGGTCGGGATACTTGCCGCGGCGCCCGTGGTCGTGCTCGCGCTGGCCGCTGGCGCCGCCCGTGCCGATGGGCCGCGCGCCCGCGCCGGGGTGCACCTGGCCGCGCCCGGCGTCGCGGTACAGTACCGGTCGCATTCGCACCGGCCGCCGTCGTGGCACTACGCTCCGCCACACGCCCGCTACCGTGGACCGCGGCTGTACCTTGCGCCGATGCCGCTGTGGGCGCCACCGATCTACCACGGCATCCCCTGGTACGGTGGGGCCTACTGGTACGGGCCCGGCTACACCACGGTGGTGCCGGTGCCCACGCAGCCGCCGGTCTACATCGAGCGGGGCCCGGACGAAGGCGCCCCCGTCCCGCAGGCTGCTGCGCCTGGCCAGGGCTGGTGGTACTGGTGCAGCGATCCGCAGGGCTACTATCCGGAAGTGCGCGAGTGTCCGGACGGCTGGCAGCCGGTGGCGCCGCAGTCCTCGCCGTCGCGGCCCTGAGCTCATGAGGTCGAAGATGAAATCGATGTTCCGGATCGGCATTCTCGGCGCCGTTGCAGGCCTTGCAGCCTGCGCTTCGGTCCCCACCGGCCCGAGCATGCTGGTGCTGCCGGGCACCGGACGCTCGTTCGAGCAGTTCCGTGTCGACGATGCGATGTGCCGGCAGTATGCGCTGCAGCAGTCCGGCGTCTCGCCGCAGCAGGCGGCCGACGCGAGCGGCGTGCGCAGCGCCGCGGTGGCCACTGCGGTCGGGGCGCTCGCAGGCGCGGCGATCGACGGTTCGCGCGGCGCGGCAGTGGGCGCTGGCGGCGGACTGGTCCTCGGGTCGATGTCCGGGGCGGGAGCCTCGCAGAGTTCGGCCGCGCAGATGCAGCGCCGCTACGACCACGCCTACGTCCAGTGCATGTACGCACAGGGCCACCGGGTGCCGGTTTCGGGGCAGCTGAGCAGCTCGTCCAGGGCTTCCTCCTGGCAGTCGACGCCGGCTGCGTCGGGCTCCGGAGGGGCGCTGCCCCCGCCGCCGCCGCCGGGCATTCCGCCGCCGCCGCCGCCAGGCGTGCGGGGCCGCTGAGCGGCGTGCGCGCTCCAAGGCGCGAGCCCGACCGGATCGCCGAGCGCTGCGCATGGCCGACGACTGCCGGCTGCTGATCGAGACCACGCGCTGGCAGCTGCGCCTGTCCGGTGAATGGCGGCTGTCGCGACTGGTGGCGCTCGAGGCCGCCCTGGGCGCGCTCGCGCTGCGCGCCCGGGCCGCAGCCGGAGGGCTGCCGGCGCTGGTGATCGATGGCAGCGGCCTCGTGTCGATCGACACTGCCGCGGCGCTGCTGCTGCTGCGCCACCTCGAGGGCGTCGGCCTGGATCCCGCGCGCGTCGGGCTCGAGGGTTTCTCGGGCAGCCACCGCCGGATCGTCGAACTGGTGCGCGCGCGGCTGCCTTCGATCGCGCCGGTCACGCCACCGCGCGGTCGCAGCCTGCTGGCCAGTCTCGGGCGCGCGACGGTGGAGCTCGGACGGCTGGTCGCCGATCACCTCGGTTTCCTCGGGCTGGTGTTCGTCGAGATCGCCCGCGTGCTCGCGCGGCCGTCGATCCTGCGGTCGCGCGAGCTCTTCGCGCAGTTCCGGGAGGTCTGCGTGAGCGCGATCCCGGTGGTGTCGCTGGTCACTTTCCTGATCGGGACCATCGTCGCCTACCTGCTTGGCCAGCAGGCGGAGAAGTACGGCGCCAACATCTTCGTGGTCGATGGCGTCGCGCTGGGAATGGTCCGCGAGTTCGGGCCGATCATCGTCGCGACGATCGTCGCCGGGCGCTCTGGCGCGGCCTTCACCGCGCAGCTCGGGACGATGAAACTGACCCAGGAGATCGACGCGATCCGCACGCTGGGGCTGTCGGCCGAGCAGGTTCTGGTGGTGCCGCGCGTGCTGGCGCTGATCCTGTCGCTGCCCCTGCTGGTGTTCGTCGGCGACCTTGCCGGCCTCGCTGGCGCGATGACGGTCGCGGACCTGATGCTGGGAGTCACCCCGACCACCTTCCTGGAGCGGATGCAGTCGGCGCTGTCCGTGCGGCACTACGTGATCGGCCTGGCCAAGGCGCCCGCGTTCGCGCTGTTCATCGCCGTGATCGGCTGCCGGATGGGGCTGGACGTCAGCCGCGACACCAGGGCGATCGGCCTGAACACCACCTCGACCGTGGTCCAGTGCATCGTCGCGGTGATCCTGCTCGACGCAGTGTTCGCGGTGCTGCTGCAGGAGCTCCGCCTGTGAGCGCGGCCCTGCCTGCGGCCCGTCCGGGCAGCGATGACGCACCGAAGGCCGCCGCCGGAGCCGGGGCGACGGGGAGCGCCGCCGGGCAGCATGGTGTCGGGGCGCCGCCGGTCATCGAGGTCGATGGCCTGCGCACGCGTTTCGGCGCGCAACTGATCCACGACGGGGTCCAGTTCCGGATCCGGCGTGGCGAGCTGGTCGCGCTGATCGGCGGCAGCGGGAGCGGCAAGACGGTGCTGCTGCGCGAGCTGATCGGACTGCAGCGGCCCACCGCCGGCAGCGTGCGCCTGCTCGGCACCGATGTCTGGTCCGCCGACGAGGCTGCGCTGCGCGCGCTGCGTCGACGCTTCGGCATGATGTTCCAGGATGGCGCGCTGTTCTCCTCGCTGGACGTCGCCGCCAATGTCGCGACGCCGCTGCGCGAGCACACCGACCTGCCGGCGCCGATGGTCGACGCGCTGGTCGGGCTGCGGATCTCCCTGGCCGGGCTGCCGCCCGATGCGGCGCGCAAGCTGCCCAGCGTGCTCTCCGGGGGCATGCGCAAGCGGGCTGCGATCGCCCGCGCGCTGGCGCTCGAGCCCGAGCTGCTCTTCCTCGACGAACCGACCTCGGGGCTGGATCCGGTCACTGCCCGCTCGCTCGACGGCCTGCTGCGCTTCCTCTGCGACGACCTCGGGATCACGGTGCTGGTGGTCACGCACGATCTCGACACCGTGGCCGGAATCGCCGACCGGGTGATCGCGCTGGGCGGCGGCCGGGTGCTCGCTGACGGTACACTGGATGCGGTGCGCGCGGTGGACGACCCCTGGATCCGCGACTGGTTCGCGGGGGCGCCTCTGCGCAAGGGATGAAGCTGCGATGGAACCGGAAACCCGTTATCCGCTGATCGGCGCGGTCGTGCTGGGGCTGGCCCTGGCGGCGGCCTTCGCCTTCGCCTGGTGGGCCCGTGACGGCGCGGCCGGTGCGCGGCTGTTCACGGTCGTCTTCGAGCACCAGTCGGTCGACGGCCTGCAGGTGGGCAGCGATGTCAGCATGCGCGGCGTCAAGGTCGGTCGCGTCGAGCGCTTCACCCTGGACGCCGATGCGGTCAACCGGGTCAAGGTGCTGGTGCGGCTCGACCCGCAGGCGGCGGTGAGCGTCGACACCAGCGCGGTAGTGACCCGCAACTTCGTCACGGGGCTGGCGCGGATCATTCTCGAGACGCCGGCGCAGCCCGGCGAACGCCTGGTGCAGGCCCCTGCCGGCGAGCCCTATCCGGTGATCCCGGAGGGGCGCTCCGGAATCGACCAGATCACCCAGTCGGCCAACCGGCTCGCGGTCACCGGCGAGGAGGCGCTCGCCAACCTGAACCGGCTGATGTCGGAAGAGAACAGGGCGGTGTTCGGCCAGACGCTCGCGGCCGCGCGCAACCTCGCGATGGGACTCGAGCAGCGGATGACGACGCTGGACGCCACCCTGCGTGGCGTCGACGCTTCGGCCCGCACCTTCCGTGACTCCAGCCTGCGGATCACCGAGGTCGTCGAGCAGGCGGCCGGACAGCTCGGCGCGCTCGCGACCGAGGCGACCGGCGCCATCGGCGAGACCCGCGCGGCGGTGGGAGAGAGCCGCCAGACGCTGACCGAGTTCACGCGGCTGGCGCGCACGCTGGAACGCCAGGTCGGTGAGCTCGGCGAGCGAACCGGCGGCCTTGCCGACGCCGGACTTCTCGAGCTGCGGGCGAGTGCGCAGGAGGCCCGGCGCGCGGCAGAGATGCTGTCGCAGGCGCTCGAGCGGCTGTCCGAACCGCGCTCGGCGCTGATGGGGCCTGGCGCACGCGAGCTCGGTCCCGGGGAGCGCCTGCAGTGAGGCGGCGCCAGGTGCTTGCACTGCCGCTGCTCGCAGCGGGGCTGGGCGCCGGGTGCTCGGTGCTCGGCAGCGATCCGCAGCCGCGCCACTGGTACCGGCTCGGGGATCCGGCTGCCGAGGCGGGCACTGCGGCGGCCCGCTCGCAGCGCGTGCTGCTCGTCGAGGCCGTGAGCAGCTCGGCGCTGCACGAGGCGACCGCGCTGGTGTACAGCCGCCGTCCGGGCGTGTTCGCCCACTACAGCTTTGCGAGCTGGAACGAAGCGCCGGCGCGCAGCCTCGGGCGGCTGGTCGAGCGACGGCTGGAGGCGCGCGGCGGCTTTGCCGCAGTGGGGCTGTCCACCTCGGGGCTGCGTGGCGACCTGCTGCTGCGCGTGTCCTTCGACGAACTGCTGCACGATCTCTCCGGCGCGCCCGACACCGGGCGTGTCGCCGTCGACGCGGAACTTCTCGACTGGCCCGGGCGCACGAGGATCGCGCGGCGGCGCTTTGCGCACAGCGTGCCCACCACGAGCGCCGATGCGGCTGGTGCGACGCGCGCGCTCGGCCGTGCGCTCAGCGCGGTGCTCGACGAGCTCGCCCCCTGGGTGGAGCAGGCCGCCCGGTAGAGGAGGGCAACCCCGCAGGAAGCGGTCGGGCAGGGGACCGCCCGACCGGGTCCGATCCGCTCAGGCCGCCTGCGCGATCGTCGCCGCCTGCGCGATCCGCTGGCTGATGTGGCCGAGCGCCTCCTCGACCTGATCGATCAGGATCAGGCACAGATCGCCCGGTTCGAGTGCCGCGAGGGCCGTGTCGATCGCCAGGAACTCGCCGCGGATCTCCTGGATGCGGGTGGTGCGCGTGGCGCCCGCCAGCCCCTGGCGCAGCAGCGCGAGCACCTCGCCGTCGGCGCGGCCGCGCTGGCACTGGTCCTGGTAGAGGATCACCTCGTCGAAGACCTCGCCCAGGATCGCGGTCTGCTGGCGCAGGTCCTCGTCGCGCCGGTCACCGGCCCCGCTGATCACCACGCTGCGCCGCCTGGCAGGCATCGACTGCACCGCGCGCGACAGGGCCATGATCGCATCGGGGTTGTGGCCGTAGTCGGCGATCACGGTCGCACCCTTGTGGCTCATCACGTTGAAGCGACCGGGCGCAGTGTCGGCGTCGTTGACGAAGGACGCGAGGCCGGCCTCGATCACCGGCCAGGGCAGTCCCAGCGCCCACGCAGCGCCGACCGAGGCCATCGCGTTCTCGATCTGGAAGGCGATCGTCCCGCTGCGGGTGATCGGGATGCCGCCCAGCGGCAGGCGGTGCTCGAAGTCGCCCTCGGTGGCGACGATCGCACCGCGGTCGAGATGGATCACGCGCCGGCCGAGCGCACGGTGCGCCGCCATCACCGCGCTGCTGCAGTCGGCGGCGAAGAAGATCACCGAGCCCGGGCAGACATCGGCCATCTTCGCGACGATCGGATCGGCTGCAGCGAGCACCGCGAAGCCGTCGGGGGCGACGTTCTGCACCACCACCCGCTTGAGCACCGCGAGATCCTCGACCGTGGTGATGTAGTTCAGGCCGAGGTGATCGCCCTGGCCGATGTTGGTCACCACGGCGACCTTGCAGCGGTCGAAGGCCAGGCCCTCGCGCAGCATCCCGCCGCGTGCGGTCTCGAAGACCGCCGCGTCGACGTCGGGGTGCATCAGCACGCTTCTCGCGCTGCGCGGCCCGCTGCAGTCGCCGGTGTCGATGCGCTCGCCCGCCACGTACACGCCGTCGGTGCTGGTCATTCCGACCCGCAGCCCGTTGCCGGCCAACAGGTGCGAGATCAGTCGCACCGTGGTGGTCTTGCCGTTGGTGCCGGTGACCGCCACCACCGGGATGCGGCCGTCGCCACCGTCCGGGTACATCTCGGCGACCACCGCCTCGCCCACCGGGCGCCCCTTGCCGAAGGACGGGCTCAGGTGCATCCGCAGGCCAGGCGCGGCGTTGACCTCGACGATCCCGCCGCCCTGCTCCTCGAGCGGACGCAGCACCGTCTCGCAGACGACGTCGACGCCGCAGATGTCCAGCCCGACCATGCGCGCCGCCTCGACCGCGCGCGCCGCGACCATCGGATGCACCTCGTCGGTGACGTCCGTGGCGCTGCCGCCGGTGCTCAGGTTCGCGTTGTTGCGCAGCACGACCCTTGCGCCTGCCGGCGGCACCGAATCGGCGTCGAAGCCCTGCAGGGCAAGCCGGGCCAGGGCGATGTCGTCGAAGCGGATCTTCGTGAGCGAGGTGGCGTGGCCCTCGCCGCGGCGCGGGTCGGCGTTGACGATCTCGACCAGCTCGCGCACCGTGTGCTCCCCGTCGCCGATCACCTGCGGCGGGTCACGCCGCGCGGCGGCCACCATCTGGCTGCCCACCACCAGCAGGCGGAAGTCGTGGCCGGGAATGAAGCGCTCGACCATCACGTCGGAGCTGATCTCGCGCGCTGCGGCCCAGGCAGCCTCGAGCTGCTCGCGGCTCTGGACATCGACCGTGACGCCCTTGCCCTGGTTGCCGTCCTGCGGCTTGACCACCACCGGGTGGCCGATCTCGCGCATCGCCGCCCAGGCGTCGTCCAGGTCGCGCACCGGCCGGCCCAGGGGCACCGGCACGCCTGCGGCGTGCAGCAGCTGCTTGGTGAGCTCCTTGTCCTGCGCGATCGACTCGGCGATCGCACCGGTGAGGTCGATCTCCGCAGCCTGGATCCGACGCTGCCGGCTGCCCCAGCCGAACTGCACGAGGCTGCCGCTCGAGAGCCGCCGGTAGGGGATGCCGCGCGCCACGGCCGCGTCGATGATCGCGCCAGTGCTCGGTCCGGGCCGGACGTCCTCGTCGAGTTCGCGCAGTTGCGCCAGTGCGCCGGCGAGGTCGAAGGGGAGGTCGTCGGCTGCGGCGCGGCACAGCTGCTCTGCCAGCGTCAGCGCGAGCCGGCCGACCGCCTCCTCGCTGTACTGGACCACCACCTGGAGGACGCCGTCGTCGACCGTGGGCGCGGTGCGGCTGAAGCTGACCGGGCAGCCGGCCTGCGCCTGCAGGCCCAGCGCAGCCGCCTCGAGGGCGTGCGCCATCGTCAGCGTGTTCTCGCGGCCGATCGGCGCCAGCGTGCCGATGCCGGGAAAGCGGGCGCGCAGCCGTGCCTCGAAGCGGCTCAGGTCGGCCGGTGGGCGCTCGTCCCGGTCGCAGGCGACCAGGGCTTCGATCGCCGTGAGCCGGCTCCACAGGTTGGGGCCGCGCAGCGCGCGGATGCGGGAGATTTCCATGTCGGGGTCCCGGCGGGGGTGCTGGAGTGGATCAGGCGAGCATCAGGCGAAGGCCGCTGCGCTGCCCTCGGCGTGTTCGACCGGAAGGGTCTCGACCGCGGCGCGGATCAGCTCGGGCGTCACGCCCAGCGCCCAGGCCGCACCAGTGGCGGCGAGGACGTTCTCGATGCGCAGGTCCGCGTTGCCGCCGGCGGCTCGCTCGATCGGCGCGAGCTCCGCGACGCGGATCTCGTCGTTGCCGGCTGCAAGCGTGACCCAGCCGTCGATCAGCAGCACTGCGCGGCCGCCGGCGGCGCGATGCGCCTGGATCACCGGCAGCGTGGCATCGCTGGCGAACCAGACGATCTCGCCGTCGCACAGGTCGGCCATCTCGACCACCCGCTCGTCGCAGGCGTTGAGCACGCCGACGCCGTCGGGCAGGACCACGTCGACCTGCGTGCGGATCACGTCGTAGAGCTGGCGGCTGGTCTCGATGTAGTGCTCGGGAAGCACCGCGTCCGGATCCAGGTTGGTGACCACGCCGACCGCGCAGCGGTCGTAGGCCAGTCCCTCGGTCACGATCGCCCGCGGACCGTTCTCGATCACCGCCGCCTCGACGTTGCGGTTGATCAGCAGGCGGCGGGCCTGGTCGAAGCCCGCGCAGTCGGCGCGCTCGACCGCCCGGCGACCGAGGAACAGGCCATCGGTGCAGGCCAGGCCCACCTTTCGTCCGGCCAGTTCGAGCAGCCAGGCGAGAATGCGCGCCACGCTGGTCTTGCCCTTGGAGCCGGTGATTCCGACGATCGGGATGCGACCCTGCTCGCCCTCGGGGAACAGGCTGTCGATGATCGCGCGGCCCACCGGGCGGGGCTGGCCGTCGGCCGGCTTCAGGTGCATCAGGAGCCCGGGGCCGGCGTTGACCTCGACGATCGCGCCGCGCTGCTCCTCGAGCGGCCGGGAGATGTCCTCGGCGACGAGATCGACTCCGGCGATGTCCAGTCCCACCACACGGGCGGCCAGCGACACGCGCGCCGCCACCTGCGGGTGGACCAGGTCGGTGACGTCGAAGGCCACGTTGCCATTGCGCTGGATCAGCACCGGAGTGCCTTCGTCCGGCACCGAATCCGGCTCGAAGCCCTGCTGGCGCAGCTCCAGGCGCGCGGCCGAGTCGATGCGCACCGGGTTCAGCGGGAAGTCCTCGGTGCTGCCGCGCCGCGGGTCGGTGTTCAGCTGGGACGCGATCAGCTCGCGCACCGTGGAGCGGCCGTCGCCGGTCACCCAGGCGGCTTCGCCACGCGCCGCCGCGACCACCTTGCCGCCCACCACCAGCAGGCGGTGCTCGAGGCCGGGAACGAAGCGCTCGACGATCACCCCGCTGCCTTCCTCGCGCGCCACTGCCCAGGCGGCCTCGACCGCCTCGCGCGTCAGCAGGTTGGTGAAGACTCCGCGGCCGTGATTGCCGTCGTAGGGCTTGACGACCACCGGCAGCCCGATCTCGCCGGCGGCTTCCCAGGCGTCCGCGGCGCTGTGCACCAGCCGACCCTCGGGCACCGGCACCCCGCAGGCCGACAGCAGCTGCTTGGTGAGGTCCTTGTCGCGCGAGACGCCCTCGGCGATCGCGCTGGTGCGCTCGGTCTCGGCAGTCCAGATCCGGCGCTGGCGGGCGCCGTAGCCGAGCTGCACCAGGTTGCCGTCGTTCAGCCGGATGAACGGAATCCTCCGTGCCTCGGCAGCCTCGACGATACAGGCGGTGCTCGGTCCGAGCCAGAGACGATCGACCAGGTCGCGCAGCCCGGTGACTGCGGCGTCGACCTCGAAGGGGCGGTCCTCGATCGCCGCCATCAGGAGCTCGCGACCGGCCAGGATCGCTGCCCGGGTGATCTCCTCGTGGTGGGCGTGGATCACGACCTTGTAGACGCCCCGGGTGGAAGTCTCGCGGGCGCGTCCGAAGCCCCCGGGCAGCCCGGCGAGGGTCTGCAGTTCGAGGGTGACGTGCTCGAGGATGTGTCCCGGCCAGGTGCCTTCCTTCAGGCGGCGCAGGAAGCCGCCGCGCTCGTCGTAGCTGCAGCGGTGCTCGATCAGTCCGGGCAGCCAGCTCGAGAGCCGCTCGTACAGACCCGGAATGCGGTCCGACGGGAACTCCTCGAGCTCGCCGATGTCGATCAGGACTTCGAGCGCCGGGACGTAGGTCCATCGGTTCGGGCCGCGCAGATGGGTGATGTCGAGGATCTCGATGTCGCGCTTCAGGACGGCCACGCGGGGCAGGGGTGCGAGCATGATGGCATTCGCGGGGTTTCGGTTCAGCCACAACGCGCCGCTGCGCAATCGGTTTACCGGCCGCAATCGCTGCCGCAACGGCGCCCCCGGGCATGGCGTCATCGGAATCGCGCGCCGTGCGTTGAAGGCAGCAGAACAAGCAGCCGCGCCCGGTTCGGGCGCCTGCGGCCCACCGGATCCTCGATTGAACGACGCCCGACCCCTGACGCCCGCCCCTCGATCGCCTGCCCGGGCGCTTCCCGACGCCGGCGCCCTCCAGTCCCCGGATGCCTTCGACCGACTGCACGCGGAGCTGGTCGGACAGCTCGCGTCCGGTGAAACGGTGCTGGCCACGGTGCCGATCGACCTGGACACCCGGCTGCGCTATGCCCATGGCCTGCTCGCAGTCACTTCACAGGGCCTGCGCGCCTGGACCTCCGAGTCCGGGCAGTGGCAGGCCTGGGGCTGGCAGGAAGGATTGATGCTGCATCGCAGCGACCACGCTGGCGTCGGCTGCGTCGAGCTGAGCGACCGGCAGGCGCGTCTGGCGCGCTGGCGCTACACGCTCGGCCACGACCTGGCCGCGCTGCGACTGGTCGAGGCCTTCGGCGCCGCCCTGGATGCCCATCTCCAGGGCCGACCCGCGCCCGCGCCGCGTTCGGCCTGTCCGCGCTGCCATGGGCCGCTCGCGCCCGGGGAGTCCGAGTGTCCGGCATGCGCCGCCGACGAGGAGGAAAAGCCCCCGTCCACCTGGACCCTGCTGCGACTGTGGCGTTTCGCCAGGCCCTACCGGGGCCGGCTGCTCGCCGGTTTTCTGCTGACCCTGGCCTCGACTGCCGCCACGCTGGTGCCGCCCTACCTGACGATGCCGCTGATGGACGAGGTGCTGATTCCCTATCAGCGCGGCGTCCCGATCGACGTCGGCCTGGTCGCGACCTACCTCGGCGGCCTGCTCGTCGCGGCGCTGCTGGCCTGGGCGCTGGGCTGGGCGCGCACCTGGCTGCTGGCGCTGGTGAGCGAGCGCATCGGCGCCGACCTGCGCACCAGCACCTACGAACACCTGCTGAAGCTGTCGCTCGAGTACTTCGGCGGCAAGCGCACCGGCGACCTGATGGCCCGGATCGGCTCCGAGACCGACCGCATCTGCCTGTTCCTGTCGCTGCACCTGCTGGACTTCGCCACCGACGTCCTGATGATCCTGATGACCGCGGCGATCCTCTTCTCGATCGACCCCGGGCTGGCGCTGGCCACGCTGCTGCCGCTGCCCTTCATCGTCTGGATGATCCACCTGGTGCGCGACCGGCTGCGCCACGGCTTCGAGAAGGTCGACCGGATCTGGGGCGAGGTAACCAACGTGCTGGCCGACACCATCCCCGGCATCCGGGTGGTGAAGGCCTTCGCCCAGGAGAAGCGCGAGGCGGCGCGCTTTCGCGAGGCCAACCGCCACAACCTCGCTGTCAACGACCGGGTCAACCGGGTCTGGTCGATGTTCTCGCCGACGGTGGGCCTGCTCACCGAGGTCGGCCTGCTGGTGGTCTGGGCCTTCGGGATCTGGCAGGTGGCGCGCAACCACGTCACGGTCGGGGTGCTGACCGCCTTCCTGGCCTACATCGGCCGCTTCTACACCCGGCTGGACTCGATGAGCCGGATCGTCTCCTTCACGCAGAAGGCGGCCGCCGGCGCCAAGCGGATCTTCGACATCCTCGACCACGTCTCCAGCGTCCCCGAGGCGGCCGATCCGGTGCGGGTCGGTCGCCTGGAAGGCGCGATCCGGATGCGCTCGGTGGGGTTCCGCTACGGGAACCGGGCGGTGATCCGCGGCCTGGACTTGGACATCGCCCCCGGCGAGATGGTCGGGCTGGTCGGCCACAGCGGCTCGGGCAAGAGCACGCTGGTCAACCTGATCTGCCGCTTCTACGACGTCTCGGACGGCTCGATCCGCGTCGACGGCCACGACCTGCGTTCGCTCGCAGTGGCCGACTACCGGCGCAACATCGGTCTGGTGCTGCAGGAGCCCTTCCTGTACTTCGGCACGATCGCCGAGAACATCGCCAACGGCAAACCCGAGGCGACCCGCGCCGAGATCGTCGCCGCGGCGCGCGCGGCCCACGCGCACGACTTCATCCTGCGCCTGCCCCACGGCTACGACTCGCTGGTCGGCGAGCGCGGCCAGGCGCTGTCCGGCGGCGAGCGCCAGCGCATCTCGATCGCCCGCGCGCTGCTGATCGACCCGCGCATCCTGATCCTCGACGAGGCCACCTCCTCCGTGGACACCGAGACCGAGAAGGAGATCCAGAAGGCGCTGGACAACCTGGTGCGCGGTCGCACCACGATCGCGATCGCCCACCGGCTGTCGACCCTGCGCAAGGCCGACCGGCTGGTGGTGATGGACCGCGGCCAGGTGGTCGAGGAGGGCAGGCACGAGGAGCTGATGGCGCGCGAAGGCGCCTACCATCGCCTCTACCAGGCGCAGGCGCGCAACGTCGACCTCGAGGACGGCTGGGCGGGCGCGCAGACCGAGGGGGTGGGCGTGATCAGCGCCGCCGCCACCGCAGTGCCGACGCGCACCGCGACCGCCTGAACCTGTCCCTGGATGCGCGCTCCAGCCCCGGCACCATCATGAGTCCCGAGACCTTCAGCCTGACCCGCAATCCCTTCGGCCGCCTCGTGCTCGAGCTGCCCGACGGCAGCGTCCACGAGGCGGTGACCCCGGTGCGCGCCTTCCCGATCGTCGCGCCCGACGAAGGGCTCGCGCTGGTGGGCGCCGACGGCCGGGAACTGGTGTGGATCGAGCGGCTGTCCGGGCTGGCCCCGCAGCTGCGCGCGATGATCGAGGAGGAACTCGCATCGCGCGAGTTCATTCCCGAGATCCGCCGCATCGTCGACGTCTCGGGCTTCGTCACGCCCTGCACCTGGGAGGTCGAGACCGACCGCGGCAGCACCCGCTTCCTGCTCGCGGGCGAGGAGTCGGTCCGCCGGCTGCCGCCGCCGGCGCTGCTGATCGCCGACGCGCACGGAATCCAGTATCTGATCAGGGATCTGCAGGCGCTGGACCGCAGGAGCCGCAAGCTGCTCGACCGCTTCCTGTGAGGCGCAGCTCCACGTGACGATGAAAGAGCGCGCCGCCGGCGACGCTCGCTGCCCAGGCCGTGAGGAGCCCGAGCGCGTTGGCGAGCGGATCGCCCGGAAAGGCCCGCCAGACCAGCGCGCCGATCGCCACGCAGACCGGGAAGTGGACCAGGAAGACCGAGTAGGAGATCCCGCCGAGCCAGCCGGCCAGCGGTGTGCGCGGCAGGTGCGCGAGCAGGCCGCTGCGCCGCGACAGGGCAAGCCCGAGCGCCGCTGCCAGCGCCACCGCGATGCGCGCGCGGTGATCCACGGCCAGCGCGGCCAGGCCGGCCAGCGCGGTCGCCGCCAGCCAGCGCCGTGGCGCGCCGGGGTGGCCGAACCACCAGGCGCAGGCGCCCAGCGCGTAGGCGCCGAAGAAGTAGAGCCCCCAGGCGTCCCAGCCGGGCGCGCGGTTGAAGCCGAACAGCGAGGCCAGCCCCAGCGCGGCGACCAGGCCCACCGCAAGCCTGCGGACCCGGCGCACCGCGCCCGGACGCTGCGGGAACGAGAACCGGCGGGCCAGCACGAACAGGCCCAGGGTCAGCGCAAACAGCTGGAAGTCGATCGCGACGTACCAGACCCCGGCCGACAGCGCGTCGATTTCCAGCACGTCCTGCAGCAGCAGCGCGTGCGCGAGGACCTGCCCGGGCCGCGGGGCGTCCGGGATCGCCTCGTGGGGGTTGACCGCGCGGGCGAGCGCGCTGAGCGCGATCGCGATCACGAGCGCCGCCAGCAGCGGCAGCGCAAGCCGCGTGTAGCGCTTGAGCAGCAGGCCTGCGGGCGAGGCCGTCGTCGGTACGCCCGCCGGAGCCAGGCTTCGCGCGGCCATGAAACCGCCGCAGACCAGGAAGACCTGCACCGCGATGCGCGCATGCTGCTCGAACCACTCGAACAGCGAGGGCGCCAGCGGCGCCACCGCGTCGGACATCGGTCCGTAGAAGGCCAGGTGGTGCAGGACGATCAGCTGCGACGCGAGGGCGCGCGCCGCGTCGATCAGCGGCATCCTGGATGCCGCTGCGCTCACAGGCCGCGGAACTTCGCGAAGACCTCCAGCGGCGCGCGCTCGGTGCGCAGGCGGTTCGCGGGCGCGTCCGGATCCGCGTACCCGATCGCCATCCCGCAGAACAGCATCTGCTCGGGCGGCAGCTCGAGGAAGGCGCCGACCGTCTTCGGGTAGGTCGACCAGGCCTCCTGCGGGCAGCTGTCCAGCCCCTCGGCGCGCAGCAGCAGCATGACGGTCTGCAGGAACATCCCGCAGTCGGACCACTGCGGCGGACCCATCCGGCGGTCCAGCGAGCAGAACAGCGCCATCGGCGCGCCGAAGAACTGGTAGTTGCGCGCGAACTGGCGCAGGCGGGCAGCCTTGTCCTCGCGCGGAATGCCCAGCTGCGCGTAGAGATCCTCGCCCACCTTGAAGCGATAGTCGCGGTAGGGCGACACCAGGTCCTTCGGGTAGATGTCGTACTCGCTGCCCTCGCCGCCGGGGAGTTCCTGCACCTTGCGCGCCATCGTGGCCTTGAGCTGCGCCAGCGGCTCGCCTGCGACCACCTGGATCTGCCAGGGCTGCACGTTGCCGCCCGACGGTGCGCGCGACGCGATCGTCAGCACGCGGCGGATCGTGTCCGCCGGCACCGGTCGGTCCAGGAAGCCGCGCACCGAGCGGCGGGTGTTGATCGCCTCGACCAGATCCATGCTGGATTCTCCTATTTCCGTACCGGATGGGAAACCCGATAGGCTAGCACCGCCTCACGCAGGCGGGCGCATCCGGCGCGACGGCAGGTTCCGCTTTGCCCGTTCGGCCGGCAGGGCGCCTGCGGACGGCTGCTCGCCGGGTCGCTTATCATTCGAGTCGCTCATCCACCCCAGACAAAGAGGATCCCGATGCTCTCCATGAAGGTCCATCGACGCTCCGTCGTTGCCGGCGCACTCGCCGCCGCTGCGCTGGTCGGCTTCTCCACGGGCGCGCAGGCGCAGAAGAAGTACGACACCGGCGCCAGCGACAAGGAAATCAGGATCGGCCACATCGTGCCCTATTCGGGCCCGGTCTCGGCCTACGGCACGATCGGCAAGTCGATCGTCGCCTACTTCGCCAAGGTGAACGACGAAGGGGGGATCAACGGGCGCAAGGTCAACGTGATCTCGCTCGACGACGCCTACAATCCGGCCAAGACCGTCGAGGTCACGCGCAAGCTCATCGAGCAGGACGAGGTGCTGCTGCTGTTCGCGCCGCTGGGCACCGCGCAGAACACCGCGATCCTGAAGTACGTGAACCAGAAGAAGGTGCCGCACCTGTTCCTGGCCACCGGAGCGACCCGCTGGGGCGACTACAAGAACTACCCCTGGACGATGGGCTGGCAGCCGACCTACCAGGCCGAGGGCCACATCTACGCCGAGCACATCCAGAAGAACTACCCGAACGCCAAGATCGCGGTCCTGTACCAGAACGACGATTTCGGCAAGGACAACCTGAAGGGTTTCCTGGACGGCATGGGCGACAAGGCCAAGACCATGATCGTCTCCCAGCTCACCTACGAGGTCACCGACCCGACGGTCGACAGCCAGCTCGCGCTGCTCAAGGGCACCGGCGCCGACGTGTTCGTGAACCTCTCCACGCCGAAGTTCGCTGCGCAGATCATCAAGAAGCTGCCCGAGCTCGGCTGGAAGCCGGTGCACTACCTGTCGAGCGTGTCCCAGTCGATCCAGTCGGTGCTGGTCCCCGCCGGCAAGGAGAACGCGGTCGGAATCATCACCAGCCAGTACCTGCGTGACCCGAGCGATCCCCAGTTCAAGGACTCCAGCGAGGTCAGGGAGTACAAGGCCTGGTTCGACAAGTACTACCCGAACGGCAACTACGCGGATTCGCTCAACGTGATCGGCTACTCGTCGGCGCAGACGCTGCACGAGGTGCTCAAGCGCGCCGGCGACAACCTCACCCGCGCCAACATCATGAAGATCGCGACCAGCCTCGACATGACGCTGCCGATGCTGCTGCCGGGGATCAACCTGAAGACCGCGCCGGACGACTACTACCCGGTCGAGCGTGTGCAGCCGGTGCGCTTCAACGGCGAGCGCTACGAAGCGCTCGGTCCGGTCCTGGGCCGCTGAGCGGTTCAGTGGCCGTCGCGAAGGAGAAGAGGATGACGACGAACGATCGGGTGAAGGTCAGCATCGGCGCCGACGGCGTGGCCGAAGTCCGGCTGAATCGCCCCGACAAGATGAATGCGCTCGATGCCGCGATGTTCACCGGCATCGTCGCAGCGGGCGAGCAGGTCAGGGACGATCCACGGGTGCGTGCGGTGGTGCTGTGCGGCGAAGGCCGCGCCTTCTGCGCAGGGCTGGACATGGGCCGCTTCGGCAACATGGCCGAGGGCAAGGGGGCCAGCGCCGGCAGCGACGACCCGATCGACCGCCTCACGAAGCGCACCCACGGCATCGCCAACGTCGCCCAGCAGGTCGCGATGGTCTGGCGGGAGGTGCCGGTGCCGGTGATCGCCGCGGTGCACGGCGTCTCCTTCGGCGGGGGCTTCCAGCTCGCGCTGGGCGCCGACCTGCGCTTCGTCACCCCCGACCTGAAGATGTCGGTGATGGAGATCAAGTGGGGCCTGGTGCCCGACATGGCCGGGGTCGCGCTGATGCGCGAGCTCGCGCGCAACGACGTGGTGCGCGAGCTCACCTACAGCGGTCGCATCTTCTCGGGGCAGGAGGCGCTCGCGCTGGGTTTCGCGACCCGCGTCTGCGCCGACCCTCACGCCGAGGCGATGGCCTTCGCCCGTGAGGTGGCGGGCAGGAACCCCGACGCGATCCGCGCCGACAAGCGCCTGCTCAACGCAGCGATGGCCGAGGACACGGCCGCGCTGCTGATGGCGGAGTCGGTCGAGCAGACGAAGCTGATCGGCAGTCCCAACCAGGTCGAGGCGGTGAAGGCCAACCTCGAGAAGCGCGCGCCGGTCTTCCGCGATCCGCTCTGAGCCCTGGCGCCCCGGGGGACCGTCCGGCCGGGTGCACGGACGGGGCTCCGGGGTGCGGCTTCGGGCGCCCCTCGGCGGGGCGTCCTTCTCAGGCGCTGCGTCACCCCCCTGGCGGGCAGCGCACCACCAGCACGTCGCACCTGGCATCCGACAGCACGTGCCGGGTGACGCTCCCGAGCACCATCTCCTCGAACGCCGATTCCCCGTGCTTGCCGATCACCAGCAGGTCGGCGCCGAGCTGTTCCGCGTGCTCGAGCAGCACCCTGCCCGGTGCGCCCTGCTGGACGATCCGTGCGACCGTCATCGGGTCGGCGCCCGCCTCGGCTGCGGATCGTTCGATCCGCTGCATCGCCGACTGGCGCGCGTGCGTGCGGTAGTGACCGATCTCCTCGTCCTGCACCCCGGCGGCGCGCAGCTTGCCCTCGAAGGGGATGTCGAAGGCGTGCACCACCGTGAGCGCTGCGCGGGGCGCCAGTTGCAGCGCAGTGCGCAGCCCCGCGCTCGCATCCGGCGAGAAGTCGGTCGCCACCAGCACCTGGCGGTACGAGGCGCGGGCTGGCTGGCGCACCACCAGCACCGGCAGCATCAGCTTCGAGATCAGGCGCTCCGCGGTCGTGCCCAGGATCAGGTCGCGCAGCGGGTTCGAACCGTGCGCGCCCACCGCGAGCAGGTCGAACCCGCCGGCGGCCTCGAGCAGTTCGTCGACGATGCGCCCGACGCGCACCTCGTGTGCGATCGTGGCGCCGTCGGGCATCCGCAGCCGCCCGGCGAGCTCGGCGATCGACTGCCGCGCGTCCTCGAGCAGCCTCGCTTCGGCGTCGGCGCCGGCGCCGAAGATCGATCGAAGTGCCTGCAGCATCGGCGCAGCGACCACGTGCAGCAGCGACAGCCGTGCCGGCAGCTCTGCGGCAAGCAGCGCTGCGCGCGCCGCCGCGTGCCCCGCGTCCTCGGAGAAATCGGTGGCAACGAGGATCGAGCGGACCTGCGTCATGTCGGTCCGGCCTCCCGCGCAGCGCCGCTGTCGAGCAGCGCGCGGATCGCGGCGGGGTCGAGCCCGGCCTCGGCAAGCAGCTCCCGCGTGTGCTCGCCCAGCCTCGGGGGCGTGCGCAGCGGCACCTCGCTCGCGGACAGGCGCACCGGGTTGCGCACCATCCGGTAGCCCGCCCCGTCCGGGCCGGGGATGGTCGGAAACAGCCCGACCGCTCGCAGGTGCGGGTCGTGCTCGAGGTCCTCGAGCCGGTTGATCGGTGCCGCCGGGATCTCCAGCCGCTGGCACAGCGCCAGCCAGTGGGCGGTGTCGTGCCGCGCGACGATCTCGCCGGTGAGCGCGTAGAGCTCCGCGATGTGCCGGGTGCGCGCGGCGATGTCCGCGAAGCGGGGGTCGGCCGCCAGTTCCGGATGCCCGCTGTGTTCGAAGAACAGCCGCCAGTGCGCGGTGGTGTAGGGCAGGATGCACACGTATCCGTCGGCGGTGCGCTGCGGCCGGCGCCAGGGCACCAGCATCCGCGGATAGCCGGGCCTGCGATCGTCCGGTACGGCGGTCTCGCCGGCGGCGCCGGTCCCTGCTGCGGGAGCGGGGCTTGCCGCCGGGTCGGCATCGCTGTCGGCCGCAGGCGCATCGACCAGGTGCCGTCCGTAGAAATGCTCGAGCATCAGGAAGGACACCATGCTCTCGAACATCGGCACTTCCACGTACTGGCCGCGTCCGGTGCGCTCGCGCTGGAACAGGGCCGCGAGCAGTGCGTGCGCGGCGACCTGGCCGCAGGCCTTGTCCGCAGCGATCGTCGGAAAGTAGGCGGGCGTGCCGGTCTGCCGGGCCATCAGGTCGGCCACGCCGCTCAGGCCCTGGATGATGTCGTCGTAGGCCGGCTGCCCGGCGTAGGGGCCGTCCGATCCGAAACCGTACAGTCCAGCGTAGACCAGTCGCGGGTTGCGCGCCATCAGCGCCTGCGGCCCCAGTCCGAGCTTCTCCAGCTTCTGTGGCCGTATGCTGTGCACGAAGACGTCCGCGGTGTCCACCAGCGCCAGCAGCGCGTCGCGCGCCGCCGGCTGCTTCAGGTCGAGAACCACGCTGCGCTTGTTGCGGTTGGCGCCCAGGAAGATCGCCGCGCGCCCGTCCTCGAGCTTCGGGCCGGTCCAGCGGGTGGTGTCGCCTTCCGGCGGCTCGACCTTGATCACGTCGGCGCCGTAGTCGGCGAGGATCTGCGTGCAGTAGGGGCCGAAGATCACCGCGGTGAGGTCGACGATCCGTACCCCGGCCAGCGCGCCGGTGCCTGAAGGAGGGTTCGCTTGCGTCATGCGCCGAATCATCGTCGTCTGCCGCGCGCCCTGTCCAGTCGTGGGCGCCGGCCGCGGATCGTTTCCGGCCTGGCCCGATCCGTTGGACAATACGATCCGCCATGACCCGCGAACTGAACCCCTCCGCCCCGGATCTCTCCGGGCTGATCCGCCCGGGCGACCACGTCGTCTGGGGCCAGGCCGACTCCGAACCGGTGACGCTCACCCGCGCGATCGTCGCGCAGCGCGCCGCAGTCGGAGGCCGTTTCACGGTCTTCTCGGGCGTTGCGCTGTCCGATGCGACCTCGGCCGGGCAGGCCGACTGCATCGACTTCGTCTCGTACTGCGGGACCGGGCGCAACCGCGCGCTGGCGAAGGCCGGAGCGCTCGACATCCTGCCGGTGCACTACTCCGAGCTGCCGCCGCTGATGCGCAGCGGTGCGTTCCGGGTGGACGTCCTGGTGCTGCAGCTCGCGCCCCCGGACGAACAGGGCCGCTACAGCTTCGGCCTGGCGCACGAATACCTGGTGGAGGCGTCGCGGCAGGCGCGCACGATCATCGCCGAGGTCAACGACCAGTGTCCCTGGACCCACGGCGAGCACTTCCTGCGCGCGCAGGACCTCGCCGCGGTGGTGCGCACCTCGCGGGCGCCGCTCGAGAGCCCGCGGGTGGAGCCTGGGCCGGTCGAGGACGCGATCGCCGGACACGTCGCGGGCCTGCTCCAGGACGGCGCGACGCTCCAGTTCGGCCTGGGCGCGATCCCCGAGGCGATCCTCGGACGCCTCGATCACCTGCGCGATCTCGGCGTGCACTCGGGAACGATCGGCGACGGCGTTGCGCGGCTGGTGGAGGCGGGAGTCATCACCAACGCACGCAAGTCGATCGACCCCGGCGTGATCGTGACCGGGATGGTGATGGGCGGCCGGCGTGCCCATGCCTTCGTGCACCGCAACCCGCTGGTGCGCTTTCGCGGCACCGACTACACGCATGGCCCCGACGTGCTCGCCCGTGTCGAGCGCTTCGCTGCGCTGAACTCCGCGGTCGAGGTGGATCTCACCGGCCAGATCAACGCCGAGCTGGTCGGCGGCACCTACGTCGGCGCGGTCGGCGGCGCGCTGGACTTCCTGCGCGCTGCGCGCCGTTCGCCGGGAGGCCTGCCGATCGTCGCGCTGCCGTCCACCGCGGGCGCCAGCAGCCGGATCGTCGCGCGCATCGACGCGGCCACGGTCAGCACGCCGCGCAGCGACGCAGGAGTCGTCGTCACCGAGCACGGCGTGGCCGACCTGCGCGGGCTCACGCTGCGCCAGCGCGTCGCGCGCATGATCGCGATCGCCGACCCTGCACATCGCGAACATCTCGAACGCGAGGCCCGCAGCGGCCTTGGCATCTGAACACCCGAACCATCGACCAACCCGCAGGGAGAACAGCATGAGAAGAGCCGCAATCGTCAGCCCGGTGCGCACCGGGGTCGGAACCTTCGGAGGCAGCCTGCGCCCGGTGTCGGTCGAGGATCTCGGCGCCACCGTGGTCAAGGCGCTGATCGAGCGCACCGGGATCGACCCCGGCCGCATCGAGGACCTGGTGTTCGCGCAGTCCTACGCCAACAGCGAGACGCCCTGCGTCGGGCGCTGGGTGGCGCTGCAGGCCGGCCTGCCGATCGAGGTTCCCGGAATGCAGCTCGACCGGCGCTGCGGCGGCGGGCTGCAGGCGATCGTCACCGCAGCGATGATGGTGCAGAGCGGCGCTGCCGACGTCGTCGTCGCCGGCGGCGTCGAGAGCATGAGCAACATCGAGTACTACACCAACGACATGCGCTGGGGCTCGCGCTCCGGATCGGTGCGCCTGCACGATCGCCTCGAGCGCGGCCGCGAGCGCTCGCAACCCGAGTGGCGCTTCGGCTACATCTCCGGAATGATCGAGACCGCCGAGAACCTCGCGAAGCAGTACCAGATCACGCGCGAGGAGGCCGATGCCTACGCGATGCGCAGCCACCGGCGCGCTGCCGAGGCCTGGGCTGCGGGGCGCTTCGACGCCGAAGTGGTGCCGGTGGAGATCCCGCAGAAGAAGGGCGATCCGCTGCAGTTCGCCAGGGACGAGGGCATTCGCGCCGAGACCACGATGGAGTCGCTGGGCAGGTTGCGTCCGCTGATGAAGGACGGCAGCGTCACTGCCGGCAACTCGAGCCAGCAGAACGATGCCGCTGCCGCCTGCCTGATCGTCGCCGAGGACAAGCTGAAGGAGCTCGGCCTGGAGCCGATGGCCTGGCTCAAGGGCTGGGCGGCGGCCGGCTGCGAGCCGGGGTGCATGGGCATCGGCCCTGTGCCGGCCGTGAAGAAGCTCTTTGCCAGGACGGGGCTGTCCTTCGACCAGATGGACCTGGTCGAGCTCAACGAAGCCTTCGCCTGCCAGGTGCTGTCGGTGCTGAAGGGCTGGGGCTGGAACGACCCGGACCGCCTCAACGTCAACGGCTCGGGCATCTCGCTGGGCCACCCGATCGGCGCCACCGGCGTGCGCATCCTCGCCACGCTGATGCACGAGATGCAGCGGCGCAAGGCGCGCTACGGGCTCGAGACGATGTGCATCGGCGGCGGCCAGGGCATCGCGGCAGTGTTCGAGCGGCCGTAGGCGCTGCCGGGCCGAAGCGGTTCGCCGCGTTTGCGGCGGCTGCTCCGGCGTTCGGGACCGTGCGTCGCAGCGCGCGGCCGGAAGAAAAGCGCGGCTTCCGGGCCGCGCTTTTTTCCAATGCTGGCGTGGTCCGGAAGCCCGGACGCCGCCGTCAGGCGTTGCGGATCGTCAGCCCGCCGTCGACCGGGATGGTCGCGCCGGTCAGGAAGGACGCCGCCGGCAGGCAGATCGACAGGGTGATCTGCGCCACCTCCTCGGGGTCGGCGTAGCGGTTCAGCGGCACGCGCCGGTGTGCGTACTTGGCGCGCTGCTCGGGGGGGATGCGCGCGGTCATCGCGGTGTCTATCGGGCCTGGGCAGATGGTGTTGACCGTGATGCCCTCTGCGCCGAGTTCCACCGCGAGCGAGCGGCTCAGGCCGATCACGCCGTGCTTGGCGGCGGTGTAGGGGCTGATGCCCTTCGTTGCACCCAGGCCCTCGGTTGACGCGATGTTCACGATGCGCGGCGAACTCGACTTGCGCAGCCAGGGAAGCGCGGCGCGCACCGTGCGGGTGTGCGCGGTCAGCAGCACGTCGACCGCGCGCGCCCAGGTGCTCTCGTAGCCTTCGGAGTCGATGGCGGCCGGGGCGGAGATCCCGGCGTTGTTGATCAGGATGTCGATTCCGCCGAAGCGTGCGGCCACCTCCGCAAACACGCGTTCGACGTCCTGCTGGCTCGACACGTCCAGCTGCCAGGCGTTCGCGGTGCCTCCAGCGCCGTTGATCGTGTCGGCGACCTCCTGCTGCCCTTTCAGGTCGGTGACCGCGACTTTCGCGCCTTCGTCGGCGAACAGCCACGCCGTGGCGCGGCCCATTCCGCTGCCGGCGCCGGTGATGATGACGACCTTGCCCGCGACGGAACGCGAGAGCCTGGTGATGCGTGGCATGTGAGGGACTCCTGTGTGCTGGCGCCCGGTGCAGAGGCGGGAAGCCCATTGTAGGAAGCGGACCCGTCGGCTCGCCGGCGGCCCCGCGCCTTTCGGAACGTGGGCGTGTCGATCCGTGTACGGTCCGCCAAGGTCATGCGCAGGCCGCAGTTGCGCCTGGCCCCGGCCTCAACGCGTCGAGCCCGAGCAGTGCCCGGCGCCGGCGACCTTGCCGCTGCCCAGCGCGAACGCAGGTGGCTCGGCGAAGCGGTCGTGCTCGACCGAGACGCTGCGGTCGAGCGCAATGAACCCGACGACCCCGATCCAGAATGCGAGAGCGATGATCCAGCGCCTCATGCTCATCCCCGCAGTCCGATGTGTTCGCGCAGGCGCACGCCGACCAGCGATCCGGCGAAGGCGCAGGCGAACCACACCCATCCGTGCAGGCTTCCGGTGGAGATCCCCGAGAAGAAGGCGCCGACGTTGCAGCCGAAGGCCAGTCGCGCGCTGTAGCCGAGCACCAGACCGGCGACCACCGACCAGATCCACTGGCGCCTGGTGACGCGTCCCACAGCTGGGCAGGCCGCGCGCCTGCGCCAGGCGAGCAGGAAGCTGCCGACGAGCAGGCCGAGGTCGGTCACCGAAGTGACGTCGTCCAGCAGCGATGCGGCGATCTGCGCCTGCTGCGCCTCGCGGCCCCAGAACGGATTCGCGCCCAGGTCGACGCCGGCCCAGGTGACGATCTTCGCGCCCCACAGTCCCAACCCGTAGACGATGCCCCATGGCTGTCCGGCAACCACGAGATTGGCGATCGCCAGCAGCGCCATCGCGACGGCGGCCAGGTAGATCCCGCGCCCCTGCCAGCGGCTGGTGGTGGTGCGTCGCCGCGACCACAGCCAGGCGCCGAGGCCGGCCAGTGCGGCCAGTTCGAGCAGCAGCGCGGCGGATGCTCCCAATGCGTCGATCAGCGACACCGCGGGCAGCGCGCCCAGCGACAGCCAGGCGTCCAGGTGCGCAGCGCCCAGGAAGCTGCCCGCCACGAAGGCAGGGAACACCGCCAGGCTCACCGGGTGGCCCAGCCCGGCCTTGTACAGCGTTCCCGAGCCGCAGCCGTCGGCCAGCTGCATCGCGCCGCCGAACACGAAGGCGCCGATCACGAGACTCCACGACAGGGGCGCGGCCGCGCCGGAGAGCTCGGTGCGACCGGCCAGCAGCGGAATCGCGACGATCGCGGTCAGCCCGATCGCCAGGAACTGCGCGAGCATGCCGGTCGGGTCGCGCTGCCGGATCCACACGCGCCAGCCGGTGGTGAAGCCGAAGGCCACGCTCGAGAGCACCGCGCCGAAGCCCGTGCCGATCAGGAACAGCAGGCCCTGTCGCGCGCCGGCGAGCCAGGTCACTGCGACCCAACCGGCCAGCACTGCGAGGATGGCCAGCAGATGGCCGGGCAGGCGCACGACCCGTCCGGCGTCGGGATGCAGCGCTCCCGCAGGCAGTGCGCTGCCGGTCATTTGGTTGCGAGCTTCAGGTCGATCAGCAGCTGCGCGAGGCGGCCGGGCACGTTGGACATCGGCAGGCCCGCGGCCGACCACTCGACCATCGATTCCGGATACAGCTTCACGTGGCGCTCGCCGAGCAGCTCCGAGAGCACGAACCAGTTGGTTGCCGCCCAGTGACCGGTGTTGCAGAAGGAGACGGTGACTTCGTCGGCTCCGGCGCCAGCCACGCCGTTCTCCTGTGCGACGCGCCGGATCTCGCCGTCCGGCAGCAGGGTGGCGCCGCCCTTGCCGAACCAGACGTCGTGGCTCAGGTTGCTCGCGCCCTCGATGGTGCCCGGCGCCCGGGCTGCCGCGTGGCGCGTCCTGCCGTTGAAGAAGTCTGCGGGGCGCGCGTCGATCAGCTTCGTGCCGGACCTGCCGACCGCCTGCTGGATCTCGGCGCGGGTGGCCACCAGCGCGGGGTCGATCTTCGCGACGTAACCCGAGGGCTTCACCTCGACCGGATCGGTCGACAGCGGTCTGCCTGCAGCCTGCCAGGCCTGCACCCCGCCGTTCAGGATCGACAGTGCGTTCAGCCCAGCGGCCTTCAGCGTCCAGTACACGCGCGCCGCGGCGCCGAAGTCGGTTGCGTCCTTGCCCTGGTGGACGATCACGACCTCGGTGTCGCGCTCGAGGCCCAGGCGCTGCACCAGTCGGGTGAGGGCGGCCTCATCCGGCAGCTTGCCCGGGTTGTCCGCCGGACCGCGCCACTGCGCGTAGGGCGCATGCAGCGAGCCCGGCAGATGGCCGAGCTCGTAGGGTGTCCTGCCGGCCTCGTTCCGGCCGTCGCGGATGTCGATGATCCGCAGGTTCGGGGCGCCCAGCTTCGTCGCGAGTTCGGCGGGAGTCGAAAGTGGTGCGGCGTGAGCGGCCGGCAGGCCCAGCGCGAGGCCGTAGGCGAGGATCAGGGAGGCGGTGAGGCGGCGCATGTTCGGTTCCACGCAGGAGTGATCAGAGGAAGCGCAGTCTCGGTGTGCTGCATCGTGGGGTCGATCAAATGCGACGCGATGTCCTCCCATATTCGCCTGCGGAATATCGGCCGGCCGTGCGGCTGCAGCGACGGCAGATGCCAGAATGGCGACGGCAGGCGCGCGCCCGAGGGTCGACCGGGATCGCCCGGCGATCGGCGCCGGCGCGCGCCGGGACGAAACCCAATCATTCCGAGGAACGAAGATGAGCAACGAGAGCCCCGTGCTGTGGAGTGTCGAGAACCAGGTCGCACGCATCACGCTGAACCGTCCGCAGGCCGCCAACGCGATCGGCCTCGCGTCCAGCCGTGCGCTGTCGGCGGCGATCGACGCAGTGGTCGCGGCCGCCCCCAGGGTGGTGGTCCTCACAGGGAGCGGAGCGCGCTTCTGCGCCGGCGGCGACATCTCCGAGTTCGTCGCCGGACAGGACGACATGCAGGGCCTGATCGACCGGATCCTGGTGCCGCTGCACCCGGCGCTGCTGCGCCTGGCGACCATGCCCGCGCCGGTGATCACCGCGGTGAACGGCCCGCTGGGCGGCGCGGGGATCGCGCTGGCGCTGTGCGGCGACATCGTGCTGGCGGCCGACACGATGAAGCTGCGCGCCGGCTATTCGGCCATCGGGCTGACGCCGGATGCGGGCGCCTCGTGGTTCCTGACGCGGCGCGTCGGCGCCTCGAAGGCCAAGGAGCTCTTCATGCTGAACGACACCCTGTCGGCCGACGAGTGCCTGCGACTGGGCATCGTCAATGCCGTGTACCCCGCGGCCGAACTGGAGCAGCGCACCCAGGAGATGGTCGGTCGGCTGCTGGCAGGTGCGGCGGGCGCCTTTGCACGGATCAAGGTCCTCTGTGACGGCGCCGGGCGGCGTGACCTCGCCGACCAGCTCGCGCTCGAGCACCAGATGATGCTCGTGAGCGCAGCGTCCGCGGACGCCCGCGAGGGCGTGCAGGCGTTCGCGCAGAAGCGGGCGCCGAAGTTCGGTTGAGCGCAGCGCAACGAGGGCCCGGACGGGTCGGACAGACGTCAGGCGACGGCGCGGGCGCGCTCCTGCCCGATCCAGCCGAGCCGCATTGCGGCGAACTCCCAGACCTGCCGGGCCACCAGCTCCAGCTGCGCGGCCGCGGCCGCGTCGGTGCACCGCCCTTGCGCGTCGAAAACCCCGTCGCTCAGATGGATACCGGCTGCGAACGGCGTGGGCCAGCCGCGCAGCGCATGGACCACCGAGCGCAGGCCGACGATCGTGGTGCCCACCGACTGTACGCCGTAGGCGCAGACCACGATGCCGACGGCGCGGCCGTCCAGGTAGGGGCGGTGGTCCGCGCGCAGCTCCTCGATGTAGTCCAGCGCGTTCTTGATCGTCCCGGACATGCCGCCGTGGTAGCAGGGCGAGGCGATCACCAGTCCGTCGCACTGGCGGATCGCCTCGACCAGGCGGCGCGCGCCAGGAGTCGGTGCGACGCCGCTGCCGTACAGGGGGAGATCCAGCGAATCGCCGCAGAAGGCCTCGGTGTCGGCGCCGAGCGCGGCGATTCCCGCCAGGCAGGCGCGCAACGCGCACTCCGACGCGGACTCGGGGCGCGAGGTTCCGCCGATACCGACGATGCGGGGCTTGGGAGTCATCTGTTCCTCTTCATCCTGCTGCACTGTGCGACGCTGCGGCGGGCTGCGCCATCGGCGCTGGAGCCAAGCCCGGATCGTCCATCTCGGGTCGCCCATGTTACGCATCTGGCGCGAGCGGCCCTGTGCGATTGCGCCACTCCTGTCCAGACCCCGCTGGCAGCAGGCCTTCCCGGATGCCGGTTTGCCTGAGCCTGCATAGGGGACTAAAATTGTACTGATTGAACGACGAGACGACTTCCCCGGACGGTCCAGCCGGGTCCGACTTTCGCATGCTTCGCGTCAGCAGACTCACCGATTACGGCACGCTCGTGCTAAGCCAGATGGCGTGCACGCCCGGGCGCGTGTCCAGCGCGAGCGAGCTGGCTGCGCGGCTCGGGCTGGGCGTGGCGACGGTGAGCAAGATCCTCAAGATCCTCGCGCGCAACGAGCTCGTGGTCAGCGTGCGTGGCCAGCGCGGTGGCTACTCGCTGGGCCGTGCGCCGGGGCAGATCACGCTGGCCGACATCGTCGACGCGCTCGAGGAGCAGCCGTTCGGGCTCACGGAATGCAGCACCGATTCCGGCCACTGCGGGATCGAGACCGGCTGCACGATGCGCTCGAACTGGCAGCGCGTCAACGCGGTGGTGCGTGCAGCGCTGGAGTCGGTGAGCCTTCAGGACATGATCGAGCCGGTCGCGGTGCCGCTGCGCGGGCCGATGCGCGCATCGGGATCGCGGTTCGCACCTCCGCCGGCCGGCGGCAGCAGATGACAGGGAGCTTCACGAGATGAGCACAGCCACCGAGCGGATCGAGTCCTTCCTGGAGCGCGGCTACAGCGCCGGCTTCGTGACGGAACTCGAGACGGACACGATCCCCAAGGGGCTCGACGAGGACATCATCCGCACGATCTCCGCGCGCAAGGGCGAGCCCGAGTGGCTGCTCGAGTGGCGCCTGGCTGCCTATCGGCACTGGCTGACGATGAAGCTGCCCGGCTGGGCGATGGTCAGCTATCCGCCGATCGACTTCCAGGACATCGTCTACTACTCGGCGCCCAAGACGGCCAAGGATGGTCCGAAGAGCCTGGACGAGGTCGATCCCGAGCTGCTGCGCACCTACGAGAAGCTCGGGGTGCCGCTGCACGAGCGCGCCCGGCTGGCCGGCGTGGCGGTGGACGCGGTGTTCGACTCGGTCTCGGTGGCCACCACCTTCCGCAAGCAGCTCGCCGAGCACGGCATCATCTTCTGCTCGTTCTCCGAGGCGGTGAAGGAGCACCCGGAGCTGGTGCGCCAGTACCTGGGCACGGTCGTGCCGCAGGGCGACAACTTCTACGCGGCGCTGAACTCGGCGGTGTTCTCCGACGGCTCCTTCGTCTACATCCCGAAGGGCGTGCGCTGCCCGATGGAGCTGTCGACCTACTTCCGGATCAACGCGCGCGACACCGGCCAGTTCGAGCGCACGCTGATCATCGCCGACGAGGGCGCCACGGTCAGCTACCTCGAGGGCTGCACCGCGCCGATGCGCGACGAGAACCAGCTGCACGCGGCGGTGGTCGAGCTGGTGGCGCTCGAGGGCGCGAGCATCAAGTACTCGACCGTCCAGAACTGGTACCCGGGCGACAAGGACGGCGTGGGCGGCATCTACAACTTCGTCACCAAGCGCGGCGACTGCCGCGGCGCGCGCTCGCGGATCTCCTGGACCCAGGTCGAGACCGGCTCGGCGATCACCTGGAAGTACCCGAGCGTGATCCTGCGCGGCGACGACTCGGTCGGCGAGTTCTACTCGGTGGCGCTGACCAACAACCTGCAGCAGGCCGACACCGGCACCAAGATGATCCACATGGGGCGCAACACGCGCAGCACGATCATCTCCAAGGGAATCTCGGCGGGGCGCGGCAGCAACACCTATCGCAGCCTGGTGCGCGTGACGCCGAAGGCGGCAGGCGCGCGCAACTACACGCAGTGCGACTCGCTGCTGATCGGCGATCGCTGCGCGGCGCACACCTTCCCCACGATCGAGGCGCGCCATCCGGGCGCGCACGTCGAGCACGAGGCGACCACCTCGCGCATCGGCGAGGACCAGCTCTTCTACGCGATGCAGCGCGGGCTGTCCGCGGAGGATGCGGTGTCGATGATCGTCAGCGGCTTCTGCAAGGAAGTGTTCAAGGAACTGCCGATGGAGTTCGCGGTCGAAGCGCAGAACCTCCTCGGCGTCAGTCTGGAGGGCAGCGTCGGCTGAGCGCCGGGCTGCGGGCAACGGAGAACTACCGAATGATCGAGATCAAAGACCTGCGCGCGTCGGTGGACGGCAAGCAGATCCTGCGCGGCCTGGACCTGTCGGTGCCCTCGGGCGAGGTGCACGCGATCATGGGCCCCAACGGCTCGGGCAAGAGCACGCTGGCGCAGGTGCTGGCCGGGCGTGACGCCTTCACGGTCGATGGCGGCAGCGTCACCTGGGACGGGCGCGACCTGCTCGCGCTGTCCACCGAGGACCGGGCCCGCGAGGGGCTGTTCCTCGCGTTCCAGTACCCGGTCGAGATTCCCGGCGTCTCCAACGCCTACTTCCTGAAGGCGGCGGTCAATGCGGTGCGCCGTCATCGCGGGCTGCCCGAGCTGGACGCGATGGACTTCCTCAAGCGCGTGAAGGCCGAGATGAAGACCGTCGGGATGCGCGAGGAGTTCCTGTACCGCTCGGTCAACGAGGGCTTCTCGGGCGGCGAGAAGAAGCGCAACGAGGTGCTGCAGATGGCGCTGCTCGAACCGCGCCTGGCGATCCTCGACGAGACCGACTCGGGCCTGGACATCGACGCGCTGCGCATCGTCGCCGACGGCGTGAACCGGCTGCGCAACCCGGAGCGCTCGATGCTGGTGATCACCCACTACCAGCGGCTGCTCGACTACATCGTCCCGGACCGGGTCCATGTGCTGGCCGCGGGGCGCATCGTCCACTCGGGCGGCCCCGAGCTCGCGCGCGAGCTGGAAGAGCGCGGCTACGGCTGGATCACCGGCGAGAAGGCTGCACCGGGCAAGCCGGGTGCGAAGCCGGCTGCCGCCACGCCGGCCGGCGCCGCGGGGGCCGCGCGATGAGCGCTGTCACATCCCGCCTGGCCGCCTTCCCGGCGCTGGCGCCCGGTCTGCCGGGCGCAGGCCTTCCCTGGCTGTCCGCGCTGCGCCTGCAGGCGATCGAGCGCTTTGCCGCCGCTGGCTGGCCGACCAACCGCCTCGAGAACTGGCGGCACACCTCGCTCGCGGGGCTGGAGCAGCAGCAGTTCACCGCGGCCGCCCAGGCCAGTCCCGAGGCGCTGGTCGCGAAGCTGCGCGCCGGGGGGTCCGGTCACTGGATGGTGTTCGTCGACGGAGCCTGGGTGCCCTCGCTGTCCGCCATCGGGCCGCTGCCCGATGGCGCGCGGGTGGAGGCGCTGTCGGCGCTGCTGGTCAGCGACCCGGCCGCGGTCGAGGCGCTCTACGGCAGCGCCGAGGACGGCGAGAGCCCGTCTGCGCTGAACGCCGCGCTGGCCTCCGACGGCGCAGTGATCCGGCTGGCGCGCGGCGTTGCGATCGAGGCGCCGATCCACCTGGTCTTCGTCGGCGGGGTGCGGGCAGGCGAGAGCCACGTGCGCAACCTGGTGTCGGCGCAGGCCGGCGCGCACGCCACGGTGGTCGAGCATTACCTGGGCGAGGCGGGGGCGGCCAGCCTGACCACCGCGGTCACGCGCATCGACGCCGGCCCGGACGCGCGCATCGTCCACCTGAAGCTGCAGCAGGAGTCCGGGCAGGCGGTGCACCTGGCGGCGATCGACGCGGTCCAGGCGCGCGGCTCGGGCTTCGACTCGCACGCGCTCGCCTTCGGGGCGCGGCTGGCGCGCACCGACATCCGCACCCGCTTCGACGGCGAGGGCTGCGAGGCGCTGCTCAACGGCCTCTACCACGTCGACGGCCGCCGGCACGTCGACCACCACACCTGCGTCAACCACGCGCAGCCGCGCGGCACCAGCCGCGAGTTCTACCGCGGCATCCTCGACGGCGCCGGCCGCGGGGTCTTCGCAGGGCGGATCGTCGTGGCCGTGGACGCGCAGCGCACCGACGCCCAGCAGCGCAGCGACAGCCTGCTGCTGTCGCCGCAGGCGCAGGCCGACGCGCGCCCCGAGCTCGAGATCTACGCCGACGACGTCAAGTGCGCGCACGGTGCCACGGTGGGCCAGATCGACGAGGACAGCCTGTTCTACCTGCGCTCGCGCGGACTGGACGAGACGCACGCCCGCAACCTGCTGACCTGGGCCTTCGCGGCCGAGGTGCTAGGGCGGATCGGTGATGAATCGCTGCGCCGGCGCGCGCAGGCGGCTGTCCGCGACCGCCTGCCCGGCGGCGCGCTGATGGAAGCACTCTGATGCGCCAGCACGCAGCCGACTTCCCGATCCTCGACCGCCCGGTGCACGGCAGGCGGCTCGCCTACCTGGACAACGCCGCGACCACGCACAAGCCCGAGGCGGTGATCGAAGCCGAGCGCCGCTTCTACCGCGAGTCCAACGCCAACATCCACCGTGGCGTGCACTGGCTGTCGCAGCACGCGACCGACCTCTACGAGGCCGCGCGCGACCGCGTGCGCAGCTTCCTGAACGCGCAGCGAGCCGACGAGATCGTCTTCACTCGCGGCACCACCGAGGCAATCAACCTGGTCGCCTTCAGCTGGGGTCGCGCGAACCTTCAGCCCGGCGACGAGATCCTGGTCACCGGCATGGAGCACCACTCGAACATCGTGCCCTGGCAGCTGCTGTGCGCGCAGACCGGCGCGCTGCTCAGGCACGTGCCGATCACCGAGCGCGGCGAGCTGGAGCCGGGCGCCTTCGAATCGCTGCTGGGCCCGCGCACCCGGCTGGTGGCGGTCGTCCACGTGTCCAACGCGCTGGGCACCGTGAATCCGGTCGCCGACATCGTGCGCAAGGCGCACGCCGTCGGGGCGCTGGTGCTGGTCGACGGCGCGCAGGCGGTGGCGCACGAGCGCGTCGACGTTCGCGCGCTGGGCTGCGACTTCTACGTCTTCTCCGGGCACAAGCTCTACGGCCCCACCGGGATCGGCGCGCTCTACGCGCGGCGCGAGCTGCTCGCGGCGATGCCCCCCTGGCAGGGAGGGGGCGACATGATCCTGACGGTGTCCTTCGAGCGCAGCACCTGGGCCGAGCCGCCGGCGCGCTTCGAGGCCGGGACGCCCAACGTCGCCGGCGCGGTCGCGCTGGGCGCGGCGATCGACTACGTCGAGCAGGTCGGCCTGGAGCGGATCGCCGCGCACGAGCAGGCGCTGCTCGCGCAGGCCACCGCGCAGATGCAGCGGCTGCCCGGGGTGCGCATCTACGGCACCGCGGCCCGGAAGTCCGGAATCCTCTCGTTCACGGTGCAGGGGATCCACCCGCACGACCTCGGCACGATCCTCGATTCCGAGGGCGTTGCGATCCGTGCCGGCCACCACTGCGCGATGCCGGTGATGACCCGCTTCGGGATTCCGGGCACCGCCCGCGCCTCCTTCGCCCTCTACAACGTCGAGGAGGACGTCGCCGCGCTGGTGGCGGGGGTGCGCAAGGCGCAGCGCCTGTTCCACGGGGAGCCTGTCCGATGAGCGACCTGCGCGAGCTCTACCAGGAAGTGATCTTCGATCACAACCGCAGTCCCCGGAACTTCCACCCGATGGAGGACGCCGACCACGTCGCCGACGGCCACAACCCGCTGTGCGGCGACCAGCTCACCGTCTACCTGCGCATCGAGGACGGCCGGATCGCCGACGCGAGCTTCGTCGGCCACGGCTGCGCGATCTCCACCGCGTCGGCGTCGCTGATGACCGAGACGGTCAGGGGGATGAAGGTCGAGGAGGTCGAGGCGCTGTTCGAGGACGTCCACGAGATGCTCACCGACGCCGCGCCCGAGGGCCGCGACTTCGGCAAGCTCGAGGTGTTCTCGGGCGTCAAGGAGTTCCCGGCGCGCGTCAAGTGCGCGACGCTGGCATGGCACACCCTGCACAACGCGCTGGCCGGCGTGCGGGACACCGCGAAGACGGAATGAGGACATGAGCATGGGCGGCAGGCACGGAGAGATCGAGGAGGTCACCATCGAGCGCGACTGCCCGGCGGTGGCGGTGCCCTGGGGGACGCCGGCCACGCTCGAGGCGGGGCGCATCGGCTACATCAGCCAGCGGCTGGGGGGCACCTTCACGGTGATGGTCGACGGCAACCTGTATCGGGTCGACGCGGCCAACGCCGACGCGCTCGGGCTGGGCGAGGAGGCGGCCGCCATGCTCGAGGAGGCGGCGCACGAGGACGACGGCAGCCCGCCGACCGCGGAGTCGGTCGAGGCGGCGGCCTGGCGGCTGCTGGGCACCTGCTACGACCCGGAGATCCCGATCGACATCGTCAACCTGGGGCTCGTCTACGGCCTCGAGGCCACGGAGGTCGACGACGGCAGGTTCCGGATCGACGTGCGGATGACGCTGACCGCGCCGGGCTGCGGAATGGGCACCGTGATCGCCGACGAGGCGCGCGAGAAGCTCGAGGCGATCCGCGGCGTCGACAGCGTGTACGTCGACCTGGTCTGGGATCCGCCCTGGAGCCGCGAGATGATGAGCGAGGCCGCCCGGCTCGAGATGGGGCTGATGTAGCAGGCGCCCAGGCGCGCGCCTCGCGTCAGGCCTTCAGCTCGTAGAAGGCCATTGCCGGGCTGCGCACCTGCAGCACCGCGAAGTGCGAGAAGCCCGCCTCGGCGGCGAGTTCGCGGGCGCGCGCCGGCCCCCAGCAGGCGCCCAGGCCGGTGCCCCCCTGCGCGAGCGACTGCGGCACGCAGTGCAGGCAGCTCATCGCGAAGAGCAGCCGCGCGAACGGGACGTCCCGGTTCTTCTCCAGCAGGTCGTCCACCTTGGGCTCCACCATCAGGTAGGTGCCTCCGTCGGCGAGCGCGCCCCGGATCCGCTTCAGCACCCCCAGCGGGTCCGGCAGGTCGTGCACGACGTCGAAGGTGGTGATCAGGTCGTAGCCCGGCTCGCGGTCGAGCGCGTCGGCCGAGGCGTTGACGAAGCGCACGCGATCCTGCAGGCCCTCCTGCTCGGCGTAGGCGCGCGCGATCGCGATCGAGCGTGCGTCGAGATCGAGCCCTTCGATGCGCGCGTTCGGGAAGGCGCGCGCGAGCACGAGCGGGATCACGCCGGTGCCGCAGCCGACGTCGATCGCGCGGCCACCGGCCTGCAGCCGTTCGACCACCGCGGGCATCGCCGGCAGCCAGGAGCGCACCAGCCGGTTCTCGTAGACCGGACGGTTCATCTGCTCGAGCGCCACCGGAAGCGATTCGCCGAAGTCGGTGAACGGCACTCCGGCGCCGCTGCGGAAGGCGTCGGCGAGCGTCGGGATCACCGCCATGATCGACGGCAGCCCGCTGAACAGTCCCAGCAGCCAGGCCTCGGACTGCGGGTCGGTCAGGTAGATCGCGTGCTCGTCGGGCAGCGTGAAGCGGTCGCTCGCGGCGTCGTACTCGACGTAGCCGGCGCAGGTCATCGCGCCCAGCCACTCCTGGGCGTAGCGCGGATGCACGCCGCCGCGGCGCGCCAGCTCCTCCGCCGACAGCGGCCCGGCGCCCGCCATCGTCCTGAACAGCCCGGTGCGCTCGCCGACGAGCACCAGCGCTGCGGACATCGCGGTGCCCACGTCGCCGATCACCTTCTGCATGAAGCCTTGTGCGCGTTCCTTGTCCATCTCGGATCTCCGTTCGGGGGATGGATCGGCCAGATCCGCCCGGGCCCGCCGCGTCGCGCGCTCAGGCCCGCTGCTCGCGCGATCCCGTCGGCACAGAGTACACGCGGCGCGGGCAGGCTGGCTGTCGAATAGCCCAGGGCTATCAATAGCTTAAAGAAAAACAAATGGCCATTATGATAGAATGCGACTATTGTTCAAGTTCTGCCAGGCCGGATCCGCTGGCAACAACCCGAAGGAAAGGAGCTCGCATGTCCCTGATCAACACCAAAGTCAAGCCTTTCAAGGCCACCGCCTTCCACAACGGCAAGTTCGTCGAGGTCACCGAGAAGAGCCTCGAGGGCAAGTGGTCGATCGTCTTCTTCTACCCGGCCGACTTCACCTTCGTGTGCCCGACCGAGCTGGGCGACCTGGCCGACAACTACGACACCTTCAAGTCGCTGGGCGTCGAGATCTATGGCGTGTCGACCGACACCCACTTCACCCACAAGGCCTGGCACGACACCTCGGACACGATCCGCAAGATCCGCTACCCGATGGTGGGCGATCCGACCGGGGCGATCACCCGCAACTTCGAGGTGATGATCGAAGAGGAAGGGCTGGCGCTGCGCGGCACCTTCGTGATCAACCCGCAGGGCGAGATCAAGCTGTGCGAGATCCACGACAACGGCATCGGCCGTGACGCCAAGGAGCTGCTGCGCAAGGTGCAGGCCGCCCAGTACGTCGCGTCGCACCCGGGCGAGGTCTGCCCTGCCAAGTGGACCCCGGGCGAGGCCACGCTGGCGCCCTCGCTGGACCTGGTCGGCAAGATCTGATCGACGCCGGACCTGCGAAGCCCGGGCGATCCGGGCCGGCCTGCGGGCCGGCCCCGGGTCCGCCGGGGCGCTCCCCGAGCCGCTGCACCCCCGGCGGCGGCTCGGGGAGCGACCCGCAGGGCGGCCATGGAAGCCGCCCGCCACGCGCGGGGGATGGAATCGAACGACAAGGAGAACGCCATGCTGGATGCAGCGCTGAAGACCCAACTCCAGGCCTACATGGAGAAGATCCAGCTGCCGATCGAGATCACTGCTTCGCTGGACGATCGCGACAGCTCGCGCGAGATGCTCGCGCTGCTGCAGGAGATCGCCGCGCTCTCGGCCAGGGTCACGCTGATCGAGCGCCGCGACGACGCCGAGCGCAAGCCCTCGTTCCGGATCAGCCGCGTCGGCTCCGACATGGGCGTGCGCTTCGCGGGAATCCCGCTGGGCCACGAGTTCACCTCGCTGGTGCTCGCGCTGCTGCAGGCCGGCGGGCACCCGCCAAAGGTCGAGGAGGAGCTGCTCGAGCAGATCCGCGCGCTCGATGGTGAGCACGTGTTCGAGACCTACGTGTCGCTGTCCTGCCAGAACTGCCCGGACGTGGTGCAGGCGCTGAACCTGATGGCGGTGCTCAACCCGCGCATCCGCCACACGATGATCGACGGTGCGCTGTTCCAGGAAGAGGTCGAGTCGCGCCAGATCATGGCGGTGCCGGCGATCTTCCACAACGGCGAGCTCTTCGGGCAGGGCAGGACGGATCTCGAGGAGATCCTCGGCAAGCTCGACTCCGGGCGCGCGCAGCGCGAGGCCGAGCGCATCGCAGGCAAGGCGGCCTTCGACGTGCTCGTGGTGGGCGGCGGTCCGGCGGGCGCGGCAGCGGCGATCTACGCGGCGCGCAAGGGAATCCGCACCGGGGTGCTGGCCGAGCGCTTCGGCGGCCAGGTGCTGGACACGCTCGCGATCGAGAACTTCGTGTCGGTCCAGCACACCGAGGGGCCCAGGCTCGCGGCGGCGCTCGAACAGCACGTCAGGTCCTACGAGGTGGACCTGATGAACCTGCAGCGCGCAGCCAGGCTGGTGCCGGGTGCCCCCGGCGAGCTGATCGAGGTGCAGCTCGAGAGCGGCGCGTCGCTGAGCGCGCGCACCGTCGTCCTGGCCACCGGCGCGCGCTGGCGCGAGATGGGCGTTCCCGGCGAGCGCGAGTATCGCGGCAAGGGCGTCGCCTACTGCCCGCACTGCGATGGCCCGCTCTTCAAGGGCAAGCGGGTCGCGGTGATCGGCGGGGGCAACTCCGGAGTCGAGGCGGCGATCGACCTGGCCGGGCTGGTCGCGCAGGTCACGCTGCTGGAGTTCGACCCGAAGCTGCGCGCCGACGGGGTGCTCCAGCGCAAGCTGGCAAGCCTGCCGAACGTCACCGTGATCACCAGCGCGCAGACCACCGAGGTGATCGGCGATGGCCAGAAGGTCTCGGGGCTGCGCTACACCGATCGCAGCAGCGGGGCCAGCCACCTCATGGACCTCGAAGGGGTCTTCGTGCAGATCGGGCTGCTGCCCAACACCGACTGGCTGAAGGGGACGGTGGCGCTGTCGCCGCGCGGGGAGATCGAGGTCGATGCACGCTGCCAGACCTCGGTGCCCGGCGTGTTCGCCGCGGGCGACGCGACGACGGTGCCGTACAAGCAGATCCTGATCGCGATGGGCGAGGGTTCGAAGGCGGCGCTCTCGGCCTTCGACCACCTGATCCGCTCTTCCGTGCCCGAGGCGCTCGCCGCCTGAGCTCGGGTATCCTCGCCCGATGGAGATCGCACGCACGTCCGTTCCGGCCACCTGGCGACAGGCGGCGCGTGCGCAGATCCAGGCCCACCCACTGACTGCGCTGGGCTTCGGCCTTGCGCTGCTGGGCCTGGTTGCGCTGTTTGCGCAGAGCCTGCTGCAGGTGCTCGGCAGCGACGCGCGTACCGTCGTGGGCTACGCGCTGCTGGGCGGGCTGGCCGGCTTCGCCGCCACCGCCCTGGGCGCGCTGCCCGCGCTGGTGCTGCGCAGCATCCCGACCAGGCTCGAGGACAGCATGCTCGGGATGGCCGCCGGCATGATGCTGGCCGCCAGTGCGTTCTCGCTGATCCTCCCCGGCCTCGAGGCGGGCGCCGCGATCCTCGGCAGCGAGCCGCGCGGCGCCGCAGTGGTGGTGCTGGGAATGGCGCTGGGCGTGCTGATGATGCTCGGACTGGACCAGTTCACCCCGCACGAGCACCTGGGCGCCGGCCCCTGCGGCGCGGGACACGAGCGCTGCGGACGGGTCTGGCTCTTCGTCTTCGCGATCGCGCTGCACAACCTGCCCGAAGGCATGGCGATCGGCACCAGCTTCGCCCGGGGCGACCTCTCCGTGGGGCTGCCGCTGACCACCGCGATCGCCCTGCAGGACATCCCCGAGGGGCTTGCGGTCGCGGTTTCGCTGCGTGCCGCGGGCTTTGCGGCGGGCCCTGCGGTGCTGGTGGCGATCGCCACCGGGCTGCTCGAACCCCTGGGGGCGCTGCTGGGCCTCGGGCTGGCCAGCGGCGTTCCGCTGGCCTACCCGATCGGCCTGGGCCTGGCGGCCGGCGCGATGATCTTCGTGGTGTCCCACGAGGTGATTCCCGAGACCCACCGCAATGGCCACCAGACCGCCGCGACGCTGGGCCTGATGGCAGGCTTCGCGATCATGATGACCCTGGACACGACCCTGGGCTGAGCCGGCACGCCCACCGATCCCGCATGCTCAGCTATCGACACGCCTTCCACGCCGGCAACCATGCCGACGTCCTCAAGCATCTGGTCCTGGTGCAGCTGCTGCGCCATCTGGCGCTCAAGGAGACCCCCTTCTGGGTGATCGACACCCACGCCGGCGCGGGGATCTATTCGCTGGACAGCGAGTGGGCGCTCGAGCGCGGCGAGTTCGTCGACGGCATCGGGCGCCTCTGGGAACGCACTGACGCACCGCCCGCCGTTGCGCACTACCTCGACGCGGTGCGCGCCTGCAACGCGGACGGGCGGCTGCGCCGCTATCCGGGCTCACCGTTCATCGCGCTTGCGCACCTGCGCGAGCGCGACCGGCTGCGCCTGTTCGAGAAGCACCCGAACGAGGCCGACGTGCTGGCGCACAACGTGCGCGAGGCGGGGCGCGATGCGCAGCGGCGCACCATCGTCTACGCGGACGACGGCTTCACTGCGCTCAAGGCCCTGCTGCCGCCGCCGCCGCGTCGGGCGCTGGTGCTGATCGATCCGCCCTACGAGGAGAAGCGCGACTACGCCCGGGTGGGCAGCACGCTGCGCGATGCGCTCGGCCGCTTCCCCACCGGCTGCTACGCGATCTGGTATCCGCAGCTGCAGCGTCACGAGGCGCGCGAGCTCGCGTTCAAGCTGCCGCGCATGCCGGGGGTGCGCTGGCTGCACGCCCGCCTGCGGGTGCGTGAACCCTCGTCCGACGGGTTCGGCATGCACGGCAGCGGGATCTTCGTCGTGAATCCGCCGTGGACGCTGAAGGCCGCACTGCAGGCCAGCCTGCCCTGGCTGGCGAAGGTGCTCGCCCAGGACGGCGGTGCGCACTGGAGCCTCGAGGACGCGGGCTGAGGCCCGCGACGCGCACAGGACGCGCCGCGCGGGCGCCGGGCGCAGCCGGCGCTGGCGGCGCGCAGCGGATTCAGCCCAGCGAGGCCTTCAGCTCGAGCCGGCGGCGGTGCAGGATCGGCTCGGTGTAGCCCGAGGGCTGGGTCGTGCCCTCGAAGACCAGGTCGCAGGCCGCCTTGAAGGCGATCGTGTCGAAGCCCGGCGCCATTGGGCGATACAGCGGATCGCCCGCGTTCTGGGCGTCGACGACCGCCGCCATCCGCCTCATCACCTCCATCACCTGCTCGCGGGTCACCACGCCGTGGTGCAGCCAGTTGGCGATGTGCTGCGAGGAGATCCGGCAGGTGGCGCGGTCTTCCATCAGGCCGATGTCGTTGATGTCGGGGACCTTCGAGCAGCCCACGCCCTGGTCGATCCAGCGCACGACATAGCCGAGGATGCCCTGTGCGTTGTTCTCGAGTTCCGCGTTTATCTCGGCGGCCGACCACTTGGGCTCCTTCGCCACCGGGATCGTCAGGACGTCCTCGAGCCTGCCGCGGCGGCCCTGTTTCGCGATCTCCGCCTGGCGCGCGAGCACGTCGACCCGGTGGTAGTGGGTGGCGTGCAGCGTGGCCGCGGTCGGGCTGGGCACCCAGGCGCAGTTCGCGCCGGCCTGCGGGTGGCCGATCTTCTGTTCGAGCATCGCGCCCATCAGGTCGGGCATCGCCCACATGCCCTTGCCGATCTGCGCGCGCCCGGCAAGCCCGCAGGCCAGGCCGATGTCGACGTTCTGCAGTTCGTAGGCGGCGATCCAGGGTTGCGACTTCATGTCGGCCTTGCGCACCATCGGGCCGGCCTCCATCGAGGTGTGGATCTCGTCGCCGGTGCGGTCCAGGAAGCCGGTGTTGATGAAGGCGACGCGGCGTCTGGCTGCGCGGATGCACTCCTTCAGGTTGACCGTGGTGCGGCGCTCCTCGTCCATGATGCCGAGCTTGACCGTGTCCGCCGGCAGGCCCAGCGCCTTCTCCACCTGCGTGAAGACCGCGTCGGCAAACGCGACCTCCTCGGGGCCGTGCATCTTCGGCTTGACCACGTAGATCGAGCCCTTCACCGAGTTGCGCATGCCGTCGGACTTGCGCAGGTCGTGCATCGCGATCAGCGCGGTGCACATCGCATCGAGCAGACCTTCGGGCGCCTCGCGGCCCTCTCGGTCGAGCACTGCGGGGTTGGTCATCAGGTGGCCGACGTTGCGCACCAGCATCAGCGAGCGGCCCTTCAGAGTCAGCAGGCTGCCGTCCGGCGCGGTGTAGCTGCGGTCGGCGTTCAGCCTGCGCTGGAAGCTGCCGCCGCCCTTGTCCACCGTCTCCACCAGCGTGCCCTGCATCAGGCCGAGCCAGTTGCGGTAGGCCAGCGCCTTGTCCTCGGCGTCGACCGCGGCGACCGAGTCCTCGCAATCCATGATCGTCGTGACCGCCGCCTCCATCAGCACGTCAGCGACCCCGGCGCGATCGGCAGCGCCGATCGAGTGCTGCCGGTCGATCAGGATCTCCAGGTGCAGCTGGTGGTGCACCAGCAGCACGCCAGAGGGCGCGGCGGCGTCGCCGCGGTGTCCGCCGAAGCACGACGGATCGGCCAGCCCGGTCGGGCCGGCAGGCGTGTCGGCGACGAGCCGGCCGCCGGCGACCCGGTAGGCGGTGACCTCGGCGTGGCTGGCGCCGGCCAGCGGGACCACGTCGTCGAGGAAGCGGCGCGCCCAGGCGATCACGCGCGCGCCGCGCACCGGATCGTAGCCGCCCGCCGTGGGCGCATCGCCCATCGCGTCGGTTCCGTACAGAGCGTCGTAGAGGCTGCCCCAGCGCGCGTTGGCCGCGTTCAGCGCGTAGCGCGCGTTCATCACCGGCACCACGAGCTGCGGGCCGCAGATGCGGGCGATCTCGTCGTCGACATGGGCCGTCTCGGCCGAGAAGTCCGGACCCTCGGGCACCAGGTAGCCGATCTGCTTCAGGAAGGCGGTGTAGGCGGCCTGGTCGTGCGGCTGGCCGCGGTGCGCCCGATGCCAGTCGTCGATCGCCTTCTGCAGCGACTCGCGACGGGCGAGCAGCGCCCGGTTCTTCGGCGCCAGACCGTGGACCAGCTCGGAGAGGCCCTTCCAGAACTGGTCCGAGCCGACGTCGGTGCCCGGCAGGGCCTCGTTCTCGATCATGTCGTGCAGGCTGCGGGCCACCTGCAGGCCGAATTTCTCGATGCGGTCGCTCATGGGGGCTTCTCCGTCAGGGTTCGCGGGAGCAGGCTGCCGTCACCCGGTGCGGGCGCTCGGACCGGGGGGCGCCTGGCGAAATTCGATCAGCCGCGAAGCTTAAGCCGGTCAAAGAGGTTGAAAAAGATCGGAATCGGATGATCAGTTGATACTTTCACGCACGAATCGGCGCCTCCGGCACCTGCAGGCGATCGAAGTCCAGCCCGTCCAGGAGCACCGCGTGGATCTGCCTGGCGGTGCGCGCCCAGGTGCCCCCCGCCAGGGTCGGCACGTGCCTGCGGCGCTGCGCCTCGGGCAACTCGAGCCAGTCGCGCAGCCGTGCCGCCAGCGTGTGCTGCTGCCCTCGGGCCGACTGGAACCAGAACGGCTGATCGCCGGCGATCTCGCGGAACACCGGGATGTCGCGCGCGATCACCGGCAGCCCGAGCGCGGCAGCCTCGGCCATCGGCAGCCCGAAGCCCTCCTCGCGCGAAGGCAGGATCATCGCCTGCGCCCGCGCCGCGACCGCACGCAGCTGCGCGTCGCCCAGGAAGCCGGGGAAGAGCAGACGGTCACCAAGCTGTGGGTGCGCGCGGATGCGTGCGGTCAGTTCAGGATCGAGGCTTCGGCCGCTGAGTACCAGCCGGAAGTCCAGGCCAGCACCCCACAGCGCCGAGCAGCCTGCCAGCAGCGTGTCCACGCCCTTGCGCGGATGGATTGCGGCGACGGCGAGGAAGGTCGGGCAGGAGTCGTCGGGAACGCTGAAGCCCGCGGCCCCGGGCGCCGGAGCCCAGGACGGCGCAGGTCCGCCCTCGGCCAGCCCGTCACTTCCCAGCTCGATCACCGAGACCGGCAGCGCGCGGCGCGGGGTCTGAGAAGGCAGCGCGGCACTGGCCAGCCACAGGCGCAGCTGTCGGGCGGAGTGCTGGGACGGACACAGGATTCTGTCGGCCAACGAGAGCTGGCGACCCAGCCAGGCGTCGAAGGCCAGGATCTCGTGTAGTGGGAACCACTCGGGCCTGATCACGATGAACACGTCGTGGACGATCGTGCCGATGCGCATCCCGGCGGCCTTCAGGCGCATCAACTCCCTATGGCCCTGGACCGGCAGCCGGTAGTCGAGCTCCGCGATCAGCAGTTGATCGCCTGCTTGCACCGTCACGGGCGGACCGTCCGCCGCCATCCGTGGCGCCTTCGGATCGTCGGTCGACGGCTGTGCCGAAGCCTCGCGCCAGCATTGACCGTCGAAGGCGACCGGCACCACGGGCACCGGCAGCCGGCCCAGCTCCTCACGAAGCGCGAGCACGACGCGGTCGATGCTGGTGGGAAAGCGCCTGCGACACAGGGTGCCGACGCTGTAGAGGATCCTCGCTTTGCGGGGGGCCGGCGGGAGCGAGCAGCGTGCGGCCAGCCGCTGCCGCCAGCGCAGATCGACCGTCGTGGTCAGATCCGCTTCGGCCTGGGCGTTGCGAAAGCCCAGTGCCCGGCGGTGCAGCCGCAGCAGGTGCGCGAGCTGGGCTTCGTTCGGTCTGGGGATGGGTGATCGCGTCGACATGCGCTCTGAATCCATGGCTGGCGGGGGCATCATTGTCTCCCAGCCGGACTGCCTGCCTCCGTTTGCGTGACGCCGATCGATCGTCTATAAGACCTCGATGCTTCCGAACGCATCGCTCCTTCGCCGGGCGGCCGCGGCCGTCACGCTGATCGCGCTGGCTGGCGCATCCATGCCGGCCCGTGCCGACACCATCACCCTGCACAACGGAGACCGCCTGACCGGGCGCATCCTGCACATGTCGCCGGGCACGCTCACCTTCGAGACCACCTGGGCCGGCGAGCTGAAGATCCCCCGCTACGAGTTGCGCTCGATCGAGACCGACAAGCCGATCACCGTGCTGCGCGAGCGCGCCCGCAGCACCGAACGGGTGATGCTCGAGCCGGCCGGACCGGGCCAGGCGCTGCTGACCCCGGCGGCGCGCGCAGCCGCAGCGGCGTCCACGCAGGAAGAGGGCGGGGCGCAGGCCCAGCTGCCCGCAGCGCCGGCGCAGCCCGCGCAGGCCGTGCAGCTCGCGCGGCTGCGCTACCTGAACCCGAAGCCGGAGGAGAGCGGCGAGGGCGTCTCCTACGCGGGACGTGCCACGCTGTCGGGAGCCTTCGCCCGTGGCAACACCGCCAGCGACCGGATCTACGCCGAAGGCGACCTCGGCGCCCGTGCCCACCAGTGGCGCTACGCGCTGAACGGCAAGCTGCTGCAGGAGAACGACGCCGACGGCAGCATTGTGTCCAACTGGCTGGTGTCGGGCAACTTCGACCGCTTCCTGGACGACGACGCCTTCCTCTACGCGCGCGCCTCGGCCGAGCGCGACCGCTTCCGCGACATCTCCCGCCGCGCGACCCTCGGCGCAGGCTACGGCCGGCAGCTGCTGCAGACCGAGCGCACGGCGCTGTCGGTGCGCGGCGGCCTGGAGATGATCTCGGTGAGGCGTCTCGAGGGCCCCGACGACACCTCGCCCGCGCTTGGCTGGGGCCTGAACCTGTCGCACCGGCTCGATCTGATGTCGGCCGAGCTCTTCCACGACCAGCGGGGGTTCCGCACCCTTGGCAGCGATGCGCATCTGTCGCTGCGCAGCCGCACCGGCCTGCGCGTGCCCTTCGTCTCCGGCCTGACCGCGTCGCTGCAGCTGAACCTCGACTGGGACGACAAGACCCCGGCAGGCAGGCGCAGCCTCGACACCACCTGGTTGCTGGGCCTGGGCTACGCCTGGTGAGGGCCGGCTGGCGGCTGCGGCGCCGGCACTGCGTCCACCGGTGCCGGCGCCGCGTGCGCCCCGCCTTGCGCGCTCCTCAGGCCTGCAGCGGGATCACCTCGTGGTCCTCGACGAAGAACACCGGCGAGTTCGCGAGGTCGATGAAGCGTCCCTCGTCCTCGAGCAGTTCACGCCCGGCGCGCCTTGCGGCGTCGATCGCCGCTTCACCCTCGAGCGGGCCGCGATCCCACCAGAGCTCGGCGACGCCGTCGTAGGGAGCGAGGCCGCCGCGGGGCCTGGCCATCCCCGCGTACAGGGGTTCGTCGATCGTGTGGCGCTGGACGTAGCGCCGCACGCCCAGCGCGGCGGCGCGCGCCGCCACCAGCGGGGCGTGGGATTCGCGCCAGTAGCGCTGGAACTCCTCGCGGCTCAGCCGGGGCTGGCGGCGCAGGCAGAACAGGAGCTTGACCATCGGTGCCGTCTCCGTGGGTGGGGCTGCGCCGAGTCTATCGGCAGCGCATCCGCTGCGCGCGGACTGCCGTGTCGCGATCGCGGGCTGGCCACGCGCGCCGCAGCGTCGTAAGCTCGACTGCGTATGCTCGATCCCCGACCGTCTCCGATGGCCGAACGCCAGGCCTGCACGATGCCGGCGATACCGGCGATGCCGATGCGGCGCGCGGCAATGCTGGGTGCCTGTGCGGTGGCCACGCTGTCGGCCTGTGCCGGCCTTCCGGTCGGCACGGCGGTCGACGCTCCTGCAGCGCCGGCCACCCGAATCGCCGAGGGCCTGCCCGAGCCGCTGGCGCGCGAGGTCGTGATGCTCGCGCTCAGCCTGGTGGGCACGCCCTACCGGTACGGCGGCAACACCCCCGAGGGCGGCTTCGACTGCAGCGGACTGATCGTGCACGTGTTCCGGGGCGCGGCCGGCCTGGCCTTGCCGCGCACCGTGGCGCAGCTCGCCTCGGTGGGCAGCGCGGTGCCGAGCACGCAGATGCGCAGCGCCGACCTGGTCTTCTTCCACGCCACCGGCCGCTTCTCGCACGCCGGCATCTGCGTCGACGACGGGCGCTTCGTGCACGCTCCCTCCAGCGGGGGCCGGGTGCGCGTCGAATCGATCGGCACCCGCTACTGGGCGCCACGCCTGGCCGTGATCCGACGGGTCTGAGCGACTCCGCGCGCCCGCGGTGCGCGCAGATCGAAATCCGGGATGGCGCGCAGGACGGTGCGGGCCATCCGCGGTAAAACGCCGGCATGAACCGCTTCGACACCGAAACCCGCCTGACCGAGGGCGCCGACGGCAGCCTGCACGGGCACGTCCACTCCGCCTGGAACATCGGCGCCAACCCAAACGGCGGCTACCTGCTGACGCTGGCGCTCGCAGCGCTGCAGCGCACGGCGCCGCAGCATCCCGACCCGCTCAGCGTCACGGTCCACTACCTGCGTCCGGGCATCGCCGATCAGCCCTGCGAACTCGACGCGCGGATCCTGCGCACCGGCCGCACGATGAGCACCGGGCGCGTGACCCTGCGCCAGGCAGGAGAGGTGCGGCTGGAGGTCATGGCAGCGCTCGGCGATCTCTCCGCCCACGCCGAGCCGGTGCTGTCGCTGCCGATGCCGGCGATCCCGCCGCTGCAGGACTGCGTCTCGCGCGCGGACTCCGGGCAGGGGCTGGAGCTGCCGATCCTCGACCGGCTCGACATCCGCCTGCATCCCGAGGAGGCGCGCGCCGGTGCTGCCGGCAGCGCCCGGGTGAGCGGATGGATCCGCCTGCGCGACGGTCGCGAGCCCGACGCGCTGGCCAGCGTTCTCTTTGCCGACGCCTTCCCTCCCTCGGTGTTCGGGCTGCTGGGCGTGGTGGGCTGGGTGCCGACGATCGAGCTCACGGTCCACCTGCGCCGGCGTCCGGCGCCAGGCTGGATGCTGGGCAGCTTCCAGACCCACGATCTCGCCGGCGGTCGGCTGATCGAGGACGGTGCGCTGTGGGACAGCACCGGCCACCTGGTTCTCCAATGCCGTCAGCTGGCCCTGGTCCGCCAGGCCGAAAGGAAGTCCTGAATGTCGACCCAAGCCCTGTTCGAACCGCTCCAGGTCGGTCCCGTCCGCCTCGCGCACCGCGTGGTGATGGCACCGCTGACGCGGATGCGCGCCACCGTGCCGGGAAACCACGCCAATGCGCTGAACGCGCAGTACTACGCCCAGCGCGCGACCAGGGGCGGGCTGATCATCGCCGAGGCTTCGCAGGTGCTGCCCTCGGGCCAGGGGGCGCCGGCCACGCCGGGAATCCACAGCGCCGGGCAGACCGAGGGCTGGAAGGAGGTGGTGCAGGCGATCCACGCGAAGGGCGGGTACGTGTTCCTGCAGCTCTGGCACGTCGGTCGCATCTCGCACCCGTCGCATCAGCCCGACGGCGGGCTGCCGGTGGCCCCCTCGGCGATCGCAGCCAATGGCAAGGCGACCACCGCGCAGTTCACCCGCGAGCCCTACCCGGTGCCGCGCGCGCTGCGCACCGACGAGATCCCCGGGATCGTCGAGGGTTACGCGCAGGCCGCGCGCAACGCGGTGGCCGCGGGTTTCGACGGGGTCGAGATCCACTCGGCCAACGGCTACCTGCTCGAGCAGTTCCTGCAGAGCCGCAGCAACCAGCGCACCGACGCCTACGGCGGGTCGATCGCCAACCGCTGTCGTCTCGTGCTCGAGGTCACCGAGGCGGTGCGCGGGGTGTGGGGCGCCGATCGCGTGGGCATCCGACTGTCACCCTTCGGAGTGGCCAACGACAGCGGCGAGGACGACCCGATGCCCTTGTACGGACACCTGATCGGCGAGCTCGATCGCATGGGGCTGGCCTATCTGCACCTGATCGAGCCGCGTGCCAGCGGCGCCGGCCAGGCCGAGGTGGACCGCCAGGGCGTGCCATCGGCCGCCGAGCTGTTCCGGCCTGCCTGGCGCAACGTGCTGATCGCTGCGGGCAACTTCCGTGGCGACTCCGCGGCCGAGATGATCACCCGGGGGCACGCCGACGCGATCGCCTTCGGGCGTCTGTTCATCTCCAACCCGGACCTTCCGGCCCGGCTGCGCGCCGGCGCCCCGCTCACGCCCTACGATCGGTCGACCTTCTATGCAGGCGGGGAGAAGGGCTACATCGACTATCCGACGATGCAGCAGGCGGGCTGAGCGCAGCCGATCACATCTCCCGGCGTACCGGGTGCAGGTCTGGGAAGCGCGGCTCGCGCTTCTCCTGCTTCGCGCGGAAGGCCTCGGCCATGTGCGCGCCCGACAGCATCCCGGTCTGCCAGGTGGCGATGTAGTCCAGGCCGTCGGCGATCGTGTGGTCGCGCGCGTAGTTGATCATCACCTTCGACCCGGCCACCGCCAGCGGCGCCTTCGAGGCGATCTCGCGCGCAGTGGCGAGCACGTGCGCGAGCAGCTGCTCGTGCGTGTCGAACACCTCGTTGACCAGGCCGATCTCCTTTGCCTTGTGCGCCGGCAGCCGGCAGCCGGTGTAGGCCATCTCGCGCACCCAGCCCTCGGGAATCAGCTTGCACAGCCGCGGGAAGGTGCCCACGTCGGCGGTCATGCCGATGTTGATCTCCTGGATGCAGAAGAAGGCGTCGGCCGTGGCGTAGCGGATGTCGCAGGCCGAGACGAGGTCGACGCCCCCGCCGATGCAGCCGCCCTGGATCGCGGCGAGCACCGGCATCCGCGCGCGATCCAGGCAGGAGAACGCATCCTGCAGATGGTGGATGTGGCGGCGCATCGACTCCATCGCGGTGTGCCGGTCGGCGCCCTCCGGCTCCTTCTGCGAGGTCAGCCCGTCGAAGACCGTCAGTTCCATTCCGGCCGAGAAGTGCCTGCCGGTCGAGGACACGACGATGCAGCGCGCACGGGCCTTGTCGTCGATGTCCCGGACGATCCCGGGAAGCTCGTTCCAGAAGTCCCGGTTCATCGCGTTGAAGGCGTCCGGGCGGTTCAGGCGGATGTGCGCGACGCCGGCGTCGAAGGAGACGTCGAAGGCGCGATGGCTGGCAGCGGTCGTTTCGGTGGCGGTCATGGAAATCGTCCCTCGGAGTCGGTCGGTGTCTCGTGTCACTGTGCCATGCCGGGTCCGGAGCCCGACATCCCGACGTTTCGGGAAAGGGGGTGCCTGCCGGTCGGCGCCGGGTGCCAGAAGTCCCAGTCCGGGCCTGGAGCGGCCTCGATCCGCAGCGGCTGACCGCCTCCCGGATGGGTGAGCTCGACCGATCGCGCGTGCAGCCAGAGCCGGCTGGCGCCCAGCAGTTGCGCCACTGCGCGGTTCAGCGGCCCCTTGCCATGCGTTGCATCGCCCAGGATCGGATGCGCGAGGTGCTTCATGTGGCGACGCAACTGGTGGCGTCGCCCGGTGAGCGGCTCGAGCTCGACCAGCGCAGCGCGCGTCGTCGGAAAGCCGCGGTCCGGCAGGGGCAGCTCGTGTCGCGAAAGGGTCCGGAAGCGGGTCCTCGCGTCCTGCACCTCGTCGCGCCCGGCGCGGGCGTCGTCGGCGAGCCGCCGCAGCGGATGATCGACCAGGCCTTCGTCGGGCGGCCAGCCGCGCACCGCCGCCAGGTAGAGCTTGCGCAGCCCGTCTGCAGCCTCGAAGCGCCGGCCCAGCGTCGCCGCGGTCACCGGATCCAGTGCGAAGAGCAGCACCCCGCTCGTACCCTTGTCGAGGCGGTGCACCGGCCAGACCGGCCGGCCGAGCTGATCGCGCAGCATCTGCAGGGCGAAACGGGTCTCGCCCGCGTCCAGGCCCGAGCGGTGGACCAGCAGGCCCGCTGGCTTGTCGATCGCGACCAGGTGCTGGTCGTGGTGCAGGAGCCTCAGCATGGCCCGGGTCTTCGATCGGCCTGCGCGCCGGGCGCCGTCCGGGTGCCTGGCCGTGGCGTGCCGGCGCACCGGCCGCGCTGCGGTCGCTGGTCGACCGGAACTCCGGGGGCGGTCACGCGCCCGCCAGCCGGGTCAGCGCGGCGGCGGCCCCGCCTGCCACCACCACTGCCAGGAAGGGCAGGCGCAGCGTGAGCGCGAGCGCCGCAACGAGCAGTGCCAGGGCGCGCGCATCCAGCGCCAGCGCACGTTCCGCGGCGAAGGCGTTGACTGCGGTGAGCGCGGCCAGCAGGCCGATGGTCAGCGTGCCGGCCACCCGGCCCATCCTGGCGCTGCCGAGCCAGTGCGAGGGCACCAGGTAGCCGGCGAGCTTGGTCGCGTAGGCCGCGGCGCAGGACAGCAGCAGCCAGCCCCAGAGCGTCATCGCTGCGCCTCCCCGGCCTGCGGGCCGTAGCCGGCGGGGTCGACGTCCGGCTCCAGCCCTTCGTCGGCAGGCCCGTGCCCGAACCAGCCCCACAGCGCCGCCACCACTGCCGCGACGAGGATCGGCAGCCCGGGCGCAAGCCACGGTACTGCGACGATCGCCGCGAACGCGCAGGCGACCGCGACTGCCACCGGCTCGCGGCTGCGCAGGCGCGGCCACAGCAGCCCGAGGAAGGCGGCCACTGCCGCGCCGTCGAGCCCCCAGCGCCTGGGGTCGCCGAGCGTGTCGCCCAGCAGCGCGCCGGCCAGGGTGCAGAGATTCCAGAGCACGAACACGCCCAGTCCGGCGCTCCAGAAGCCGCGCCGCTGCTCGGCGGGGTCCTGCTGGCCGGCGGCGGTGGCAGCCGATTCGTCGATGCTCAGCTGCGCGGCAAGCAGCCTGCGCCAGCCGTGCGGCGCGAGCATCCGGTTCATCTGCATGCCGTACACCGCGTTGCGCACGCCCAGCAGCGTGGCGGCGCCGAAGGCCGCGGCGCCCGTGCCCCCGCCGGCCACCACGCCGATGAACGCGAACTGCGAGCCGCCGGTGAACATCAGCAGGCTCAGCGCCATGGTCTGCCAAAGGCCCAGCCCTGCCGCGGCCGAGAGCGCACCGAAGGAGATGCCGTACAGGCCGGTGGCCACCGAGATCGACAGGCCGATCCTGACCGCAGGGGAACGCAGGAGATCCATCCCGCGATTGTGCCGCGTCGCGTCGCGCAATCGGCGGTACAGTGAGGCGCGCGCAGTGCGCTTCGACATCAGTGGAGGCTTGCCATGCACCGACGCCCGCTCAAACAGGTCGACGTCTTCACCAGAGAGCCCTTTCTGGGCAATCCGGTCGCGGTGGTGCTGCAGGCCGACGGGCTCAGCACGGAGCAGATGCAGCAGATCGCGCGCTGGACCAACCTGTCGGAGACCGCCTTCGTCCTGAGCCCTGGCAATGCGCAGGCGCACTACCGCGTGCGGATGTTCGCGCCGGGCGCGGAGCTGCCGTTCGCAGGGCATCCGACGATCGGCGCCGCACATGCCCTGCTCGAAGCGGGACTCGTCAAGGACGATGACGGCGTGCTGGTGCAGGAATGCGGCGCCGGGCTGGTCAGGCTCGAGGTCACCCGCCACGCAGTCGCCGATCGCTGGATCTCCTTCGATCTGCCGCAGCCCGAGGTCGGCACGCTGGATGACGCGCAGGTCGAGGAGATCGAATCCCTGCTCGGTGCGCCGGTGCTGCGCGCGATGCGGCCGCGGGTGATCGACGTCGGCGCGCGCTGGATCGTGGCCCAGCTCGAAGGCCCGGAGGCCGTGCTCGCGCTGCGCCCCGACCTGCCGCGGATGGCGGTGCACGATGCGCGCGCGGGCGTCACCGGGATCACGGTCTTCGGCGAGCATCCGCCCGGTTCGGCGGCCCGGCTCGAGGTCCGCTCGTTCGCGCCTGCCCAGGGCATTCCCGAGGACCCGGTCTGCGGCAGCGGCAACGGCTGCGTCGCAGTGTTCGTGCGCGAGACCGGCCAGCTGTCGCGCCTGGGCAGCGACTTCCTGGTCGCGCAGGGGTCGGCCGTCGGTCGTGCCGGCCGGTTGCGGCTGCGGATCGAGCCGCAGCGGGTCCAGGTCGGCGGCATGGCGGTCACCTGCATCGACGGCACGATCGTCACCTGAGCGAGGCGTCGGCGCCGGCGCACGCGGGTTCGCGCAGGCCGGCGCGTATCCGCCCGCAGGCTCGCGCGACAGGCTCAGCCGCGCGCCGCGGTCTTCCACTGCTCCGGGGCATAGCGCCCGAAGAGCAGCCCCACCGCTCCCACCAGCACTGCGGCGAACAGCAGCCCTGCCTGCGCCCCCTGCCAGTCCGCGAGCATGCCCAGCAGCACGGGGCCGATCACGTAGCCGATGTCGGAGATTCCGCGATAGCCGGACATCGCTGCCGCGTTCATTCCTGCCGGCGCCTTGTCGGCCGCGTAGGCGGCAGGGGCTGCGCCGTTGACCGCCGCCGCAACGCCCCAGAGCATGCAGGCCAGGCCGAACCAGGCCATCGACGGCGCCCAGCAGTAGACCAGGAAGGCGAGTGCGGTCAGCAGCGCCGAGGGGACGATCACCGGTTTGCGGCCGTGACGATCGGCAAGCACGCCGGCCGGATAGCTTGCGGCCAGCCCGAGCAGGCTGCCCAGCGCCAGCCAGGCGCCGATCGCCCCGGGGCCCAGCCCGAGCCTGGACACGGCCAGCAGCGGCACCACGTTGAACAGCCCGCCGGTGCGCACGACCGCGTTGGCCAGGCCCATCAGGCACACCATCGCGTAGCCGGGATCGGCGAGCAGGATGCGCATCTGTCGCAGGTAGGGAATGTCGTCGGCCGCCGCTGCTGCAGGCTGGTCGCCGTGCCCGAAGCGGCGTGTCTCCGGCACCATCACCCAGGCCAGCACCGCGGCGAGCGCCGATGCGACCGCGTAGCTCGCAAACGGTGCAGCCAGTCCGAAATGCGAGGCGAGCAACCCCCCAGGGAAGGGGCCGACCCCGACGGTGAACAGGAAGGTGCCCTGGTAGATCGACATCATCCGGCCGCGCTGGTGCGGCGCGCTGACGTCGGCCAGCACGATGATCCCCACCGACTGCACCCAGCCCGCGCCCAGCCCGGCGACGAAGCGCGCCGCGACGAACTCGGGGAAGCTCGTCGCAAGCGCGCACCAGAGGTTTCCGGCGGTGCACAGCAGGCCGCCGATCGCCATCGATCGGCGTCGCCCCAGCAGGTCGGCCAGTCGCCCGGCAGGCATCGCCGAGAGCATCCGGGCCAGCCCGTAGATCGCGATCGTGATGCCGATCGCCGAAGCCGCCACGCCGAAGGCCTGCGCATACAGAGGGAGCACCGGGATCAGCGCGCCGAAGCCGAGCTGGTTGACGCCGATGAAGACGCACATCCAGACCAGGATGCGGCGCTGCTGCGCGGTGGTGTGCAGGCTCACCCGGAGGCTGCCGTGCTGGGGCTGGTGTCGGTGTCAGTGGCGGGAAGGCCGCGCATCAGGCGCGCATGAAGGTGCCGCCGTCGATCGTGATCGCCTGGCCGGTGATGTAAGCGCTGGCGTCCGAGGCGAGGAACACCGAGAGACCGCCCAGGTCCTCGGCCTCGCCGAGCCTGCGCAGCGGGATGTCCTCGAGGGCGCGCCGCTGCGCTTCCGGGTTGTTCCACAGTGCCTGGGCGAAGTCGGTGCGGATCAGCCCCGGGCAGATGGCGTTGACGCGCACGCCCTTCGGGCCGAGCTCGGCAGCCAGGTTGCGCACCAGCGAGATCAGCGCCATCTTCGAGATGTTGTAGGTGCCCAGCGTCAGCGAGGGGATGAAGGCGCCCACGCTCGCAGTGAACATCATCGATCCGCGCCCCTTCGCGAGCATGTCGGGCGCCACCAGCCGCGCCAGCCACAGGTTCGATTTGACGTTGGTCGACATCGTCTTGTCGTAGGCCTCGTCGGAGATGTCGAGCTGCGCGCCGTAATAGGGGTTCACGCCGGCGTTGCCGACCAGCACGTCGATCGGGCCGATCTGCGCGCGGGTGGCATCCACCAGCGCCCGCAGCTGGTCCTCGTAGCCCGCGTTGCACGCGAAGGCGAAGGCGCGCTGCTCGCCGCAGCGCCGGTTGATCTCGTCGGCGACGGCCTGCGAGGGCTCGAGCTTGCGGCTCGACACCATCACCTTCGCACCGTGATCGGCCAGCGCCATCGCCATTGCCCTGCCCATGCCGCGCGAGGCGCCGGTGAGCAGCGCCACCTTGCCGCTCAGGTCGAAGAGTCGGGTGGGAACCATCGTCTCGCTCCTTTCGTCGTTCGTGTCGGCGCCCGGCTTCACCGCAGCCGGGCAAAGAATACCGCGGTCATCGCGAGCCCGGTCAGCACCACGCCGGCGCGCACCCACTGCGCCGGAAGGCGCCTTGCCCAGTGCGCGCCTGCGTAGCCGCCGATCGTCGCCGCGACCATCATCAGCACGCCTTCCTTCCAGGCGATCGCGCCGGCCAGCACGAAGGCCGCCACCGAGACCCAGGACAGCACCAGCGAGTTCAGGTTCTTCAGCGCATTGATCGTGTTCAGCCGCTGCTCGCCCGCCAGCGTGTAGAGCGCCATCAGCAGGATGCCCAGGCCGCCGTTGAAGTAGCCGCCGTAGACCGAGACCGCGAGCAGACCAGCGTCATGCCATCGGCTGTGCGCCTGCGCCGCCGAGGCGCGCCCACGCATGCGTGCGGCGATTGCCGGGCCCGCGGCGAACAGCACCGTGGCGAACAGCAGCAGCCAGGGAACGATCCCGCTGAACAGGTGGCCCGGCGTCACCAGCAGCAGCAGCGCGCCGGCCACGCCGCCGCCCGCCGAGATCAGCATCTCCCGGCGCAGCCGTCGCGTCGGGAGCTCGCGCAGTTCCGCCCGGAATCCGAGCGTGCTGCCCAGGTAGCCAGGGCTGACCGCCAGCGCGCTCGTGGCGTTGGCGACGATCGGCGGGACGCCGGTGAAGACCAGTGCGGGAAAGGTCAGGAAGCTGCCGCCGCCTGCGATCGCATTGAGGGCTCCGGCGGCAAAGGCGGCGACGGCGAGCAGGGTGAAGTCGAACAGCGCAGGCATGGGGCCGATCCGATGGTGCGGGGCGCAGCGATTATGAGCGCGGATCGGGCCAGCCGCGGCGAGCGCGCGCAGAATGCGGATTTCATCCACCTACGACAGCAGGCCGCCAGATGCACGACGACAGCGCGCCCACGCAAGCCTATCCGGTTTCCGCCCGCAACCGGGTCCGACGCATGCACGAGCGTGCGCGCTATGACCACGCCGCGGTGCATGCGATCCTCGATGCGGCGATGATCTGCCACATCGGCTACGTGATCGACGGTCAGCCCTGCTGCACGCCCACCACGCACTGGCGGCAGGGTACGCGCCTGTACTGGCACGGCTCCTCGGCCAGCCGGATGCTGCGCGCGCAGGCCGCGGGGCTGCCGGTGTGCGTGACCGTGACCCACCTGGACGGACTGGTGCTGGCGCGCAGCGGGTTCAATCACTCGGCCAACTACCGCTCGGCGATGTGCTTCGGCACTGCCCGCCTGATCGAGGATCCGGTCGAGAAGCGCACGGCGCTGCACGCGATGATCGAGCGCTTCTACCCGGGGCGCGACGCGAGGCTGCGGCCCGTGAGCGCGCAGGACCTCAAGGCCACCAGCGTGGTCGGCATGCAGATCGAGGAGGCGTCGGCGAAGGTGCGTGCCAAGGGCAACGTCGACGAGCCCGAGGACCTCCAGGTTCCGGTGTGGGCGGGCGTGCTCCCCGTGAGCATGGTCGTCGGCGATGCCCAGCCCTGCCCGCACAATGGCGAGCACGCCGATCGCGCGGGGATGGCAGCCTACCCGCCGGGAACCCGCCTGGACGAAGCGCTCGCAAGGGCGGCGCAGGACTGGCAGGACGGCGACCGGCGCTGAACGTGCAGTCTGGGCGAGGTGCACCGCGCCGGGACTTGAAGTCTGCGCATCCACCGGCATCTGTGACGGTTGGGAGGAAGCAGCGATCGTGAAGTTCAGGGACTACTACGAAGTCCTCGGTGTGCCCCGCGACGCGGGCGCCGAGCAGATCAAGAAGGCGTACCGCAAGCTCGCCCGAAAGTTCCATCCCGACGTCAGCAAGGAGGCGGACGCGGGCGAGCGGATGAGCGAGGTCAACGAGGCCTATGCGGTGCTCTCCGACCCCGAGCGCAGGGTCGCCTACGACGCGCTGGGCCAGGGCCATCGGCAGGGCGAATCGTTCACGCCGCCGCCCGACTGGGGCGCGGGCTTCGAGTTCACCGGGCGTGGCTTCGACCGGGCCGACGCCGGCGAGTACAGTGATTTCTTCGCCGAGCTGTTCGGTCGCTTCGGCGGCGCAAGGCAGCGACACGCGCACCAGGCGTCGCAGGGCTTCGCGATGCGAGGCGAGGATCACCACGCCCGGATCGCCCTCGAGCTCGAGGACGCGTGGCGCGGCGGCGAGCACCAGGTGACGCTGCGCAGCGTGCGCCTGGACGCCAGCGGCCGCGCAGTGCTCGAGCCCCGCACGCTGCTGGTGAAGATTCCGGCCGGCGTGAAGCCCGGCCAGCTGATCCGGCTCGCAGGGCAGGGCGGCGTGGGATTCGATGGCGCGCCCTCGGGTGACCTGTACCTCGAGGTGCAGATCCGGCCGCACCCCAGGTACCGCCTGGATGGCAGCACGCTGGTCACCGAACTGGCGCTCGCCCCCTGGGAGGCGGCGCTGGGGGCGGTGGTTCCAGTCGCATTGCCCGACGGTTCCACGCTGAAGGTGCGAGTGCCCGCGGGCGCGCAGAGCGGGCGCAGCCTGCAGGTGGCGGGCAAGGGGCTGCCGGCCCGCACGCCCGGGGATCTCGAACTGAAGCTGCGGGTGATCCTGCCCGGCGCCGACGACCCGCGCGCCCGCGCGCTCTACGAGCGCATGGCTGCCGAGCTCGGCGATTTCGACGCCCGTGCCGCGGCAGCGGCCGAAACCCAGGGGAGCTCCTCATGATCCGACCGCTTGCGACCATCGACGCCGTCGAGGCGATGCTCGACGAGGCCTGGCTCGATCTCGACGATCTTTGCCGTGCAGCCGGAGTGAGCGCTACCTGGGTGCAGCAGCACGTCGTCGAGGGCTGCATCGTCGCGAGGCCGGGCGCAAGCGCCGAGGCCTGGCGCTTCGATGCGGCCGCGCTTCGGCGGGTGCGCTGCATCGCGCAGCTCGAGCGTGACTTCGACGCAGTGCCGGAGCTCGCTGCGCTGGTGGCCGACCTGCAGGACGAGCTCGCGAGATTGCGGGCCCGCCTGCACGCGCTGGGCGAGCAGTGAGCCAGCCAGCCGGGCCCCGGTGACGCGCAGCGTCGCGGGGCCCCCGGTTCCGGCTCACTCGCCGACGGGCTGGCCCATCGGAATCCAGCGCTTGCCGTCGAAGCGCATCAGCTGGATCTTCCGGTACAGGTTGTAGTTGTCCGGCGAGATGTTCATCGTGATCCCGGGCAGCAGCATCGGCGCCTTGAAGTCCTTCAGGCTGGTCACCTGCTTCAGGATGTTCTCACGGCTCAGGTCGTTGCCTGCGGCCTTGAGCACCTGTGCGATCGCGGCGTTGGCCGAGTAGGTCAGCGCGTTGCCGAAGTTGTCCACGTCGCCGTTCGGATAGTATTTCTTCATCCAGGCGAGCCATTCCTTGTAGTCGGCGTCGTTGTGCCAGCTCGGATCGGACGGATCCTTGCCGACCGCAGCGGTCATCACGCCGACCACCTTGTCCAGGCCGACGTTCGACAGCGTCGGATGCACCTGCGCCGAGACGTGGCTGATGAATATCTGGGGCTTCCAGCCGAGCTCGTCGATCTTGCGCAGCGCCTGGCTGACCTGCTTCGAGTAGGCCGCCAGGAACACGGTGTCGATTCCCGCGCTCTTGAGCGCGAGCACCTGCGAGTCCATCGTCGGGTCGGTCTGCTCGTAGCTCGCCTCGGCCACCAGGGCCTTGCCGGCGCTGGCCTTGAGCCCGCGCACGTAGTCCTTGCCGTAGTCGTCGTTCTGGTAGAGCACGCCGATCTTCGTGTTCGGGTTGGTCGCGAGGTGCTGGCGCGCGAAGACCTTCGCCTCGAACTCGTAGTTCATCAGCGCCGAAGTGCTGTAGGGGAAGGCCTTGGGCTGCTGGAAGTTGTGCGAACCCGACTGGGTGAAGATCTGGGGCACCTTCTTCTCGTTCAGGTACTTGCGCACCGACGAGGCGGCCGCCGTTCCCACCTGGTTGACGATCAGGTGGACCTCGTCCTGCTCGACCAGCTTGCGCACCTGCTCGACCGTCTTGGGCGGCTGCAGCGCGTCGTCCAGGCTGATGACCTTGACCTTGCGGCCGTTGATCCCGCCCTGGTCGTTGATCATGTTGAAGTACGCCACAGTGCCGTGTCCGACGTATCCGTACAGCGAGGCAGGGCCGCTGTAGGGAACGGTGTTGCCGATGCGGATCTCCTCGGCGGCGGCAAGGCCGGTGGCAGCGGCGAGCGCTACGGCCAGGACGACGCGGGTGTGCTGGACAAGTTTCATCGGAATTCCTGATGTGGATTGCGGTTGGACGCAGGCGGCGCACCGGGCGCCGGCAACTGCGCGCAGGCAAGGATAGCAAGCTGTGGGCCGGGCGCTCGCTCAGCGCGCGCGCCCGATCACGATGTCCATCAGTTCGTGGGTGATCTCTTCCTGGCGCACCCGGGAGAGTTCGCGGCGCAGCTCCCCGAGCCGCTCGTCGACCGTCTGCTCGGCCTGCTGCATCAGCGCGAGGCGGGCGGCGTTCTCGGTCACCATCGCTTCCGCCGCGGCGGCGAAGACCCCGACGAAGATGTGGTTGCGCAGCAGTCCGGCGAGCAGGCTCTCGGCGGACATTGCGAAATCCGGCAGCGAGGGCGACGGCCAGCGTCGTGGCGCCTGCAGCAGCGACGGCGGCAGCGGCAGCAGGGCCGAGATCGCCGCTTCGCGCCCGCCTTGTCCCACCCTCCGCGTGTAGGCCAGCCCGACCGACAGCGCGGCCAGCGAGTGCCCCCGGCCCAGCCGTTCGATGTGGGTGACGATCTCGCCGGCGAGCCGCCCGATTCCATCGACCGAGGCGGGCGGCATCAGGCGCCGAAGGATCGGGATACGGCGTTCCTCCAGGGCACGGTGCAGTCGCGCACCGACGCACAGGACGCTGGTGCCGGCGGCCTCGCGCGCCTGGAAGTCGCGCTCGACGAGCTCGGCGAGCGCCTCGTTGTAGTTGCCGCAGAAGCCGTGATCCGAGCCGAAGGCCACCAGGATCTGCCGGCTGGGCGGCGGCAGCTCGGCAAGCCAGCGGTTGCCCATGCGCCAGGCGAAGGCGGAGAAGCCGTTGCGGATGGTCTGGCGGCAGGCCTGGACTGCCAGCGCAGCCTGCTCGTAGGGCGCCGCGTTGACTGCGGCGAGCGCCTTCATCGTGCGCACGATCCCGCGGATGCTGCCCAGCGTCTGCTCCTGCTGCGCGAGCTGCTCGAGGGTCTGCGCCATCAGCCCCTCCGCCCGGCACCGGGAGACGCTGCCCAGGGCGACACCGGGCGGCTCATTGCGGGCTGCCCGCGCAGGCGGTCCCGAGTGCTGCGCGGGCCACTGCGAGCATCTGCTGCTGATCGTCGCGGTCGAAGGCGCCGTTGGCGTCCACGCGCCGGGCGAGTTCGTGGAGCTCGCGGCGCAGCGCCCGGCGCACCTTCTTCATCGCGTCGATGAGCTCGCTTTCGGAGCGCCCGTCGAAGACGCCTTCCATCGCAGCCAGCAGGACGGCGAGCTGCTCGGCTGCCGGCATCGGGTCGCGCTCCGTCTGGCGCAGGGCCGCCCGCACCGTGCGGCCGCGCTCGAGACGCGCGCGCACGCTGTCGTCCAGCCGTGTGCCGAAGCGGGCAAAGTCCTCGAGCTCCTCGAACTGCGAGAGCGTGACCCGCAGGTTGCCCGAGACCGCGCGCAGGCCGCGGTTCTGCGCCTTGCCGCCGACGCGCGAGACCGACAGGCCGAGGTCGACTGCCGGATACTGGTTCTTGCGCACCAGTCGCGGCGACAGGTAGATCTGCCCGTCGGTGATCGAGATCAGGTTGGTGGGAATGTAGCCCGACAGGTTCTCGGCTTCGGTCTCCACCACCGGCAGGGCGGTGATCGAGCCGCCGCCGAGCGCCGCGCCGAACTGACCACAGCGCTCCAGCAGGCGTGCGTGCACGTAGAAGATGTCGCCGGGAAAGGCCTCGCGCCCCGGGGGGCGCTGCAGCAGCAGCGACAGCTCCCGGTAGGCGCGCGCGTGATGGGTGAGATCGTCGAAGACGAGCACGACGTCCCCGCCCTGGGCTGCGAAGTACTCCGCCATCGTCATTGCGGCGTAGGGGGCGATGTACGCAAGCCCCGGCGCCTCCTCGTCGCCCGCGCTCAGGACGATGCTGCGCTCGAGCATCCCGCCGGCGTCCAGCGCGTGGATGACGCGCGCCACGGCGTCGCCGCGCTGGCCGATCGCGCAATAGATGCACAGCAGCCCGGAGTCGCGCTGGTTGAGCATGGTGTCGATCGCCAGCGAGGTCTTGCCGGTCTGGCGGTCGCCGATGATCAGCTGGCGCTGTCCCAGGCCGACGGGGATCGCCGCATCGACCGCCTTGATGCCGGTGATCAGCGGACGGGCCACCGGCTCGCGCTCGATGATCATCGGGGCCGCGGCCTCCACCGGATGGTGGGCGCTGGGCGCCACCGGGCCCTTGCCGTCGAGCGGCCGGCCCAGCGCGTCGACCACCCGTCCGAGCAGCGCCTCGCCCACGGGGACGCTGAGCACCTTCTGCGTCCGGTAGACGTATTCGTGCGAGCTGATCAGCTGTGAAGGTCCGAGCAGGATCACGCCGAGCCGTTCCGGCTCGAGGTCGAGGACGACGCCGTGCACGCCGCTGTCGAACAGCAGGAGTTCGTCGGCCAGCGCGCGCGCCAGTCCGCTGACCCGGGCGACGCCGTCGGCCACCTCGGTGACCACGCCCGCCTCGGTCAGGATCGGCGTGGGCGTTGGCGTGCCCAGAAGGCCCGCACGCCAGCGCTCGAATCCTGCGGCGCGGCGTGCGTCGATCGGGTCAGCGCTCATCACCGTGCGCGGGCAGGGCCAGGCTCGCAGTGTGGCTCTGCGCCATCAGGCGGTCGAATTCGTCCATGTAGCTGTCGATCGTCCACTCCAGGCGCGCGCCGCCGGCCTGGATGGTCAGGCCGCGAGCCTGGGCGGTGTCAACGGCGAATTCCCAGTCCAGCTCGGGAAGCAGTTGCGTCAGCTCGGCGCGCAGGGCGTCGCAGGTCGCCGGGTCGAGCGCCTCGTGCGTGGTGATCCGCGCCAGCCGGTTCTGGCCCGCGGCAGCCGACAGCTCGGCCGCCATCGGCGCCAGGTGCCGGCCCAGGTTGCGCGCGATCGCAGCCTCGAGCTTGGAGTCGGCCAGATCGCCCAGCACCTTGCGCACCAGTTCGGACAGGGTGAGCGCGCCGGCGCGATGCAGACGCCTGAGGAAGTCCTGGCGCTCGAGCTCGAGGTGACGCTGCCATTCCTTGCGCTCCTCCTCGAGCTGCGCGTGCCCCTCGGCCAGCAGCCGGTCACGCTCGACCTTCGTCGCCTGCAGTGCGCTCGCCACCGCGCGCTCCTGTCCGGCGAGGCTCTGCGCGTGCTGCTCGAGGTAGCGCTCCCGGGCCGACTGCGCCTGCAGCCGCGCCTGCTCGGCCGACTCCAGGCGGCGGGCGATCTCGGCCTCGCGCGCATCGATCCCGTCCAGGATGGGGCGGTAGAGGAAGCGCCGCAGCAGCCAGATCAGCAGCAGGAAATTGGCGAGCTGCGCGACGACGGTGAACCAGTCGATCGACATTCCGGATCAGCCTCCGGCGGCCTGCCGCACCGCATCCCAGAAGGGGTTGGCGAAGATCAGGATCAGTGCGACCACGAAGCAGTAGATCCCCGAGGACTCGACCATCGCCAGGCTGACGAACAGGGTGCGCGCGAGCGTCGGCGCGGCGTCGGGCTGCTGCGCGATCGCCGACATCGCGGCGGCGGCGGCCCGGCCTTCGCCGAGCGCGGCGCCGAAGGAGCCGATCGCCACGGTCAGCCCGGCAGTGAGGATGGAAATCAGGGCGACGAGGCTCGGTTCGCTCACGGGGTGTTCTCCAGGTCGGTTGCGTCGTCCGGTGCGGCCATCGCCGCGGAGATGTAGACCGCTGCGAGGATCGAGAAGATGTAGGCCTGGATCAGCCCGACCAGCAGGCCGAACAGGTCCATGATCACCGGGAAGAAGAAAGGGGCGATGGACAGCAGGATCGCGGCGATCACCGCGCCGCTCATCACGTTGCCGTAGAGACGGATCGACAGCGAGACCGCCTTCGAGAGCTCGCCGATCAGGTTGAAGGGCAGGATCAGGATCGAGGGTTCGACGAACTTGCCCAGGTACTGCCGCAGCCCGCCGTGGGCGATGCCGAAGCCGGGCACGGCCAGCAGCACTGCCAGCGTGAGTGCGAGCGTCGTCGACAGCGAACCGGTGGGCGCGCTGAAGCCCGGGATCAGCGCCAGCGTGTTCGAGGTGGCGATGAACAGGAACAGCGTACCCGACAGGTACATCACCGGACGCACCCCGCGATGCGCGATCGCGCGGATCTGGCCGTCGATCAGCAGCACCAGCACCTCGAGGGCATTGCGCCAGCGCCCCGGAGGGGCGTCGGGGCGCAGCGTGCGCGTCGCCAGCCAGGACAGTGCGGTCAGCACCGCGATGACGATCCAGGTGTTGACGATCGTGGCATTGAGCTCGAGCGGGCCAAGCTCGAACAGGATGGTCGTGTCCGGAGTGAGCTTCATTCAGTTTCCCCTGGCCCGTGCGGTCGCGTCCGCGCTTCCCGTGGCCCGTGCCAGGCGCACGACCAGCATCCTGACCAGCAGGAAGGACAGCAGGTAGCCGGCCAGCGTCCACAGCGGGTCCGTCGCGCGGATCAGCCAGGCGCCCAGGCCCATCAGGATCGCACAGCGCAGCGCGAAGCTGAGCAGCAGCACCGTGCCCGGGCGCGAACTGGCGACCGCGTGCCGCACCCCCCAGGCCAGGCCGGCGAAGAAGAGCGCGCTGGCGATCAGGCCCACGCCAAAGCCCAGCCCGAAGCCCGCAGGCGGGGACAGTGAAGCAAGGTCGGCAGAAAGCGTCTCAGTCATCCGGGCGTTCCTGGGTGTCTGCCGGAGTCGGGGTGGATCGATCCGGCATCGGGGTGTCGCTCATGGCCGATTGCTGCGCACCGGCCGGCCCTGCAGCTTCGCCAGGCGTGGCGCGCGTGCGCGGGGCGGGCGACGAAAGCTCGTCGGCCCGATCCTGCTCGGCGCGCTGTTCCCGGGCCACCCACTCCCACGCGACCAGCACGCCGATCACCAGCCCGCCGAGCATCAGCGCGATCGGCCAGGAGAACGCGCGCGGCGCCACCCGGTCGAGCCACATTCCGAGCAGGGCGCCACCGACGGTGGGCAGGGCCACTGACCAACCTACCACACCGAAGGCGCCCAGTCCCTGCAGCGGACTGAAGCCGGTCCGGCGGCGCTGCTGCTGCATGCGCTGCGCGCGGCGCCGGATGTGTTCCTGCGAGCTCGGTTCGTCCCGTTTCACTTTGGCGGCTTCTTCAGTTGGCCCAGGTGGCGCACGATCCCCACCTCCAGGCGCGACAGGGCGGTGCGCGCCGCGCGCTCCTGCTCGTCCAGCGCCCTGAAGCTGGAGTCGATGGTCGAGGACAGGCTCTCCAGATCGCTTCCACGGGCAGCGCGGCGCACGAGGACGTCGACCTCGGAGCCGCGCTTGACCAGCAGGCCGTGGTCGATGCCGAAGAAGAGCTCCTCGCCCTTCGCGTCGGTCACGACCAGCACCGAAGGCAGCAGCGAGGCCAGATAGTCCGTGTGGCGCGGCAGCAGGCCGAAGGCCCCGTTCTCGGCGACTGCCTGCAGGCTGCGCGCCTCGCCGTCGTACAGCAGGCGGGCAGGCAGGCGCACGCGCACACGCATCAGGTCGCCCGCCCGGGCGTCGGGGCGGCTGCCTTCGTTCATGCCGCAGCCGCCTGGCGCGGCAGTGCGCCGATCATGTAGTAGTCCATCTCGTCGTCCTCGAAGCGGTCCTGCGCGAGGATCGCTTCGCAGCCGTCCAGCGTCTGGTCGATCGGCACGCGCTCGCCGGGCGTGCCGCTGAAGCTCGCGGCGACGTGGAAGGGCTGGGTGAGGAACCGCTCGAGCCGGCGCGCCCGGGCGACCACCGCGCGGTCGGCGCTCGAGAGCTCCTCGAGGCCGAGCATCGCGATGATGTCGCGCAGCTCCTCGTACTCGGCCAGGGTGCGCCGCACCGCACGCGCGATGTCGCAGTGGCGCTCCCCGACCACTGCCGGGGTCAGCATCACCGAGGTGGAGGCGAGCGGATCCACCGCGGGGTAGAGGCCTTCGCTGGCGCGCTTGCGCGACAGGACCACCGAAGCCGACAGGTGCGAGAAGATGTGCACCGCGGCGGGGTCGGTGAAGTCGTCGGCCGGCACGTACACTGCCTGCACCGAGGTGATCGCACCATCGCGCGTGGAAGTGATGCGCTCCTGGAGCGAGGCCAGCTCCGTGGCCAGGGTCGGCTGATAGCCGACCCGCGAGGGCATCCGCCCCAGCAGCCCGGAGACCTCCGCGCCTGCCTGCACGAAGCGGAACACGTTGTCGATCAGCAGCAGCACGTCCTGGCGCATCTCGTCGCGGAAGTACTCGGCCATGGTCAGCGCGGTCTTGCCCACCAGGAAGCGCACGCCCGGGACCTCGTTCATCTGTCCGAACAGCATCACCGTGCGCTCGCGCACGCCTGCCTCGCCCATCTCCCGGTAGAGCTCCTCGGCCTCGCGCGAGCGTTCGCCGATGCCGCAGAACAGGCTCACCCCGCGGTGATGCCGCACCGTGTTGTTGATCAGCTCGTTGATCAGCACGGTCTTGCCGACTCCGGCGCCGCCGAACAGTCCGGTCTTGCCGCCGCGCTCGATCGGCGAGAGCAGGTCGATCGCCTTGATGCCGGTCTCGAGCACGGTGCCGCGCACCACGCGCTCGGCGAGCGGCGGCGGATCCCGGTGGATCGGCCACTTCTCCGCGGCGAGCGGCGCGGGCCTGCCGTCGATCGCGTTGCCGAACATGTCGAGCATGCGTCCGAGCATGGCCTCGCCCACGGGCACCCGCACCGGCGCGCCGCTGGCGAGCACCTCCGCGCCCAGCGCGAGGCCGCGCACCGGCGCCAGCGCGATGCAGCGCACCGTGGCCTCGTCGAGCAGGGCCACGACCTCCAGCGGCGTCGCGCCCGCGTACAGCGCCTCCTGGATCCGCGGCGCATCCTCGGGGAAGCGGACATCGACCACGTCGCCCCGGATCCTGGTCACCCTGCCGCTGCTCGCACGCACTGACACCTTCGGACTCCTCCATCCAGCCTTGCGGCGATGGCGGCTATCCTAGACCACACAGCCTGCATCGCGCGAAGGCCGCGGATGCCCGGTCGCCCGGGCGCAGGACCAGCAACCCAGGCAAGGAACTCCCGTTGAACGCTGACGGTCCGTCGCGCCAGGCGAATCGCCGCTTTCCACCGCTGCCGGTCTGGCTGGCGCGGCCAAATCTCTGGGACCTCGCTGCGATGGCGCTGGTCTTCGGCGTGCTGGCGCTGCTCATCGTGGTGGCCCGCGAGATGCGCATGCCGCTGGAGGCGCTCGACACCGCCCCGGTCGCGCTGGACGCTGCGGGCCTGCCCGGCTACGCAGCGCGCACGACCGCGCGCATGTTCGCGGCGCTGGCGCTATCGCTGCTCTTCACCTTCACCGTGGGCACGCTGGCTGCCAAGAGCCGGCGTGCGCAGCGCATCATCCTGCCGGTGCTCGACATCCTGCAGTCCGTGCCGGTGCTCGGCTACCTGTCCTTCACGGTCCTGTTCTTCCTGAGCCTGTTCCCGGGCTCGGTCCTGGGGGCGGAGCTGGCTGCGATCTTCGCCATCTTCACCAGCCAGGTCTGGAACATGACCTTCAGCCTCTACCAGTCGCTGCGCACCGTGCCGCAGGATCTCGAGGAGGCGGCGCGCGCGTTCCATCTTTCGGCCTGGCAGCGCTTCTGGCGGCTCGAAGTGCCGTTTGCGATGCCCGGGCTGGTGTGGAACATGATGATGTCGATGTCGGGCGGCTGGTTCTTCGTGGTCGCGGCCGAGGCCATCGCGGTGGGCGCGCACACGATCGACCTGCCGGGCATCGGATCCTACGTGGCGCTGGCCATCGCACGACGCGACCTGGGCGCAGTGGGTGCAGCGCTGGGCGCGATGTTCGTGGTCATCGCCCTGTACGATCAGCTCCTGTTCCGTCCGCTGGTGGCCTGGTCGGACAGGTTTCGCACCGGCGACACTGCCGCTGTCGCCTCGCCGCGAAGCTGGCTGCTGATCCTGCTGCGGCGCACGCGGCTGCTGCGTGCTGCGGGAGTGCCGCTGCGCGGTGGGCTGCTCGCGATGTCGATGTGGCGGCCCCGGCGGCAGCCGCCCGGGCTGCCAGGCTCGCCCGCCACCCGTGAGCGTGTCGCGGACCTGCTCCACCATGCGGTGGTGATCGCGCTGGCGCTCGGCGGCGCGGCGCTTGCCGCCTCGCTCGTGGCCGGGATCACGATCGCCGAGATCCTCGAGGTCCTGGTGCTCGGGGTCTTCACCCTGCTGCGCGTCTGCGTCCTGATGGTGATCGCGCTCGCAGTGTGGGTGCCGATCGGCGTGCTGATCGGCCTGCGGCCTCGGCTGGCCGGGAGGCTGCAGCCGGCGGCACAATTCCTTGCCGCCTTTCCCGCCAATCTGCTGTTTCCGCTCGCGGTGGCCGCGATCGTGCGCCTGCGGCTCGATCCCGAGATCTGGCTGAGCCCGCTGATGCTGCTGGGCGCGCAGTGGTACATCCTCTTCAACGTCATCGCCGGCGCGAGCGCCGTCCCGAACGATCTGCTCGAGGTGGCGCGCAGCCTCCATGTGCGCGGCTGGCTCTGGTGGCGCAAGGTGATGCTGCCCGCGGTGTTTCCCTATGCGGTCACCGGCGCGCTCACTGCCTGGGGCGGCGCATGGAACGCGAGCATCGTCGCCGAGGCCGTGCGCTGGGGCGACACCCATCTGGTCGCGCACGGGCTCGGCGCCTACATCACCGTCCACACCGAGGCGGGCGACCATCCGCGGATCGCGCTCGGAGTGGCGGTGATGTGCCTGTTCGTCGTCATCCTCAACCGCCTGCTGTGGCGTCCGCTCTACGATGCGGCCGCACGGCGCTTCCCGCTCCGATAGGAGGCAGCTTGAACCCCGAAACCGAGCCGCTGCTCGAACTCCAGGGGGCCCGGAAGGTCTTCCCGAAGGCCGCCGGGGAACTGGTGGTCCTCGAGGACGTGAGCCTCTCGCTGCGATCGGGCGAGATCGTCGGCCTGCTGGGACGTTCCGGCTCCGGCAAGTCCACGCTGCTGCGCGCGATTGCCGGGCTGATGCCGCTGAGCGCAGGGCGCATCCTGTACCGCGGAGTTCCGGTCAGCGGACCGACTCCCGGTGTCGCGATGGTCTTCCAGAACTTTGCGCTCTTTCCGTGGCTCACGGTGCTCGGCAACGTGGAACTGGGCCTGCAGGCGCTCGGCGTCCCGGCCCAGGAAGCGAGTCGGCGCGCGCTCGCCGCGATCGACCTGATCGGCCTCGATGGCTTCGAGACCGCCTACCCGCGCGAGCTCTCGGGCGGCATGCGGCAGCGGGTCGGCTTCGCGCGCGCCCTGGTGGTGGATCCGACCCTGCTGCTGATGGATGAGCCGTTCTCGGCGCTGGACGTGCTCACTGCCGAGACGCTGCGCACCGACTTCCTGGATCTGTGGCTCGAGGGGCAGGTGCCGATCCGCGGCGTGCTGATGGTGACCCACAACATCGAGGAGGCCGTCTTCATGTGCGATCGGGTGATCGTGCTCGCGGCCAATCCGGGGCGTGTCCAGGCCGAGATCCCGATCCCCCTGCCGCATCCGCGCGACCGGCTTTCGCCCGCCTTCCACCAGATCGTCGAGCAGATCTACGCACTGCTGACGGCCCGGGCGGCATCGATCGCCCGGCCGGGCGGACCGGCTGCCGCCCAGCACATGCGGCAGGTCTCGACGAACGTGCTGGCGGGTCTGCTCGAGACCGTCGACGCTGCCCCGTATCACGGGCGCGCCGATCTGCCGGAAGTCGCCGACGACGTGCAGCTCGAGGCCGACGAACTGCTGCCGGCGGCCGAGACCCTGCAGATGCTCGGGCTGGCCGAACTCGTCGAGGGAGACATCGTGCTCACGCCGGCCGGCCGCGACTATGCGCAGGCCGACACGCAGCAGCGCAAGCGGATCTTCGCCGAGCACCTGCTCGCCCGGGTGCCGCTGGTGGCGCACATCTGCGCCGTGCTTGCCGCGCGCCCGAACCAGCAGGCGCCGCGCGTGCGCTTCGAGGCCGAGCTCGAGGACCACCTCAGCCGGCAGTACGCGGGCGAGACCCTGGACGCAGCGATCGAGTGGGGCCGCTACGCGGAGCTGTTCGCCTACGACGACCAGTCGGAACGATTCAGCCTGGAGGATGTGACTGCCTAGGCCGGGTCGCGGCGGATCCGGCCTCAGCGCACCAGGATCTCGGCACGACGGTTGCGGGGTTCGGCCACCTCGTCGTCGGTGGGCACCACCGGATCGCGCTCGCCCCGGCCCACGGCCCGTACCAGCGCCGCCGGAAAGCCGCGCCCGATCACGAGCGCACGCACCGCGCGTGCGCGCTGCAGCGACAGCGCATCGTTTGCCTGCACGGTGCCCACCCGGTCGGTGTGGCCGATCACGACGATCTCGCCGCCCGGCCGCTCGGTGGCACGGGCGAGCACGCCGGTCAGCTCGGCCCGGGATTCGGGCGTGAGTTCCGAGCCGCCAGGCATGAAGTGCAGGGTGTAGCGTTGCGTTGGGGCGGGCTGCACCGACAGCAGCTGGCGGTGGCGCTCGCGCACCGTGTCCTCGTCGGTCTCGCCGATCTCGATCGTGCCCCTCGAGCTGACCTCGGCCATCGCCCACGGCCCGGAAAGCAACGTCTTCGCCTTGCGCGCGCGTACCTCGACCGCCGCCTCCGGCACGGCTTGCTGAGGCAGCAGGACGACGCGGGTGACCGGGGCGCAGCCGGAGGTCGCGAGCACTGCCAGGAATACGAGGAGATGGAGCTTCACGGGCGCTCCTCGACGATGAAATCGGTGCCCCGCACTCCGATCACGGCGGTCGGCGTGGTGATCTGGACCTGGCGAGGGCGCAGCTTCGCGATCAGGCCGGTGACCATGCGCAGGGTGCCGCGCGCAAGGCGCACCAGGATGCTGCCTTCCCGGGTGGTGGAGTCGAAGTGGAAGCTGCTCAGGACCAGCACGCTTTCCGGGCCGATCGACAGGATCGTGCCGTCCTGCAGCGTGAACGACGCGGCGCTGTCGGGCCCGGTGACGATGCGATCGGCCACCCGCACGCCCGCGCCCACCGCAGCAGGGGTGCTCGTCCCGTCCCGCTCGACGGTCACCTCGCCCTGCACAGCCTTGAAGGTGCCGTGACGATCGTCGCCCTGCGTCGTCGAGGCGGCAGCGGGTGCCGCGGGCGTGGCGGGCGCCGCGGAGGTGCCGGCAGCCGGCTCGGCGCTCGCCGCCGTGCCGATGCACAGCGCCGCGCACAGCAGGGTGCGCAGGATCGCTCCGGGAAGATCGGGCATGGTCGGGCCTCGGATGGTGTGACGCGTCGACGCCCCTGGGGGAAACCGGATGGCGTGGCGCTCAGGAGCACCCGGGAAAGCACAGGCGCGCCCGGGAAACCGTCGATTTTAACCTGCGGGCACGCCCGGCACCCCGGCCGCGCGAAGGCCCGGGCCGCGCGCGAGTTCGCCTTCGCTGCGCCGCTTGCGTCAGTCCAGCCCGATGATCCGGCCCTGTTCGTCGATGTCGATCCGCTCGGCCGCGGGCGCGCGCGGCAGCCCGGGCATCGTCGTCACGTTGCCTGCGAGCGCCACCACGAAGCCCGCGCCGGCGGCCAGGCGCACCTCGTGGAAGTCGATCACGTGGCCCTCGATCGCGCCCCGCTGCGCGGGGTCGGTGCCGAAGCTGTACGGCGTCTTGGCGACGCACACGGCGAGGTCGCCGTGGCCGCAGCGCTGCCAGGCTTCGAGCTGCGCGCGCACCGCGGGCGGCGCATCGATTCCCGCCGCGCGGTAGACGCGGACCGCGACCTTCTCCAGCTTCGTCCACAGCGGGTCCGTCGTCTCGTAGACGAAGCGCGGGGCGACAGGGGCGGCGCGCGCCGGCAGCAGGCGAAGCAGGGCCTCGGCCAGCCCGAGCGCACCGGCGCCGCCTTCGGCCCAGTGGCGCGTCGCGACGACCTCCACCCCTTCACTGCGGCCCCAGTCGCGCAGCAGCTCGTGCTCGGCCTCCCGGTCATCGGCAAAGACGTTGATCGCCACCACACAGGGCAGCCCGTAGACCTCGCGCACGATCCGGACGTGGCGCTGCAGGTTCGAAAGTCCGCGGCGCAGCGCGGCCAGATCGGGCGCTGGACGGTGCGTGCGCTCGTCGCCCCCCTGCCAGGCCAGCGCGCGCACCGTGGCCACCACCACCGCAGCGGCAGGCCACAGCTGCGCGCTGCGGCACTTGATGTCGAGGAATTTCTCGGCGCCCAGGTCGGCCCCGAAGCCGGCCTCGGTGAGCACCAGGTCGGCCAGCCCGAGCGCCGCGCGGGTGGCCATCACCGAATTGCAGCCGTGCGCGATGTTGGCGAATGGTCCGCCGTGCACGAACGCGGGCGTGCCTTCGAGCGTCTGCACCAGATTGGGCGCGAGCGCATCCTTCAGGAGCACCGTCATCGCGCCCTGCACCCCGAGTTCGGCCACCGTCACCGGGCTGCCGTCGCCGCGCTGCGCGACCACGATGCGCGCCAGCCGCGCACGCAGGTCCTGCAGCGAGCGGGCCAGGCACAGCACCGCCATCACCTCGGAAGCGACGACGATGTCGAAACCCGCCTCGCGCGGCACCCCGTGCGCGGGGCCGCCCAGGCCGGTGACGACGTGGCGCAAGGCGCGGTCGTTGACGTCGAGCACGCGCTTGAACGCCACCGTGCGCGGGTCGATCTGCAGCGGATTGCCCTGGTGGACGTGGTTGTCGATCGCCGCGGCGAGCAGGTTGTTCGCCGCAGCGACCGCGTGGAAGTCGCCGGTGAAGTGCAGGTTGATGTCCTCCATCGGCAGCACCTGCGCCTGCCCGCCGCCGGTGGCGCCGCCCTTGCGGCCGAAGACCGGGCCCATCGAGGGCTCGCGCAGCGCGATCGAGACCTTGCGCCCCAGGCGCCTGAGCGCGTCGGCCAGACCGATCGTCGTCGTCGTCTTGCCTTCGCCCGGCGGGGTCGGCGTGATTGCCGTGACGAGCACGAGCCGGCCCTGCGGCCGCGAAGCGAGCGACTCGACGAAGGGCAGGGCGAGCTTGGCCTTGTCGTGGCCGTAGGGAATGAGCGCGTCGTCGTCGACGCCCAGGCACCGGCGCGCCGTCTCGGCGATGCGAGGCGGCCGTGCGGCGCGGGCGATTTCGAGATCGGAGGGAGGCATCGGGTGTCGCAGCTCGGGTGCAGGTGGTCGGACGGCAGACTGTAGCGCAGCGCCGTGCGCGGGATTCGGCCAGACCGTCCGGTCAGCACCACCTTGAGCTGACCGGACCGTTGCGCTACGCAAGTACGGAAACGGCCTTGACTTGCGCCCAGACCGGCATTTGCGGCGCCAGCCCCAGGCTGTGCGCCGAGCGCCTGGTGACCCTTGCCAGCAGCGGCGATCCGCCGCAGCTCAGGCGTATCAGCGCTTGTGAGGGATCGTCTCCGTCGACGATCGATTCGACCACGGCCTGCAGATGGTTCTGGACGCTGGTCCTTGCGGGTTCCTGCAACTGGATGCTGACGTCCTTCGCCAGCACCCGCAGCCGCACCTCCGTTCCGATGGGCTGTCCGCCGTCCCTGACCCAGAAGCTGCCGCCCGGGAACTCCGCCCTGACAAGATGCCAGTCTGCATCTCGTTGAACGATCCGTGCGTTCACCAGGGTGCCTGCGTCCTCTCCGACGACCACCGGGCTTTCGACGCACGCCAGGACATCAGCCGCCGCGCCGGCTGCGCGCACCCGCCCGGCGTCGAGGACGACGAGGTGATCGGCCAGGCGCGCGACCTCGTCGGACGAGTGCGTGACGTAGAGCATCGGGATGCGCAGTTCGTCGCGCATCCGTTCGAGCCATGGCAGGATTTCCTGCCGGCGCGCGAAGTCGAGCGATGCCATCGGTTCGTCAAGCAGAAGCAGGCGCGGTTGCGTGGCCAGCGCGCGTGCGATGGCGACCCGTTGCCGTTCGCCTCCCGACAGATTCGCCACGGAGCGCGTCATCAGCGACTCGATTCCGAGGAGCCGCACCGCGCTCTGCAGGCCGGCCCCGCTGCCGGTTCGCCCGGCGCGGCGCAGACCGTATTCGAGGTTGCGACGAACGTCCAGATGTTCGAAAAGGCTCGCCTCCTGGAATACGTACCCAAGGGCGCGCTGCCACACGGGGAGTCGAATTCCTGCCTGGTCGTCCTGCCACGCCTCGGTTCCGATCCGCACGAGACCCTGCGCTGCGGTCTCCAGTCCGGCAACGCATCGCAGTAGCGTCGTCTTGCCGCAGCCCGAGGGACCGAACAGGACGGAAATGCCATGAGCAGGCAGGTCCAGGTCGACCGACAACTCGAATCCCGGCCGACGCAAACCGACCTTGATGCGCAGGCCCCCGCTCATGGCAGGAGCCGATCCGTCCGACGCTTCATCAACGACAGGCTGAGCAGGACGGCAAAGGAGAACACGAGCATCCCGCCCGCGAGCCAGTGGGCCTGTGCGTACTCCATCGCTTCGACGTGTCCATAGATCTGCGTCGACACGACGCGTGTCTTGCCGGGGATGTTGCCACCGATCATCAGAACGACGCCGAATTCGCCGACGGTGTGCGCGAAGCTCAGGATTGCGGCCGTGACGATCCCCGGGCGCGCGAGCGGCAGGGCAACGGTGAAGAAGGCATCGAGGGGACGCGCGCGCAGCGTCGCCGCCACTTCCATCGGCCGCCTGCCGATGGCCTCGAAGGCGTGCTGGATCGGCTGCACTGCGAAGGGCAGCGAGAAGATGATCGATCCGATCAGCAGGCCCGTGAAGGTGAACGAGAGGACGCCCCAACCCATGGCCTGCGTGAACCGGCCAAGCGGACCGTGGGGCCCCATCGCCACGAGCAGATAGAAGCCGAGCACCGACGGCGGAAGAACGAGCGGCAACGTGACGAGAGCGCTGAGTGGCGCTCGCCAACGCGATGTGGTTTGCGAAAGCCACCACGCCAGCGGCGTCGCCATCACCAGCAGGAGCACGGTGGTCGAGGCCGCCAGCTCGAGCGTCAGCCGGATCGCCTGCAGCGATTCATCAGACAGAGGCATCGTCATCCGCGTATATCGTTGCCGCTGACTTCCCGGTATCGAGATCTCTTCCGGTGCCCTGCATGCCGTCACAGCTCGTAGCCGTAGGAACGAATCACCGCGCGCGCCTTCTCGCCCTTCAGGAACGAGAGCAGCGCGGCCGCTGCGGGGTTGTCCTTCCCGGTCGTGAGGAGCACTGCATCCTGCCGGATTGGCGCGTGGAGGTTCCCGGGAACGATCCAGGCCGAGCCCTGCGAAATCCTGCCGTCCGAGATCACCTGCGACAGCGCGACGAAACCCAGCTGCGCGTTCCCGGTGGCGATGAACTGGTAGGTCTGTGCGATGTTGTCGCCCTGCACCATCTTTGGCTGAACCTCGGCCAGTACGCCCATCCTGGTCATCGTCTCGATGGCCGCCACACCGTAGGGGGCAAGCTTGGGGCTGGCTACCGCTATGCGCTCGAACCTGCCCGAACGCAGGATTGCGCCTTTGTCGTCGACCAGTGCCGGCTGCCTGCTCCAGAGGACCAGTTTGCCCGTCGCGTAGGTGAAGCGAGATCCCGCGACGCCCATTCCCTCTCTCTCGATCTTCGCCGGCGTTTCGTCATCGGCGGCCAGGAGCACCTGGAACGGCGCTCCGTTCCTGATCTGCGCGTAGAAGGCGCCGGTGGCGCCGAACGACAGGACGGCCTTGTGTCCGGTGTCCTGCTCGAACGCCTGCGCGATCTTCTGCATTGGCGCGGTGAAGTTGGCAGCCACGGCAACGCTGACCTCGGCAGCCTGTGCCTGCGCCAGCCACGCCAGGGAAACCAGCACGACAGAGAGAAGTCTTCGCATCGGAGGCCTCGCTGTTCCGAAAGGGAATAGCGAGTGTATCAAACGCTATTCTTTGCGAGAATAGCGGTTTTACCGTCGGCACCCTGACGACATGAAGCGAACCAGGCTCGATCTGTCCCACGCCCTCGGCCAGGAGGTGACCGACAAGCGCGTCGACATTCTGCGCAGGATCGGCGAGGTGGGCTCCATCTCGGAAGCTGCGCGCGGCGCAGGGGTGAGCTACAAGGCAGCCTGGCAGGCCATCGAGACCCTGAGCAATCTGGCGGGACAAGACCTCGTCGAGAAGGCGGTAGGAGGCAGCGGCGGTGGTGGCGCGCAACTGACCGATGCCGGCCGACGACTGCTCCGCGCTGCCGACGAGCTTGCCAGGGTCCGCGTGGCGGTTCTCGCGCGAATCGGCGAGGAGATGGACGAGCTCGGTGCGCCGGGTCTGATCGGTCTGGGGCTGCGAACAAGCATCCGGAATCAGATCCCTTGCACGGTACAGGGGCTGGAGCGCTCCGGCGGCGTCGCGACGGTCGAACTCGCACTTCCGGACGGGGCCGTGCTTCGATCCCGAATCACGGTCGAGAGCGCCGAACTGCTGGGGCTGCAGCCGGGTATGGCCGTTCTCGCACTCTGCAAGGCAACCGCGGTGTCGGTCGCGGAAAGGTGGCGGTCGAGACCCGGGGTCAACCGGCTGCACGGCGAGGTCAAGCGAGCATCGGAATCCGAGGACGACAGGGAGGTGTCCTTGCGATTGGCGTGCGGAACTCAGCTGGTTGGATTCACTCCGGCTGCAGTCAAGCTGCGCGTCGGGCAGCCTGCCGTCGCCGCGGTGGAGGAATCCGCGATTGCAATTGCTCTGGGTGCCTGAACGCGCCACCCCGATCAGCCTGCACGCCCGTCGCTGCGAGATTCCTCGCTCGATCAGGAATCCGACCTGTTGGCGACGAATGGGGAGGTCCAGAAGTAAGCGTTCCACCAACCCCTGGACCGCCATCTGCGCCTACCCGCAGGCCACCCATTCCGGGGCAAGGCGATCCGCCATGCGGCGAATGGCACTCACATTCACCGCATAAGATGCGGTGAATGACTTGCGCGTGCGGAGATTGCAGGCCATAATCTCCGCATGAATAGCGGTGATTACAAATACATCTGGCAGGCCAGCGACTGGCCGAACTGGCGCTTCGACCTGGCAGTGCTTGCCGGCTCGATGGCCGAGGTCAGTCGTGCCCAGGGGCTCCTGATGGGCCGCTTGGCAGACGTGGGCATGGCCCTGCGCGATCAGGCGAGCCTTGCGGCGCTCACCGAGGACGTGGTCAAGACCAGCGAAATCGAGGGCGAGCAGCTCAACGTCGAATCCGTGCGCTCGTCCATCGCGCGCAGGCTGGGCGTGGACATCGGCGCGCTTGCTCCGGTCGATCGCCACGTCGAAGGCGTGGTCGAGATGGTGCTGGATGCCACCGCGAACTGCCTTGCGCCGGTGTCGCGAGAGCGCCTGTTCGGTTGGCATGCCGCACTGTTTCCCACCGGCTACTCCGGCCTTGCCAAGATCAAGGTTGACGGCTGGCGCGACGATGCCAGCGGGCCTATGCAGGTGGTGTCCGGCCCCATCGGCCGCCAGCGCGTGCATTTCGAGGCGCCGCCCGCCGATCGTCTGGAGGCCGAAACCGGCCGCTTCCTCGACTGGTTGAATGGGGCGTCGAACGAACCGCCGCTGCTCAAGGCCGGCCTTGGCCATCTGTGGTTCGTCACCTTGCACCCGTTCGACGACGGCAACGGTCGTATCGCCAGGGCTATCGGCGACCTGCTGTTGGCGCGTGCCGACGGTAGCCCGCAGCGTTTCTACAGTTTGTCGGCGCAGATCCAGCGCGAACGCAAGGCGTACTACGACGTCCTGGAGCAGACGCAGAAGCGTTCGATGGACGTCACCGAATGGCTTGCGTGGTTCCTCGATACGCTCCATCGCGCCGTCGACCAGGCACAGCACACGCTCGACGTTGTGCTGACCAAGGCGCGGTTCTGGCAGCGCTGGGCGACCACACCACTGAACGAGCGACAGGCGAAGTTGCTGAACAAACTGCTCGACGGCTTCGAAGGCAAGCTCACCAGCAGCAAGTGGGCGGCCATTGCCAGGTGTTCACCGGACACGGCGCTGCGCGACATCAACGATTTGCTGGCGCGGGGCGTGCTGCGCAAATCGTCGGCGGGTGGGCGCAGTACCAGCTACGTGCTGAATGATCTGCCGCAGTAGCCACGACGGGATGACCTTGCCCTCGTTTCCCGGCTCCCTTAACCGAGCGTCGTCACCTCCCTGACCGACGCCTGCAACGCCCTCAGTTGCTCGGCGTTCTCGTGACAGGTCTGGCAGTTGGCGGCGAGGGTTCCGGCGACGGCAGAGAGTGCAATGCCGGTGGGGGTCGAACGGCGGCGTGGGTGCGGCCATCGCGTTCGCAAGATCACACGGCGAACGCGCGCCAACACGCGGGGAACAGGCAGGAAAAAAGGCCAACCGAGAATGGTTGGTCTTGGGGAAATGGTGGGGGACCCGGAACCGAACCCGCGTCCACCTTCCAAGACGGAGAGGCAGGCATTGCTATTTTTTTGTCCTTGGCTTGAATGATTTGGCCGTTTCCATGGACAACCGTCAGATTGGCTTGGCGGCCTGACTCGGTGTGTTCGATGCAGACAGTCGGGGGCGGCGATCGCTCTGGGCGCAAGACAATGCATTTGCATTGCCAAGACAAGGCAATTGCATTATCATACAAGCCGTTCCACTTGCTGACCGGAGATGTGCCATGGCTGCCACCCTCGAAGTCGAATCCACACTGACTGACCGCTACCAGACCACGGTGCCGGAAACCGTGCGCCGGGCCCTCCAACTGGGCAAACGCGACAAGATCCACTACACCATTCGCCCTGGCGGTGAGGTCGTGCTGACGCGGGCCAAGTCCGCTGAGGAAGACGATCCGGTGCTTGGCCAGTTCCTCGACTTCCTCTCCCGCGACATCGCCAGCCATCCGGAGCGCCTGCAGGCCATTGATGCCAGCTTCGTGCAGCGCCTCCAGTCCCTGGCCGGTGGCATCGAAGTCGATCTCGCCGCCCCCCTGTCGGCGGACGATGAATGAGCAACAGCAAACCCACGCACTTGCTCATCCATGGGTGGACGGTTTTCGCCCACCCTCTGTTTCTCGCGCAACTTGAAGCCTTGGCGCAGCAGGTCGAGGCATTCAAGCAAAAGGACCCTGTCGGGTACTTGAAGAAGAACGCCAGCAAGCGACTGGCGGCGATTATCAAGTTGGCATTCGACGTCATCCCGCAAGATCCCACACGGCCAGAATACCGGCAAGGCAACACCCTCGGCGACGACCACAAGCACTGGTTCAGGGCAAAGTTCTTTCAGCAGTACCGGTTGTTCTTCCGCTACCACGCGCCCAGCAAGGTGATCGTGTTCGCGTGGGTCAACGACGAGGACACCAAGCGCGCCTACGAGAGCAGCGACGACGCCTACCGGGTATTTCGCAAGATGCTAGAAAGCGGTCATCCGCCAGACGACTGGAATCAGTTGCTGGCCGAGTCCCGCGCCGAAGGGCAACGCCTCCAGCGGTTCGCCGCTGGCATCGCACCGTAAGGCTTGGCTTCGGTGAAAAACAGCGTTGTCATGGGGTATCTGTTTTGGAGAAGAAAAGATGCGCTACCCCGTGATGACCGAAAAGCACCTCGCCGATCGCTGGCAGGTCAGTCTCAAGACCCTGCAACGCTGGCGGGCCGATGGTGAAGGGCCGATCAGCACGGTCTGTCAGTGCATAGCCTGCGTCACTGGGTCAATACATCCCCTTCCACGGCTGACAGGATGGGGTTGATGGAGCGCTTACGCCTGAGTCTGGGCGTTGGGTGTTTTCTCGTTCATCACATCACTCGGCAAGAGAGGCAAAACCCCGCAACCAGGGATCGAGGTGTGCGATGTCAAAGGTTCCAGTCTCGAACATCTGGATCATCTCGGCGTGAATCTGCATCGGAGCACGATGCAAGCGCCAGCCATTGATGCGCAGAAACACGTCGGCAGCGGAGAAGGCGATGCGTTTGTTGCCATCCACGAATGGATGGTTGATCGCCAGGCTTTCCAGCAGCGCGGCCGCTTCAGCCACGATGTCGTCGTAGTAGCCGGTCTGCGGGCGGAACAAGGCGGCCTCCAGCGCACCCGGATCACGCACACCCGGCGCGCCGCCATAACGCTGGATCAACACGGTGTGCATGCCGAGCACATCGGCCACGGTCAAATAGTCACGCAGCACGGCTTACTTGGCCAGTTCACGGTAGAGGCTGTCGAATTCATCCAGACTGGACGCGAACGAGGCCATGACGTGGCGGCGCGGACGTTCCTTCTGCTGCCGGTCGATGTAGTCGCGCAGGGCGTCATCGAGCACCGCCTGGAATTGGCGTCCCTGGCTTTCAGCGATCTGGCGCAACGCCGCCAGCACGTCGGGCGCGGCTTGGGAAGAAAATTTCTCGCGAACGGCAGCAGTCATGGCTTTCTCCATCATGATTCATCTTGATGCTTCATGATAGAGCAAGACGGGAGCGTTTGCCACTGCGTGAATGGCGTTCGATGCCTGACCGCTGGCCTTGGTTGACAACGAACCTGCGCGCATAAGCTATTGATTTTTCAAGACCACCATCTGCGCCCACCCGCAGGCCAAACAGAGAATAGAGACGGCTCTGGCTGAGGGTCCCTCGGCGATCCGTGTGGAATAGGCTCCTACAATTGACCGCTGGAGCGCCGAGGTGGGTGGCCGGCGCGAAGTACAGATGAACGCCAGGGACTGCACGATGGGCATGGGTGTCGAGACGCTGTTCACCAGCGCG
>CAUJHG010000028.1 GCA_963204785.1 Pseudomonadota bacterium | reverse complement strand
CGATGCCTCGCATGGCTGGTGGCGCTGGCCTGCGCCGGCTGCGCCGGTGCCGGCACCAGCGTCACGCAGAAGATCCTCGTCGAGACCCCGGGGTGCGAGGGCGCGAGCTGCGTGCTGCGCAACGACCGCGGGCACTGGTCGATCGCACGCACGCCGGGCGTCGTGGAGGTGCTCAGCTCGACCGCGGAGCTCGAGATCGTCTGTCGCGCGCCCGAAGGCGCACCGCGCTCCGGAACGCACATCGGCTCCTCGACGGACCCCGTCTCGCCGGGCGCCGCAGTCGCCGGCGCGACGGCGGGCGCGGGCGCAGGCCGCCGGCCTCCAGCCCCGCGACCTGATCGTGAACGCGGCCGGACGCGAGATCGGCTCGCCATCGCAGCTCGAGGCCCTGCTGCGCGCGATGCCGGCGGGCGCGGGTTTCGCAGTGCGCATCAGGCGCGCCGGAGCGACGCGCGAGTTCGTCGTGCCGCCGGCGACCCGCCCCGACTGACGGAAACGCACCATGACGATCGGTCGCCGGCTCTGGAGGTTCCGGATATCCGCCCTGCTGGCTGTCGCGATGCTCACGGGCGCCGATTCCGGCGACACCGCCGACACGGTCGCAGCCGTCATCGCGATCCGGTGGATCGAGATGAACTACCGGCACGAGCTCAGCTTCTTCCTGCCGATCCACCCGACCTTTCCGTCGGTTCGGCGCCTCATCGTCCGCCTGGTGCTCGACGCCGAGTTGCGCGACCCGGCCGGGCGCCGGTTGTGGTCGAAGACGCTGGACTCGGGCGCGATCAAGCCGAGCACGCCGCGCTCGCCCCTGTCCAGCGGCTTCGAGGATCCCCCGGCCAGCGTGATCCGGCTCGCGCACCAGGCCGCGTGGCGAGTGCTGCTGGACCTGGCCCGCGAGGCACGCGACTGGATCGAGGCGGAGCACTCGCGCGAGCGCCGGCTCTAGCCCCGAGACTGTTCAGGCAGGGAAGTGGCGCGCCCGGCTGGGATCGAACCAGCGACCCCTGGCTTCGGAGGCCAGTACTCTATCCGCTGAGCTACGGGCGCGCGAAGTCGCGATTCTAGCAGCCGCGGACCGTTTGCGGCGCCGCTCCCTCGTCGATACCTGCGTTAGACGATAGAATTTCCGGTTTCGAGCGGTTCGGCATGAGCCGACAGAGGCTCGACGCGGCCAGCGCGGGCCGACCCGCCGGCGTCACCACCAACAAGATCGTTTCACCAGGAGACCGGCATGAGCGAAGAGCACCAGGCATTCGTCAAGACCCCGAGGCAGCTGATCACGGTGGTGATCCTGGCCTTCATCGTTCCAACCCTCGTGATCGCGCTGCTGGTGAAGCTGGTCGGGACGAGCTCGCGGGTCGGCGCCGGCAGCGACGGCATGACGCCCGAGGCGATCGAGGCCCGTATCCAGCCGGTGGCCCGCTTCGAGCTGCAGGGCGCCAGCGGGCCCAAGGTCCTGGCGACCGGCGATGCAGTCTACAAGGCGCAGTGCTCGGCCTGCCACGAGGCCGGTGTCGCCGGTGCGCCGAAGTTCGGCGACGCGGGCGCCTGGGCGGCACGCATCAAGAGCGGCTACGACGCACTGCTCGCCTCGGCACTCAAGGGCAAGGGTGCGATGGCTCCGCAGGGAGGCGGCCAGTTCAGCGACCTCGAGATCGGCCGCGCAGTGGTCCACATGGCGAACGCGGCTGGCGCGAAATTCCCCGAGCCCGCGGCCCCGGCAGACTCGGCTGCTGCACCGGCGGCGGAATCGGCGGCTGCCCCTGCCGCTGCGGCGCCCGCTGCAGCCGCGCCTGCTACTGAATCTGCTGCTGCCGCACCCGCTGCTGCCGCACCCGCTGCCGCTGCGCCCGCTGCCGCCGCCCCTGCTGCGGCGAGCTCCGACGCCGGCAAGAAGATCTACGACAGTGCCTGCACCGCCTGCCACGGCACCGGTGTTGCCGGTGCGCCCAAGCTCGGCGACAAGGCTGCCTGGGGGCCACGGATCGCCGCCGGAATGGACTCGCTGATGAATTCCACGCTCAAGGGCAAGGGAGCGATGCCGCCGCGTGGGGCTTCGAGCGCCTCGGACGACGACCTCAGGCATGCGGTCGAGTACATGGTGGCCGCAGCGAAGTAAGCGCCCGCTCACCGGGGGCGGCGCTTCCGCCGGTCAGCTCTCGCCGGCCATCCCGAGAAGATCGGCGCCGTAGCGTTCGAGCTTCTTCGCGCCGATTCCCGGGATCTCGCCGAGCGCGGCGATGCTTTCCGGACGCGCCGCCGCGATCGCGGCCAGCGTGCTGTCGTGCAGGATCACATAGGCGGGAACGCCCTGCTCGCGCGCCTGCGACGAGCGCCAGGCCTTGAGCCTGGCGAGCAGGCCGGAGTCGGGCGCTGCGCCGGCTTCGGTGCTGTCCGCACCAGGCGTGGCGCCGCTGCGGGACCTGCCCCGTCGGGCGCCCGCAGACCGCTCGCGGATGCGCCGCATCGGCACCGTACGTTCACCCCGCAGCACCGGGCGGCTTGCCGGCGTCAGCCGCAGCGCGCCGTGCGCCTGGTGGTCGACCTGGACCAGGTCGAGCGCGACCAGTTGCCGGAACACGCCGCGCCACTCGTTCTCGGTGAGGTCGGCGCCGACGCCGAACACGGACAGCCGCTCATGCCCCCAGCGTGACATGCGCTCGGTCGATCTGCCTCGCAGCACGTCGACCAGGTGGGCGGCGCCGAAGCGCTGGCCGGTGCGGTAGATCGCCGAGAGCGCCTTGCGCGCGGCCTCGGTGGCGTCCCAGGTCTCGGGCGGCGACAGGCAGTTGTCGCAGTTGCCGCAGGCCTCGCTGGCCTCGCCGAAATAGGACAGCAGCCGCATGCGGCGGCAGCCGGCAGTCTCGGCCAGTCCCAGCAGGGCGTCGAGCTTGGCGCTGGCCACCCGCTTGAAGGCATCGTCGGCCTCGGAGGTCTCGATCAGGCGGCGCTGCTGGACGACGTCGGCCAGTCCGTAGGCCATCCAGGCGTCGGCGGGCTGGCCGTCGCGGCCGGCGCGGCCGGTCTCCTGGTAGTAGCCCTCGACGCTGCGGGGAAGGTCGAGATGCGCGACGAAGCGGACGTCGGGCTTGTCGATTCCCATCCCGAAGGCGATCGTCGCGACCACGACCAGGCCGTCCTCGCGCTGGAAGCGCGCCTGGTGCGCCGCGCGTGTGGCGGTGTCCATGCCGGCGTGGTAGGGCAGCGCGGGCACCCCGTGCGCGGCCAGCCACTGGGCGGTCTCGTCGACCTTGCGGCGCGACAGGCAGTAGACGATGCCGGCGTCGCCGGGATGTTCGTCGCGGATGAAGCGCAGCAGCTGCTGGCGCGGATCGAGCTTGTCGACGATCGTGTAGCGGATGTTCGGGCGGTCGAAGCTGGAGACGAAGACGCGCGCGTCCTGCAGCGCGAGGCGCTCGATGATCTCGTCCCGCGTCTGGGGATCCGCGGTGGCGGTCAGCGCGATGCGCGGCACCTGCGGGTAGCGCTCGTGCAGCAGCGAAAGCTGCAGGTATTCGGGGCGGAAGTCGTGGCCCCATTGCGACACACAGTGGGCTTCGTCGATTGCGAACAGCGCCACGCCCTGCGCGGCGCAGACCCGGTCGAGCAGCGCGAGGAAGCCCTCGGTGACCAGCCGCTCGGGCGCCACATACAGGAGATCGAGCGCGCCTTCGAGCAGCGCACGCTCGGTTTCACGCACACCGCGGGCGTCCAGCGTGGAGTTCAGCACGGCCGCGCGCACACCGAGCTGACGCAGCGCCGCGACCTGATCCTGCATCAGTGCGATCAGCGGCGAGACCACGATGGCCGGACCGCACCCCTGCTGACGGCGCAGCAGGGCAGGAAGCTGATAGCACAGCGACTTCCCGCCACCAGTGGGCATGAGCACCAGCGCATCGCCGCCCCCGGCGAGGTGGCCGACGATCTCGGCCTGCGCGCCGCGGAAGGCGGGGTGGCCGAAGACCTCGCGCAGCAGCGCGAGCGCTGCGTCGACGGGCGGTGCGGCCGGGGACGACGGCGCGCGGAACGGGGCGCTGATGGATGGGGTGAAGAGATCGTGGATCATCGCCCGACAGGGTAGCAGCGGTGGGCGTGCGCGCCGATCCGGCGAAAGACGCAGCCGACCGGCCAGGCCAGGATCGCCGCGCACGGACGCGGCAGCCTGGCCCGAGATTCAGCCGGTTCCGGACCGATCCTGCAGCCCCGGGCGCTCGTCCGGATACTCAGGGGTACGCTGCAGGAAGCGCAGGATCCGCTCGCGCACCTCGAGGTCGGCGATTGCATCGACGAAGGCGCGCCGCTCCGCCTCGAGCGCAAGCTCGACTGCGGCGAGATCGCCCAGCAGCATGCGCTTGGTGCTGTGCATCGCTGCCGACGGGGACGCGACGATCCGTCGCGCGATGTCCAGCGCGGTGCTCGCGAAAGTCCGGGCTGGCGCGACCTCGGTCACCAGCCCCCAGTCGAGCGCCTCGGTTGCGCCGATCTCGCGATCCAGCAGCACGCCTGCACCAGCGCGACGAATGCCTGCGATGCGCGGCAGCAGTGCAGTCCAGCCACCTTCCGGGGGCAGGCCTGACGCCCGGTAGCCGGCGCTGAAGCGGGCATCCTGGCAGGCCACCGCCAGGTCAGCGCCCAACAGCAGGCCGAGCGCAGCGCCCCCGATCCGTCCATGCACCGCGGCAACCACCGGCTGACGCAGCCGCATCAGCGTGAGCATCGCCTGGTTGAGCAGGCCCAGCAGTTCGGCCGCGTAGGCAGCGCCTCCCGGGCCACGCATCTCGTGCGCGAGGCGGCGCAGGTCCAGCCCGATCGAGAAGGCCTCGCCCTCGGCGCGCAGCAGCAGGCAGCGCACGTCGTCCCGGCGCCCGGCGGTCTCGAGCGCCACGCACAGGTCGAGAAGCAGTTCCGGGACCAGCGCGTTGCGCATCTCGGGCCGCGCCAGCGTGACGGTCGCGACCCCGCCGGCCGCGGCCAGGCGCACGAGCGGATGGTCGTGGGGCTCGGTCGGGCCCGCGTCGGCGTGGAGCATTCGGGCCTGCGGCACGTGCCCGGCGGGCCTCACCCGCCTCCCGTACGGCGCAGGTATGCGGCCAGGCGCAGCCGCCCGACGATCCCGGCGGGGAAGTGATAGACCGACAGCACGAACAGCAGCCCCAGCCACAGCAGCCAGCGCTCCGGCGACAGCAGCACCGACAGCACCGGGATGCCCTCGGCGGCCCCGGAGGCCAGCGCCATCAGGTCCTGCAGGTAGCTCTGCGCGACCACGAAGAGCGCCGAGCCGATCACTGCGCCGTACAGCGTGCCCATGCCGCCGATCACGACGATCAGAAGGATGTCGATCATGATCTCGAAGGACAGCGAGGTGTCCGGCCCGTTGTAGCGCAGCCAGATCGCCAGCAGCGCGCCGGCCAGGGTCGCGAACATCGCCGAGATCACGCTGGACAGCGTGCGGTAGACGACGGTGCGGTAGCCGAGCGCCTCGGCGCGGAAGTCGTTCTCGCGGATCGCCTGCAGCACGCGACCGAAGGGCGAGTTCACCACGCGCAGCAGCAGCAGGAAGAGCACCAGCACCGAGAAGAACAGCAGGTAGTAGGACAGGAAGCGGCCATCCAGGTCGACGCCGAGGAAGGGCTCCTCGGTCAGCGAGAACGAGGGCTGCAGCACTGCGGGCAGGCGAAAGCTCAGGCCGTCCTCGCCGCCGGTGAGATCCGAGAGCTGCGAGGCCAGGGTCTGGAAGGCGCTGGCCACCGCAAGGGTGATCATCGCGAAGAAGATCGCGCGCACCCGCAGGCTGAACAGGCCGATGACCAGCGCGAGCAGCGCCGACACCACCAGCGCGACGAGCACACCGACGGCAAGCGCGCTCCAGCTCGCCCCGATGCGCGTGCAGGCGATCGCCACGCCGTAGGCGCCGATGCCGAAGAACATCGTGTGCGCGAAGGAGACGATTCCCGTGTAGCCCAGCAGCAGGTCGAAGCTGGCCACCAGCAGCACGAACACCATCACCTTGGCCGCGACGCTCATCGCCTTGGCGCCGGGCAGCACGAAGGGCCCCAGCGCGAGCACGGCGAGGACGACGAGCAGCATCGCCGCGACCCAGCGGCTGCGCGGGAGATCGGAGGAGAGCAGCTTCGCGATCATCGCCGCGCCACCGGGAAGAGCCCCTGCGGGCGCCACAGCAGGACCAGCACCATCAGCAGGATGTTGGAGAAGAGCGCCACCTTGGGCGCGAGAAAGCCCGTGTAGTTGGCCATCAGCCCGACGAGCAGGGCGCCGATGAAGCAGCCGGTGGTGGAGCCAAGACCGCCGATGATGATCACGATGAAGAGCAGGACGTTGACCTGCGCCCCCATCTGCGGCACCACGCCCTGCTGGTACAGCCCCCACATGACGCCGCCCAGCCCGGCCAGCGCCGAGCCCGCCACGAACACGCCGACGAACAGCCGGTGGATCCGGTAGCCGAGGCTCTCGACCATCTCGCGGTCCTGGACTCCGGCGCGGATCAGCAGGCCGAGCTTGGTGCGCGCAAGCACCCAGACCATCACTGCGAACACCAGCAGCCCCACGACCACCGCGATCAGGCGGTATTTCTCGATCGCGGCATCGCCGAAGAACCAGGCCCCCTTGAGCCCCTGCGGCAGGGGCAGGGGGATCTGGTCCGGCCCCCAGAGCGCCTTGATCAGCTCCTCGCCGATGATCATCCCGCCCATCGTGATGAGGATCTGCTTCAGGTGCTGGCCGTAGACCGGGCGCACGATCAGCCGCTCGAACGCGTAGCCGACCGCGCCTGCCACCGCCATCGCCACGAGCATCGCGGCGAACACCGCGACCAGGTTGAGCGCCATCGACGGGCTCCCGGTGAGCCCGGCCATCGGCGCGAGCACGCTGGTGGCGACGAAGGCGCCAAGGGCGATGAACACGCCGTGGCCGAAGTTCAGCACGTCCATCAGCCCGAAGACCAGGGTCAGGCCCGAGGCGATGATGAAGATGATCAGCCCCATCGCCAGGCCGGCGACCGTCAGCGTGACCCACGTGGATGGCGAGCCCACCAGCGGCAGCGCAAGAAGCGCGATCAGCGGCACCAGCAGCAGCGGCAGCAGGTCGCGCCGCGGCGCCTGCGGAACGCCGGAGTCCTCGGGCGCAGGCCTTGCGCCCGGCAGCGACCCGCCTGCGCGCGGCGGGGACGGGACAGCCTGGGTCATTGGTGCGCTCCAAGCGAGAGACCGAGCAGGCGCGTCTGCAGCGCCTCGTCCTCGGCGAGCTCGGCCATCGAGCCACGATGCACGACGCGGCCGTCGTCCATCACGGCAACGGTGTCGCCGAGCTCGCTGGCGAAGGCGAAGTTCTGCTCGACCAGCAGGATCGTGACCCCCGCAGCCTTGAGCTGGCGAAAGGCCGACAGCATGTTCTGGATGATCGACGGCGCCAGTCCCTTGCTGGGCTCGTCGATCAGGATCAGCGCGCGCGGCTCGACGATCGCCCGCGACACCGCGAGCATCTGCTTCTGCCCACCCGAGAGCAGCCCGGCAGGATGGTTCCAGAAGCGCTTCATCGCGGGGAAGAGATCGAAGATCCAGCGCAGGCGCTCCGGGTCGATCTCCTCGGCATTGCGCGCTGCGCGCGCGGCCAGCGCCATGTTTTCGCGCACGGTGAGGTCCGCGAAGATGCCCATGTTCTCGGGAACGTAGGCCAGCCCGAGCCGGGCGATGTCGGGCGTCGGGCGGCCGGACAGGCGCTCGGCGCCGAAGTCGACGCTGCCCGCCGAGACCTTCCACAGGCCCATGATCGTGCGCAGCGTGGTGGTCTTGCCTGCGCCGTTGCGGCCCAGCAGCAGGGTGGTGCCGCCTGCGGGCACGTCGAGGTCGACGCCGTGCAGGATGTGGTAGGCGCCGATGTGGGTGTGAACCCCGGACAGGCGCAGCGACGGCCCCGGCGCAATCGCGGCGCCCGCCGGCGCACCGGTCCGCACGCCCAGCGACTGCGCGCTGGCGCTCATCGCGCGCCCTCCCCGACTTCGAGCCCAAGGTAGGCCTGCTGCACGACCGGCGATGCGATCACCTCGGCAGGCGGGCCGTCGGCAGCAAGACGCCCGTTGTGCAGCACGATGATGCGGTCGGAGAGCTCGCGCACCACGTCCATCTTGTGCTCGACCAGCAGCACGGTCTTGCTGCGGTCGCGCTTGATCTCGCGGATCAGCTCGAGGATGACCGGCACTTCGTCCACGCTCATTCCCGCGGTGGGCTCGTCGAACATGAAGACCTCCGGCTCGATCGCGAGCAGGATCCCCACCTCGAGCTTGCGCTGGTCGCCGTGCGGCAGGCTGCTGGCCAGCGCGTCGCGCCGACCCGCGAGGGCGATCCGTTCGAGCACCGCTTCGGCCTCGCCGATCAGCGCCCGGTGGCTGGACCAGACCGACCAGAGGTTCAGTCCGACGCCGCGTCGTGCCTGGACCGCCAGCCGGAGGTTCTCCAGCACCGTGAGGTTCGGGAACAGGTTGGTCAGCTGGAAGGCGCGGCCCAGCCCCTTGCGGGTGCGCCCGGGCGCCGACAGTGCGGTGAGGTCCTCGCCCCGCACCAGCACCCGTCCCGCGCTCGCGCGCAGTTGCCCGGAGATCAGGTTGAAGTAGGTCGTCTTGCCCGCACCGTTGGGCCCGACGATCGCGGTGAGCGTCCCCGGGTGGAAGGCGCAGGACACCGAGTCGACCGCCACGTGCCCGCCGAAGCGGATCGTCAGGTCGCGGGTCTCGAGGGAGGGCTGGGTCATGCGATCGGCCGGGACCGTGAGCGGCCCCGGTCACCCCTTGCGGTCAGCGCTTGTTGCGGATCGGGATGTTCATCTCCTCGGCCTTGATCTCGCGGATCAGCTCGGGCACGCCCCACGCGAAGGCCGGATCGATCTTCACGCGGAAGTGGAACATCGACTGCATCGCCTGATGATCCTCGGGGCGGAAGGTCATCTTCCCCTTCGGCGTCTCGAAGCTCATGCCTTCCATGACCTTGATCAGCTTGTCGGCGTTGGCGTCGCCCCCGGTCTTCTCGAGCGCCTCGATCGCCGCGATTCCGGCGGCCATTCCGGTGCCGGTGAACATGTCGGGCGGCGACTTGAAGCGCTTGTAGTGCTCGGTGATCAGCCAGTTGTTCACCGGGTTCTTGTGCATCTGGTAGTAGTAGGTGGTCGAACCTTCCATTCCCGGGATGCTCTTGTAGGCGGTCAGCCCTGCGAACACGTTGCCGCCGCTGGCCAGCTCGATCCCGTAGCGCTTGGGGTCGAGTTCGACGATCTTGAACGGGTTGCCCGCCCCCGCCCAGTTCACGTAGATGAACTTGCGGCCCGGCTTGTCCTTGAGCGCGTCGAACAGGCGCTGCGCACCGGCAGTGAAGTCGGTGGTCGCGACCGGCAGGTACTCCTCGTGGACGATCTTCGCCTTCCTTATCTGGTCTTTGAAGGCCTTGATGCCATCACGGCCGAAGGCGTAGTCCTGCGCCAGGGTGGCGATCACCACGCCTTCCTTGTCGAGCGCCAGCGCGTTGCCGGCGGCGTCGTGCGAGGAGTTGCGGCCGGTGCGGAAGACGTAGCGGTTCCACTTGTCGCCGGTGATCGAGTCGGCCACGGCAGGCTCGACGATCAGCACCTTCTTGTACTCCTCGGCCACCGGGAGCATCGCCAGCGCCACGCCGGAAGAAACCGGCCCGATCGCCAGCGCCGCCTTGTCGTCGGCGAAGGCTGCGGTGAGCTGCGCCTTGCCCACGTCGGGCTTGCCCGGGGCGTCCTTCTCGAGCAGCACCACCTTGCGGCCGTTGACCATCATCGTGCCGCCGGTCGCGTACTCGAGACCCATCTGCACACCGATCTGGGTCTGCTTGCCGTAGGACTCGAAGATTCCGGTCTTCGAATAGATCAGTGCGATCTTGATGTCGCCGCCCTTGGCCTGCGCGAATGCCGGAGCGGACACCGCAGCCAGGGAGACTGCGCCCGCCGCCAGCAGGCTGCGCCGCAGCGCCGATTTGCCTTGTTTCATTGCTTGCTCCTCCTCCGAAGCCTGATTGCCCACCCCTCACAAGAAGCAATCGGCGTGCCAGAAGCGCCAGGGACTGGCACTCCCGCAGGCCTGGCGCCCAGTGGGCGATGGGAGCAATGCCTTGTCGTCCGCGGCCCTGCGGGGACCTCCGGCTCCGGAGTCACCCGAGCGCGCCGGAGGCGCCCGGAGGTCGCCATCAAGTGTTCGATGATCAGACAGTCGATGTCCTTTTATCGGACATCTGGCATGAACTCAGAACTCACGTGTATACGAAGCGGACAGTTCGGGATGCTCGGCGAGCTTCTGGTAGAGGGTGGCGCGGGCGATGCCCAGGCGCCGGGCCGCCTGGGCGCGGTTGCCCCGGGTGGCCGCCAGCGCCTCGCGGATCGCCTCGCGTTCGAGTTGCGCGATGCGCGCGGCCAGGGTCGCGATCGGCGGTGCAACGCAGGCGCTGGGTTGCGCGACCTGATCCTGCTGGAGATCGGTGCGTGCGGCAGCGGACCGGGGAATCGGCGCGGGCGCCTGGGCATCGTCGGCTGCGGACGGCACGAGCGCAGCGGGGGCTGCCGCGGCCGGCGGCCTCCGGGCGCCGTCGTCTTCCGCCGCGGCCGACGATGTCGCGGCGCTGCCGTCTCCTGGCACAGGCGCCATCGACAGCGCCCGCAGCGGGTCGCCCGAGGAGATGCCCAGCGCCTCGGGAGTCAGCCGCAGCCCGTCCCAGATCGAGCACATCCGTTCGAGCAGGTTGCGCAGTTCGCGGATGTTGCCCGGCCAGTCGTGCCGGGCGAGCAGTTCGAGCGCCTGCGGGTCGATCTCCTTCGGCAGCGTACCGTGCTCGAGCGCGATCTCCTCGAGCAGGTGCTCGCACAGCAGGCCGAGGTCCTCGCGCCGGTCGCGCAGGGGCGGCAGCCGGATCGGCAGCACGTTCAGCCGGTAATAGAGGTCGGCGCGGAAGCTGCCGTCGGCCACGCGCCGCTCCAGGTCCACGCTGGTGGCGGCGATCACCCGCAGGTCCACCGGCTGCACGCGGTTGGCGCCCAGCGGCTCGACCTCGCGCTCCTGCAGCACGCGCAGCAGCTTGGCCTGCAGCAGCAGCGGCATGTCGCCGATCTCGTCGAGGAACAGCGTGCCCCCGTCGGCGGCAGCGAGCTTGCCTTCACGACCGCGCCGATCGGCGCCGGTGTAGGCGCCCGGGGCGACACCGAAGAACTCGGCCTCGAGCAGCGCTTCGGGCACTGCCGCGACGTTGACCGCGACGAAGGGCCCGGCGGCCCTCGGCGATGCGGCGTGGATCGCCTGGGCGAGCAGTTCCTTGCCGGTGCCGGTCTCGCCGAGCAGCAGCACCGTGGTGTTCAGCGCGGCGGCGCGGCGCGCGCGGCTCTTGACCGCGACCACCGGCGCACTGTTTCCGACGAAGCTGGAGAAGGTATAGCGGGTGCGACGCTGCTGCGCCAGCTCCTTGCGGACCTGTGCCAGCTCGCTCTGCAGGCGGTTGAGCCGGGCCATCAGCGGCTTGAGGGATTCGATCCGGTCGACCAGGATCAGCCCCACCGCGCCGATCACCTCGCCGTGCTCGTCGTGCAGGGGGAAGCGCGACACGACGAAGGACCCGGAGTGGTTCTCGATGATGTCCAGCAGGATCGGCCGACCGGTCTCGACCACCTGCCGCATCAGCGAGTTGGGCACCACCTCCTCGACCGGCCGGCCGAGGATCTCCGCGGGGCTGGCGAAGCCCAGCGCATCGAGGTAGCGCTCGTAGCGGTCGCTGATCCAGACCAGGCGGCCGGCCCTGTCGACCATCATGATCCCCTCGCACATCTCGGAGAGGTGGTCGAAGAAGGTGGTCGCCGCGTGCCGCAGGACGCGGTCGCTGTCGTGGAAGGCTGCTAGGCTGTCGGACACCCTGGATCCTGGAGGTGCATCGCGCGCAGCGCGCGCTCCGCTTGCGTGCGCGCTGATTATAGGCAGCGCGGGCCGGGGTCAGCGGCCCGCCCTGGAGCCTCCGGCGGCGAGCAGGTCCTTCAGCGCGCCCAGCCGCGCGCGCGCCGACTCCTGGCTGACGCTGCGCACCTGTGCGGGGGCGGCGGCGAGCTCCATCTCGGCAAGGAAGCGCGAGGGCCGTGGCCGGGAGGCGTCGCGGCCGCGCCGGCGCGACTGGCACCAGCTCAGCGTCAGGCTGCGCTGCGCGCGGGTCACTGCGACGTACATCAGCCGTCGCTCCTCCTGGATGCGGGTCTCGTCGTCGTCGGCCGCGTCCGCTTCGTCCGGGTCGGCGGCGGCCGCCCCGCCGCGGTGGGGCAGCAGCCCCTCCTCGCAGCCGACGATGAACACGTGCGGGAACTCGAGGCCCTTCGAGGCGTGGATCGTCGTCATTCGCACCGCATCGACGTCCTCGTCCCTGCGGTCGAGCTGCGAGAGGATCGCCACCGACTGCGCCAGCTGCAGCAGGGTCGCGCCATCCTCGTCCGCCCGCTTCTTCAGCCAGTCGACGAAGTCGCAGACGTTCTGCCAGCGCGCGGCGGCCTGCCGCTCGTCCAGGGTGTCGAAGAGGTGGGCACGGTAGTCGATCGCGGTGACCAGGTCGTCGAGCACCTGCGCTGCCGGCTCGCGCGCAGCGCGCCAGGCGATGCGGTTGACGAACTCGCCGAAGGTGCGCAGCGGCTCGAGCTGGCGCGCGGCCAGCTGCGACTCGAAGCCGGCCTCGAACAGCGCGGCGAACATCGACAGGTGTCGCTGCCCCGAGTAGCGGCCCAGCGCCTCGAGCGTGACGTTGCCCACGCCGCGCCTGGGCGTGCTCACCGCGCGGATGAAGGCGGGGTCGTCGTCGTCGTTGGCCAGCAGGCGCAGCCAGGCCATCAGGTCGCGGATCTCGGCGCGGTCGAAGAAGGACTGGCCCCCGGAGAGCACGTAGGGAATCTTCTCCTTGCGCAGCGCCTGCTCGATCACGCGCGCCTGGTGGTTGCCGCGATAGAGGATCGCGTAGTCGGAGAACTTGCCGCGCCGCTCGAACCTGTGCGCCTGCAGGCGCATCGCCACCGACTCGGCCTCGTGCTCGTCGGAGTCGCAGACCACCACGGTGATCGGATCGCCCACGCCGTGCTCGGACCAGAGCTTCTTCTCGTGCAGCTTCGGGTTGTGCGCGATCAGCCGGTTCGCGGCCTGCAGGATCGTCAGGCTCGAGCGGTAGTTCTGCTCGAGCTTGATCACCTTCAGACGCGGGAAGTCGGCGCCCAGGCGCTCCAGGTTCTCCAGCGTGGCGCCGCGCCAGCCGTAGATCGACTGGTCGTCGTCGCCCACCGCAGTGAAGGCCTCGCGCGGGCCGGCGAGCAGCTTCATCAGCTCGTACTGGCAGGCGTTGGTGTCCTGGTATTCGTCGACGAGCAGATAGCGCAGGCGCTCACGCCAGGCCTGCGCCACCTCCGGGTGCTCGCGCAGCAGGCGCACCGGCAGCAGGATCAGGTCGTCGAAGTCCACTGCCTGGTAGGCCGACAGCGTGGCAGCGTAGTCGCGGTAGGCACGCGCGAACTGGCGTTCGGTGTCGTCGGCCGCGAGCGATGCAGCTTCGTCCGGGCCGGCCATCGCGTTCTTCCACAGCGAGATCCTCGCCTGCGCGGCCCGCAGCAGCTTGCGGTCGGTGGTGGCCAGCGCCTGCTGGATGATCGCCAGCGCGTCGTCGGCGTCGAGGATCGAGAAGCTGGCCTTCAGGCCCAGCCGCCTGCAGTCGCGCCGCAGCATCTGCACGCCCAGCGAGTGGAAGGTGCTGACCAGCGGGCGCTCGCCCTCGGGCAGGCGGACCAGCCTGGTCAGCCGCTCGGCCATCTCGGTGGCGGCCTTGTTCGTGAAGGTGATCGCCGCGATCGAGGACGGGCGCATTCCCGAGGCGATCAGGTGCGCGATCTTCTGCGTGATCACGCGGGTCTTGCCGCTGCCGGCGCCGGCGATCACCAGGCAGGGGCCGTCCAGGTAACGGACCGCTTCGCGCTGCGCGGGATTCATGGGGGAGGCTGGCATCGTTGGGTGCATCCGGTCGGTCAGATCTCCAGGGGGTCCACTTCGAGCTGCCAGCGCACCGGCGTGCGCAGCGCCGCCAGGCGGTGCAGCCAGCGATCGAGAAAGGCGTGCAGCACCGGACGCGAGCTCGCCTCCAGCAGCAACTGGGCACGCTCGCGTCCGGCCAGGCGCATCAGCGGCATCGGCACCGGGTCGAAGAGGCTCACGCCGTCCTGCGCCGCCTCCTCGGCCAGCGCCTTGGCCTGGCCGAGGAAGTCCAGCGCCGCGTCGAGCGCGCGCGCCTCGGCGCGCAGCAGCGCCTGGAACACGAAGGGAGGAAGCGCAGCCTCGCGACGCTCGGCGAGCTGCGCATCGGCGAAGCCCGCGTAGTCGTGCCGCGCCAGCGCCGCGAACAACGGGTGCCCCGGGAAGCGGGTCTGCACGATCACCTGGCTCGCGGCGCCCGCGCGTCCGGCACGCCCGGCCACCTGCATCAGCACCGCGAACAGCCGCTCCGGCGCCCGGAAGTCCGACGAGTAGAGGCCGCCGTCGGGATCGATCGCCGCCACCAGGGTCAGGCGGCGAAAGTCGTGGCCCTTGGCAAGCATCTGCGTTCCAACCAGGATGTCGACCTCGCCGGCGTGCGCCGCGTCGATGACCTCGCGCGCCGCGTTGCGTCGCCGCGCGACGTCGCGGTCCAGCCGTGCGATCCGCGCGCCCGGGAACAGCGCGGCGAGCCCCTCCTCCAGCCGCTGCGTGCCCCGCCCGAGCGGCGTCAGGTCGACGTTGCCGCAGTCCGGGCACCTGCGCGGCACCGCGACGTCCACGCTGCAGTGGTGGCAGACCAGGCGATAGCGGGAGGGGCCGGCCGCTGCGGCGGGCGCGCCGGCTTCGGCGCCGGCTGGCACGGGGCGCCGCGTCGACGCGGCCGCGGAGCGCTCGGCCGCGCCGCCCCCGGGTGCGCCGAGCCGGTGCAGCACCCTGCAGGCCGAGCAGTGCTCGCAGCGGCTGAGCCATCCGCAGGCCTCGCAGCTGAGCACCGGAGCGTAGCCGCGCCGGTTGACGAACACCAGCGACTGCTCGCCGCGGGCGAGCGCCTGTCCGAGAGCCTCGACCACCTCGGGCGCAAGGCTGTGCTGCAGCCGGCGCCCGCGCGGATCGACGATGCGCAGCCTGGGCAGCTCCCCGCCTGCGGCGCGCTCGGGCATCGTCAGCAGGCGATAGCGGCCGCGATGCGCGGCCAGCCAGCTCTCCAGCGAAGGCGTCGCCGAGCCCAGCACCACCGGCACCTTGCGCTGCGCGGCCATCGCCACCGCCAGATCGCGCGCCGAGTAGTGGACCCCCTCCTGCTGCCGGTAGGAGGCGTCGTGCTCCTCGTCGACCACCACTGCGGCAAGTCCGGGCATCGGCGTCAGCACCGCCAGGCGGGTGCCGACCACCAGCCGCACCCTGCCCTCGGCGACCGCCAGCCATTGCGCCGCCCGCTCGCCGTCGGGCAGGCCGCTGTGCAGCACCGCGACCGGCTCACCGGCGAAGCGCGCCGCGATCTGGCCGAAGAGCTGCGGCGTCAGCGCGATCTCCGGCACCAGCAGCAGCACCTGCGCATCCGGGCGCGTGGCGAGCAGGTGCGCGATCCAGCCCAGGTAGACCTCGGTCTTGCCGCTGCCGGTGACCCCGTGCAGCAGGTGCACCGCGAAGCCCTGGCAGGCGACGAGCGCCTCCAGCGCCCTGCGCTGGGCCCCTGTGAGCGCGAGCGGCGCGCCAGCGAGTCCGGGCGCCAGCCCGCCCGCCTCGTCCGCTGCGGGAACCGGCATCGACGCTGCGGCGGCGCCGGGCTGCACTGCCTGCGGCGCCCGCTTGCGCGCGCGAGCGAAGGCCGAAATGCGCGCCCGCGTCGACGGCACCGTACGCAGCAGCTTCGGAATCGCCGGCAGCAGCACCTCGCCGACTCCGCGGTGGTAGTAGCGCGCAGCGAAGCCGGCCAGCGCGAGCCAGGCCTCGTCGGGCGCCGGCGCATCGTCGAGCAGCGCGATGACCGGGCGCAGACGCTCCGGCGGCACTTCGCTGGTCTGCGCCAGCCCGATCACGATCCCGATCCTGCGCGCGCGCCCCCAGGGGACCACCACCCAGGCGCCAGGGCGCACACCGGTCGCCAGGTCGGCCTCGAGCAGGTAATCGAAGGCTTCGGCAAGCGGAAGATCGAGTGCAACGCGAGCGACTTGCAGATTTCCCGACGACGCTCCCATCACAATTCACTTTAAGTTCGGCAACTAAGCCGAAGCACCTACGTCACTTTTCCGAGTCGTACACAGAAGCTGTGGATAAATCTGTGGCCAACTCCTCGGCATCGCCCCGGAAGCCGCGCCAATTCTGGCGCCGAGCTTCGGTGCCCGCTTTTTGCTCAGAAAAAACTTGTTGTGAATCAATGGCTTGCGCAAGCCCCTCGCGTGCGGTCGCTTGCAATGCAGCACTTGACAGCGAAGCGCCCTTGGTGTGCATAAGTGAAGCCCGACCCGCCCTGGGTTGCGCTGCGGCGCACCGTGGGAGAACAGGCCCGACAGTCGGACTCAGCGCGGTGAGCGAGCGCTCACGTGCCAGCCCGCATCTTCCTGCTGTGGCTGTGCACCGCCTCGACCAGCGCGCTGACGCTCTCGGGCGCGGTGAACTGCGAGATGCCGTGGCCGAGGTTGAAGACGTGCCCGTTGCCGGCCGCCGGCGCGCCGAAACGCTCGAGCACCTTGCGCGCCTCGGCCTGCACCTGCTCGGGCGAGGCCATCAGCGCCATCGGGTCGAGGTTGCCTTGCAATGCGCAACGCTCGCCGACCAGCGCACGCGCCCGGCGCAGGTCGACCGTCCAGTCGACGCCGACGCCGTCGCAGCCGGAGGCGGCGATCTCCTCGAGCCAGAGGCCACCGCCCTTGGTGAAGACGATCGAAGGCACCCGGACGCTGCGGCTGCCGACGACGCGGCCTTCGGCGTCGAGCACCGGCTCCTGGCGCTCGCTGCGCAGGCCGGCGATCACCCGACGCAGGTAGTCGAGCGAGAACTCCTGGAAGGCGCCGTCGGCCAGCACTCCGCCCCATGAGTCGAAGATCATCACCGCCTGCGCGCCGGCTTCGATCTGCGCGTTCAGGTAGTCGATGACCGCCCGCGCGTTCACGTCGAGGATCCGGTGCAGCAGGTCCGGACGCTGGTAGAGCATGGTCTTGATCTGCCGGAAGTCGCTTCCGCCGCAGCCTTCGACCATGTAGCAGGCCAGCGTCCAGGGACTTCCGGAGAAGCCGATCAGGGGCACCCGGCCGGCCAGCGCGCCACGGATCGTGCGCACCGCATCGGTCACGTAGCGCAGCTCACCGGCAGGGTCGGGCACCGCGAGCTGCGCGACCTCGGCCTCGCTGCGCACCGTGCGCTGGAACCGGGGCCCTTCGCCGTCGACGAAATGGAGCCCGAGTCCCATCGCGTCGGGGATCGTGAGGATGTCCGAGAACAGGATCGCCGCGTCCAGCGGGAAGCGCTCGAGTGGCTGCAGCGTGACCTCGCAGGCCAGCTCCGGCGTCTTGCACAGGGCAAGGAAGCTGCCGGCGCGCTTGCGGGTCGCGTTGTATTCGGGCAGGTAGCGGCCGGCCTGGCGCATCAGCCAGATCGGGGTCCACTCGGTGGGCTCGCGGCGCAGCGCGCGCAGGAAGGTATCGTTGGCCAGTGCGTTCACGGCGCGCATTGTACCGGGTCGGGATCTCAGAGCACCGCTTCGATCAGCGCCGGCCCCCGGCGTCCGAGCGCATCGCGCAGCGCGGTGTCGAAGGCGCCGAGTTCGTCGATCCGCACCGCCTCCACGCCCATGCCCCGGGCCAGCGAGACCCAGTCGAGCGCCGGGCGATCCAGGGTCAGCATGTCGGTGGCCCGCGGCCCCGGCGCGCCGGCGCCGACCCCCGCGAGCTCGCCGCGCAGGATCTGATAGGCGCGATTGGCGAAGACGACCACGGTGACGTCGAGCTGCTCGCGGGCGATCGTCCAGAGCGCCTGCGGGGTGTACATCGCGCTGCCGTCGCCCTCGAGCGCGAGCACCTTGCGCTGCGGCGCAGCGATCGCCGCGCCCACCGCCACCGGCAGGCCGAAGCCGATGGCGCCGCCCATCGCGGTGAGCCAGTCGTGGGGGGCTGCAGTCGCAGTGGCGGCGCCGAAGGCGCGTCCGGTGCTCACCGCCTCGTCGACGACGATCGCCTGCTCCGGCAGGCGCGCCGCGACGATCGCCGCGATGCCGTCGGGGGTCAGCCGCCCGGTCGGCACCGACACCGGCGCCGCTGCCCGCTGCACGACACCGGCGGGAGCCACGGCGGCGGCGCCACAGGCATCGGCCAGCGCGGCCAGCGCACCGTCGAGGTCCTCGCCGACGCTGGCCAGGCTCACGAGCTCCGCGTCCGGCGGCGCGAGCAGCCCCGGCTTGCCCGGGTAGGCGAAGAAGCCGACCGGCCGGTTCGTTCCGACGAGGACGATCCGCCGGTAGGGGGCGAGGGCCTTGACTGCCGCGTCCACCGCGTAGGGAAGCCTGGGCGCGGCCACCCGGCCCGCGCCGCGCGCCAGCCGTGCCGTGTAGAACTCCGACATCACCGCGCAGCCGGTCTTCGCAGCGATTCGCCCGGCGAGTTCGAGCCCTGCCGGCTGCAGTGCGGCGCCGCCCAGCAGCAGCAGCGTCTGTGCACCGCCACGCAGCGCCTGGGCCGCGGCGCGTACCGCGTCGGCGGCGACCGGCGCGCGCCGCCGCGCCTCGGCGAGCCGCGCGCCGGCGAGCGGGTCGGGGGCGGCGCCAGCGCTCACAGGCGTCCACGCAGTGTCGGCCGGGAGCACCAGCGTTGCGATCCGACCGGGCGGGCGGCTCGCTTCGAGCACCGCCTGCGCGCCGTCGGCCGCGATCGCGTCGGCGCTGCGACTGGTGTGCACCCAGTGCGACATCGGACGCGCGACCGCCTCGATGTCCGAGGTGAGCGGGGCGTCGAGGGCGACGTGGTCGAGCGCATGCTCGCCCACCACGTTGACGATTCCCGATCCGGCCTTGCGGGCGTTGTGCAGGTTGGCGAGCCCGTTGGCCAGCCCCGGCCCCAGGTGCAGCAGGGTGCAGGCTGGCCGTCCGGCGATCCGGTAATAGCCGTCGGCAGCGCCGGTGACCACGCCCTCGAACAGGCCCAGCACGCAGCGCATCCCTTCGATCCGGTCGAGCGCGGCGACGAAGTGCATCTCTGAAGTGCCGGGGTTGGTGAAGCAGACGTCCACCCCGCCGTGCAGCAGGGTGCGGACCAGGCTTTCGGCGCCATTGGCGGGAGGGTTCATCGGGGCACTCCGGGATGGGCGCCGGCCTGCGCCAGACCGTCGCGAGCTTCGACAGGGTTCGGGGCCCATGTTAGCGCGCATCCGCGCTCCTGCCGCGCACGCGCGCGTCCACCCGCAGGGCGGCCTGCGCGGGCTGACGCGGACGCAGCGCGGGGATTAAACTACCGTGCCATGGAAAAGACCCCGCAGGCCGAGTACTCGGCCTACATCGAGTTCCAGCGAGACGACTGGGCGCGACTGCGCTCGAACACGCCGCTGACGCTGTCGGAGAGCGACGTTGCCTCGATGCGCGGCGCGATCGAGGCGGTCTCGCTGCAGGATGTCATCGACATCTACCTGCCGCTGTCGCGCCTGCTGAACCTGCACTTCCGCTCGGCGCGCACCCTGAACGGGGTCAAGGACCAGTTCATCGGTCGCCTGATCGGCCAGCGTCCTTACGTCATCGCGATCGCCGGCAGCGTGGCCGTGGGCAAGAGCACCTTTGCGCGGATCCTGCGGGCGCTGCTGGCGCGCTGGCCGGACCACCCCCGCGTGGCGCTGATCACGACCGACGGCTTCCTCCACCCGAACCGGGTGCTCGAGGAACGCGGCCTGATGTCGCGCAAGGGCTTCCCCGAGAGCTACGACCGCCGACGCATGATCCGCTTCCTCGCCGACATCAAGGCCGGCAAGCCCGAGGTCACCGCGCCGGTCTACTCGCACCAGGCCTACGACATCCTCCCTGGCGAGATGGAGGTCATCCGCCAGCCGGACATCCTCATCTTCGAGGGCCTGAACGTGCTGCAGACCGGCGGCGACGAGCCCGGCCGCACCCCGAGCATCATCGTCTCGGACTTCTTCGACTTCTCGCTGTACGTCGACGCCGAGGTCGAGCACATCGAGCCCTGGTACGTCGAGCGCTTCCTGCTGCTGCAGCGCACCGTGTTCCGCAACCCGGCCTCGTACTTCCACCACTACAAGGACCTCGACGAAGCCGAGGCCCGCAGGGTGGCGGCGGGTATCTGGCGCGACATCAACCTGCTCAACCTGACCGAGAACATCCTGCCCACGCGCGAGCGCGCCAATGTTGTGCTGCGCAAGCGGCCCGACCACTCGGTGGGCGAGATCTGGCTGCGGCAGATCTGAGCCAGACCGCGCGCCTGTCCTGCGCCACGCCGAACGGAGCGGACAGGGAGAAGTCGCGGATCAGGCGCATCGGGGCAGCGCCCACGCACCTCAGGTGGCGTGGGCGGTCACTTCCACGCCCAGCTCCGGCCAGCGTCGCCGCAGCCTGACCCAGGCGGCAAGGCCGATCAACATCAGCCCCAGCGAGGTGGCCGCAAGCGCGGGCGCCGAGTGCATCACCAGCGGTGCGAGCAGCCCCGCGACCAGCCCGTTGGCCGCGCTGCCGATGAAGGACTGCAGCGACGAAGCCATGCCGCGGCGCTCCGGCACGACGTCCAGCGCCAGCAAGGTGACCACCGGGACCATCAGCGCCCAGCCGAAGGTGAACACGGCGATCGGAATCATCGCCCAGGCCGCGCGGGGCTCGAACAGCAGGTTGGCTGCCAGGTTGGCGCCGCCGCCCAGCATCATGATCCAGAAGCCGCGCCGGATCTGCCGTCGCGGCTGGATGTGCCCGGCCAGTCGGCCGCTGACCCAGGCGCCACCCATGATGCCGGTGATGTTCATCAGGAAGAACCAGAAGAACTGGGTCGGTCCCAGGCGCAGGATGTCGCCGAGGAAAGCTGGCGCCGACAGCACGTAGAGGAACATGCCGTTGAACGGCACCCCACTGGCCAGCGCCAGCAGCATGAACTTCGGGTTCGAGACGAGCTGGAGGTAGCCACGCAGCAGGTGCCTGGGGTGCACCGGATGACGGTGCTCGGGCGCCAGGGTCTCGGGCAGGTAGCGGAAGTTGGTCCACCAGAGCAGCAGCGTGGCCGCCGCCAGGAACCAGAAGATCGAGTGCCAGCCGGTGTGCACGTACAGCCAGCCACCGACCATCGGCGCCACTGCCGGGGCGATGCCGAAGAAGATCGTCACCTGCGACATCATTCGCTGCGCGGCGGCCGGCGGATAGATGTCGCGGATCACCGCGCGCGAAACCACGATGCCGGCACCGGCCGACAGGCCCTGCAGCGCCCGGAAGAACACCAGCGCGCCGATGCTGGTCGACAGCGCGCAGCCCACCGAGGCCAGCCCGAACACCCCGAGCCCGGCGAGCACCACCGGCCGGCGGCCCAGGCTGTCGGACAGCGCGCCGTGGAACAGGTTCATGAACGCGAAGCCGAACAGGTAGCCCGACAGCGTCTGCTGCATGTGGACCGGGGTGGCATTCAGCGACGCGGCGATGCCCGTGAACGCGGGCAGATAGGTGTCGATCGAGAACGGCCCGATCATGCCCAGCGCCGCCAGCAGGACCGCCAGCGCCCAGCGCGGTCCGCGCCAGAATTTCTCGACTTCGGAATTCATCGGAACGGACCTGCTCCCCGTCCGGCGCCGCCGGAAGACGGGCTCGGCCAACCGAAAACGCCCGCGATGCGCGGGCGTGTGAATCGGCCGCTGCGTTGGCGCGGCACGTCCCTGGAGGCATGCACGCGCGAGCGCGCGACTTCGACCGCGGCGCCCGCTGGCGCCCGGCCTGCGAGGCTCAGTGCCTCTGGCGCAGCTTGCGCAGGGCGGCGATCTGGGCGGCCATGATCGCGAACTCGGACTGCGCGCGTGCGAAGTCGATGTCGCTCTTCGCGTTCGCCATCGCCTCCTCGGCAGCTTTCTTCGCAGCCTCGGCCTTGGCCTCGTCGAGATCGTGGCCGCGGATCGCGGTGTCGGCGAGCACCGTCACGCGGTTGGGCTGGACCTCGAGGATGCCGCCGGCGACGAAGACGAACTCCTCCTCGGCCTTCCCAGGGATCTTGATCCGAACCGCACCGGGCCGGATCCGGGTGATCAGCGGCGTGTGCCGCGGATAGATGCCCAGTTCCCCGGCCTCGCCGGGCAGCGCGACGAACTCTGCCGGGCCCTCGAAGATCGAGGCCTCCGCGCTCACCACGTCGACGTGAATCGTGCTCATGTTTCCTCCGGAAGGCGGTCGGCAGTTGCGGGCCGTGACCGGCGACGCCAGGGCGCGGCCCCTTCGCCGGGTGCTGGCCCGCGTGCCATGCTCACTGCAGCGACTTGGCCTTCTCGAAGGCCTCCTCGATCGCGCCGACCATGTAGAAGGCCTGCTCGGGCAGCGCGTCGCACTCGCCGTCGACGATCATCTTGAAGCCGCGGATCGTATCCTTCAGCGGAACGATCTTGCCGGGCGAGCCGGTGAAGACCTCGGCGACGTTGAAGGGCTGCGACAGGAAGCGCTGGATCTTGCGCGCGCGGGCCACCGCGAGCTTGTCCTCGGGCGAAAGCTCGTCCATGCCCAGGATGGCGATGATGTCGCGCAGTTCCTTGTAGCGCTGCAGCGTGGACTGCACCCGCCGGGTGACCGTGTAGTGCTCCTCGCCGATCACGTTCGGGTCGAGCTGGCGCGAAGTGGAGTCGAGCGGGTCGACCGCGGGGTAGATCCCCAGCGAGGCGATGTCGCGCGACAGCACCACTGTGGCGTCGAGGTGGGCGAAGGTTGTCGCCGGCGACGGGTCGGTGAGGTCGTCCGCGGGCACGTACACGGCCTGGATCGAGGTGATCGAACCCACCTTGGTCGAGGTGATCCGCTCCTGCAGGCGGCCCACCTCCTCGGCCAGCGTCGGCTGGTAGCCCACCGCGGAAGGCATCCGGCCCAGCAGCGCGGAGACCTCGGTGCCGGCCAGCGTGTAGCGGTAGATGTTGTCGATGAACAGCAGGATGTCGCGGCCCTCGTCGCGGAACTTCTCGGCCATGGTCAGGCCGGTCAGCGCGACGCGCAGGCGGTTGCCCGGCGGCTCGTTCATCTGGCCGAAGACCATCGCGACCTTGTCGAGAACCTTGGACTCCTCCATCTCGTGATAGAAGTCGTTGCCCTCGCGGGTGCGCTCGCCGACGCCGGCGAACACCGAGTAGCCGCCGTAGCTCTTGGCGATGTTGTTGATCAGCTCCATCATGTTGACGGTCTTGCCCACGCCGGCGCCGCCGAACAGGCCGATCTTGCCGCCCTTGGCGAAGGGGCAGATCAGGTCGATGACCTTGATCCCGGTGGGCAGCAGCTCCACCGAGGGCGAGAGCTCGTCGAACTTGGGCGCCTTGGCGTGGATCACCCGGCGCTCGTCGGTGGCGATCGGGCCGGCGTCGTCGATCGGGCGACCCAGCACGTCCATGATGCGCCCGAGGGTTGCGGTGCCCACCGGCACCGAGATGCCCGCGCCGGTGTTGGTCACCGACATGCCGCGGCGCAGGCCGTCGGACGACCCCATCGCGATGGTGCGGACCACGCCGTCACCGAGCTGCTGCTGCACCTCGAAGGTGAGGCCCGCCTCGGCGAGGCTGCTGCCGCTGTCGGCGAGCACCAGCGCGTCGTAGACCCTGGGCATCGCGTCGCGCGGAAACTGGATGTCGACCACCGCGCCGATGCACTGAACGATCGTCCCTTGACTCATGGTTGTGCCTTCCTGTTCCTTGTGTTCCTGTCTGGCGCCGCCCTGCGCAACTGTGCTGCCGCCGCGTCGCCCGGTATTGGCCTGCCGGCCGCGTCAGACTGCCGCGGCGCCGCTCACGATCTCGCTGAGTTCCTTGGTGATCGCCGCCTGCCGCGCCTTGTTGTAGGACAGCTGCAGGTCGTCGATGACCTTCTTCGCGTTGTCGGAGGCGGCCTTCATCGCCACCATCCGCGCGCTCTGCTCCGAGGCCATGTTCTCGGCGACCGCCTGGTAGACCAGCGCCTCGATGTAGCGCACCAGGAGATCGTCGAGCACGCTCTGCGCGTCCGGCTCGTAGAGGTAGTCCCAGGAGTAGTCGCGGCTGTCCTGCTCGCGAAGCTTGTCGGCCGACAGCGGCAGCAGCTGCTCGACCACCGGCTCCTGCTTCATCGTGTTGATGAAGCGGGTGTAGCAGAGGAAGACCTGGTCGATCTCGCCACGCACGTAGGCGTCGAGCTGCACCTTGACCGGCCCGATCAGCTTCTCGAGGTGCGGAGTGTCGCCGAGCTGGATCGCGTGCGAGACCACCTTGGCGCCGATCCGGTTGAAGAAGCCGAAGCCCTTGTTGCCGATCGCGGTGACCGTGATCGTCTCGCCGGCCTTCTCCAGCTCGCGCAGCTTGGTGGTGACCGTGCGCAGCAGGTTGGTGTTCAGGCCACCGCACAGCCCCTTGTCGGTGGTGACCACGATCAGGCCGGCGGCCTTGACCGAGTCGTGCTCGACGAGGAAGGGATGCTGGTACTCCGGGTTCGCGCCAGCGAGGTGCGCAGCGATGTTGCGCACCTTGTCCGCGTACGGCCGGGCCCGGCGCATCCGGTCCTGTGCCTTGCGCATCTTGGACGCGGCGACCATCTCCATCGCCTTGGTGATCTTGCGCGTGTTCTGCACGCTCTTGATCTTCGTCCGGATCTCTTTGCTTCCGGCCATGCTGGCTCCTTGCGGGCTGCGTTACGGTCGCTCAGTACGCGCCGGACTTCTTGAAGTCCTTCAGCAGCTCGTGCAGCTTCTCCTGCACCTCCTTGCTGTACTTCATGTCGCGCTCGATCTCTTCGACCAGCGCACCGTACTTGGCCTTGGCGAAGTCCCACAGCGCCTTCTCGGCGACCAGCGCCTTCGACACGTCGATGTCGTCGAAGTAGCCCTCGTTGGATGCGAACAGCGTCATCGCCATCTGCCAGACCGGCAGCGGCTGGTACTGCGACTGCTTCATCAGCTCGGTGACCAGGCGGCCGCGCTCGAGCTGCTTGCGGGTGGCGTCGTCGAGGTCCGAGGCGAACTGCGCGAACGCGGCCAGCTCGCGGTACTGCGCCAGCGCCAGACGGACACCGCCGCCCAGCTTCTTGATGATGTCGGTCTGCGCGGCGCCGCCCACGCGCGACACCGAGATCCCCGCGTTGATCGCGGGACGGATGCCGGCGTTGAAGAGGTCGGTTTCGAGGAAGATCTGCCCGTCGGTGATCGAGATCACGTTGGTCGGGACGAAGGCGGAGACGTCGCCGGCCTGGGTCTCGATGATCGGCAGCGCGGTCAGCGAACCGGTCTTGCCCTTGACGCGCCCTTCGGTGAGCTTCTCGACGTAGTCGGCGTTCACGCGGGCGGCGCGCTCCAGCAGGCGCGAGTGCAGGTAGAAGACGTCGCCGGGGTAGGCTTCGCGGCCCGGCGGACGACGCAGCAGCAGCGAGACCTGGCGGTAGGCGACCGCCTGCTTGGAGAGGTCGTCGTAGACGATCAGGGCATCTTCGCCGTTGTCGCGGAAGTACTCGCCCATCGTGCAGCCGGAATAGGCGGCGATGTACTGCATCGCTGCGGATTCCGAGGCCGAGGCGGCGACCACGATGGTGTAATCCATCGCGCCGAATTCCTCGAGCTTGCGCACCACGTTGGCGATCGTCGAGGCCTTCTGGCCGATCGCGACGTAGACGCAGTAGATGCCCTTGCCCTTCTGGTTGATGATCGTGTCGATCGCCACCGCGGTCTTGCCGGTCTGGCGGTCACCGATGATCAGCTCGCGCTGGCCGCGGCCCACCGGCACCATCGCGTCGATCGACTTCAGCCCGGACTGCACCGGCTGGGACACCGACTGGCGCGCGATGACGCCCGGAGCGACCTTCTCGATGACGTCGGTCTGCTTCGCGTTGATCGGGCCCTTGCCGTCGATCGGCTGGCCCAGCGAGTTCACGACCCGGCCGATCAGCTCGGTGCCGACCGGCACCTCGAGGATGCGGCCGGTGGCCTTGACGGTGTCGCCCTCGGAGATGTGCTCGTAGTCGCCGAGCACCACCGCGCCGACGGAGTCGCGCTCGAGGTTCAGCGCCAGCCCGAAGGTGTTGCCGGGGAACTCGATCATCTCGCCCTGCATCACGTCGGACAGACCGTGGATGCGGCAGATGCCGTCGGTGACGGACACCACGGTGCCCTGGTTGCGGGTGTCGGCCGACACCTGCAGGTTCTGGATCTTGCTCTTGAGCAGTTCGCTGATCTCTGCCGGATTGAGCTGCATGAGACTCTCCTGGAATTCCGTTCGCGCGACGCCGGTGCGGCCCCTGCGCTATACCTTCAATGCGCCCGCGAGCTGCGCGAGCTTGCCGCGGACCGAGGCGTCGAGGACTTCGTCACCGATGCGGATCGACACGCCGCCGATCAGGTCGGGATCGACGGACACACCGACCTTCACCTGGCGGCCGTACTTCGACTGCAGCGTTGCGGTGATCTCGGCGAGCTGCGCGTCGGACAGCGGGAACGCCGAGGAGACCTGCGCATCGAGCACGCCCTCGTGCGCGTTGCGCAGGGCCTCGAACTGGCCGGCGATCTCCGGAAGCACCGCGAGGCGCTCGTTGTCGGCCAGCACCTGGACGAAGTTGCGCTGCTCGGGCGTGAGCTGCCCCGCTGTGTCGGCGACCAGCGAGGCCACCTGCGCGACGGTCAGCCGCGGGTTTCCGACGAGTTCGAGGGCCTCGCGGGTGGAGGCCACCGTGGCCAGGCGCCCGAGGGCATCCGACCAGGAGGGCAGCGCACCGAGCTCGCAGGCGAGCTTGAAGGCGGCCTCCGCGTACGGACGGGCGATGGTGAGCGACTCGGCCATGACCCGTTTCCTAGCGCAGTTCGTTCTTCAGGTTCGACAGCAGCTCGGCGTGGCGATCCGCGTCGATCTCGCGGCGCAGGATCCGCTCCGCGCCGACCACCGCGAGCTGCGCGACCTGGTCGCGCAGGGCGTCCTTGGCGCGCTGCGCCGCCAGACCCGCCTCTTCCTCGGCAGCCTGCTTGGCCTGCGTGAGGATGCGCGCCGCCTCGGCGCGTGCCTCCTCGAGGATCTGCGCACCCTGGCGCTCCGCGCCGGTGCGCATCTCGCTGGCCACGTCGCGGGCCTTCTTCATCTCGTCGGCAACTCGGCGCTCGGCGGCGACCAGGTCGGCCTTGGCCTTGTCGGCCGCCGCCAGCCCGTCGGCGATGCGCTTGCTGCGTTCATCCAGCGCCCTCGTGATCGGCGGCCAGACGAACCTGGCCGTGAACCACCAAAGGGCGAGGAAGACGACGATCTGGACGATCAGCGTCGCATTCAAGTTCACGACGGTCCCCCTTCGTCAATACGTTGGTAGCTTGGGTCGCGGGGACCGATCAGCCCTGGAAGGGGTTGGCGAACGCGAACATCATCGCGATGCCGACGCCGATCAGGAAGGCCGCGTCGATCAGGCCGGCGAGCAGGAACATCTTGGTCTGCAGCTTGTCCATCAGCTCGGGCTGGCGCGCCGATGCCTC
>CAUJHG010000027.1 GCA_963204785.1 Pseudomonadota bacterium | reverse complement strand
AACTGGTGCGCCGAGCACCCGGACTATCGGGACATCGTGCAGGCCGACGCCTGCGCCGGGCGCCGGGTGCGCGAGAGGCTGGCCGCGCCCGTCGCAAAGGACGATGCGCTACAGCGCGAGCAACTGCGCGCATGGTTTGCCGAGGTGCGCAAGCTGGCGCCCGTGCCGGCGGCCTACCTGCAGGCGCTGCTGCTGACCGGGGCGCGGCGCGAGGAGCTGGCCGGGCTGCGCTGGGAGGACGTGGATTTCCGCTGGGGCGCGCTGCGCATCCGCGACAAGGTGGAGGGCGAGCGAGTCATCCCGCTCACGCCCTACGTTGCCGAGCTGCTGCGCGACCTGAAGGCCCGCAACGAGACGCCTCCGCCGCAGTGGCGCATCCTGCGTGGCCGGCGCATCCGAAACGACCTGGACGCCTGGGCGCCGAGCCCCTGGGTGTTCTCCAGCAAGACCGCCGCCGATGGCCGGATGCAGGAACCGCGCATTGCCCACAATCGGGCGCTCGCCGCTGCCGGGCTGCCGCACGTCACCCTGCACGGCCTGCGCCGGTCCTTCGGCACCCTGGCCGAGTGGGTCGAATGCCCGGTGGGCATCGTGGCGCAGATCCAGGGCCACAAGCCGCGCGCGATTGCCGAGAAGCACTACCGGGTGCGCCCGCTCGACCTGCTGCGGCTGTGGCACCAGCGCATCGAGGCGTGGATTCTCGCGCAGGCCGGCATCGGGGCGCCGAAGGCCGAGCAGGCCGACAAGCCGGTGCTGAGCGTAGTGCAGGGCTGACCACAAGCCGCTGTGTATATAGCAAAATAGCGATATAATGAAAACATGGACCGTGACGATTCACCCGCTGGCCGAAGCCGAGTTGATGGCGCTGCCGGCGGACATGCGCGCGCGGTTCGTGCGCATCGCCGAACTGCTGGAGAGCTTCGGGCCTGAGAACGTGGGGATGCCCCATGTCCGGCCGCTCGAAAGCAAGCTGTGGGAGATGCGGATGAAGGGCAGGGACGGCATCGCGCGCGCGGTGTACGCGGCCGTCTCGGGGCGAACCATGCTGGTCCTGCACGTGTTCGCGAAGAAGACGCAGAAGACCCCGCGCGCAGCCATTGAAACCGCGCGAGGTCGATTGGAGGCTGAGAAGTGAAGACCCTCAAGACCATCCGGCAAGAACTGCTGGCCGACGACGACGCCCGGGCGGCCTATGAGGCGCTCGACGGCGAGTTCGCGGTCGCGCACGAACTTATCGCCGCTCGCCTGCGCGCGGGGCTTTCGCAAGGACAAGTCGCCGAGCGCATGGGGACCACGCAAAGCGTGGTCGCGCGGATCGAAAGCGGCGCGCGACCGCCGTCCATGCGAACCGTCCAGCGGTTCGCGCAGGCCGTGGGCGGGCGTGTCGTGCTCCGCATCGAGGACGCCCCGGCCAAGCGTGCGAGGGCGCGCAGGCGGGCGCCGTCGGCGCGACCTGCGGCGGTCTGACGCGGGGCGCAAGGGGGCCGGCATCGAGTTGTCAACTGTCGAGGACTCCGGCAAGCCCGCGCCGCTGCGCGTGGTGGCAGGCGCCAGCGACGGGATAGACTGAGCTTCGCCCGCGCCTACCCCGACGGGGGGAAAACCGGCACCTTCACCGGCTGGCGCGGGCTCCCGCATGAAGGACTGCACTTGGACTGTACTTGAAGGGGTGCGGATGGACGGGTGGGAATTCCGGCGGGTCGCGCAGGCGATCTAGCTGATGCCGCGCACGACGTGGACGGGGCGGCGCGGGGCCGACAAGGGGGTGCTGACGCTGGAGGAGGCCGCGCGCTTTGCCAGCGCCCACGCGAGGCAGGAGATCACGGCCGAGGACTTCCTGCGCGCCGCCGCGTGCGGCGAGCTTGAGTTGTCCACGAAGACCCGGCGCGACGCCTGGATGGCGCGGATCCCGCCCGAGGGCGTGGTGGCACGTCGATTCCTGGGTGCTGGAGCCCGATGAGCCCGCGTTCGATGCGGTGCCCGCCGACTGCAGGGTGACGGGCTACGCAATGCACGCGCTCGCGGATGCGTTCCTGCTGCACGCGCAGGAGCGCGGGACCCCTGCTGCGGATGCCGCAGGCGCAGCGGATGAGCCCGAGGAGGGGCAAAGGGCGACCGCGCATCGGGTGGCGCGCCGCCGAGACGTGCTCGCGCCCATCATCGAGGCGCTGAGGCGTGATGCGGCGGACCCGGATGACCGGGTTTCCCTATGGGCAGGGCTGCTTGCGCTGGCCGACGGGAGGGGCCGACCGCCGCCCCTGCTGGGCGTGGCCGACGGCGCCGTGCAGTACCGCGCCGACAACGGCGAAGCGGCCTTCCTCAGCAGGAAGTCATTCATGGACCGGATGCGACGAGCGGCGAAAAAGGCGCGCTAACGCTCGCCAACGCACGAATGTATCGGCGAATCGAAATGTCGGCATAAGTATTCGCATCGTCAGCAACACGCCGGAAGGCGAAAGGACGATGCGATGGAAACCGCAACCTACACCGGGGCGACCGCCCCGAGATTCACCCCGCGCAACCGGCCGCAGCCGGTGGCCGCGACGTTCCCGCCCCTCGCCGACGAGACCCGCGATGTACTGCCAACGGCTGACGCGGCCCATCACCTGCTGCGCCAGTCGCAGACCCTGCGGGGCTGGGCCAGCGCGGGGAATGGTCCGATTTCCCCGGTGCGCATCGGTGGGCGCCTCGGGTGGCGCGTGGCGGATATCCGCCGCCTGCTGGGGGTGGCGCAATGAAAAACGGCCGCTCCACCGGAGTAGACGCAACCGCCGGAAGGGACACCGGCATTGCCGCACGGACCCCGGACCTTTTCGACGTCGCAGAAGGGCGGAGGGCCGCCCAATGACCGCGCTGTCAGTCGCTTTCGAACTTGCGCCCGACGGGGCTACGCGCGAGGCGCAGCCCGTGAGCCCCGAGACGGTGTTCCGGTTCAGTCACGGGCGCAGCGCGTCCGATACGCGCGGACTGCCCACGGGCGAGGGGTCGTAGGAGTCCTTCAAGGACTTCGTCCTGACCGCTGGCGCTGATTCCGATCAGAAGGACGGGCCCTATATCTGCGGTCCGCTGGCCGACGGCCGCCGTTGCGCGGCGAGCGCGCTGCCCGTGCGGTGGATCGGGCTGGACCTGGACCAGATCCCCGACGACACGTCGATGCTGCGCATCGTCGAAGCCGCCGACCGCTGGCAGGGCTTCGCCTGCACGACATGGAGCCACAGGCCCGAGGCCGGGGTCTACAAGATGCGGCTGATCTTCGCGCTCGACCGCGAGGTGAACCGTGACGAGTACGCGCGCGTATGCCGTGGCGTCGCGGCGCTGCTGGCCGCCGAGGGCGAGGTCGAGGTGCAGATCGACCCGGCCTGCTGCCGGCCCGAGCAGGCGCTCTTCGGGCGGCGCAAGGGCGCGATGGCGTGGAGCTTCGACGGCGCGCCCGTGCGCGTGGACGAGGCGCTGGCCGCTGCCCCTGGCGATGCCGTGGCGCAGACCGAGGGGGCTGCGCAGGCCCCCCTCGTCGGACACCCGGACCGCGAGCGGATGCTGTCGGCGCTCGCGGTGCTGGACCCGAGCTATCCGCGCGACCGCTGGCTCCAGGTCGCGATGGCGCTGAAGGCCGGCGGCGCGCTCTACGAGGACTTCCTCGACTGGTCCCGACGCGGATCGAACTTCTTCGGCGATGACGACTGCGCGGAAGTGTGGAGGTCGATCAAGCCCGAGGGCGGGATCGGGGTCGGCACGTTGTTCCACCTTGCCCGTGAGCAGGGGTGGCGCGATCCGGCAGAAAGGGCCGTCATCGGCTCCGACACGTACCTGGCAGCACTGTTCGCCAAGGGCCATGCGGGGCAGTTCCGCTGGTCGCCCGGGCCGGATTGGATGGTGAACCTCGGCACGCACTGGCGGCGCGACGGCACACTGGCCCGCTACACGGCGGCGAAGAGGCTGTGCGCCAGGATGTCGCGGGCACCGAGTGTCCCGGACAAAGCGCGCGCCAAGATCGCCAGCGCGGCGACCGTCAGCGCGGTCCTGACGCTGGCGCGGGCCGAGCCCGAGATCGTGACACTCGACGACGCCTGGGACCGCGACCCGATGGTGCTGAACACGCCGGCAGGCCCGTTCGACCTGACCACGGGGGGCCCGCTGGGCGACGGGCACGGCATGTTGTTCACGCAGATCACGGCGGCGCCACCGGATGCGCGGCAGCGCACTCCCAACTGGCTGCGGTTCGTCTCCGAGATCTTCTGCAACGACCTGGAGATGGTCGAGTTCCTGCAGCGACTCATGGGCTACTGCCTGAGCGGCGACCGCCGGGAGCAGATCCTTCCGTTCTTCTACGGCACCGGCGCGAACGGCAAGTCCGTCCTGGTGGACTTGGCGCTCGAGGTGATGGGCAGTTACGCGCTGAACCTGCCGTCCGAGGTGCTGATGCGCCGGCCGCACTCAGCGCACCCTACCGAGCTGGCGCAACTGTGGGGCAAGCGACTGGCGGTCTCGTCCGAGCTGGAAGACGGTGCGTACTGGGCCGAATCCCGGATCAAGTCCCTCACCGGCGACGCGACGCTGACCGCGCGCTACATGCGGCAGGACTTCTTCGAGTTCCGCCAGACGCAGAAGCACATCGTGGTCGGCAACTTCAAGCCCCGACTGAAGGGCGACGATCCGGCCATCGTGCGCCGCATGGTGCTGGTGCCATTCACGGAGAAGTTCACCGGCCACCGGCGCGACCCGCTGCTGCCGCAGAAGCTGCGCGGGGAGTACCCCGGCATCCTCGCCTGGATGATCGACGGCGCGCGCAAGTGGGCACGCGACGGTCTGGCCATCCCGCAGAAGGTGCGCGACGCGTCCGCCGAGTACCTGAGCGCAAACGACGATATCAGCCTGTGGATCGAGGATTGCTGCATCCTCGGGCCGATGCACCGCACGCCCAAGGCCGACCTCTACAAGTCCTTCCAGGCCTGGAAGGAGGCGAACGGCGAGCACCCGCAGTCGATCAACCCGTGGTCGACGCGCATGGCTCAGCGGTTCAACCCTTACCGCGACATGCGGGCGCGCGGCTTCGAGGGGATCGCCCTGCGCGACCGTGTGGCTGCCGCCTACCGCTACGCCACGGGCGGAGCATGACGCACATGACGCACCTTGCTTTATCAACCGTCTATACATTGATCGCGCGCGACGCGCGCGCGCGCGCTTAGACGTCCCATAAAGGAGACTGCGTCATGTGCGTCATGGATGCGGAGGCGCGCGGCGTTCGTGCCGCGGCAGGACTGATCGAGCAGGGGGAATACAGAGTGGTGACGAAGGCTTCGAAGACTCGGCACGCTGGGCAGTGGCGGCCGGGTCAAAGTGGCAACCCTGGCGGCCGACCGCCTGGAACCGGCGAGGTGGCAAAGCTGCGCCAGGCGATCAGCGAGCACGTGCCGGAGATCCTCGACAAACTGGTGCAGCAGGCGCGCGAAGGTGACGCGCAGGCCGCGCGGCTGCTGCTGGAGCGGGTGATCCCGCCGGTGCGCCCGGTGGAGCTGCCGGCCCTGCTGGACCTGCCGGCCGGCGGCGCGCTGGCCGATCATGGCCGCGCGATCCTGCAAGCGACCGGCGAGGGTGTGCTCGGTCCGCAGCAGGCGGCGCAACTGCTGGCGGCGCTCGGAGCGCTGGCGCGCGTGGTCGAGGTGGACGAGCTGGCGCGCCGCGTGCAGGCGCTGGAGGACGGCAAGATCGCGGCAAGGCCGGGCGATGCGTGACCTGAGGAGCCGGGTCGAGGCGCTCGAAGCTGGGCACGCGGCCGGCGCGCAGGGACCCCGGCTGCTGGTGCTGGTCGCGCCGGATGCGCAGCCCGTGGCGCTGGTGCTGGCCGACGGGCGGCGCGTGGGCCGGCTGCCGGGTGAGTCCGAGGCGGAACTACTCGCGCGGGTCGAGGCGCTGCTGGAGTCGGGCGCGGTGCCGCAGATCGCTGCTGCGGTCTACGGGCGACATCAAGATTAGACCAAGGCGGCAGCACCAGCGATAGGCTCCAGAAGCCCTAGGCGGGCCTGCAAGCCGACGAACGCTTCGGCTGGTACCTGACCCCTAAGACCCTGCGACGCCTTGTAGGGGCGTTTTACGAGGCTCGCAGGGGGCGTATGGGGCGGGCCCGGAAGGTGCGCTCTTGTCTGACCCGCCCGGCCGGCGCTTCGGTGCCCGCCGGGTTTTTTGACGCCTGCTGGTACCGGCGGTCGTCCGTTACGCAGTAACGCCGAGGTACTGATCGCAGTCCGCATCGGCGAGGCCACGCATCACTTCGTCCTGAGCTGCGATGACCAGGCGCTCGATGATCTCGCGCTGGGTCACGCCGTGGTGCCTGGCGAGCCTGCGCAGCCCGAGAGCTGCTTCCGCACTGATCCAGGCGCTCACCCGGCGCTGGTTCGCGTCCACCTGGGCGCGCTGCCGATAGGCCCGCTGCCGCTGCGCTGACGATGCCATAGACCCCCTGTTACCCGGTAACGGCCGGATGATGCGCACGTTACGCAGTAACGGGCAAGGGGGAGCAGGCGGCGCGCAGGGCGCCGTATTCGGAAAATCTGCTTACACCAGCGCTTACATGGCGCGCCAAGCAAAAAGGCCAACCCCGAAGGATTGGCCCAAGTGCTTGATTTTATTGGTGGCGCATCAGGGACTCGAACCCCGGACCTGCGGATTATGATTCCGTCGCTCTAACCAACTGAGCTAATGCGCCGAAGACCGCAGATTCTAGTGCCTTCCTGCCTGCCGTGTCAAAGCGACGGGAGGCGGACGGTGACGCGCGTGCCGCATGGCGCGTCGGTCGTGCCTGCATCGCCGATCGTGACCGTGGCGCCGTGCTGGCTGGCGATCTCGGCGACGATCGGCAGGCCCAGGCCGCTGCCGCTGTGCTCGTTGCCCAGCACCCTGTAGAAGCGCTCGAACACCAGGTGGCGCTCGCCGGGCGGGATGCCCGGCCCGTCGTCCTCGACCTCGAAGATGGTCTGGCGCCCTTCGCGCCGCAGGCGCACGGTGACTTCGCCACCGCTGGGCGTGTAGGCAATCGCGTTGTCGATCAGGTTGTTGAACATCTCGCGCAGCAGGACCGTGTGCCCCGCCACCGGTGCCGGGGTGTCGTCGCTCTCGTAGCCGAAGTCCAGGCCGCGGCCGATTGCCGCCGGAGCCCACTCCGCCGCGACGGCTCGCGCCAGTGGGGCCAGGTCGATCTCCTCGAGGCGGACCGCGTTGCGCAGGTTCTCGGTGCGCGCGAGCGCGAGCAGCTGGCTGATCAGGTGGGCGGTGCGCTCGGAGCTCAGCACGAGCTGCTCGAGGCTGCGTTGCTGCGCCACCGGGTCGGTCTCGCGCAGCGCGAGTTCGGCCTGGGTGCGCAGGCCTGCCAGCGGGGTCTTCATCTGGTGCGCAGCGTCCGCGAGGAAGCGCTTCTGCGCGGCCATGCTCGAGCCGAGCCGCTGCAGGAGATCGTTGAAGGCGGACACCAGCGGCGCGAGTTCCTCGGGTGCTTCGTGCGGATCGATCGGCGAGAGGTCGTCCGGCGCGCGGGCGCGGATTCTGCGCTGGATCCGTTGCAGTGGCGCCAGCCCGCGGCTGAGTGCGAACCACACCAGGCCCACCGCCACCGGCAGGATCAGGAACTGCGGGAAGAGCACGCCCTTGATGATCTCGTTGGCCAGCGCGTTGCGCGCGTCCAGCGTCTCGGCCACCTGCACCAGGACCGGGTACGAGACGCCGCCCGGATCCTCCTCGGGGCTTACATAGGTGTAGGCGACCCGGACCTCGACCCCGTGGTGCTGGTCGAAGCGTCGCTTCACCCGCCCGGGAGCGGGGAAGTCGTACAGGCCGGGCAGCGGCAGGGTGGGGTCGCCGGCAAGCACCTCGCCATCGGCGGTCATCACCTGGAAGAAGGTCTGTTCCTCGGAACCGGGAGGCAGCAGGGCGCGCAGGCTGGTTCCCATCGGCGCCCGGGCTCGCTGGCCGGTGAGGTCCACCGCCTGTCCGATCACCACGGCATGGTCGACCAGTGCCCGGTCGAAGGGCGCATCGGCGAGCGAGCGCGCCACGACGAAGGTGAGCACGATCGACAGCGGCCACAGCAGCAGCAGCGGCGCCAGCATCCAGTCGAGGATCTCGCCGAACAGCGAGCGCTGCTCGTGTGTGCCGAAGGCGAAGCGCAGGCTGCGTCGCCCCTGGCGCTCGGTCATGCTGCGGCGCCGGACTCGGCAGGTCGCTCCAGGCAGTAACCCAGGCCGCGGACGGTGACGATGCGCACGCCGCCACCTTCGAGCTTGCGGCGCAGCCGATGCATGTAGACCTCGACCGCGTTGTGGCTGACTTCCTCGCCCCACTCGCACAGGTGGCTGACGATCTGCTCCTTGCTCACCATGCGGCCGGCGCGCTGCAGCAGGATCTCGAGCAGGCCGGTCTCGCGGGCCGAAAGCTCGATCGGCTGGCCGTTGAGCGTCGCGTTGCGACCGACCTGGTCATAGCCGAGCGGACCGTGTCGCAGCACGGTGCTTGCGGCGCCCATGCTTCGCCGCACCAGCGCACGCACGCGGGCCTCGAGTTCGGTGAGCGCGAAGGGCTTGGCCAGGAAATCGTCGGCGCCCAGGTCGAGCGCGCGCACGCGCTGCTCGACCGAGTCGGCGGCAGTGAGGATCATCACCGGCAGTGCCGAACTGCGCGCGCGCAGTTTCGTGAGCACCTCCAGGCCCGCGAGGCGCGGCAGCCCGAGATCGAGGATCAGGAGGTCGTACTCGTGCAGGGTGAGCGCGGAGTCCGCATCGGCGCCGCTGGCGACGTGGTCGACTGCGTAGCCGGAGTGGCGCAGCGAGCGGCACAGGCCGTCGGCGAGCACCCGGTCGTCTTCGGCTAGCAGGATCCGCATGGCCCTGCGCTGCCGGGGCAACCGGGCGAAGCGGTCGGGCCTGCCGCCGCATCGGCCCTGCGTGGATGGCTCATTCCTCGCCTTCGGACAGCACCCGGGGAGGGCGGTACAGGTGGAAGCCTGCGAAGGGCGTCGAGCGAGAGTGCTCGGGCACCTGGTAGAAGCCGCCGCGCGCGTTGTTGCGCAGTCCGCCGTCGACCCGGATGCTGGCTCCCGTGATGTAGCTGGCGGCTTCGGACAGGAGGAAGACGACCGCAGCGGATACCTCTGCCTCGTTGCCGTGCCGTTTCAGGGGCACGAAGTTCCTGACCTTCCTGAGTGCGCCATGGGCCTGCTCGGGGTAGGTGTCCAGCCCGGAGGATGCGATGAAGCCGGGAATCACGTGGTTCACCCGCACGCCGCTGTGCGCCCACTCGACCGAGGCGGTCATCGTGAAGTTCTGCTGACCCGCCCTCGCGGCGCCGTTGTGTCCCATCCCGGGCATCCCGGACTCCCAGTCCGCACCCACGCTCACGATGGCGCCGCCATGGTCGATCATCCACTGGCGGTAGGTCTCCCGCGAGGCCAGGAAGGTAGCGGTCATGTTGTTTGCCACGACCGCGTTCCAGCCCTTGAGGCTGAGATCCTTCAACTGGGCCGGGAACTGCCCGCCGGCGTTGTTGACGAGCCCGTCGATGCGGCCTGCCCAGCGAAGCACTGCCGCGATCGCCTCGATCACCGCAGGCTCGTCGCGCAGGTCGCAGCAGTGGGTCATCACGCGCGCGTCGTCGAGCCCGAGTTCCTCGCGCACCCGCTGCAGCTTCTCCGGGGTCCTGCCCAGCAGTGCGAGCCTGGCCCCGAGCGAGGCGAGTTCGTGCGCGATGCAGCGCCCGATCCCGCTGCCGCCGCCCGAGACGATGATCACCGAGCCCTCGAACAGGCCCGGGCGAAAGACGGAACGATAGCCCATGCCGCTTCTCCGCTGCGCCGGTTTCCGACGGTCACGTGAACATTATCGCGGCGCGGATGGCGCGTCCATCTCGGGATGGGGTCCGGGCCATCACCGTGCAGGGGCCGAGGCCCGGGGCGGAAAGGAGGCCCTGCCCCTCGGATCTCAGCGGGCTCGCCGGGCTGCCGCGCGCAAGGCGTCGCGGGTGGCGATGGCAGCGGCTGCCGCGGCCTGCGCGAAGCCTTCACCGCTTCCCGCGTAGAGGATCGCCCGCGAGGAGTTGACGATCATGCCGAATCCGTCCGCGCTTGCGCCGGCGCCCACCGCTGCCTCGATGTCGCCGCCCTGCGCGCCGATCCCGGGAACCAGCAGCGGCAACTCCGGGGCCAGGCTGCGCACGCGCGCCAGTTCCGCAGGGAAGGTCGCGCCGACGACCAGGCCGAGCTCGCCGCTGCTGCGGTTCCAGGGGCCGGCGGCCAGCCGCGCCACTCGTTCGTAGAGTCGTTCGGCGGGCGCCCCCAGCACCGGGTCTGGCGCCACCTCGAGCGCCTGCAGGTCGCTGCCTCCGGGGTTCGAGGTCCTGGCCAGCAGGATCGCGCCCCGCCCGGGATATCCGAGGTAGGGTTCGATCGAGTCGTAGCCCATGTAGGGGCTCAGGGTGACTGCGTCGGCCCGGTAGCGTTCGAAGGCTTCGCGCGCGTAGTGCTCGGCGGTCGAGCCGATGTCCCCGCGCTTGGCGTCCAGGATCACCGGGATGCCCGGGTGGCTCGAGTGGATGTGGGCGATCAGGGCCTCGAGCTGATCCTCGGCGCGCTGCGACGCGAAGTAGGCGATCTGGGGCTTGAACGCACACACGCTCGGCGCAGTGGCGTCGATCACTGCGCGGCAGAACTCGAAGAGCGCGTCGGCGCGCCCGCTCAGGCAGGCGGGCAGGCGGGCCGGATCGGGATCCAGCCCTACGCAGAGCATGGAGTCGGCGCGCCGCCAGGCGGCACGCAGCGATGAGACGAAGGACAAGCGGATCTCCCGGATTCGGGCCCGGATCGGACCCGGGCCGGATTCTATCGCCCGCGCTCGCTCAGTGCGTCGTCCTCGAAGCGCCCCGGATCCTCGTTGGTGGCCGCCTTCATCCGCGCCTCGAGCTGCGGGTAGTGGATGGCGAAGTCGGCCCTGATCTTGTCGAGCGGGAGATCCGACCAGCAGCCGTGGTCGGCCAGGTACTCCATGTGACGGCGGTTGCCGACGTCGAACTCCTGGTAGAGCGCGTCGTGCCTGCCGTCGAACTCGGTGGGCCTGACGCCGAAGCGTTCGCACAACTCGATGTTGAACGCGGGGACGGCCTTCAGCCATTGCCCGTCGATGTACATCGCGGCGTAGCCGTGGTTGTAGAAGACGTTGACCCCGTTCATCCGCTCGCGCAGCTTCTCGGTGTTCAGGTGGTTGACCACGTCGGCCAGTCCGATCGCCGACGGGATCCCGACCGCCCGTGCGCAGGCCGCCAGCAGTCCGGCCTTCGGGACGCACCAGCCGTAGCCGGCGGCGATCACCGCACTGGCCCGGTAGTCGGCGGGGTCGTAGGTGACGCGGTAGGGGTCGTAGCGGATCCGGTCGCGCACCGCGTAGAAGAGCCGGACCGCGAGCTCGCGCTCGCCCGTGGCGTCGCCTGTCGCGGAGGCGATGAACTCGCGTACCGTCGGGTGGTCGATGTCGAAGAAGTCGGTTGCTCCGACGTAGGCGTCGGTGGAGCTTGGCAGGCCCTCGGTGTGGATCATCGGGAGTTCGCTTCCTTGGTGTCTCGTTGCGATCAGCGTCGAGCTGGGGCGGCAGGTGCGTCCGCCGCTGCAGGGGCGAGTGGTGCGGACGGCGCCGATGCACGCAGGCCGAGCACCTGGCGCAGCTTCCCGCTGACGGGATCGGCCCGCGGGGGATCGGGATCCTCGACGATCTCGATGCCGTCGAGTCCCTCCCGCGCCAGGTAGCCGGACAGGGCCTCCACGATACGTGCCAGCGCCGTGGCACGTGCAACACCCTCTGGTGTTTCGAAACGCACCGACAGCCGCCGCTGGCCGGTCTGGATCACCTGGAAACGGCGTGCGCCACCGTCCTCCTCGACCACGGTGGCCACCGCCAGCGGGATCAGCTGCCGTTCGCGTCCGTCGCGTCCGGTCAGCTTCAGGATGTCGTCGCGCCGTCCGGAGACGCGCAGCGCGGGGAAGGGCGAGCCGCAGGCGCATGGTTCGGCGAGCTGGGTGATGCTGTCGCCGAGGTCGTAGCGCAGCAGCGGCTGCACCCGGTTGGCCAGGTTGGTGAGCAGGGCCGTCGCCGACGGCTGTCCCGGTGGTACGGGGCGGCCGTGCTCATCGACCGGCTCCAGGATCGCCCAGTCGCTGTTCAGGTGCAGCGCGCCACAGCCGCAGTCGAATGCGATCTGCATGCACTCGGAGGCGCCGTATCCGTCGATCACCGGGCAGTCGAAGGCCTCGGAGATCTCGGCCCGCTCCACGTCGGCGAGGGTCTCGCCACCGCTCCACAGTGCGCGTGGCCGCAGCCTCAGGCGTCCCGCTCGCCGCTCGGCGGCCAGCAGCAGCAGCGTCGTCGGGTAGCTGGCGATCACCGACGGTCGCCAGGCCTCGAGCTCGGCGACCAGCGTGCGCAGCGGCGCGAGCACCGAGAACGAGCGCGTGGACAGGGCCATCAGCGGGTAGCGCCTGCGCAGCCGCTCCCAGGAGACCACGCCGGCGAAGTGCCCCTCGAGCGCGGCGACCATCGCGAAGCGTCCGCCGGTGGCCAGGGTGCTGAACGGGGAGGGCACTGCGTCGGCGGACGGAAAGCGTGCGCTGAGCAGCGCGTCGTACACCGCGAGCGCCTCGTCGTCCTGTACGTAGACGCCGGGGCGGCCGGTGCTCCCGGAGCTGGTCCAGACCGCGTAGCGGCCCAGGTAGGGTTCGCCGATCCGGGAGGGATCGGCGACGAAGCTGCGCACCTCGTCGAGCCGGATCGCGGGATCGGTGACCCAGCTGTCGAAGTGCGCCATCAGCTCCGTCTTGGTCTGGATCGGCAGGCTCGACAGCGCAGGAACGCCCTCGGGCAGGTGGGCGAGGCGTTCGCGGTAGTAGCCCGAGTGCCTGCGCGCGTGGGCCAGCAGCCCCGCCAGCCGTTGCGCCTGCAGGCGCTGGATCGAAGCCGGGTCCAGGCGCGCGGTGGCCCAGGCCTCCTGGAGACGCGCGCTCCATCGCCACAGGTCGGTGAAGGCGCGGAAAGGGTCGGTGATCGGGATCATCGTTCCTCGCGAGCGGTGACGGCGGCGGGCGCGACCGATCGTCGCCCCCCATGGGCGCAGCATAGGCCAGGACCACGCGGCGCGGCGCAATTCCGACCGAAGCGATCAGTGAAGCGCAACTCGATCCGGTGCCGGATGCCTGGTGCGCGACAATCACGGAATCGACACCGAGGAGGAACTGGATGAACGACGATCTCGAAGCACGGATCCGTTCCGGCAAGGCGCTGAACGAATCCATGGGCAATTTCCACGTGATCTCCTGGGATCCGGCGACCCGCACGCTCGAGGCCGGATTCACGGTGCGCCGCGAGTACTGCCACACCAACGGGACGATCGCCCAGGGCGGCTTCGTCACCGCATGGCTCGATGCGGCGATGGCGCACGCGGTGCTCCACGACACCGACTACCAGCAGAACATGGTGAGCCTGGAGATCAAGGTGAGCTTCCTGGAGCGGGTGGCCCCCGGCGAGGGAAGGGTCCGCGGGCGCGTCGTGCGGCGCGGCAAGCGGGTGCTGTTCATGGACGCCGAGCTGTACAACCCCGAAGGGCAGCTCGCCGCACAGGCGAGCTCGACCGGCGTGCTGGTGCCGATGCCGCCGAAGGCCTGACGAAAAGGGCCCGGCATTGCCGGGCCCTGTAAGCAGCGAGCGGCCCTCGCAGGCCGCGGCCGTCGGATCAGACGTATTCCCAGGCCTTGCCGTTGAAGCGCTGGATCCTGATGTACTCGATCACCCGGTAGTCGGTGGGGCTGGTGTTGATCAGGCTGCCGGGCAGCAGGGCCTCGTTGCGGTAGTCCTTGAGGCTGGTGGCCTGGCGCATGATGTTCTCGCGCGTGAGGTCGTCACCGCACTGCCGCAGGACGTGCTCGAGTGTCTGCGCATAGGCGAAGCCGGAGATGTTCATCGAATCGGCGGTGTTGGCGTCGGGCATGTTCTTCTTCATCCAGGCGAACCAGTCCTTGATGAAGGGGTCGTCCTTCCACTGCGGATCGGTCGGATCCTTGATGAAGCCGCCGGTCTTCACGCCGATCGAGTTCTCCAGGCCGGCCGGCTGCAGCGTCGAGCCGATCTGCGCCGAGCCCAGGTGGATGTAGATGTCCGGCTTCCAGCCGAGCTCGGCGACCTTGCGGATCGCCTGCGCGACCTGCTTCGAATAGGCGAACAGGAACAAGGTGTCCGCGCCGGTGGCCTTCAGCGACACCAGCTGCGAGTCGACCGTCGGATCGGTTGGCTGGTAGCTCTGCGTGCCAAGGATCGTGCTGGCCTTTGCTCCGAGCCCTTCCTTCAGGCCCTCGAGCATCTCCTTGCCGAAGTCGTCGTCCTGGAAGAGCACTGCGATCTTCGCGCTCGGGTGGTTGGCCAGCAGATGCTTCGCGTAGGTGGAAGCTTCCCACTTGAGCGTCGGCTGCCAGCCGATCGACCAGGGGAAGTTCTTCGGATCGGCGAACTGATCGGCGAACTGCTCGGAGCCGGCGGCGTTGAACAGATGGGGAACCTTCTTCTGGTTCACGTAGGGGCGGATCGCCTTGTTCAGCGGCGTGCCCAGCACGTTGAAGATGAACGAGACCTCGTCCTGCTCGACCAGACGACGGACGTTCTCCACGACCTTGGCCGGGTTGTAGCCGTCGTCCAGGCTGATCAGGTTGATCTTGCGGCCGTTGATGCCGCCCTTCTCATCGTTCAGCCACTTGAAATAGGCCGCTTCCGCGCGGCCGATCTGACCATAGGCCGAGGCCGGTCCGCTGTACGGGAGCGACTGGCCGATCTTGATCTCCTTGTCCGTCACGCCCGGGCCGTACTTCTTCTGTGCCAGCGCGGAGGAAAGAGGCAGCGTGGAGGCGGCGGCCGCGGCAAGCGGCGCGAGCACCATGGAACGGCGAGTGCGGTTGGTCATCAGGGTTTCCTTGCGTTGAGACGAATGCAGACCGCGATCGCAGCGGGAGGCGCGCAAGCGGCGCGGTGCGCGTCGGCGGTGAACCGATGCTAGTGTAGTGTTCGATTCTTGACAAATCTTAATGTATTGTCATGGCGCCCATGCTCTACTGCTGCATACACAGGAGTCAGAGCGTGCGAGTTGCCCCGGCGATCGAATTGAGTGAACAAGAACAGGCCGAATTGACACGGCTGTCGCGTGCCAGGACGAGCAGCGTGCGCCTGGCGGAGCGTGCGCGCATCGTCTTGTTGGCCGCCCAAGGCCTGCAAAACCGCGAGATTGCCGAACAACTGGGCATCGACCGGATGACCGCAGGGCGGTGGCGCCAGCGCTACCGGGAGTCGGGGTTGGCGGGCATCGAACGCGATCTGCCGCGTGGGGCGCCGCCCGTGAAGGTGGATGCGGCACGGCTGGTCGAGCTGACCACGCAGAGCACGCCCGAGGCGGCCACGCACTGGAGCACGCGCAAGATGGCCGCAGTGCTCGGCGTGGCCCCCAGCACGGTGATGCGTCATTGGCAGGCCCATGGTCTGAAGCCGCACCTGGTGCGCGGATTCAAGGTCTCGCGCGACCCGCAGTTCGTCCAGAAGCTCGAAGACATCGTGGGGCTGTACCTGTCCCCGCCCGAGCACGCGATCGTGCTGTGCTGCGACGAGAAGAGCCAGGTACAGGCGCTCGATCGCACGCAGCCCGGGCTGCCGCTGAAAAAGGGCCGTGCGCAGACGATGACGCACGACTACAAGCGCCACGGCACGACAACGCTGTTTGCCGCGCTCAATGTGCTCGACGGCAAGGTGATCGGCCAGTGCCATGAGCGGCACACGCACGCCGAGTGGCTGCAGTTCCTGCGCAGGATCGAGCGCGAAACGCCCAAGGACAAGACCTTGCATCTGATCGCCGATAACTACGCCACCCACAAGCACCCGGCCGTGCAGAAGTGGCTCGCCCGCCATCCACGCATCACCATGCACTTCACCCCGACCTCGGCGTCGTGGCTGAACATGGTCGAGCGGTTCTTCCGCGACCTGACCACCGAACGGCTGCGCCGAGGGGTGTTCACCAGCGTGCCGCAACTGGTCGGTGCGATCAATGAGTACGTCGCGCATCACAACGCCGACCCCAAGCCGTTCATCTGGACCAAGAGCGCGCGCGATATCCTGCAGAAGGTCATTCGGGCAAATTCACGCTTAAGCGGTAAACAGAGCGCAACACTACACTAGTG
>CAUJHG010000026.1 GCA_963204785.1 Pseudomonadota bacterium | reverse complement strand
AGCACGACGTAGAAGAAGTGCCGGTCGCCGCTGATCTCGATGCCGAAGATGCTGAAGGGCTGGGCGATCGTTCCCGCCGAGCCGCCGGTGAACCAGTCGGCGCGCGCGAAGAAGTCCTCGAGGATGAACTGGGCGGCGAAGGTGGCGATCGCCAGGTACAGCCCCTTGATCCGTGCCGCCGGCAGGCCGAACAGCATTCCGACCACCGTGGTCATGACGCCCGCCAGCGGGATCGCCCAGAACACCGGAACGCCCCAGTCGTTGCTCAGCCAGGCCGATGCGAAGGCGCCGAAGCCGAAGAACGCGGCGTGCCCCAGCGAGATCTGCCCGGTGAAGCCGACCAGGATGTTCAGGCCCAGCGCGGCAATGCCGTAGTAGCCGATCTGGATCAGCATGTTCAGCTGGTAGGGGCTGAGCAGCTCGGTGCTGCCGATCTTCAGCGGCGCGATGCACAGCAGCAGCACCGCTGCGATCGCGAAGCCGCGCGACATCGGCGTCGGGAAGATCGTCGTGTCCCGGCGGTAGTCGGTCTTGAACTGGCCGCAGGGGATCATGGAGGAGGAGCTCGAGGACATCGACTAGATCCTCTCGATCTGCCTGGTGCCGAACAGCCCGTAGGGCTTGATCATCAGGATCAGGATCAGCGCGTAGAAGGGAACCACCGTGTACAGGTTGCCCCAGTTCAGGTACTGGCTGTCGGCGAACTCCGCGAGGTTCTCGAGCACGCCGATGATCAGCCCGCCGAGGATCGCGCCGACGATGGAGTCGAGGCCGCCGAGGATCACCGCGGGGAAGACCTTGATCCCGAAGAAGGACAGCGCCTGCGAGACCCCGTTGACCATTCCGACCACCACGCCGGCCAGTGCCGAAACGACGGCGGAGATCGCCCAGGCCATCGCGAAGACGCTCCTGACCGAGATCCCGAGGCTCTGCGCAACCTGCTGGTTGAACGCGGTGGCGCGCATCGCCAGGCCGAAACGCGAGAACTTGAAGAACCAGGCGAAGCCGGCCATGATCACCAGCGACACCGCCATCGACAGGATGTAGGGCGTCTGCACCCTCAGCCCGAGGATCTCCACCGCCTTGGTGCCGAACACTTCCGGGAAGGGCTTGGCCCAGACCCCGAACATCCACTTCATGATCGCCTGGAAGAAGATCGACAGCCCGACGGTGACCATGATCACCGAGATGATCGGCTCGCCGATCAGCGGTCGCAGCACCACCACCTGCAGCAGCACCCCGAAGAGCGCCATGAACGCGAGCGTGAGCGGGAAGCCGAGCCAGAACGGCACCTGCATGCTGGTGAGCAGCCACCAGCAGGTCCAGGCGCCGATCAGCAGGAACTCCCCCTGCGCGAAGTTGACGATCTGGGTGGACTTGTAGATCAGCACGAAGCACATCGCCACCACGCCGTACAGCGTGCCGATGATGACCCCGTTGACCACCAGTTGCAGCAGCAGGGTGGTGTTCATCGCTCTTCTCCCTGGGAGGCCAGCGCCGCGGCGCGCGCGCCAGCAGCATCGGGTGACGCGGGCGGAGCGTCCAGCAGCCTCTCGACGACGAGGTCGGTGCGGATCCGCGAGCTGCTGCCGTCCTGGAAGCGGATCATCGTGTCCACGTGGACCGTCGGCGCATCCCCGTAGATCGCATCGATGATGTCGACGTACTTCTCGGCGATCACGCCGCGCCTGACCTTGCGGGTACGGGTGAGCTCGCCGTCGTCGGCGTCGAGCTCCTTGTACAGCAGCAGGAACTTGCGCACCCGCTGCGCCTCGGGCAGCGTCGCGTTGACCTTCTCGACCTCCTCGCGCAGCAGCCGGTAGATCTCGGGCCGCGAGGCCAGGCTGGTGTAGTTGGTGAAGGCGATGCCGCGCTGCTCGGCCCACTTCGAGACGATCGAGTAGCGGATGCAGATGATCGCCGACAGCCAGGGCTTGCCGTGCCCCAGGATCACCGCCTCGGCGACATAGGGCGAGAACTTCAGCTTGTTCTCGATGAACTGCGGCGAGAAGCGCGTGCCTGCGGAGGTCGTGGCGAGGTCCTTGATCCGGTCGATCACGACCAGGTGGCCGTTCTCCTTCTTGATGTAGCCGGCGTCGCCGGTGTGCATCCAGCCCTCGCGCAGGTCGGCGTGCGTCGCCTCCTCGTTGCGGTAGAAGCCCAGGAACAGGCCGGTGTTGCGCGCGACGATCTCGCCCACGCCGGTCTGGTCGGGCTGGTCGATGCGGATCTCGGTGTTGTCGAAGGGCAGGCCGACCGAATCGAAGTCGATGTCGCCCGGGCGGTGGATCGTGTAGGCGCCGGCGAGCTCGGTCTGGCCGTAGATCTGGCGCAACGGCACGCCCATCGCGAGGAAGAAGCGGAAGGTCTCGGGCCCCAGCGCAGCGCCGCCGGTGGCCGCCGACTTCAGCTTGCTGAAGCCGAGCCGGTCGCGCAGCGCGCGAAACAGGATCAGCTCGGCCAGCCTCGAGCGCCGGCCGCGGTCGAGCGCCTGCAGGCCCAGGCGCATGCCGAGGTCGAACATCCTGCGCTTGAAGGGGGTGGAATCCATCATCCGCGAGCGCACGTCGGCGGCGATCTGCTCCCAGACCCGCGGCGCGAGCAGCACGAAGGTCGGGCCGATCTCGCGCAGGTCGGCCATCATCGTCTCGGGTTCCTCGACGAAGTTGACCGTGAGCCTCGAGATCAGCGGCTGCGCCACCGCGTAGATCTGCTCCATGATCCAGGGCAGCGGCAGCACCGAGACGTAGTCGTCGGTGGGCAGCTTCGGGTCCGCGCGCAGGTAGGCCGCGCAGTGCCCCAGGAAAGGCCCCGCCTGCAGCATCGCGAGCTTCGGGTTCGAGGTGGTTCCCGATGTGGTGCACAGGATCGCGACGTCCTCGCCCGAACCCATGGCGACCTCCTGGACGAAGCGCTCGGGCTCGCGCGCCTGCAGGCGCGCGGCCATCGCCTCGAGCTCGTCCCGGCTGACCAGTCGTTCGTCGCGATACTTGCGCATCCCGCGCGGGTCGAAGTAGACGATCTTCCCGATGCTCTTGGAGTTCTCCGCCACCTCGAGCAGCTTGTCGACCTGCTCCTCGTCCTCGGCGAGCACCACGCGCACCTCGGCGTAGTCGATCAGGTAGGCGAGTTCCTGCGGCATCGCGTCGTGGTACATGCTCAGCGACATGCAGCCGATCGCGTGCGCGGCGAGTTCGCTCCAGAGCATCTCCGGGCGGTTCTTGCCGAGGATCCCGACCACCTCGCCACGCCTGACGCCCAGTTCGAGCAGCCCCAGCGCGATCTGCGCGACCCGGTCGCGGTAGTCGGCCCAGGTGAACTCGTTCCAGACGCCGAACTCCTTCTCGCGCATCGCCACCTCGCGCGGCCAGGCCTGCGCGTTGTGCAGCAGCAGCTTGGGGAAGGTGTCGTGGCGCACGACGTCTCCGTAGACGTGCTCCATCAGGCGGCCTCGCCGTCTTCCACGCCCAGGTAGGCGCGCTTGACGTGTTCGTTTTCCATGATCTGGCCGGGGAGGCCGTCGGCGATCTTGCGACCGAAGTCCAGCACGATGACCCGGTGCGAGATGTCCATCACCACGCCCATGTCGTGCTCGATCATGATCACGGTCATGCCCCACTCCTCGTTCAGGTCGACGATGTAGCGGGCCATGTCCTCCTTCTCTTCGAGGTTCATTCCGGCCATCGGCTCGTCGAGCAGGATCAGGTCGGGCTTGACCGCGATCGCCCGCGCGAGCTCGACCCGCTTGCGAAGGCCGTAGGAGAGCGTTCCTGCCACCGCCTTGCGGATGTGGCTGATCTCGAGGAAGTCGATGATGTCCTCGACCGCGCGCCGATGGGCAAGCTCCTCGCGCTGCGCACCGCCGAACCAGTAGAGGCCACCAGTCAGGAAGTTGTTCCTCATCAGGTGATGGCGCCCGACCATGACGTTGTCCAGCACGCTCATGTGGCTGAACAGCGCCAGGTTCTGGAAGGTGCGCCCGAGCCCCAGCTTCGCGCGCTGGTTGGGGGTCAGCCGGGTGACGTCGCGACCCTTGAAGCGCACACTGCCGCTGGTCGGCGTGTAGCGGCCCGAGATGCAGTTGAGCATCGAGGTCTTGCCTGCGCCGTTGGGGCCGATGATCGAGAACAACTCGCCTGGCCGGACCTCGAACGCGACCTCGGTCAGCGCCTGCACGCCGCCGAACCTGAGCGAGATCCCGCACGCCTCGAGAATGGGCGTCGATTCGCTGTTCAATGTCTCCTCCTGAACCCCGTGAACGAGGCCGGGGGGCGGTGCTTTCCACCCCTCCGTCGAGATTAGTCTATGCGACGCTGGGCGGTATAGTTGTCATCCGTCCGACAAACTCAGGGAAAGCGCTCAGATCAGGTGTCCCGCTCACTCGACGACCTCCTCGCCCTCAGCTCCTGGATGACCCGCCTCGACCCGGCGGAGCGCGAACGCGTGCGCAGCGAGATGACCGCGTGCACGGTCCCCGCCGGCGGCTTCGTCTGCCGCAAGGGCGACTCGGTCGAGCACTGGTTCGGCGTGATCGACGGCCTGGTCAAGGTGAGCAGCGTCTCGGTCGACGGGAAGTCGGTCACCTTCATCGGGGTGCCGCCGGGCGGCTGGTTCGGCGAGGGTTCGCTGCTGAAGGACGAACCCCGCCGCTACGACGGAATCGCGCTGCGCGACAGCCGCATCGGCTGCATGCCGCGAACCACCTTCCAGTGGCTGCTCGACACCAGCATTCCCTTCAACCGCTACCTGCTCGAGCAGCTCAACGAGCGGCTCGGCCAGTTCGTAGCCACCGTTGAGTTCGATCGGCTGCTCGGTCCGGATGCCCGGGTGGCGCGCTGCATCGCGCAACTGTTCAACCCGGTGCTCTACCCGGGCGGCGGGCCGGAACTGAAGATCTCCCAGGCCGAGATCGGCTACCTGACCGGACTGTCGAGGCAGCGGGCCAACCAGGCGCTGCGCCTGCTCGAAGCCGCCGGACTGATCCGCGTCGGCTACGGCGGCATCACGGTGCTGGATCTGCCCGGGCTGGGCAGCTTCGGCGACGCCGACGGCGCCACCCGCGGCTGAGACGGCGCACCGGGCGCCCGAGGGTCCTGGCCGACGCCGGGCTCGCTCCGCCTCAGCGCCGCTGCAGCACCACTGCCAGTTCCGCCGCCCCTGACGGCTGCTCGACCCGGGGATAGCGCGGCTTCGGCCACTGCCAGCGATCTGCGTCGAGCAGCGCGCGCATGCCGTGGATGTCGCAGTGGTAGGGCGGCCCCTGGATGAAGCCCTCGGCCGCGCCCGGGCGCAGCACCTGGACGAACAGGGCGAACAGCCGGCCGCCCGGCTTCAGCCAGTCGTGCAGCTGCTGCGCATAGCGCACCCAGTGATCCGGGTAGATCGAGCACAGACAGGTCTGTTCGTAGACCGCGTCGAAGGGGGCGTCAGGCTGCCACTGCAGCGCGTCGGCGCAGACCGCGCTGGCGCGCGCGCCCGCCTCGCCCAGGCCGGCCAGGCCCTCGTGCACCCGCTGCACCGCAGCCGGGGCGAAGTCGAGCGCCACCACGTCGAAGCCGCGGCGGGCCAGCTCCAGCACCTCGTGGCCCGAGCCGCAGCCGGGGACGAGGATCCGGCAGGGTTCGAGCGCCCCGGCGTCCAGCCAGGCGAGCAGCTGCGGGTTGACCCCGCCCCGATCCCAGGGCGTCTGCCCCGCCTCGAAGCGCTGCTGCCAGAACGCGAGATCGGGGCCCGCCATCGCGCTACTTGCCCGCGTACGAGTAGAAGCCGCGGCCGCTCTTGCGACCCAGCATCCCGGCGTCGACCATCTCCTGCAGCAGGGTGGCCGGCCGGTACTTGGGATCGTTGAAGGTCGTGTAGAGCACCTTCATCACCGCCAGGAGCGTGTCCAGGCCGACCATGTCGCACAAGGCCAGCGGGCCGATCGGATGGTTGCAGCCGAGCTTCATCCCGGCGTCGATCTCCTCGGCCGTGGCGATCCCCTCCTGCAGCGTGAAGATCGCCTCGTTGAGCATCGGACACAGGATGCGGTTGACCGCGAAGCCCGCGCTGTTCTTCACGCCGATCGGGGTCTTGCCCAGGCGGCGCGCCAGTTCGGCCACCGCCTGCGCGGTCTCCTCGGAGGTCTGCAGGCCGCTGATCACCTCGACCAGCGCCATCACCGGCACCGGGTTGAAGAAGTGCATTCCGACGAAGCGGTCCGCACGACCGGTGGCCGCGGCCAGCCGGGTGATCGAGATCGACGAGGTGTTGGTGGCGATGATCGCCCCGGGCTTCGCGATGCGGTCGACGTCCTGGAGGATCCTGATCTTGATCGCCTCGTTCTCGGTCGCGGCCTCGATGATCAGGTCGGCTGCGGCGAGGTCCTCGACCCTGGTCGTCGCGCGGATGCGGGCCAGCGCCGCGGCCTGGTCCGCCTCGGTCATCGAGCCCTTGCGCACGATGCGATCGAGCGAGCCGGCGATGGTCTTCATGCCTCGCTCCAGCGCCGCCTCGGCGACGTCCTGCATGATGGTCTGGAGGCCGGCCACCGCGCACACCTGCGCGATTCCGTTGCCCATGATCCCGGCGCCGATGATGCCGATCGTCTGAATGCCCATGTCGGTCCTCTCGTGTGCAAGGCCGATAGGATACGACAGCGGCGCGCGCGCCCGTGCGTTCGCCGGGCTGCTCCGGCCACAGCAGGGCGCGGCCCGGCGAAAAGGTCTCAGTCTCCGACCAGTTCCCGGTAGGCGTGCCAGGTGGCGTGCCCCACGAGCGGCGCGGTCACCACCAGCAGCCCGAACCACAGCGCGAGGCTTGCGCCCACCAGCAGCACGATCAGCGCCGCCCAGAGGTAGACCGGACCCGGATTGGCGAGCAGCGCGCGCACGCTGGTGAAGATCGCCACCATCGTGTCGGCGCGACGATCGAGCAGGAGCGGGATCGACACCACCGAGATGGCGAACACCAGCGTGGCGAACACGAAGCCCACTCCGGCCCAGACCAGCAGGAACTCGAGGTTCCGCGCCGAGGTGATCTGCGCGATCACCCCCTGCAGGGTGGGGAAGTCGGTGGTCGAGAACAGCGCGAACAGCACCACCGAGACCCGCGCCCAGACGATCATCGCGAAGGTCAGGATCGCGGCGAAGAATGCCACTGCGCCAGGATTGCGCCGCCAGCACGCCAGGCTCGTGCGCAGGCTCACCGGTTCGGCCCGCGCGCGCTGCCTGGACAGTTCGTAGATGCCGGTGCACACGAAAGGGCCCATCAGGAAGAAGCCTGCAGTCAGGCCCATCGTGAGCTGCCAGCGCGTTGCGTACACCAGCGCGATCAGCGTGCCCATCAGCGCGAAGACCGCACCGTAGAAGGCGCCCCGGAAGCCGGTGGCGCGGAAGTCGTCCCAGCCGCGCGCCAGCCAGCGCAGCGGCGCTTCGAACCCGACGGTGCGCACCGTCGGCGCGCGCGGCGCGAGCGCGTCTTCGACGGTCGCAGGCCCTCCTGCATCGTGCATGTCGTCCTCCGAGGTGTCCCGCGCGCCGGGCTGGCGGTGCGGGGACTGCGCGGCGGATCTGACGTCCGCCTGGCAGTCCGGGAATCCTACACGTGAAGCCCGCAGAGGCGCGTCGTCATTGACGTTTACGTAAACGTCATCTACGCTTCGCGGGCCCCGCACGCAACCGGCTTTGCCGACAGCCTGCCCCGAGGCGATACTGGCAGGAACCTCCAATCGGGCGACCAACACGACCGCGTCGCGACCGCGACGCGCATCCAGCAGGACAGCGACCATGACCGATCTCTCCGACCAGCAGCAGCTCGCCGGCTACCGCATGAAGAACAAGGTGCGCTTCGTCACCGCCGCGTCGCTCTTCGACGGCCACGACGCGTCGATCAACATCATGCGGCGCATCCTGCAGGCGCAGGGCTGCGAGGTGATCCACCTGGGTCACAATCGCTCGGTCCAGGAGATCGTCGAGTGCGCGCTGCAGGAGGACGCGCACGGGATCGCGATCTCGTCCTACCAGGGCGGTCACGTCGAATTCTTCGAGTACATGATCGACCTGCTCCGGGAGGCCGGCGCGCAGCACGTGAAGGTCTTCGGCGGCGGCGGTGGCGTGATCGTCCCTGCCGAGATCAGGCGGCTGCACGACTACGGCGTCGCACGCATCTACAGCCCCGAAGACGGCCAGCGCATGGGGCTGCAGGGAATGATCACCGACATGATCAGCCGCTGCGACGTCGACCTGGCGCAGTTCGCGCCGAAATCGGCCGACCGGATCGTCGGCTCGCACCGTGCGCTGGCCCAGGCGATCACCGCCCTCGAGATCGGCGAAGCCGACCCCGCGCTGCGCGCCGGGATCCACGAGCGCGCGGCCACGACCAGGACGCCGACCCTCGGCATCACGGGCACCGGCGGCGCAGGCAAGAGCTCGCTCACCGACGAGCTGGTGCGTCGCTTCCGGCTGGACCACGACGACGGCCTGCGCCTGGCGATCATCTCGGTCGACCCGACCCGGCGCAAGTCCGGCGGCGCCCTGCTCGGCGACCGGATCCGGATGAACGCGATCAGCCATCCGAACATCTTCATGCGCTCGCTGGCCACGCGCGAGGCGGGCAGCGAGATCAGCCAGGCGCTTCCCGACGTGATCGCGGCCTGCAAGGCGACGGGCTTCGACCTGATCATCGTCGAGACTTCCGGGATCGGCCAGGGCGACGCTGCGATCGTTCCGCTGGTCGACGCCACCCTGTACGTGATGACCCCGGAGTTCGGCGCGGCGAGCCAGCTCGAGAAGATCGACATGCTCGACTTCGCCGACTTCGTTGCGATCAACAAGTTCGATCGCAAGGGCGCGGCCGACGCGCTTCGCGACGTCTCCAAGCAGTATCAGCGCAACCGCGAACTGTTCAATCGCCGCCCCGACGAGATGCCGGTCTACGGCACCCAGGCCTCGCGCTTCAACGACGACGGCGTGACCGCGCTGTACCAGGGAATGCTTCCCAGGCTGGTCGAGCTGGGCCTGCCGATCGACCCGTCGGCAGGGCGGCTGCCGAAGATCACCGGGCGCCATTCGTCCAACCAGGTGGTGATCGTGCCCCCGGCGCGCGTACGCTACCTGGCCGACATCGCCACTGCAGTGCGCGGCTACAAGGAGCGCTCGCGCATCGAGAGCCGGCTGGCGCGCGAGGTGCAGCAGTTGCGCGAGTCGCGGCGCATGCTCGTCGAGGCGAAGACCGGCGGCGACGCGCTCCAGGCGCTCGAGGCCCAGGCTGCGGCGCGCGAGGAGCGCATCGATCCGCACGCGCGCAAGCTGCTGGCGATGTGGCCCGACATGGTCCGCGCCTACTCGGGCGACGAGTACGTGGTGAAGATCCGCGACAGGGAGATCCGCACCGGGCTCACCCGGCTCTCCCTTTCCGGCACGAAGATCCGCAAGGTCGCGCTGCCGTCCTGGGAGGACCACGGCGAGCTGCTGAAGTGGCTGCTGCTCGAGAACGTCCCCGGCAGCTTCCCCTACACCGCGGGCGTGTTCGCGTTCAAGCGCGAGGGCGAGGATCCGACCCGGATGTTCGCAGGCGAGGGCGATCCCTTCCGCACCAACCGGCGCTTCAAGCTGCTCTCCGAGGGCATGCCCGCCAAGCGGCTTTCCACGGCCTTCGACTCGGTGACCCTGTACGGCCACGATCCCGACCTGCGCCCGGACATCTACGGCAAGGTGGGCAACTCGGGCGTGAGCATCGCCACGCTCGACGACATGAAGGTGCTGTACTCCGGATTCGATCTGTGCGACCCGGCCACCTCGGTGTCGATGACGATCAACGGGCCGGCCCCGACCATCCTCGCGATGTTCATGAACACCGCGCTCGACCAGCAGATCGACAAGTTCCGCGATCAGAACGGCCGCGAGCCCACCGACGACGAGATCGAGAAGATCCGCGCGTGGACGCTGGCCACGGTGCGCGGCACGGTGCAGGCCGACATCCTCAAGGAGGACCAGGGCCAGAACACCTGCATCTTCTCGACCGAGTTCTCACTGAAGGTGATGGGCGACATCCAGGAGTACTTCGTCCATCACGACGTGCGCAACTTCTACTCGGTGAGCATCAGCGGCTACCACATCGCCGAGGCCGGCGCCAACCCGATCAGCCAGCTCGCGTTCACGCTGTCCAACGGCTTCACCTTCGTCGAGGCCTATCTCGCACGCGGAATGCACATCGACGACTTCGCGCCGAACCTGAGCTTCTTCTTCTCCAACGGGATGGACCCGGAGTACACCGTGATGGGCCGCGTGGCGCGGCGCATCTGGGCGGTGGCGATGAAGGAGCGCTACGGGGCCAACGAGCGCAGCCAGAAGCTCAAGTACCACTGCCAGACCTCCGGACGCTCGCTGCACGCGCAGGAGATCGACTTCAACGACATCCGCACGACGCTGCAGGCGCTGATCGCGACCTACGACAACGCCAACAGCCTGCACACCAATGCCTACGACGAGGCGATCACCACGCCCACCGAGAACTCGGTGCGCCGCGCAATGGCGATCCAGCTGATCATCAACCGTGAATGGGGTCTCGCCAAGAACGAGAACCCGAACCAGGGCGCGTTCATCATCGAGGAGCTCACCGAACTGGTCGAGGAAGCGGTGCTCACCGAGTTCGAGCGCATCGCCGACCGCGGCGGAGTGCTGGGGGCGATGGAAACCGGCTACCAGCGCGGCAAGATCCAGGACGAGAGCATGCACTACGAGATGCTCAAGCACACCGGCGAGTACCCGATCATCGGCGTGAACACCTTCCGCAACCCGCACGGCGACGCAACGCCGGAAACGCTCGAGCTGGCCCGCTCGACCGAGGAGGAGAAGAAGAGCCAGCTCGACCGGCTCGCCGCCTTCCACGCGCGCAACGCGACAGCGGCCCCGGAGATGCTGCGGCGCCTGCAGCAGACCGTGATCGAGAACGGCAACGTCTTCGCGGTGCTGATGGACGCGGTGCGCGTGTGCTCGCTCGGTCAGATCACCAGGGCGCTGTTCGAGGTGGGCGGCCAGTACCGACGCAGCATGTGAGGCGCCGGCCTCATCGCCAGTGAAGCACGTGGCGGATCACGAAGGGGGCGAGCAGCGCGTCGATCTCGCTCCCGACCGCGGCCCGCGAATCCTCGGGAACGCCTGAGATCTCCACGGTCGCGACGCTGCCGTGGGTGCCGTGCGCCCCGACGCGCACCTCGAGCGCGATGCCGCGCTGCAACAGGGGCTCGAGCACCCGCATGAAGGTCCGTTGCGCGGCATCCCAGCGCAACTGCGGCTTGAAGACCTTGCCCACCCCGGTCAGGGGCATCGTGTCGATGACCACCACCTGCACGGGGATCGCAGCCCGTTCGGGAGTCCGCTCGCGCACCCACTGCTCGAGTTCGCCGGGCTCGACGCTCGCGCCCGGCTTGAGCTCCACGTAGGCAAAGGGCAGCTCGCCCGCGTAGGCATCGGGCTGCCCGACCACCGCGGCGAGCCCGACTGCCGGGTGCTGGTAGAAGGCCTCCTCGATCGGCAGCGGATCGATGTTGTGACCACCGCGGATCACGAGATCCTTGGCGCGCCCGGTGATCCACAGGTAGCCGTCGGCGTCGATCCGTCCCAGATCGCCGGAATTGACCCAGCCCGGCTCGACGAAGGCGCCCTTGTTGTGGACCTCGTTGACGTATCCGTCGAACACGCCGGGGCCGGACATCGCTACCACGCCGATCTCGTCGACCGCGCAATCGCCGAGATAGCTGCCGTCGGCGCCCAGCCTGACGATCCGCACCCTGCTGTAGGGAACCGCGTGACCGACCGAACCGATGCGCAGCTCCCGCTCCGGAAAGGACAGCGTGTGCACGCTGCTGGTCTCGGTCATCCCGTAGACCTCGATCACCGGGGTGCCGAGCTTGCCGTGAAGGCCGTGCGCAACCGCGATGGGGATCGCCGAGCCGCCGCCGGCCGAGTACTTCAGGCTCGAGATGTCGGCATCGCCGGTGGGCATCGCCACTGCGGCGGCGAGCACCGTCGGGACGCTGCTCAGCACCGAAGGCCGGAAACGCTCGACCAGCTTCCAGAGGTTCCTGGTCGCCGACGGGTTGCGCCAGCCGCTGGCCGACAGAACCACCAGGCAACCGCCCGACGCCAGCGTCGCCAGTGCCTGCGACAGCGAGCCGCCGACGTGGTAGAGCGGCATTCCGAACAGCATCCTGCCGCCCGGTTCGGTCTTCAGGATCAGGTTCAGCGCCCAGGCCTGATAGACCTGGTTCGCGTGCGTGTGGCGAACCAGCTTGGGCGTTCCGGTCGTTCCTCCGGTGTGGAAGTAGGCGGCAGTGTCGCTCGCGGCAATCGTGCGCCCGCTGAGCAGCCGGTCGGCCGGCTGGGCCGCGACCAGCGCGTCGAAGCCGTGGACACCCCTGGCCTCGTCGCCAGGGCCGCCGACCTGGACGATGGTCATCGGATGCCTGATCTGCTCGCGCACCTTCAGCACCTTCTCCCAGATGTCGCTTCCCTCGGTCGGTCCGAGCGCCACCAGCACCCTGGTGCCGGCGGCTTCGAGGATCTCGGCGAGCTGGTGCGGTTCGAGCAGCGGGTTCACCGGGTTGACGATCCCGGCGGCCTCGGCGCCGAAGAGCGTGAAGAAGCTCTGCGGCATCAGCGGCAGCAGGAAGCTCACCACGTCCTTCGGGCCCACTCCGAGCGAATGGAACATGTTCGCCGTCTGGGTGACCCGTGCGAGGAACTGCGCGTGGCTGATCACGATCGGAGTGTCGTCCGGGCTCGCAGTCGGCAGGAACTGCAGCGCCGGGGCAGCCGGATCGTGCTGCGCACCGAGGCGGATCGCATCATAGGTGCTGGCCGCCGCGATGCGCTGCCCGTAGGGCACCTTCTCGATCGCCGCGACGTCGGCGTCGCTGCGCAGGGAGGGGATTTCATCGCCGATGATCAGGTCGAGAAGCAGGGCACGGGACATGCAGATCTCCTTGGACGTTGCGACGGGCAGCGGAAGTGCTCGGGAGTATCGTCGGCGCTTGCGCGCTATGCGCCCAGCAGCTGCTGGTAGTGCTTGCGCGCGTCGAGGTAGCGCTGGAAGGGGAACTTGATCGGGACGCCCTCGAGAGCCCCGGCCAGCATGTCGAGGTGGGCATCGAAGCCCGCGCATGCCTTCGAGGCGTCCTCGGTGCCGGGAATGCGCACCGTCAGCGAGAGTCGTGTCCCGCCTTCCACGGCTTCGAGCTCCCAGCGCAAGGGCCGCGCGGGCTCACTGCCGCTGCTCCACGAATACTCGAGCAGTCGCGGAGCATCGAGCGCGAGCACCGTGCTCTCGATCACCGTGCCGCTGTCGGCGAAGTCGATGCGCACCGCGCCGCCGGCGCGAAGCTCGATCGTGCCGGGCGCAAGCCACTGCGCAAGCGCCTGCGGCTCGGTCAGCATGCGCCAGATCGCGCCCTGCTCGTGCCCGTAGATGCGCTCGATGCGCCCCTCGAAGCCGCCGTCGATCCGGCGGATCGTTCCGGGCTGGGTGTTGTCTTCGCTCATTGACTCTCCGTTTCTCGTGTTGTTTCGACGCGCGCCGGGCACGCCCGACGAGCCTGCTGCGCAAGCCTGCGGCGGCACGGAACAAAGTCTGCCATGCGCAGCAGCGTTCGCCGACCGATACCCCCGACGCCGCCGGTACCGCGTGTTTCGCGGCGACGCATGTCAGACCGGCGAGATGCCGTGGCGCCGGTTCGGAAAGCGCGCGAACTGCTTGCGCGGCCCGCAGCGCTCTAGCGTCGCGACGATGAGCGCGCGCGTGTCACGCGGGTCGATCACGTCGTCGATGCCGAAGTCCGAGGCAGCGTTCAGCGCACCCAGTTGTCCGCGGAAGCGCGCGATCAGCTCCGCACGCTTCGCACCGGGATCCTCGGCGGCAGCGACCTGCCTGCGATAGGCGACGTCGACCGCACCTTCGACCGACATCGCGCAGATCTCCGCAGTGGGCCAGGCCACGCAGAGATCCGCGTCGAAGCTGCGCCCACCGCACATTGCGATGTAACCGAGGCCATATCCCTTGCGCAGCACGACCGAGATCCGCGTCACCGTGGCCTGACCGAGCTCGTAGATCATCCGTGCGCTGCGCCGGGCGAGCCCGCTGCGCTCGGCCGCACCGCCGAGCAGAAAGCCAGGGACGTCGATCAGGTAGATCAGAGGCAGCCCGAAGGCATCGCACATCGAGACGAAGTGCGCAGCCTTTTCGCAGGCGGGCACGTCCAGGGTTCCGGCAAGCTGCATCGGCTGGTTCGCGATGATGCCCACCGGCCGGCCGCCAAAGCGCGCCAGGCAGACGACGATGTTCTTCGCATAGGTGGGCCGGATCTCGAAGACGCTGTCGAGGTCCGCGATCGCTGCAATCACCTTGCGCACGTCATAGGCGCGGCGCGAGTTCTCCGGCACCAGCGTGAGCAGCGCTTCCTCGCGACGCCCGGGAGGGTCCGCGCAGGCCAGCACCGGCGCGGGCAGCCCTGCGTTCGACGGCAGATAGGAGAGGTAGCGACGCACGAGCCCGATCGCGTGCCGGTCGTCCTCGGCGGCCAGATCGGCGAGCCCGTTGCGATCGACCTGCACCTGGGCGCCGCCGAGCGAGTCGTTGTCGAAATCCTCGCCGGTGCCTGCGCGCACGAGCGCCGGGCCGGCGACGCCCATCGTCGAGGTGCCACGCACCATCACGACGAAGTCCGACACTGCCGCGAAGTTCGACGGTCCTGCGAATCCCGGCCCCATGACCGCTGCCACCACGGGCACCCAGCCCGAGATCCGCACGATCGACTGGAAGAAGCGCGATCCTTCGGCGAAGTGCGCGCTGTCGAGCCCTTCCTGGATCCGGTGTCCGCCACCGTCGAGCAGCAGCACGACCGGGTGGCCGTTCTCGAGCGCCGCCTCGACGAGCCGGTCGATCTTGTGCCCGCCCACCCGTCCGTTGGAGCCGCCGAGCACCGTGTAGTCGAAGGACGCGACGCAGACTGCCCGTCCGTCGACCTTCGCATAGCCGGTGATCACCCCGTCGGCGGGCGCCTGCAGCGACTCGGTGTCGGCAGTGCTGCGCTTGGGCTCGACGAAGGCGCCGAACTCCTGGAAGCTGCCCGGGTCGACGAGCAGCGCGATGCGCTCGCGGGCGCCGAGCTTGCCGGCCGCGTGCTGGCGCGCGATCGCCGCGGCGCGAGCCTCGTCGGACAGCGCATGGCGTGCACGACGCATCATGTCGAGCGGTGCTTCGCCCGAAGGTGCGTCCGCTCGGGTCGCCGCCTCCGCGGCTGGCATGGTCTGCTTCATTCCTTCTCCATCGGCCCCGCAGGCCGCAGGATCCGACGCCATGCGCGCGGCGTCACCGGGCATTCAGAAAGGCTCGATGATCCGCTTGCGCCCGGTACGCAGCGGCGGCGACGGCGGAAGGGTCTCCAGCGTGCGCAGCAGGATTTCGCGCGTATCGGCCGGGTCGATCACGTCATCGTAGATGAACCTGCCTGCCGTCTCGATCGCGCGGTGCTCCTGCTTCAGGCGCTCGGTGAGCTCGCGGTGCCGGGCGCCGCGTTCGGCAGGATCGACGATCGCCTCGAGCTCGCGCCTGTGCAGGATGCTCACGGCGCCCTCGAGACCCATCCCGCCGTACTCGGCGGTCGGCCAGGCCAGCAGCACTGCGGGATCCAGCGCCTGCGAGCCCATGATGTAGTAGCCGAGCCCGTAGGCCTTGCGAAGCACGACGGTCATCAGCGGCACGGTCGCATTGGCGATCGCCGACAGCATCCGGCCGCTGTGGCGCACCAGTCCGGTCTTCTCGGCCTCGGGTCCGACCATCAGACCAGGCGTGTCGCACAGCAGCAGCAGCGGGATGTCGTAGGCGTCGCAGATCTGCACGAAGCGCGCCGCCTTGATCGATGCAGCGCTGTCGATCGCCCCCGCGGAGTGCATCGGCTGACTGCCGATCACACCGACCGTGCGTCCGCCAAGGCGCGCCAGCGCGGTGACCACCGACCTCCCGCAGGAAGGCTTGATCTCGAAGGTGCTGTCGACATCCGCCAGGTGCGCGATCACCTTGCGCACGTCGTAGGCCCGACGCGGGTTCGCGGGAATTATCGAGCGCAGCACCAGGGGATCTGGCGCCTCGCCCGGCGCTTGCGCCGGGCCGAAGTACGAAAGGTATCGACGCGCAAGCGCGGCGGCGTGCGCGTCGTCTTCGGCGAGCAGGTCGACCACGCCCGAGGCGACATGCGCATCGACTGGCCCGATCTCCTCGGGCGTGAGCCTCACTCCGAGCGCCGCCTCCACCAGCGGCGGGCCTGCGAGCCCGAGCGCAGCGCCGCGCACCGCGATCAGCAGATCGCACATCCCCGCAAGGTTGGCGTGCCCTGCAAAGGCCCGGCCGGGGACGATCCCGATCGTGGGCGCCACCCCCGAGAGGCGCGCAAAGCTCACGAAGGTGGTCGCGCGCCCACGCGCCATCACCATCATGTCCTGCGTGCGCGCCCCGCCGCCGTCGAGCCAGCAGATCACCGGCAGCCGATGCCTGAGCGCGTGCTCGAACATCCGGCTGATCTTCATGTGGTTGACCGCGCTCTGCGTGCCGCCCAGCACCGTGTAGTCGTACAGCACCAGGTCGACCGGACGCCCGCCCATCTTCGCGGTTCCCATCACGAGCCCGTCGGCCGGACCGTCGATGCCATCGACGGCGGGCCGCGCCAGGCCGCCGTACTCGACGAAGCTGTCGGCATCGACCAGCGCGGCAAGCGCCTCGCGCGCCGTCAGGCGCCCGCGCGCGTGCTGCCGGGCGACCGTCTGCGGACGTGCCTCGTCGAGCAGCGCACGCCGTGCCTCGAGCACCGTCTGCAACTCGGGGCGCAGGTCCTCGTGTCGATCCGAACCGCTCATTGCCGCGCCATCGGATCGTGCGCTACGCGACTCGCGTTCATGTCTCCTCCGCCCCCGGTTCCTCCGGGTGTCGCCACAGGTTAGCAGGTCGTTCGAGGGCCGCCCCAGCCCGACCACCATGTGAACTTGCGCTTTCGCATTGCGGCAATGCAGCATCCGGAGTAGATTCCGCTCGATCCCGCATTCGGCCGACGGCGCCGGACCGTCGCCCGTGCGGCGCCGGCCCGGACGTCGGGCACCGGCATGGAAATCCCCAGATGAGCGCATTCGCAGAGGAAGAGGTCCTGAGCGTCCACCACTGGACCGACCATCTCTTCAGCTTCACCACCACCCGCGACCGCGCGCTGCGGTTCAGCAACGGGCACTTCACGATGATCGGCCTGCAGGTCGACGGCAAGCGCCTGATGCGCGCCTACAGCATCGTCAGCGCGAACTACGAGGACCACCTCGAGTTCCTCAGCATCAAGGTGCCCGACGGCCCGCTCACCTCGCGACTGCAGCACATCCGACCAGGCGACAGGATCATCGTCGGGCGCAAGCCGACCGGAACGCTGCTGATCGACTACCTGCTGCCCGGCAGGCGCCTGTACCTGCTCGGCACCGGCACGGGGCTGGCGCCCTTCATGGCGATCGTGCGCGATCCCGAGACCTACGAACGCTTCGAGCAGGTGATCCTGGTGCACGGAGTGCGCGAGGTCGCCGAGCTCGCCTACCGGCAGTACCTGGAGGAGGAGCTCCCCCGGGACGAAGTGCTCGGAGAGATCGTCGCCGGCAAGCTGCGCTACTACCCGACGGTGACCCGCGAGGAGTTCCACACCACGGGTCGGATCACCGACCTGATCCAGTCCGGCAAGCTCGCCGCCGACCTCGGCCTGCCGCCGCTGGACCCGGCCGAGGACCGGGTGATGCTGTGCGGCAGCCCGGCGATGCTCAAGGAGCTCAAGGCGCTGCTCGACGTGCGCCGCTTCCAGGAAGGCAGCACCACGCGACAGGGCGACTACGTGATCGAACGGGCCTTCGTCGAGCAGTAGCCGGACACGCGGACCATGACCGGATTCTGGATCGCCGGCGCCGCGATCAACCTGATCTTCTTCGGCGCGCTCGCCTGGTGGGCGCTGCGCAACTGGCGCCAGGGCCGGCAGGACGATCACGACGAGCACAGGCGCTGACGGCGCGCGCCGCCGGCGCGGCGCCTGGTATAAGATTCATCGCTTCCGCATCTTCCGCTTCCGGTCGTCGCCATGCCCACCCCCGAACTCTGCACCGAGGACGAAGTCGTCCGCCTCGTCCACGACTTCTACGCGAAGGTGCGCGATGACGCGGTGCTCGGTCCGGTCTTCGACGCACACATCCACGACTGGGATCACCACCTCTCCAAGATGGTCGACTTCTGGTCGTCCACGCTGCGCGGCACCGCGCGCTACCGCGGCACGCCGATGCCGGCGCACGTGGCGCTTCCCGGCCTGGAGCCAGAGATGTTCCACCGCTGGCTGACGCTCTTCGACGAGACGGTACGCGACATCGACAACGAGCCTATGCAGACGCGCGCGAACGAGCTCGCGCGCCGGATCGCGCAGAGCCTGTGGTTCGGCTATCAGGCGCACCGGGATCCGCAACGGATCGCCCGCACGCTGTCGCGCTGAGCGGCCCTCCCCGGTCACCGGTGCGCGAGCGACCGCGCACTGCATCGGCCCGACGACCGACTCGGCGGTTCCGTCCGTCGTTCCCTTGACTCCGGTCAGGGCTTCGCTGCGTCGCCAGCCGCCTCTGCCGGAATCGCGGCAGGGCTGCGCTAGAGTGCCGCGATGACCTTCGGCCGTCGCCTGCTCGCGCGCATCGCCAGCATCGCCCTCGTGGCGACGCTGGCAGCGGCGCTCGCCCCTGGCCTGTCGCACGCGATGCGCGCTGCCGCTGCGCCCGACACCTGGGGCGAGGTCTGTCGCGCGATTCCGGGCGCGGACCTCACGGACTCCGAACCCGCGGCGCCCGGCCTCGGCAGCGGCGCCACGGACTGTCCATTCTGTCTCCCCCACGGTGGCCACTGCGCGCCACCGCCTGCGCGGTCGACCTTCGTTTCGGCCCCAGCCGAAAGTCCTGCGCTGCCCAGGCGCTTCCTGCACGCGCCGTCCGCGTCCGATCCCTGGCGGGCCGCGCAACCCCGCGCACCTCCAGTCGTCGCCTGAACCGCGCTTCGCGCGGCGGCGGCCCGGCGGCCGCCTGCCGGCTGCTGGCGCAGACCCACTCCAAACGCGCGCCGCCCGCCCGACGGGCGCGCCTGTGTGCGCGCCGGGCCCCTTGCGAGCCCCGGCGCACGCACGCCGACACAGCAACGACTGGACAGAACACCGACATGGATATCCGACTCTCCCTCATCGCGGCCGCGATCACCGCGCTCCCCGCCGCCGTCTTCGCCTCGGATTCGTCCCTCGGCGAAGTCGTGGTCACCGCACCGCGCATGCGCGAGCCGCTGGTCGCCGTCAACGACCCGAAGGCCCCGCAGCAGCCGGTGCCGGCCAGCGACGGCGCAAGCTTCCTGAAGAACATCCCCGGCTTCACGCTGATCCGCAAGGGCGGCACCGACGGCGATCCGGTGCTGCGCGGCCTGGCGGGCTCGCGGCTGAACGTGCTGCTCGACGGCGCCGAGTTCCACGGCGGCTGCGGAATGAGGATGGATCCGCCCACCGCCTACGTGTTCCCGGAGGCCTACGATCGTGTGCGCGTGATCAAGGGCCCGCAGACGGTGCTGCACGGCAACGGCAACCTGGCCGGCGTGGTGCTCTTCGAGCGCGACGCACCCCGCTTCGACGCGCCGGGCGCGCGCGCTCACGCCAGCCTGATGGCGGGCGGCTGGGGACGGCTCGACGGAATGCTCGATGCGAGCGGCGGCAACCCGCGCTTCCAGCTGCGCGGCACGGTCACGCACTCCGAGTCCGACAGCTACCGCGACGGCAGCGGCCGTCTGGTGCACTCCCTCTACCAGCGTCGCAGCCAGGCGATGAGCGCCGGCTGGACTCCGGACGACCACACCCGCGTCGAGCTCTCGGCGGTGCGCAGCGACGCCAGGGCCGCCTATGCGGACCGCGCCATGGATGGCAGCGTCTTCGATCGCGAGGGCTTCGGGCTGAAGTTCGAGAAGCGCAACCTGTCCGAGCGGGTGCGTCGGGTGCGCGTGCAGCTCGATCACAACTACATCGACCACGTGATGGACAACTACTCGCTGCGCGCGAGACCCGCGTCGGCGAACTACTCCTGGAACAACCCCGACCGCCGCACCAACGGCATGCGCGCCGAAGCGGAACTCGCACCGGGCTCCGCCACTTCGCTGACCGTGGGTCTGGACCGCCAGGAGAACCGGCACACGGTCCGCTCCTACAGCGGCGCGGCGCTCGCGCCGGTGGGCAGCCGACCGCGCGGCCTGGACTTCGAATCCGCGACCACCGGCGTGTTCGCCGAACTCACCCACGCGCTGTCCGCGTCCCGACGGCTCATTGGCGGCCTGCGGCACGACCGCTTCTCTGCGGACCGCTTCGCGGCTGCCACCGGCGCGCCAAACGGCAGCGCGTCCGAAGCGCTGACGGGCGGGTTCATGCGCTACGAGCACGATTTCTCCGGCCCCGCCCTCACCGGCTTCGTCGGACTGGGGCACGGGCAGCGGCCGATGGATCACTGGGAGGCCACCACCTACAACGGCCTCACGTCGGCCGGCAAGGCCGCGCCCGAGAAGAACACGCAGCTCGACGCCGGCCTGATCTGGAGCGGCGAGAAGCTCGCCGGCTCGGTCTCGGTGTTCTGGTCCCGGATCGACGACTTCCTGCTGACCTACGTGGACCCGGCCGCCGCCGGCAGCTGCGGCTCCAACCCCGCCAAGTGCCGGGTGCTCAACGTCGACGCGACCCGCCACGGCTTCGAGGCCGACCTCGCCTGGCGCTTCGCTCCGGGCTGGACGCTGCGCGGCAGCTACGCGCACGTTCGCGCCGACAACGACACGATGGGGGTTCCGCTGGCGCAGACGCCGCCCGACGAGCTGCGGCTGGGCCTGTCCTGGCGGCGCGACCGGCTCGAACTCGGCGGCCTCACCCGCGTGGTCGCACGCCAGGGCCGCGTGCACCTGAACCACGGCAACATCGTCGGCCAGGATCTCGGCCCGACCGGCGGCTTCGCAACGCTCGCGCTGAACGCGAGCTACCGCCTCGACCGCCGGGTGCTGCTCAGCTTCGGCGTCGACAACGTCTTCGACCGCACCTACGCCGAGCACATCAGCCGCGCCGCAGTGGCGGTCGCCGGCTACGATGCGCAGGCGCTGCGGGTCAACGAACCCGGTCGCTTCGCCTGGGCGAAGGTGACGCTGACGCTCGACTGAGCCGAGGCCTCGGCCAGGGGCCCTGCGGTCCGCGCGACCCCTGCCCCGGGCCGTGGCCCGCCAGAGCTCACTCCACGCGGATCCCGCGCTCCTGGATCACCTTGCTCCACTTCGCGTGGTCCGCGAGCAGGTGCTCCTGGAATTTCGCCGGCGTGCTCCAGAACGGCTGGCAGCCCGCGGCCATCAGCTTCTCGCGGACCGAAGGATCCGCGAGCGCGGCCTCGAGCTCGGCGCTCAGGCGCTCGACGATCGGCGCGGGCAGCCCCGGAGGCCCGGCCAGGCCGCCCCAGCTGAAGGCCTCGAGCGGGTAGCCCTGCTCCTTCAGCGTGGGCACGTCCGGCGTGAAGCTGGTGCGCGCGGCAGACGCCACCGCGAGCGCGCGCAGCTTGCCGGCCTTGATGTGCGGAAGCGCGGCGATCATGTCCGAGAACATGATCGGAACGTGGCCCGCGATCACATCGGCGATCGCGGGCGCGCTGCCCTTGTACGAGACGTGCTCGAACTCGACTCCCGTCAGCGCCTCGAGCGACTCGGTGATCAGGTGCGAGAAGCTGCCGACCCCGGGCGTCGCGTAGGCGAGCGGCTTCGGCGCCGCCTTGCCCTTCGCGAGCAGTTCGCGCACGTTCGTCACCCCGGGCAGCGCCTTCTCGTTGATCATCAGCACCAGCGGGATCTCGTATGCCAGTCCGATCGGAGTGGTGCCGCGCAGCACGTCGTAGCTCTGCTTGACGCCGAGCAGCGGACTCATCAGCGTCGGGTTCGCGAGCACACCGAGGGTGTAGCCGTCGGGCGCGCTGCGCACCACGTTCTCGATTCCGATCGACCCGGAAGCGCCCGGCTTGTTGTCGACGATCACCTTCTGCTTCAGGCGCTCCGCCAGCGTGGCGGCGAGGATGCGCGCGGAGGTGTCGGTGGGGCCGCCGGGCGGATAGGGGACGACCAGCCGGATCGTGCGGCTCGGCCAGGGATCCGCGGCCAGGGCTGGAAGCACGGCCGCCGCACCGGAGGCTGCGACCAGCCGCAGCAGGGTGCGTCGACCAGTGCCGTGCGGCACGCTCGGGGCTGTCTTCATGGCTCTTGTGTCCTCGTCGGGGCGGATCGCCGATCGTGTCGGCGCGTCGGGATTCCGCGGATTCCTCGCCACTGGGCGCATGGGCCGGCCATCCTTCGTCATTCGACGACCGGACCGCCCGGGTCCGGATTCTGACAGACTGCGGGAAAACCCGGGCATGGCCGCCCGGCTTCCCCTCTACCATCGGAGCCGACCCGGCCGCCGGCTCCGGCGGCCGCCTCGACGAGGAGATCCAGTGAAACTGACCGACAAGACCATCGTGATCACCGGCGCAGCCAGCGGCATCGGCCGGGCGCTCGCGCTGCGCTTCGCCGCCGAGCGCCCGCGCGGGCTGGTGCTCGCCGACCTGCCGCGCCAGGCGGCAGGGCTCGAGGCGCTCGCCGCCGCGCTGTCGCGCGACGGAGCGGGCGCCGGCGCGCCGGTGCCCGCGCTCGCGGTGCCGGGCGACGTCGGCAACGAGGCGCACGTGCGAGCGCTGGTGGCCGCGGCCGAGGAACGCTTCGGGGGTCCCGACGTGTTCTTCTCGAACGCCGGACTGATCCGCGACGGCGACGAGAACGCGCCCGATGCCGACTGGGACCTGAACTGGCAGGTGCACGTGATGGCGCACCTGTACGCGGCACGCGCGGCGATTCCTGGAATGAAGGCGCGCGGCGGGGGCTACCTGCTGAGCACCGCATCGGCCGCGGGCCTGATCACCTCGCTGCCTTCGGCTGCGTACGCGGTCAGCAAGCACGCCGCGATCGCACTCGCCGAGTGGCTGGCCATCCGCCACGGCTCCGACGGGATCAGGGTGTCGGTGCTTTGCCCGCAGGCGGTCGACACCCCGATGATCCAGGATCGGCCCGCATCCACCGCGGCACGCACCGACGGCGTGGTCTCGCCCGAGGCAGTGGCGCAGGCCTGCGTCGAGGGGATCGACTCCGAGGCCTTCCTGATCCTGCCGCACCCGGAGGTGATCGACTACTTCCGCCGCAAGGCCGGCGACTACGATCGCTGGCTCGGCGGCATGCGCAGGTTCGCATCGCGCCTGAAGTGATAGGCCGGCGCCCGTCTGCGCGACGGGCGCCGGTCGTGCCTGACGATGCCGCTCGGGCATCGGGGCTCGCGAGCTCGCGGTTTCCGAGGACGCCTGCGCTAAGATCGGCAGATCCGTGAAGGGAGGTCCGCAACGGACCGCACTGCCCCGGGCGTCCGCCGCCCGCCCGAAGGCTGCCGCCGACCCGCGCCAAGAGCGGTATCGAGAACGAGGATCAGACCATGCCGGACCCGCGACCGCAGGGCGTGAAGGTACGCATCGAGGAGCGCCCCCCGGGCGCAAGGATCGCCCACCTGACCATCGACAACGAACGCCGCCTCAACAGCCTGAACAGCGCGCTGATGACCGAGTTCGTCGACAAGGTCGAGGCGCTGGCGGCCACCGAAGGCCTGCGCGCGCTCGTGATCACCGGTGCGGGCGAGAAGGCCTTCGTCGGTGGCGCGGCGATCGACGAGATGGCGGCGGTGACCGACGGCGAGGCCGCGCGCGCCTTCATCACGCGGGTGCATCGCTGCTGCCACGCGGTGCGCGAGCTGCCGGTGCCGGTGATCGCGCGCATCCAGGGCTTCACGCTGGGGGCCGGCCTGGAGCTGGCGGCAGCCTGCGACCTTCGCGTCGCCGCCGAGGGTGCGCAGTTCGGCATGCCCGAGGTCAAGCTGGGCATCCCGTCGGTGGTCGAGGCAGCGCTGCTGCCGGGCCTGGTGGGCTGGGGACGCGCGCGCGAGATGCTGCTGCTGGGCGAAAACTTCGGCACGGACGAAGCCCTGGCCTGGGGCATGGTCGAGCGGGTGGTCCCCGCGGCGCAGCTCGACGCGACGGTCGACCGCTGGATCGACAGCCTGCTGCACACCGGCGCCGAAGCGGTCCGCCTGCAGAAGCAGCTGATCCGGCGCTGGGAGGATCTTCCGATGCGCGAGGCGGTGCGCGCCGGGATCGACGCCTTCGCCGCGGCCTGGGACAGCCCCGAGCCGACGCGCATGATGGGCGAGTTCCAGGCGGCGCGAAAGGCGCGCCGCGCCGCCGGAGCCTGAACCGGAGGGCCCGCCGCAGGCGGCGACCCCGTCGCCTGCCGGACCCGTCGCCACGCATGAGGAGGCCACGATGTCCCGCGAGCGCAGGTCCTTCCTGAGCCTCGGCGCAGCCCTCGGCGCGGCCGGGCTGGCCGGCTGCGCGGCGCCCGTCCCCGCGCCCGGCGCCGCGCAGCCGACCGGTGCACCGGCGCTGCCGCGTCCCGGCCCCGGGCTCGCGCGCTTGCCGCTGGGCCGCTGGACGGTCAGCTCGGTGTCGGACGGCAGCTTCGAGATGCCGCTGCGCGAAGGCTTCGTGCGCAACGCGCCGCTCGGGCAGGTGCAGGCGGCACTGCGCGACGCCGGACTGCCCACCGACCGGATCTCGATCCCGCTGAGCGCGCTGCTGGTCGACACCGGAGCGAACCGGGTGCTGATCGACGCCGGCACCGGCGGCTTCGGCGCACCGACCTCGGGACGGCTGCTCGTCCACCTCGAAGGCGCCGGGGTCGACCCTGCCTCGATCGACACGGTGCTGATCTCCCACTTCCACGGCGACCACATCAACGGCCTGCGCGATCGCCAGGGGAATGCGGTGTTCCCGAAGGCGCGCGTCCTGGTGCCGGCTGCCGAGTGGAACTGGTGGATGGACGACGCCCGGATGAACGCGGCGCCGATCGCGCAGCGCGGCGCCTTCACTGCGGTGCGTCGCGTGTTCGCGCCGATGGCGGCATCGGTCGAGCGCTTCGTGCCGGGACGGGAACTGCTGCCGGGAATCACCGCAGTCGCCGCCTACGGCCACACCCCAGGCCACACGATGTTCATGCTCACCGAGGGCGGGCAGCGCCTGCTCTACTGGGGCGATCTCACCAACGTCGCCGCGCTCTTCGTGCGCAATCCCGACTGGGCGGTGAGCTTCGACATGGACGCCGATGCTGCGCGCCGGACGCGCCGCCGCGTGATGGAGATGGCCGTCGCCGAGGGCCTGCTGGTTGCCGGCTTCCACCTGCCCCGGCCGGGAGTCGGCCGGCTGGAGCGGCGCGGCCGGGGCTACGACTTCGCGCCGCTGTCCGGCTGAGGAGCAGCGCGCCGACGACCCGCTGCTAAACTCGACCGAAACTCGACCGCAGTCCGGCGAGGACCCTCGCCGGGTTCCAGGAGACACCGATGTCCGAACTGCAACGCTTCCTCGTAGCGCGCGACCACCTGCTGGCCACGCGCACCGACTACGCCGCCGCGGTGGCCGGCTTCGCCTGGCCGCAACTCGAACGCTTCAACTGGGCGCTCGATTACTTCGACGTGATCGCCCGGGACAACACCGCACCGGCGCTGCACATCGTCGAGGAGTCCGGTGCGCAGGCCAGGCTCAGCTACGCGCAGCTCTCGGCCCGCTCCGGCCAGGTCGCGAACTTCCTCGCCCGGCTCGGTGCGAAGCGCGGCGACCGCATCCTGCTGATGCTCGGCAACGAAGTGCCGCTGTGGGAGTCGATGCTCGCGGCAATCAAGCTCGGTGCCGTGCTGATTCCCGCCACCACGCTGCTCTCGGGAGACGACCTCGCCGATCGGCTCTCGCGCGGCAAGGTGCGCCACATCATCACCAACGACTCCGGCGCCGGCCGCGTCGACGAGCTTCCGGCAGCGGTGCTCACCGGAATCAACCGCATCTGCGTGAGCCCACGCGCCGGCTGGATCGACTTCGCCGACGGTGCCGGCGAGCCCGCGGACTTTCGCGCCGAGGGCGTCACGCAGGCGACCGACGCGCTGCTCGAGTACTTCACTTCCGGCACCACCGCGCGCCCGAAGCTGGTGCGGCACACGCACCAGAGCTACCCGGTGGGTCACCTCGCCACCATGTACTGGCTCGGGCTGCAGCCGGGCGATCTGCACTGGACGGTGAGCTCCCCGGGCTGGGCCAAGCACGCGTGGAGCTGCTTCTTCGCCCCGTTCAACGCGCAGGCCTGCGTGTTCATCTACAACTACTCGCGCTTCAACGGGCCGGCGATCCTCGAGACCCTGGTGAAGCACGAGGTCGACACGCTGTGCGCGCCGCCGACGGTCTGGCGGATGCTGATCCAGGAGAACCTCGCAGGCTGGCCGGTCAAGCTGCGCGAACTGATCTCCGCAGGCGAGCCGCTGAACCCGGAGGTGATCGAGCAGGTGCGCGCCGCGTGGAAGATCACCATCCGCGACGGCTACGGTCAGACCGAGACCACCGCGCAGGTCGGCAACCCTCCGGGCGCCCCGGTGAAGCCCGGATCGATGGGCCGCCCGCTCCCCGGCTACCCGATCGTGCTGCTCGATCCCGACGGCCAGCCTGCCGACGAAGGCGAGATCTGCATCGATCTCTCCCGCCGTCCGCTCGCCCTGATGACCGGCTACGCCGACGACCCCGAGAAGACCGCCGAGGTGATGCGCGACGGCCACTACCACACCGGCGACGTGGGCTCGCGCGATGCCGACGGATACATCACCTACGTCGGCCGCGCCGACGACGTCTTCAAGGCTTCCGGCTACCGGATCAGTCCCTTCGAACTCGAGAGCGTGCTGATCGAGCACCCGGCAGTTGCCGAGGCCGCAGTGGTGCCCTCGCCGGATCCGGTGCGTGGCTACGTTCCCAAGGCCTACGTCATCCCTGCCCCCGGTCACGCCCCGAACGCCGAAACCGCGGCAAGCATCTTCCGCTTCGTTCGCGAGCGCGTCTCGGCCTACAAGCTGGTTCGCCGGATCGAGTTCAGCGACCTGCCCAAGACCATCTCCGGGAAGATCCGCCGCGTCGAGCTGCGCGGCCAGGAGAATGCGCGGCCCGAGCACGGAGCGCGCAGCCCGGAGGAGTTCCTCGAGGAGCAGTTCCGCTGAGCACGCCGCACCCGCCCCGCGCCGCTGCCGATCTGCTGCTGATCCGGCACGGCCAGACCGACCTCAACCGGGAGCCGCGCTTCCAGGGTCAGATCGACGCGCCGCTGAATCCGCTGGGCCGCCTGCAGGCGAGCCGGCTGGCCCAGCGCCTGGCAGCCGAGCGGCTGGACGAACTCGTCTGCAGCGACCTCACCCGCACGCGCCAGACCGCAGCGCCGAGCGAAGCTCGACTGGGCCTGCCGGCAATGCCGATGGCGCCGTGGCGCGAGCAGGGTTTCGGAGTCTTCGAAGGGCTCGCCTTCCAGGAGGTGATCGCCCGCTATCCCCGGGAGTGGGAGGCCTGGCGGCGGCACGACGCCGACTGGGCGCCCCCGGGAGGCGAGACCCCGCGCGCCTTCCAGGCGCGGGTGATCGGCGCGCTGCTGACAGTGGCGCACCAGTCTGCCGGACGCACCATCGCGGTGGTGACGCACGGCGGCGTGCTCGACATGATCTGGCGCGCCGCGCACGGCCTGCCACCCAGCGGGCCGCGCGACTGCCTGATCCCGAACGCCGGGATCAACCGCATCCGGGTGCGCGACGATGCGGTCGAGATCCTCGACTGGGCCGACGACGCGCACGTCGCCGACCTGGTGACCGGCTGATGGCCGCAGCGCCGGCTGCCCCGCGCGCTCAGCGCCAGGACAGTGCCGACAGGTCGTTGACGAACACCGGCATGTCCTTCCACAGGCCCTGCAGGCGCGCGTCGGCCACCGTGATCAGCTGCGGCTGGAACAGGAAGGCGGCGACCGCATCCTGCGCGATCATCCGCTGCGCGTCGCCCAGCAGCGCCGCACGCTGCGCTGCGTCCTCGGTGCTGCCGATCTTCGCCCACAGCGCCTTGAACCTGGGCGAGTCGTAGCCCCAGTAGTAGCTGTCCTTGGCGAAGTTGCCCAGGTCGAAGGGTTCGACGTGGGCGACGATCGTGAGGTCGTAGTTGCGATTCGTGTAGACCCCGCTGAGCCACTGCGCCCACTCCAGGTTCTCGATCTTCGCGACGATCCCCGCCTTGGCGAGCTGCGCCGCGATGACCTCGCCGCCCTGGCGCGCATAAGGCGGCGGCGGCAGCTTCAAGGTGAGCTGCAGCGGCGTGCTCACCCCCGCCTCGCGCAGCAGCGCCTTGGCCTTCGCAAGGTCGTACGGGTTGATCGCGGTGGTGTCGACGTAGCCCGGCGCTCCGGGCACGTAGTGGCTGCCGATCGGCGTGCCGAAGCCGTCGGCCGCGCCCTCGATCACCGCCTTGCGATCGATCGCGGCGGCGATCGCGCGGCGCACCCGGACGTCGTCGAGCGGCTTGCGGCGGTTGTTGATCGCGAGGATGGTCTTGGCGCGCGAGCCGCCGACCAGGACCGCGAAGCGTCGGTCGGCCTTGAACTGGTCGAGGCTGCGCGCCGCCGACACCCGCGGGAAGGCGTCGACGTCGCCCGACAGCAGCGAGGCGACCTGGGCGGCCGGGTCGCTGATGAAGCGGAAGCTTGCCTTCGCGATGCGCACCGCAGACGCGTCACGGTACCCGTCCCAGCGCACGAGCGTCAGCGACGATCCCTTCGCCCAGTTCTGCAGCCGGTACGGACCGGTGCCCACCGGCTGGGTGACGTTGGTCGCCACGCTCCTGGGCTCGACGATGATCGCGGTCGCCTGGCCGAGGAGGAACAGCAGATCGGGGTTCGGCTCCTTCAGGCGCAGCACCACGGTGTCGGCGTCGGGCGTCTCGATGCGGGCGATCCCCGCGAACACCGCCTTGTCCTTGTTGGTGCTGCCCTCGGCAGCGGCGCGCTCGAAGGCGAAGCGCACGGTGGCCGAGGAGAAGGGCTCGCCGTTGTGGAAGCGCACGCCCTTGCGCAGCGCGAAGGTGTAGGAGCGGTTGTCGTGCGAGACCGTCCAGCTGCTGGCCAGCAGCGGTGCGACGCTGCCGTCCTGGCGGATCTTCGTCAGCGTCTCGAACACGTTGTAGAGCACCACCTCGGCGATCGCCGAGGCGGCGCCTGCGGTGGGGTCGAGCCCGTTCGGCTCGAGGGTCATGCCGATCACGACACTGTCCCTGGCGGACTGCGCATGTGCGGCGGGCGGCAGCGCCGCGGCGACGGCCAGGGTCAGTGCAAGGACGAGCTTGCGCAACATCGGAAGGCTCCTGCGTTCGGCCCCGGTGCCGCGCGCAGCGTGATCAGCGATGCGTGCGGCGTGGAGGCAGGGAAGGGAGGGCGACCTTATCACGGTCGCGCCGGCTTCGATTCCATGGCCCCGGCTCGCGCCCGCGTTCCGCGGCGCCGACCGGGAAAGGCGCCAGGAACGGCGTCCAGCAGCGCCCGGGTGTACGGATGGCGCGCATCGCCGAACAGACGCTCGGGGCTGCCCTGCTCGACGATGCGCCCCTTGCGCAGCACGAGCACCTCGTCGCAGACGTGGTCGACGACGGCAAGGTCATGGCTGATCAGCAGGTAGCTCAGGCCATGCTGGCGCTGCAGTTCCTGCAGCAGGTTCAGCACCTGCGCCTGCACCGAGACGTCGAGCGCGCTGACCGGTTCGTCGGCGACGATCAGTCGCGGTCGCGTGACCAGCGCCCGCGCGATCGCGATCCGCTGGCGCTGGCCGCCGGAGAACTCGTGCGGATAGCGATCGAGGTCGGCGGCGCGCAGGCCGACCGACTCGAGCGCTTCGAGCACGCGCGCGCGCACGTCGCCCGCCTCGGCCCCGAGGACGTCGAGCGGCTCGGCGACGATCCGCAGCACCTTCTGTCGCGGATCGAGCGATCCGTAGGGATCCTGGAAGACCATCTGGAAATCGCGCCGCGCGCGCCGCAGCTGCGCCGCCGACAGCGCGTTCAGGTCCTGGCCGAGGAAGCGCACGGTGCCGGCGGACGGGCGCTCGAGCGCCATCACCGCGCGCGCCAGCGTGGACTTCCCCGAACCGGATTCGCCGACCACCCCCAGGCTGCGCCCGGGCTCGATGCGCAGGCTCACGCCGTCGAGCGCAACCAGCTCCGGGGCAGCGCCGAACAGCCGCTCGCGCGGCAGCCGGTAGCGCTGGACCAGGTTCTCGACCTCGAGCAGCGCAGGCGGCTGCGCGTGGACTGCGCCCGATCCGCTCGCATCGGCTGCGCGCGCAGTGATCGAGGCCGCGGTGCGCCCTTGCGTGCCCCCGCTCATCGCAGCGCCTCCGTTGCGTCCACCCGCAGGCAGCGCGCGAGGTGCGCCGGACCACCGACTTCGACCGGCGCGGGAATCGCCTGCCGGCAGGCGTCGATCACCAGCTCGCAGCGATCGGCGAACGGACAGCCGGAAGGCATCTGCGTCAGTGACGGCACGGTGCCGGGAATCGTGATCAGCGGCACGCCGCGCCCCGCGCCGAGCCGGGGTCGCGCCCTGAACAGGCCGCGGGTGTAGGGATGGGCCATCCGGGAGAACAGCGCAGCCGTCGGCCCCTCCTCGGCCACGATTCCCGCGTACATCACCATCATCCGGTCGACGTTCTCCGCCATCACGCCCAGATCGTGCGAGACCAGAATCAGCGCCATGCCCCGCTCGTCGACCAGGTCGGCGATCAGGTCGAGGATCTGCCCCTGCACGGTGACGTCCAGCGCAGTGGTCGGCTCGTCGGCGATCAGCAGGTCGGGGCCGCAGGCCAGCGCCATCGCGATCATCACCCGCTGGCGCTGGCCACCCGAGAACTGGTGCGGGTAGGCGTCGACCCGACGCGAGGCATCGGCAATCCCGACGCGCTCGAGCAGCGCGATCGCCTCCCTGCGCGCCTGCGCAGCGCCCATCCCGCGATGTCTGCGCAAGGGCTCGGCAACCTGGCGTCCGACGGTGTGCAAGGGGTTCAGCGCGGTCATCGGCTCCTGGAACACCATCGCGATTCGGTCGCCGCGCAGCGCGCACAGCGCGCGCTCGTCCAGGCCCAGCAGCTCCCGTCCGGCAAAGCGCACGCTGCCGGAGGCGCTTCCGCCCTCCGGGAGCAGCCCCATCAGGGCAAGCGCAGTCAGCGACTTGCCGCACCCGGATTCGCCGACCAGGCCCAGGGTCTCGCCGCGCTCCAGCGAGAAGCCGACGCCGCGCACCGCGTCGAGCGGCCCGCCTTCGCCGGGCAGCCGCACCGTGAGATCGCGCACCTCGAGCAGCGCCATCGTCAGCGCCTCCTCGTCAGCCGCGGATCGAGCAGGTCGCGCAGCCCGTCGCCCAGCAGGTTCAGGCCGAGCACCGAGAGCGCGATCGCCACGCCGGGGTAGATCGCCAGCCGCGGCGCCGAGAACAGCAGCGTCTGCGCCTCGTTGAGCATCCGGCCCCAGGAGGGCTGCGGCGGCTGCGTGCCCAGCCCCAGATAGGCCAGCGCCGCCTCGGCAAGGATCGCGAGCGCGAACTGGATCGTCGCCTGCACGATCAGCACCGCGGCGATGTTCGGCAGCACGTGCTCGAGCGTGATCGCCAGGCCGCCCTTGCCGCACGCACGCGCGGCGAGCACGTACTCGCGCGCCCACACCGCGTTGGCCGAAGCCCGCGTGATCCGCGCGAACACCGGCACGTTGAACATCCCGATCGCGACGATCGAGTTCACGGTGCCCGGGCCGAAGACCGCGGTCAGCATGATCGCCGAGAGCACTGCCGGGAAGGCGAAGGCGAAGTCGGTGAAGCGCATCACCAGCTCCTCGACCCAGCCGCGCCGCGCCGCGGCAAGCAGGCCCAGCGCAACGCCGCCGGCCATCCCGATCCCCACGGCGACCACGCCGACCAGGATCGAGTTGCGCGCCCCGGCCATCAGCAGCGAGACCACGTCGCGGCCGAGCGTGTCGGTTCCGAGCCAGTGCGTCGGCGACGGCGGACGCAGCTTGCGGCCCAGGTCGATCTCGAGCGGCGACCACGGGGTCCAGGCCAGCGACAGCGCAGCCACCGCCAGCAGCGCGAGCGTGAGCGTCGCGCCGAGCGCAAGGCTCGGATGCCGCAGCGCGCGGCCAGCGCCCGCGCTCATCCGCCCCGCGCCCGCAGTCGGGGGTCGATTGCCGCGTAGAGCAGGTCGACCACGAAGTTCACCACGATCACCATCGCTGCGAGCAGCATCACGCAGTTGCGCACCACCACCAGATCGCGGTTGGCGATCGACTGGAAGATCAGCCGGCCGAGTCCGGGCAGGTAGAAGACGCTCTCGACGACGATCGTGCCGGCGAGCAGGCTCGCGAACTGCAGGCCCATCACGGTGAGCACCGGGATCATCGCGTTGCGCAGGGCATGTCGCCACAGGGCGGCGCGGCGCGTCAGCCCCTTGGCGCGCGCGGTGCGAACGAAGTCCTCGCGCAGGACCTCGAGCACCGCCGAACGCGTCATGCGCGCGAGGATCGCTGCCTGCACCACCGCCAGCGAGACCGCCGGCAGCACCAGCGACTTCAGCGCCGGCAGCACGCCCGCCTCCCAGCCCGGGAAGCCGCCGGCCGAGAACCAGCGCAGGTGCACCGCGAAGAGCAGGATCAGCAGGATCGCGAACCAGAAGTTCGGGATCGCCACGCCGAGCTGGCTGAGCCCCATCACGCCCAGGTCGCCGGCCCGGTTGTGGCGCGCGGCAGCGTACACGCCGGCAGCAAGCGCCAGCACGGTGGTCAGCGACATCGCGATCACTGCGAGCGGCACCGTCAGCGCCAGCCGCTCGCCGATCAGCTGCGCCACCGGGGAGCCGTAGGCGTGGCTGTCGCCGAGCTCCCACAGCAGCAGCCCGCGCAGCCAGGCGAGGTAGCGCTCGGGCGCCGCACGGTCCAGCCCGAGCTTCACCTCGAGCGCGCGCACCGCCTCGGGCGGCGCATCCGGCCCCATCATCATCTGCGCGGCGTTGCCGGGCAGGATCTCGAGCACGAGGAACACCGCCAGCGACGCTGCGAGCAGCGTCACCGCGAGCGTGAACAGCCGCCTGGCGACGAAGGCCTGCATTGCCGGTTCCGACGCCTGCGTCGAGCGCGTGCGCTCAGGTGGTGGCGGCGCGGATCAGGTTGCGGGCGATGATGATCTGCTGGATCTGCGTGGTGCCTTCGTACAGCCGGAACAGGCGGGCATCGCGGTAGTGCCGCTCCATCCCGTACTCCTCCATGTAGCCGGCGCCGCCGAAGATCTGCACGCCGCGGTCGGCGACCCGCCCCACCATCTCGGAGGCGAACATCTTCGCGCACGAGGCCTCGGTGCTGATGCTCTCGCCGTCGTCGCGCCGGCGCGCGGCGTCCAGCGTCATGCACCTGGCGGCGTAGATCTCGGCCTTGCTGTCGGCGAGCATCGCCTGCACCAGCTGGAACTCGGCGATCGGCTGGCCGAACTGGCGCCGGTCGACCGCGTACTTCAGGGTGTCGTCGAGAATGCGCTCGGCCACGCCCACGCAGATCGCCGCGATGTGGATGCGGCCCTTGTCGAGCACCTTCATCGCGGTCTTGAATCCCTGCCCCTCGCGCCCGCCGATGATGTTCTCCGCCGGCACCCGGGCGTTCTCGAAGATCACGTCGCAGGTGTGCGCGCCCCTCTGGCCCATCTTGCGATCCGGCCTGCCCAGGCTGACCCCGGGGGTCTTGGCATCGACGATGAAGGCGCTCACCCCGCCCGAACCCCTGATCTGCGGGTCGGTGCGCGCCATCAGCGTGAAGAAGCTCGCATACGGCGCGTTGGTGATGAAGCGCTTGGTGCCGTTGACCACGTAGTGATCGCCGTCGCGGATCGCGGTGGTGCGCAGCGACCCGGCATCGGAGCCCGCCTCGGGTTCGGTCAGGCCGAAGGAGGCGATCGCCTCGCCGGTGGCCAGCTTCGGCAGCCACTTCGCCTTCTGCTCGGGAGTGCCGTCGATCAGGATCCCCTGCGAGCCGATCCCGACGGTGGTTCCGAACAGCGAGCGGAAGGCCGGCGAGGTGTGTCCCATCTCGAACATCACCAGGACCTCCTCCTCCATCGTGAGGCCCAGGCCGCCGTACTCCTCGGGAATCGTCAGCCCGAACAGGCCCAGCTCCTTCATCTCCTGCGCGATCTCGTCGGGGATGCGATCGGTCTCCGAGACCAGGTTCTCGGCGGGGACCAGGCGCTCGCGCACGAAGCGCGCCACGCTGTCGAGCAGTGAGTTCATCGTTTCATGGTCGCGGATCATTTCTCGTCTCGATGAAGTGGAAGGCAGCGGCGACAGGGGGGCGCCGTGCCGGGACACGAGGCCGACGCACGCGGGTCGGCATCGGCGCGGGAGCCCGGTCGTGCAGGCTCACTGCGCGGTGTCGGTCACGCCGGCGAGGATTTCACGCGCCTTCAGCAGCACCGGACGGTCGATCATCCGGCCGTCGAGGGCAACTGCCGCGCCGCCCGAGGCCGCGTCGGCAGCGACCACGCGACGCGCCCAGTCGATCTCCGCGGACGTGGGCCGGTAGCACTCGGCCACCGGCGCCACCTGCTTCGGGTGGATGCACAGCTTCGCGCCGAAGCCCAGCCGGCGCGCGCGCCTGGCCTCGTCGCGGATGCGCTCCGGATCGTCGATCGCCGTGCACACGCCGTCGACCGGCGCGAGCAGCCCGGCCACGCGCGACACCAGCACCAGCTGCGAGCGGAAATGCAGCAGTTCCTCGTCCTCGCCGTCGATGCCCAGGTCGACCTGGAAGTCGATCGACCCGAACAGCAGCCGCTGCACCCCCGGCGCACAGGCCACAGCATGCGCGTTCCAGATGCCTGCTGCGGTCTCGATCAGCGGCAGCACCGGAACGTCCGCCCCGACGCGCGCGCGCGCTGCGGCGATCTGCTCCGGGCGCTCGGCCTTGGGCAGGACCAGCCCTGCAAGGCCGGGGCGCGCGCAGGCCGCGAGGTCGTCCTCGAACCAGGCGGTGTCCGAGCCGTTGATGCGCACCAGCACCGGGCGCTGCGGCGACAGCCAGTCCGCGACCGCGGCGCGGGCCGCCGCCTTGTCGCCGACGCCGACAGCGTCCTCCAGGTCCAGGATCACCGCATCGGCGCCCGCGTCGAGCGCCTTGGCGAAACGCTCCGGCCGGCTGCCCGGAGCGAACAGGTAGGTGCGCGCGATCCGCATCGCCACTGCCCCGGCGCTCACGCCGCCGCCGGCAGCAGCCGGCCGACCTGCGCGCGATCGGCGAGCGACCAGATCGCGCCGAAGGCGGCGCGCATCTCGTCGTCGCTCGCGGCCTGGCCGAAGCGGGCGAGCCGCAGCGCCTTGTCCTCGAGTTCCGGGCGGCTCAGCGTGTTGCCCGGATCGCCCTTGGGTTCGTCGACACGCGCATCGAAGCTGCGCCCGTCGGTGGTGCTCACGCGCACCTTGCCGATCCAGCGCGCCGGATAGGCGCCGTCGACCTCGGGGTCGAGCACCATCGTGACCTTGTCGCGGAAGGCGGCGATCCGCGGCGCGGCGTAGTGCTCCTCGAACTCGGTGAGCCCGGCATTGCGGAAGGCGGCGATCAGCCCGAGCACCGTCCCCATCGAGAACTTGCCCTGGTGCACCGTCTGCGGATCCACCACCGGACCGAGCACGTCGATCGCCCCCTGGTGGACGAAGGCGGTCACCGACGCGATGTCCTCCAGGCTCAGGTCGTGAGCCTGGACGATCGACAGCAGCGCGTCCGCGGCCGGGTGCGTGTGCCGGCACGAGGCGTGGTACTTGAACGAGGTCTCGGCCAGCGCCCAGCGGCTGCCCAGCCGGTCGGTCAGCTTCGCGGGATCGGCGTCGGTCGACATCCCGGCAGCCATCCCCTGCGGCCCCTCGAGGATGTGCCGCGCGCCGGTGAAGCCTTCCTGGGCGAGGTAGGCGGCCATCATCCCGTCGGTGGCGGCCTTCGCGGTGTGCAGCTGCTTGGAGTCGGCAGCGTCGCGCAGGAACTCCCACAGGCCGGCGGCCTGGGTGCCCGCCGAGCCGAAGGCGTCGAGCATCTGCTTCGGCGACAGCCCCAGCAGCCGGCCCACGGCGGCCGCTGCCGCGACCGTTCCCACCGTGGCGGTGGTGTGGAAGATCCGGTAGTGCGAGCGGCCGAGGAATTCGCCGATGCGGATTCCGACCTCGTAGCCGGCCACCGATGCCACGAGGAGATCGCGCCCCGAGGCTGCGTTGGCCTGCGCCACCGCAAGCACCGGAGGGAAGATCACCGCTGCCGGATGGAAGACCGAGCCGTTGTGCACGTCGTCCTGCTCGGCGAAGTGCGAGGCCGCGGCGTTGACCATGGCAGCGAACATCGGGGTGCTGCCGCTGCGCGAGATCAGCACTTCGCTGGGGCCGCTTGCCGGACCCATGCGCGCGGCGTAGCGCGCGATCGCCTCGACCGGCCGTGCGCCCTTGCCGGCAAGCGCCGAGCCGAACCAGTCGAGGAAGAGGTCCTCGGCACGGCGCAGCACCGGCTGCGGGATGTCCTCGAAGCGCAGGCCGGCGGCGAAGTCCGCCAGGGTCTTGCTCGGATGCTCGGACACGAAGGCCTCCTGGGACTCAGAACGAACGGGGCATGCCGAGCACGTGCTCGGCAACGAAGGAGAGGATCAGGTTCGTGGAGATCGGCGCCACCTGGTAGAGCCGCGTCTCGCGGAACTTGCGCTCGACGTCGTATTCGCAGGCGAAACCGAAGCCGCCGTGGAACTGCAGGCAGGCGTTGGCCGCCTCCCAGGAGGCCTTTGCCGCGAGGTACTTCGCCATGTTGGCCTCGGCGCCGCAGGGCAGGTGCGCGTCGAAGAGCTGGCAGGCCTTCCAGCGCATCAGGCTGGCGGCCTCGACCTCGATGTGCGCCTCGGCGATCGGGAACTGGACACCCTGGTTCTGGCCGATCGGCCGACCGAAGACCACGCGCTCGCTGGCGTACTTCGAGACGCGATCGATGAACCAGTGGCCGTCGCCGATGCACTCGGCGGCGATCAGCGTGCGCTCGGCGTTCAGGCCGTCGAGGATGTACTTGAAGCCATGCCCTTCCTGGCCGATGATGTTCTCGGCCGGAATCTCGAGGTTGTCGAAGAACAGCTCGTTCGTCTCGTGGTTGACCATGTTCGGGATCGGCCGCACCGTCAGGCCCTTGCCGATCGCCTCGCGCAGGTCGACCAGGAAGATCGACATCCCCTCGGACTTCTTCTTCACCTCGTCCAGCGGCGTGGTGCGCGCCAGCAGGATCATGTAGTCGGAGTGCTGGATGCGGGAGATCCACACCTTCTGGCCGTTGACCACGTAGCGATCGCCCTTGCGCACTGCGCTGGTCTTGATCTTCGTGGTGTCGGTGCCGGTGGTCGGCTCGGTCACGCCCATCGACTGCAGCCGCAGGTCGCCGGCGGCGATCTTCGGCAGGAAGTGCTCCTTCTGCGCCTTCGAGCCGTGACGCAGCAGCGTGCCCATGTTGTACATCTGCCCGTGGCAGGCGCCGGAGTTGCCGCCCGCGCGGTTGATCTCCTCCATGATCACCGAGGCCTCGGTCAGCCCGAGCCCCGAGCCGCCGTACTCCTGCGGGATCAGCGCGGCCATCCAGCCCGCCTTCGTCAGCGCCTCGACGAACTCGGCCGGGTATGCGCGCTGCTCGTCGACCTTGCGGAAGTACTCGTCGGGGAACTGCTTGCACAGGTCACGCACCGCATCGCGGATTTCCTGGTGGGGGTCGGGCTGTCGTTGCACGTTCGTTGTTCCTGAAGACGTTGGGTGGAGGAGGTCCCGGACAGACGGGCCAGGCGCAGCCGGCAGCGCCGCCGCCCGGGAGTCAGGCGAGTGTCGCGGTCGCGTCCATGCACAGGGCGCCGTCGGCATCGGCCGCCCACAGCCGCACGCTGCCGTCGGCATCGGGACGGCCGCACACCTTGAAGGGCGCGATGTCGAACAGCGGCTTCATCGCGCGGAAACGGTAGCCGGCGAGGCGCGCGTCCGGTTGCTGGCGTCGCAGCAGATCCAGCAGCAGGGTGGCGATCAGCGGCCCGTGCACGACGAGGCCGGGATAGCCCTCCTCGTTCATCGCGTAGCTGCGATCGTAGTGGATCCGGTGGCCGTTGAAGGTCAGCGCCGAGTAGCGGAACAGCAGCAGCGGATCCGGGCGGATCTCGCGCTGCCACTGGGCGTCGGTGGGCGCCGCGGTCGGTGGCGGCGGGGGATCGGCGGGGTCGGGCGCATCGCGATAGACGATGTCCTGCTCCTCGACCATCGCCAGACCGTCGGCACCGCTGAGCTCCTGCACCACCTTGACGAACACCAGCGTGCCGCTGCGGCCGGTCTTGGGGGTGACGTCGGTGATCCGCGACACTCGCGTGACCTCCTCGCCCACGCGCAGCGGCCGATGCCAGCTCAGCCGGCTGCCGGCGAACATGCGCCGCGGCAGCGGCACCGGCGGCATGAAGCCGCCGCGCGCCGGATGGCCATCGGGGCCGGCCTCCGAGTGCCGGTACATCGGCAGGAAAAACAGCCAGTGCCACAGCGCAGGCAGCGGATCGCCGGCACGCGGGGGCGGGTCCTCGCGATCCAGGGTGTTCGACATCGCCGCCACAGGCGTCGCCGCGATCGTGTCGGTGCGGGTCTCGCTGCGCCCGATCCAGTCACGCAGTCTCTCGAGTTCTGCGGTCATCCACTCCTCCTGTCGAATCCCGATCCGTCCGGACCCCGCCGGGCGCTCAGACCACCTCGGCGGCGCGCAGCGCCGCGATCCGCGACGCGTCCAGTCCCAGCTCGGCGAGGATCGCGTCGGTGTGCTGTCCCAGCGCGGGAATCGGGTCCATCCTGGGCTGGAACGCGTTGTTCGATCCGGGCGGCAGCAGCGACGCCACCGGACCCACCGGTGACCCGACCTCGCGCCAGCGTCCGCGCGCCTGGAGCTGGGGATGCTGCCACAGGTCCGCGGGAGTGTTCACCCGCGCGGTGGCGAGGTTGGCGCGGTCGAGCCGCGCCTCGAGCTCCTCGGCAGTGAGGCCACCGAAGACCTGCGCGATCCGCTCCTCGAGCGCGCGCCGGTTCTCGGTGCGCAGGGTGTTCGACGCAAAGCGCGGATCCTTCTCGAGCGCGGGATCGCCGATCACCTCGCGGCAGAAGGTCGCCCACTCGCGCTCGTTCTGCAGGCCCATCATCACGGTGCGTCCGTCGCCCACCTGGAAGGGGCCGTAGGGGACCACGCTCGGGTGGAAGGCGCCGGTGCGCGGGGCCGGGGCCTGGCCGCCGTAGGTGTAGTACATCGGGTTGCCCAGCCACTCGGTGAGGGTCTCGAACATCGCGACGTCGATGTGCGAGCCGCGCCCGGTGCGCTCGCGCAGCAGCAGCGCCGCCAGCACGCTCGAGTACGCGTACATTCCCGCGGAGGTGTCGGCCGCCGAGAACCCTGCGCGCGCCATCGACTCGGGGGTTCCGGTCACCGACAGCAGCCCTGCCTCCGCCTGCACCATCAGGTCGTAGGCCTTCTTGTCGCGGTAGGGGCCGTCGGCGCCGTAGCCGGAGACGTCGCAGACGACGATCCGCGGGTGCTTCGGGCTCAGCGTCTCCCAGGACAGCCCCAGGCGTGCGGCCGCACCGGGCGCGAGGTTCTGCACGATCACGTCGGCGCGTCCGATCAGCGCGTCGAGGATCGGCCGCGCATCCGGGTGCTTGATGTCCAGGGTCAGGCTCTCCTTCGAGCGGTTCGCCCAGGCGAAGTACGAGGACAGCCCGTTGACGCGGGTGTCGTAGCCCCGGGCGAAGTCGCCCACGCCGGGGCGCTCGATCTTGATGATGCGCGCGCCGAGGTCGGCCAGGTGCCGGGTGCACACCGGCGCGGCGACCGCGTGCTCGAATGCGAGAACCGTGATTCCGTCCAGGGGACGCATGCTCGTTGCCTCGTGAGATGGGAAGCGCGCGGGCGCCGCACCGCAAGCCGACGCGGTGCGGCCCGCGAGTTCAGATCGGATCCCAGGTGAAGATGTCGCCCGAGCGGTCCAGGGGGAAGAAGGCCGCCTTCAGCGCCGGCATCGCGTGCTGCGCAACCGACTCCGGCGTCCAGCCCTCGGAGCGGTGCACCGAGCGCACCGGGCGCGGCTGGCTCATCAGGAAGATCTCGTTGTTGCGCACCGCGAAGATCTGCCCGTTGACCTCGCTGGCCGCCTCGCTGGCCAGGTAGACCGCGATCGGCGCGATCTTGGCCGGGGTCATCTGCTTGATCCGCTCGACCCGCTCCTTCTCGGCGTCGGTCTCGGTGGGGATCGAGCCGATCATGCGGCTCCAGGCGAAGGGGGCGATGCAGTTCGAGCGCACGCCGAACTTCTGCATGTCCAGCGCGATCGACTTGGACAGCGCGGCGATCCCGAGCTTGGCCGCAGCGTAGTTCGCCTGCCCGAAGTTGCCGATCAGCCCCGAGGTCGAGGTCATGTGCACGTAGGCGCCCGAGCCCTGCTCCTTGAAGTGGTTGGCGGCAGCGCGGCTCACGTAGTAGGCGCCGTACAGGTGGACCTTGAGCACCGCATCCCACTCGGGTTCGCTCATCTTGTGGAAGAAGCGGTCGCGCAGGATGCCGGCGTTGTTGACCACCACGTCGATGCGCCCGAACGTGTCCAGCGCGGTCTCGACGATCCGCTGCCCCGCGGCTGCCTCCGCGACGCTGTCGGTGTTGGCGACCGCGGCGCCTCCGGCGGCCTTGATCTCGTCGACCACGCGCTGCGCGGGGCCTGCGTCGCTGCCCTCGCCGCTGACCGAGGCGCCGATGTCGTTGACCACCACCTTCGCGCCCTGCGCGGCCATCGCCAGCGCGATGTCGCGGCCGATCCCGCCGCCCGCGCCCGTGACCACGACCACCTTGCCTTCGACCATTCCTGCACTCATCGCTTCCTCCGTTCGTCAGAAACCGTTGCCGCCGCCCGCCGCCTTCGATGGGCGGATCGCACGGGCGACCGGAACCCTGCCCGTCTCGCCCGGGCCTCCCATCGCATGATTCTATTCCCCCGTCCGGGCCCCGCTGCCGCCCGGCCCCCGCCCCGCCGTCCCGGGAGCACGCTGGAAGTGGATATCCATACAGCTGTTCGGCTAGACTTCCTCCATGCAGACCGCCAGCCAGCCTGCCTCCAGCCTGTGCGCCGAACCCTGTGCGGCGCCTGCGCCAGACGATCCGCTCAACTCCCGACAGCGGCTGGCCGCCAGCCACGGCGCGCCCGACGGGCAGGGGCGGTTTCGCGCCGGCCCGCTGCTGGTGATCGCCGGTGCCGGCACCGGCAAGACCGCAACCCTTGCCCATCGCGTCGCGCACCTCGTGCTGCAGGGCGTCGACCCGCAGCGCGTGCTGCTGCTCACCTTCAGCCGGCGCGCCGCGCAGGAGATGGTCCGGCGCGCCGAGTCGATCGTGAACCTGCAGATGGCCCGGCAGGGCCGCCGCGGCGCCTGGCGGCTGCCCTGGGCCGGCACCTTCCATTCGATCGGCGCGCGACTGCTGCGCGAACACGCGGCGCAGCTCGGACTGGACCCCTCCTTCGGCATCCTCGACCGTGCCGACGCCGCCGACCTCATCGACCTGCTGCGCCACGAGCAGGGGCTGTCGACGAAGACGCAGCGCTTTCCGCGCAAGGACGCCTGCCTGGCGATCTACTCGCACAGGGTGAACACCGGCTGGCCGCTCGAACGCGTGCTCGAACAGGCCTTCCCCTGGTGCGCGCAGTGGGCCGACGAACTTCGCGCGCTGTTTCGCGCCTACGTCGAGCGCAAGCAGTCGCACGGGGTGCTCGACTACGACGACCTGCTGCTCTGGTGGCACGCGGCAGTGTCCGATCCGGCGCTGGCCGCCGAGATCGGCATGCGCTTCGACCACGTGCTGGTCGACGAGTACCAGGACACCAACGCGCTGCAGGCGCAGATCCTGTTCGCGCTCAAGCCCGACGGCGACGGGCTGACCGTGGTCGGCGACGACGCGCAGTCGATCTACTCGTTCCGCGCGGCCGACATCGGCAACATCCTCTCCTTCCCCGAGCGCTTCTCGCCGCCGGCGACCCGGATCACCCTCGAGCTCAACTACCGGTCGGTGCAGCCGGTGCTCGACGCTGCCAATGCGCTGCTGGCCGAAGCGCCGCACCAGTACCCGAAGACGCTGCGCGCCACGCGCGGCAGCGGCGCAATGCCCCGGCTGGTCACCGTGCTCGACGAGCGCGCGCAGGCCGAGCACGTCGCCACCGAGGTGCTGCGCCAGCGCGAGGCGGGCGTCGCGCTGCGACGGCAGGCGGTGCTCTTTCGCAGCAGCCACCACAGCGACCTGCTCGAACTCGAGCTCACCCGTCGCAACATTCCCTTCGTCAAGCACGGCGGGCTGAAGTTCCTGGAAGCCGCGCACGTCAAGGATCTGCTCGCGCTGCTGCGCTGGGCGGACAACCCGCGCCACGGCATCGCCTCCTTCCGGGCGCTGCAGCTGATGAACGGCTTCGGCCCGGTCAATGCGCAGCGCTGCCGCGACCACGTCGCTGCGGCCGGACACCGGCTGGCGGCGCTCGCCGGCTTTCCTGCGCCCGCGGCTGCCGGCGACGAGTGGCCGGCCTTCGTCGCGCTGATGGGCACGCTTGCCGATCCCGCCACCGGCTGGCCCGGGCAGGTCGACCTCGCCAGACGCTGGTACCAGCCGGTGCTCGAGCGGCGACACGAGGACGCGCAGGTGCGCGCCGCCGACCTCGACATGCTCGCCGCAGTGGCGCCGCAGTTCGGCAGCCGCGAGCGCTTCCTCACCGAGCTGGCCCTCGACCCTCCACAGGCCTGCGGCGACCTGGCCGGCGCCCCGCTGCTCGACGAGGACTACCTGATCCTGTCGACGGTGCACTCGGCCAAGGGCCAGGAGTGGGATGCGGTCTACCTGCTCAACGTCGCCGACGGCAACTTCCCGAACGAGTACGCCACCGGCGACCCGCAGGCGATCGAGGAGGAACGTCGCCTGCTCTACGTGGCGCTCACCCGCGCGCGCGACACGCTGCAGCTGATCGAACCGCAGCGCTACCACGTCACAGGCCAGGCGCGCTTCGGCGACCGCTACGTGCACGGCGCGCGCAGCCGCTTCCTGGGCGCCGCGGTGCTCGCCAGGCTCGAGCGCGCCGGCGAGGCGCCGTGCGCGACTCCCGCCGCCAGCCGCGCCGCGGGCGCGCCGAGAGTCGACGTCGCAGCGCGACTGCGCAGCATGTGGTGAGCACCCCGGGCCCCGGCGTTAACATGGCGCCCATGAACACCCCGACCACCCTCCGCCTGCTGACCGACGCCGAGCTGGCTCGTCTGGACGCGCTGCTCGAGTCGCTCGCCCCCGAAGATTCCATGACGCTCGAGGAAGTCGACGGCTTCCTCGCCGCGCTCGCCTGCTGCACCGAACAGGTGCCGATGGACGAGTACCTGGGCCTGGTGCTCGGCCTGGACGCCGACGCTGCGCTGCCGCAGGGCGCGGAGCTCGCCGAACTGCGCCGCCTGCTCGAGACGCACCGGCTCGCGGTGCTCGGGCAGCTCTACGAAGCGCAGGGCTTCGCGCCGGTGCTCGGCTACGACGAGCAAGGCGTCGCACAGGGCAACGCGTGGGCGATCGGCTTCCTGCGCGGGATGGCAGTGCGTCCCGACGCATGGGCGCCGCTCGACGACGACGAGGAGGCCGAGGACATCCTCGATCCGATGATGCGACTGGCCGCTGAGATCGAGCCCGACGAGGACGGCGAGCCCGGCGAGGCGATCCCCGACGACGAGCGGGCCAGCGTGATCGAGGCGATGTTCGACAGCGTGATGGACATCAACGAGTTCTTCCGCGAGCGGCGCGAGCGCAGCCTCGCCCCCGCCACCCGGCGCCGTGCCGGGGAGAAGGTCGGGCGCAACGATCCCTGCCCATGCGGCAGCGGCAGGAAGTTCAAGCTCTGCTGCGGAGCCGGGCAGGCCGCCTGAACGCGCACCGGCGCACACGATGAGCCCTTCCGGAACCCCGGACGTCGACTCGCCCTACGCGATCTTCCGGCTGCTGGTCGCACTGCTGCTGTCGACGATCGGCGGCGTCGGCATGTACGCGGTCGTTGTCGTGCTGCCTGCAGTGCAGGCCGAGTTCGCGATCGACCGCGCCAGCGCCTCGCTCCCCTTCACTGCGACGATGATCGGCTTCGGCCTGGGCGGCATGCTGATGGGCTGGCTGTCCGACCGCTTCGGGATCATGCTGCCGGTGGCGATCGGTGCGCTGATGGTCGCAGCCGGGTTCGGTCTTGCGGGCAGTTCCGCCGGGCTGTGGGGTTTCACCCTCGGACAGGGGCTGATCGGGCTGCTGGGCAGTTCGGCCTTCTTCGCGCCGCTGATGGCCGACACCTCGCTGTGGTTCGAGCGCCGCCGCGGCATCGCGGTCGCGGTGTGCGCAAGCGGCAACTACCTGGCCGGCACGGTCTGGCCGCCGGTCGTGCAGCACCTGGTCGAGACCATCGGCTGGCGCCAGGCCTACACCGGGATCGGCCTGTTCTGCGTCGCGACCCTGCTGCCGCTGGCACTGCTGCTGCGGCGCCGCCCGCCGGGGCTGTCCACGCAGGCCGCTGCCGCGCTGGCCTCCTCGGACGGCGACCCTGCGGCAGCCGCGGCGGCGCTGCGCACCGCAGCCGCGGTGTCGCGGCCCCCGGCGCCCCGACCCCAAGGGATGTCGCCGAGGACGCTGCAGACGCTCCTGGTGATCGCCGGGGTCGCCTGCTGCGTCGCAATGTCGATGCCGCAGGTGCACATCGTCGCGCTGTGCGGCGACCTCGGCTACGGGTCGGCGCGCGGCGCGCAGATGCTCTCGCTGATGCTGGGCATGGGAATCCTCAGCCGGCTCGCATCGGGCCTGATCAGCGATCGCATCGGCGGGCTGCGCACCCTGCTGCTGGGCTCGGTGCTGCAGGGCATCGCCCTGCTGATGTACCTGCCCGCGGATTCGCTGATGTCGCTGTACCTGGTGTCGGCGCTGTTCGGGCTCTTCCAGGGCGGAATCGTCCCGTCCTACGCGATCGTCGTGCGCGAGAACTACCCCGCGGCCCAGGCGGGCACCCGGATCAGCGCGGTGATCACCGCGACCCTGTTCGGAATGGCGCTGGGCGGCTGGCTTTCCGGCAAGCTCTACGACATGACCGGTTCCTACCAGGCTGCCTTCGCCAACGGAATCGCCTGGAACCTGGTCAACGTCGCGATCGTGCTCCTGCTGCTGCACCGCAGCCGCAGGCCAGGTCCGGAGGCGACGCTGCGCCCCGCCTGAGCCGGCCCGCCCTTGCGCCTGCGATTTCCCGCCCTGCCGACACAGCCCGCATCCCGCTCAACGGAGCCCCTGTCCCGATGGCCCTGCGCTCGACGGTCTACAAGGCCGAACTCCAGATCGCCGACATGGATCGCGAGCATTACGCGACCCACTCGCTGACGATCGCCCGTCACCCCTCGGAGACCGAGGAGCGGCTGATGATCCGGCTGCTCGCCTTCGCGATGCACGCCGACGATGCCCTGGCCTTCGGGCGCGGCCTGTCGACCGACGACGAGCCCGACCTGTGGCTGCGCGATCTCACCGGCGCGATCCGGCTGTGGATCGAGGTCGGCCTGCCCGACGAGAAGTGGATCCGCAAAGCCTGCGGGCGCGCCGAGCGCGTGCTGGTGATCGCCTATGGCGGCAGCAGGGCCGACGTCTGGTGGAACCAGAACGCCGGCACGCTCGCCCGCCTGGAGAACCTCGGGGTGATGCGGATCGACGCGCAGGCCGGCGCTGCGCTCGCCGGGCTTGCGCAGCGCGCGATGCAGCTGAGCTGCAACCTGCAGGATGCTCAGGTGTGGATCGGCTCGGAGGCCGGCAGCGCGACCATCGAGCCGCAGCGGCTCAAGGCTTGGCGTAGCTGACCGCCATTCCTGCGCGGACGTCCTGCTGGATGCCGTACTGCGGGAACGGGTAGCGCAGGCCGTTCTTCGAGAGCGCGTGCATGCCTGCGATCGCCTGTCCGAGCTGCTCGGGCGGCAGCGCCATCAGCATCTCGTCGTCGAGCACGCCGCCGTAGCGGCGCTCCGCGAAGCACGGGATCGACAGGCTCGGCTCGCGCCGCGTCAGCGCCCGACCCCAGGAATCGGCGCAGGAGGACTCCCCGACCACGCTCCAGTCGAAGCGCTTGTATCCGGACCACTGCAGCCCGTTGATGAAGTACATCATCGCGCCCGGGGTCGCGTAGAACAGCACGATGTCCGGCGGGTCGAGCCGCTGCGAGGCCAGCGGCGACACCGCCAGCGCACGGTAGCGGCCCGCGGGCACCACGTTCATCGCCGCCTGGTGCGCACTTGCGTCCTCGACAGTCGCATACCAGACCCCGGTCATCGCCTTGCCCGAGCGCCATTCGGCATCCTGCGCGCCCAGGCCGATCACTGCCCGGCACTGCCCGCCCACCAGGTCGTCGCCGGTGATCCCGACCGTCCAGCCGAGCCGGGCGGCCTGCGCGACGATCTGGTCGGTGGTGTGGACCGCCTGCGGTCGGCGGATCTTGGGGATCGCCTCCATCTCCTCGACGGTTTCGAACAACTTCATCCCGAACGGATTGCTGCGCAGCTTCAGCAGTCGCTCCAGCTCGGTGGCCAGCCCGGTGATTTCCTGGACAGTGATCGACATGGCTCCTCTCCTCCAGGCGCGGCGCGCCTTCGTCTCTTCGGTTGCGGACAAAACGGACTCTAGCAGCGGCGCCGACCGTTGACCGCCGCCGGGGGCCGGCATAGTTTGTTGCACCAGCAACCAATGCCTGGGCAATGACCCCGACTTCGACTTCCCTTCCTCCCGCAGAAGCGATCGCCTTCTACCACGCGCACGACTACCGGATCGGCGACACCGTCGGCGCCCTGATCCGCAAGCTGCGGCTGTCGATCACGCGCTGCATCGACGCCGAGATGGCCCGGCACGGCCTGACCGACGCGCAGTGGGGGCCGCTGTTCCTGATCGCGGCCGGCCGGGGGCGGACCGCGGCCGCGCTCGCGCAGGAGCTCCTGGTCAATGCCGGCGCGATGACCCGCACGCTGAACCGCCTGGAGAGGAAGGGCCTGCTGCTGCGCAGGCGCTCCGAGGAGGATCGGCGCCTGGTGATGCTCGAGCTGACCGCCGAGGGCGAGCGGGCCGCAGCGCGCATCCCTGCAGTGCTGGCCTCGGTCTACAACGCCCACCTGGTCGGCTTCAGCCAGGAGGAATTCGCGGCGCTGCAGTCGATGCTCGCGCGCATGGTCGCCAACGGCGAGCGCGCACAGCCTGCGCAGGCGGCATCGTGAACCCTGCCGGCGCCGCCATCGCCAGGACCGCTTCGCGCGCAGGCGCAGGCCTGCGCCGGCTCGCAGCGATCACGGCAGCGCTGCTGGCCGCCGGCTGCGCCGACCTCTCGGGGATCTCCCCGACCGCGCAGCCAGCCGCCCCGGCGTCGGTCGGACTCGCGCCCGTGGCGCAGGCCGACTTCGACTGGCCCGCGCAGCGCTGGTGGCAGCGCTTCGGCGACGCACGGCTGCACGAGCTCGTCGAGCGCGCGCTCGCGGGCAATCCCACGCTCATGGTTGCCGAAGCGCGCCTGGCGCGCGCCACCAGCTTCGTCGAGTTCGTCGAGGCCTCGTCCGGGCCTCGCGTGGACGGCTCGACAAGCGTCATCCGGCAACGCTTCACCGAGAACGGACTGGTGTCGGCGCCGCTGGCCGGGCGCACGCGCAGCGTGCACACGGCGATGCTCGACTTCGCCTGGGAGCTGGACTTCTTCGGGCGCAACCGCGCAGCACTGCAGGCCGCGCTCGGTGCAGGCCGCGCCGCGCAGGCGGAGGTCCAGGCCGCACGGGTGCTGCTGGCCGCGCAGGTGGTGCGCAACTGGATCGAGCTCGCGCGCCTGCAGACGCAGCGCCGACTCGCTGCCGAAGCGCTCGAGGAGAACCTGCAACTGGTCGCGCTGGTCGCCAGCCGGGTGCGCGCGGGCCTGGACAGCCGGATGGAACTGCGCCGCGCCGAGGGCGAGGTGCCGCGCACCCGCGCGACGATCGAGGCGCTCGACGGCGAGATCGCGCTGGCGCGCAACGCGCTCGCGGTGCTCAGCGCGCAGGCCCCGGACGCGCTCGCCGGACTCGAGGCCGCACTGCCCGAGGCCGGCGCCGCGCAGACGCCCGCGCAGCTTCCGGCCGATCTGCTGGGCCGCAGGGCCGACATCGCCGCGGCACGCTGGCGGATCGAGGCGGCGATCGGTGCGCGCGACGAGACCGCTGCCCGCTTCCGCCCGAACGTGAACCTGAGCGCCTTCGTCGGCCTGTCCAGTCTCTGGCTGTCGCGCTGGGTCGACGGCGGCAGCCTCACCGGGGGCGTCGGACCGGCGCTGCGCCTGCCGATCTTCGACTCGGGACGGCTGCGCGCCGAACTGCGCGGACGCACCGCCGGGATCGACGAGGCGGTCCAGGCCTACAACGCGGCGATTGCCGAGGCCGCCCGCGAGGTTGCCGACCACCTCGCGTCGCTGCGCGCGCTGTCGCGCCGTGAGCGCGAACAGCGCGAGGCGCTGGCCGCCTCCCAGGATGCGCACGCGCTCGCGCTGCAGCGCTATCGCAACGGCCTGGCCACCTACCTCGAGGTGCGCAGCGCGCAGCTTGGCGTGATCGCCGAGCGCCGCGCCGTCGCCGACCTCGCCGCGCGGGGCGCGCAGCTGCACGCCGGGCTGGCCCGCGCGCTCGGTGGCGGATACGAGGCCCCGGAAATCCGAACCGACGAGACGTCCCGATGAGCTCCGACACCACGCAGGCAGCACCTGTCGCCCCCAGGAACAGCCGACGGCGTTCCGGACTGCTCCTGCTCGCTCTCGCGGTCATCGTCGGCGGACTCGCCTGGGGCGCCTGGTGGTGGCTGATCGGCAGCCGCTACATGAGCACCGACAACGCCTACGTGCACGGCAGCGTGGTCCAGGTGACCCCGCAGGCCGCCGGTGCGATCACCGCGATCCTCGCCGACGAGACCGACCGGGTCGAGGCCGGCCAGCCGCTGGTGCGCCTGGACGACGCCGACGCCCGAGTCGCGCTCGCGCGCGCCGAGGCGCAGCTCGGCCAGGTGGTGCGCGAGGTTCGCGCGATGTACGCGAACAACGCGACGCTGAAGGCCGGGATCGCGCTGCGCGAGGCCGAGCTGCGCCGTGTGCGCTCCGAGCTCGCGCGCGCCGAGGGCGACCTCGCCCGCCGCGAAGGCCTGCTCGCCTCGGGCGCAGTGCGTGCCGAGGAAGTCCAGCACGCACGTGCATCGATTGCCACGCAGCGCGGTGCAGTCGCCGCTGCCGAAGCCGGCCTGCTCGCAGCGCGCGAGCAGCTTGCCGCCAACCTGGTGATGACCGAGGGCGCTCCGGTCGAGGAGCATCCGAACGTGCTGCGCGCGGCCGCCCAGGTGCGCGAGGCCTGGCTCGTGCTGGCGCGCGCCACCGTGGTCTCGCCGGTGACCGGACACGTGGCGCGGCGCACCGCCCAGATCGGCCAGCGGGTGCAGGCCGGCGCACCGCTGATGTCGGTGGTCGCGCTCGATCAGGTCTGGATCGAGGCGAACTTCAAGGAACCGCAGCTGCGCGACATCCGGATCGGCCAGCCCGCGAAGGTCACCGCCGACCTGCACGGCAGCAAGGTGGTCTACGAAGGGCGGGTCCAGGGCTTGGGCGCAGGCACCGGCGCAGTGTTCGCTCTGCTGCCGGCGCAGAACGCGACCGGCAACTGGATCAAGGTCGTGCAGCGGGTTCCGGTGCGCGTCGCGATCGATCCGCAGAACCTCGCCGCCCACCCGCTGCGCCTCGGGCTGTCGATGCACGTGACCATCGACATCACCGATCGCAGCGGCCCCGAGCTTGCGCAGTCCCCGCGCGCCGAGCCGCTCGCCGCCACCGGCATGTTCGAGCAGGCGCTGCGCGGCGCCGATGAACGGATCGCGCGGATCGTGGCGGCCAACCTCGGTCGCGGGCCGCGATGAGCGCTGCCGCCCCGCCGGCGCCGCAGGCGCCCCTGCAGGGCATCATGCTGGTGCTCGGCACGCTGGCGCTTTCGCTGGCGACCTTCCTGAACGTGCTCACCAGTTCGATCGCCAACGTCTCGCTGCCGGCGATCGCAGGCGACCTGGGCGCCACGCCTTCCCAGGGCACGCTGGTGATCACCAGCTTCGGGATGGCCACCGCGATCTCGATGCCGCTGACCGGATGGCTGGTGCAGCGCTTCGGGCAGGTGCGCCTGTTCATGTTCAGCGTCGGGATGTTCTCGCTGAGCTCCTGGCTGTGCGGGATCGCGCCCAACCTGGAACTGCTGGTGGCCTTCCGCATCCTCCAGGGCGCGGTGGCCGGACCGCTGATCCCCGTGTCGCAGACGCTGCTGCTGGCCAGCTATCCGCCGGCGCAGGCCGGGATCGCGCTGGCGATGTGGTCGATGACCACGATGGTCGCTCCGATCGTCGGCCCGCTGCTCGGAGGCTGGATCACCGACAACCTCTCCTGGCCATGGATCTTCTACGTGAACGTGCCGATCGGCGCGCTCACCATGCTCCTGGCCTTCTCCATCTACCGGACCCGCGAGACCGCCACGCGCAAGATGCCGGTCGACGCGGTCGGAATGGGCCTGCTGGTGATCTGGGTCGCCGCGCTGCAGATGGGACTGGACCTGGGCAAGGAGCGCGACTGGTTCTCCTCGAACACGGTGGTGGCGCTGGCGATCGTCTGCGTGATCGCCTTCGTGGCCTTCCTGATATGGGAGCTCACCGACAAGCATCCGGTGGTGGACCTGAAGCTGATCCTCGAGCGCAACTTCTGGACCAGCACGCTTGCGCTGTCGGTCACCTACGGCATCTTCTTCGGCAACGCGGTGATCATCCCGCTCTGGCTGCAGCAGCAGCTCGGCTACACCGCGACGATGGCCGGGATGGTGATGGCGCCGGTCGGCGTGTTCGGAATCCTGCTGATGCCCTTCGTGGGGCGCAGCCTGCAGACGGTCGATCCGCGCTACATCGCCACGGGATCCCTGCTGGTCTTCGCTGTGGCCTTCGAGATGCGCGCGCGTTTCAACATCGAGGCCGACCTCGCAACGCTGATGGCGCCCTCGCTGGTCCAGGGGATCGCGGTGGCGATGCTCTTCGTTCCGCTGACCTCGATCACCCTCTCCGGCCTGTCGCCGGACCGGATCCCGGCTGCCTCGAGCCTGAGCAACTTCCTTCGCACCTGCGCCGGCGCCTTCGGCACATCGATCACCACGACGATCTGGACCGACCGGGGCGCAATGCACCACGCGCAGCTTGCCGAGCAGGTCCGCACCGGGCGCGCCGTTGCCGACGGCGCCCTCGCGGGCCTGGGTTCCGCCGGCTTCGACGCGGACCAGTCGCTGGCAGTGGTCAACCGGCTCGCGGACCAGCAGGCGCTCACCCTGTCCACGGTCGAGCTGAACTACGCGTCGGCGGTGATCTTCATCGCGCTGCTGTTCTTCGTCTGGCACTCGCGCCCGCCCCGCCCGGGCGGGGCGCCGGCAATGCGGCCGGCGTCGGCTGCGCGCCCTGCGGCGGGCCGCTGAGCGGTCCGGGTCCGCCGGTTTTGCGAACCGCGGCAGCCGCGGTATGTTTCCCACCGAGCGCCGCGGCAGACCCGTTCCCCCGCGGCCAGCCCGCTTCCCCACCGGCGCCGGGCCGGCCCGCGACAGCCGCGGCATCGGTCGGCAGTTTCAGGATCACACCAGATGGCAATCGACTACAAACGCCTGCGCAACTGGCCACTGGCCGACGTCGAGCAGAGCTACGACTGGAAGGATTCGGCGCTCTACGCGCTGGGCGTGGGCTACGGTCACGACCCGATGGACGAGCGGCAGCTGCGCTTCGTCTACGAGGAGGACATGGTCGCCGCCCCCACCATGCCGGTGGTGCTGGCCACGCACGGCTTCTGGGTCAAGGAGCAGAACACCGGGATCGACTGGGTGAAGGTGCTGCACGGCGAGCAGAGCCTGGTCATCCACCGCCCGATCCCGGTGGCCGCGACGGTCGTCGGCAGCATGCGGGTCAAGGGCATCGTCGACAAGGGCCGCGACAAGGGCGCGATCCTGGTGCAGGAGCGCACGCTGCGCGACAAGGCGACCGGGGAACTGCTCGCCACGCTCGAGCACCTGACCTTCTGCCGCGGCGACGGCGGCTTCTCCGAGCAGCCCGACAACGGCCCGCGCGGCGGCGACCCCGCCCCGGCCGCGAAGCCCGCAACCCCCGACACCGCGCCCGACCTGGTGTGCGACCTGCCCACGATGCCGCAGGCCGCGCTGATCTACCGCTTGTGCGCCGACCTGAACCCGCTGCACGCCGATCCGAAGGTGGCGCGCGCCGCCGGCTTCCAGAGGCCGATCCTGCACGGCCTGGCCAGCTTCGGCGTCGCCGCCCACGCGATCGTGCGCAGCTGCTGCGACTACGACCCGACGCGGCTGAAGTCGATCGGGCTGCGCTTCTCCGGCCCGGTCTTCCCCGGCGAGACCCTGCGCACCGAGATCTGGCGCCAGGGCAGCCGCGTCCAGTTCCGTGCGCGCGCACTCGAACGCGACGTGGTCGTGCTCTCGCACGGCCTTGCCGAGATCGCCTGAGCTGCCGACCGCCCACCATCGCCCGAGGCATCACAGTCCAAGGCCCGCTGCCCGAGTCCACGCAGCCGCATCATCGACGAACCCTCCCGGAGGCCCCGCCATGTCCCGCAAGCAAGCCCAGCACCTGCCCCGCAAGCTCTTCGATGCCGATCACGAGCTGTTCCGCGACAACGTCCGGCGCTTCTTCGAAACCGAGGTGATGCCGCACCACGAGCGCTGGGAGGAGCAGGGCTACGTCGACCGCGACTGCTGGGAGAAGGCCGGCGCCAACGGCCTGCTGTGCGTGACCATGCCTGAGCAGTACGGCGGAGCCGGCGTCGACCGCCTCTACAGCACGATCCTGATCGAGGAGGCGGCCCGCTTCGGCGCATCCGGCCCGGGCTTCTCGCTGCACTCGGACATCGTCAGCAACTACCTGCTGAACTTCGGCTCCGAGGAGATCAGGCAGGCCTACCTGCCGCCGATGGCCCGCGGCGAGAAGATCGGCGCGATCGCGATGACCGAGCCGGGCGCAGGCTCCGACCTGCAGTCGATCCGCACCACTGCGCGCCGCGACGGCGACGAGTGGGTGATCAGCGGCTCGAAGACCTACATCACCAACGGCTACAACGCCGACGTCGTGGTGGTGGTCGCCAAGAGCAACCCCGAGCTCGGCGCCAAGGGCACGAGCCTGTTCATCGTCGAGGAAGGCATGCCCGGCTTCAGCAAGGGCAGGCGCCTGAAGAAGCTCGGCCTGAAGGCGCAGGACACCTCCGAGCTGTTCTTCGACAACGTGCGCGTGCCCGCCAGCCGGATGCTCGGCCGCGAGGGCGAGGGCTTCATCTACCTGATGCAGGAGCTGCCCTGGGAGCGGCTGATGATCGCGATCCGGGCGGTCGCCAACGCCGAGGCGGCCATCGAGTGGACCAATGCCTACGTGCACGATCGCAAGGCCTTCGGCAAGTCGGTGTTCGACTTCCAGAGCGTGCGCTTCAAGCTCGCCGAGCTCAAGACCGAGGCCCAGGTGGGCCGCGTGTTCGTCGACCGCTGCATCGAGGCTGTGCTGAAGAAGGAACTCGACACCGCGACCGCGTCGATGGCCAAGCTCTGGTGCACCGAGATGCAGGGCCGGGTCCTCGACGAGTGCGTTCAGCTGCACGGGGGCAGCGGCTTCATGCTCGAGTACCCGGTCACGCGCGCCTACGCGGACGCACGGGTGCAGCGGATCTTCGGCGGCACCAGCGAGATCATGAAAGAGGTGATCAGCCGCACGCTCTGACCGGCATGCCCATCGACGACCCGATCGGCGCCGCCCCCATGGCCGCGCCCGGGCGCCGCGGCCTCGGCTGATGGCGCTGCCCGCATCGTCCCCGCAGCCCGAGGCTGGCGTGCCATCCGCGAGGGGCAGTCATGGCGGGCCGTGGCGGCGGGCGATCCGCTTCGGCGCACTCGCGCTGGCGATCGCACTCTCCCCGTCGGCCTGGGACGGCGAGATGCGCCGTCGTGCCGCGCGGCAGATCTACCTGTCGGCCTGGCCCACGCTGGCGGGATTCCTCATCGGCTGCACCGCACTGGCCTACGTGCTGGTCCACATCGTCGTGGGCACGGCGCGCGAGTTCGGCCTCTCCGGCTATGCGCTCGAGCTCACGGTCCGGGTGCTGGTGGTCGAGCTGCTGCCGCTGCTCGCAGCCCTTGCGGTCGCGCTTCGCTCGGGCGCGGCAATGAGCGTCCAGGTCGCGCTCAAGCACGTGGCAGGCGACTTCGACCGGCTGCGCAGCGCCGGCGGCGACCCCTTGCGCCACGAACTCGTGCCGCGCGCCTTCGGCAGCGTCGTCGCGGTGATGCTGCTCGCCTGGCTCAGCAGCGCCGTCGCGATGCTGGTGGTCTACGAAGCGGTCTACGGCCTGTCGCCATGGGGTGTCGCGCAATACCTGCGGGTGACCGGGCAGGTCTTCACGCCGGTGGTGGTGACGGGGCTCGCGCTCAAGACGCTGCTCTTCGGACTGGCGGTCGCGGCGATCCCGATCGCGGCAGCGCTGTCGGTCCCCCGCGATCCGGCGATGATCCCGGCAGCCGTGCGCGGTGCGATGGTCCGCCTGGGCATTGCGCTGGCCGCGCTCGAACTCGGCGCGCTCGCGCTGAGCTACGCCTGAGGAGAAGGCAGTGGAGGCAGATCAGGCTGCCGAGCGCCACGTCCACGTCAAGGCGACGCTGCTGCTCGCGCTGACCGTGCTCCTGTCGGCCGGCTTCGCCGCCTACGTGCTGTACTCGCGCGGCGCCTTCGAGAGCACGCAGACGCTGGTGCTGATGGCCGACGACTCCGAAGGGGTCAGCGTCGGCGCCGACCTCAGCTTCTCGGGCTTCCCGGTGGGACGGGTGCGACGGATCGAACTCGCACCCAACGGCCAGGCACGCATCGAGGTCGACGTCCCCAGGGCAGACGCGCGCTGGCTTCGTGCATCGAGCGTGTTCACCCTCGAGCGCGGGCTCGTGGGCGGCGCTCGCCTGCGCGCCTTCACCGGCAACCTCGACGATGCGCCGCTCCCCGAGGGCGCGGTGCGCCCGGTGCTGCGCGGCGACACCACCGACGAACTGCCCGCGCTGGTGGCGAACCTGAACAAGGTGCTCGCGAACCTGGAGCGGCTCACCGCCGAGGCCTCCGACCTCAGCACCGGACTGGCTGGAGTCAGCGCACTGGTCGCCCGCTTCGGGGGCCGGCACGGCGCACTTGCGGTGCTGCTCGGCAGCGACGAGGAGGCGGCCAGGGCGCTGGCGATGCTCGAGCGTGCGAACCGCCTGCTGGCCTCGCTGGATGGCCTTGCGCAGCGCGTCGACGCAATCGCGCGCAAGACCGACGCCCGCGTGTTCGACGCTGGCGGACTGATGGACGACGCGCAGAGCGTCGCCAGGCGGCTCGACGCACTGCTCGGCGATGCCCGTCGCACTCTCGAACGCGCCGACGCGACCCTGGCCGAGGCGCAGCGCGCCGCCGCGAACACCCGCGAGGCCACCGAGGACCTCGCCACGCTGCGCGCGGAGGTGCAGGAGAGCCTGCGCAAGGCGGGAGGCCTGATCGACGAGGTGGACCGCAAATGGCCCTTGCGACGCGACACGGAGCTGCGGTTGCCGTGATCGCACGAAGCCTTCGCGCCACGGCCGCCCGCCTGGCCGGCGTGCTCCTCGCCCTGCTGCTGGCGGCCTGCGCAGGCCCGCCCGTCCCCGACTGGCAGTCGAACGCGCACGCATCGCTCGAACGCTTCCAGACGGCCTGGCTGCGCGGCGACTCACGCACCGCGCAGGCCGAGTTCGCGCGCGCCCGCGCCGAGCTCGCGCGCACCGGCAGGGCGGATCTCGTCGCCCACGCCGAGCTCACGCGCTGCGCGATGCAGGTCGCCGGACTTCAGTTCGACGAATGTCCGGGCTTCGCAGCCCTCGCATCGGACGCAGGCGAGGCGGCGCGCGCCTACGCGCACTACCTGGAAGGCCGATGGGAAGGGCTGGCAGTCGCGCTGCTGCCCGCCGCGCACCGCGCGGTCGTCGCTGCCGGGGCAGGCGCACAGGCCGACGGTGCGCTCGCGCAGATCGACGCGCCACGCTCGCGCCTGCTGGCCGCAGGCGCCCTGCTGCGCACCGGCCGCATCGGCCCGGCAGGGGTCGCCATCGCGATCGAGACCGCGTCCGCGCAGGGCTGGCGCCGGCCGCTGCTCGCCTGGCTCGGCGTGCAGGAGCAGCGCGCAGCCGCGGCCGGAGACGCGCAGGCGGTGGCCGCGATCCGCAGACGGATCGCGCTCGTGGCGCAGCAGGTGCAGCGCTGAGCGGGCCGGCGCTCAGGCTGCCGGGAGGCCTGCCGGCAGGAAGCCCGCGTCGTCCAGGTTGTCGTGCCCGGAGCGCGTCCGGCCACGGTACTCGCTCGGGCTTCGCCCGGTCCACCTGCGGAAGGCCTGGCGAAAGCTGGTGACATCGGAGAAGCCGAGTTCCTCGGCGATCTCCTCGACTGTCATGCGCGTGGTTCGCAGGTGCCGGATCGCGAGGTCCTTGCGCACCGTCGCCAGGATGTCCACGTAGGAGGCGCCCTCGGCCTGGAGCTTGCGCCGCAGGGTGCGCGAGGTGACGTGCAGGCGCTCGGCGATCTCCTCGATCCCGGGAAAGCGGCCGGGCTGCTCGAGCAGCATCCGCGTGACCATCCCCGCGGTGCCGGACTCCGACAGCACGCCTGCGAGCATCCGGTCGCAGGCCTCGCGCACCACCATCGACGTCAGACGGTTCGCGTGCGGCTGCGGCCGGTCGAGCCAGGCTGCGTCCCAGACCAGCTGGTTCTCGTCGCAGCCGAAGGCGATCGGCGCTTCGAGCAGCCCTTCGCGCTCGCCGGTGTCCGCTCCTTCCGGATAGGAGACCCTGACGCAGTCGAGCGCGAAGGCCTCGCCGTTCTGGTCCTTCAGCAGGCTGAGCCCCAGGCCGAGCTGGAAGTCGAGGACGAAGCGGAACAGGGCCTCGTCGAGCTCCAGCGTATCGAAGTAGAGCAGCCCGCAGCGCCCGTCGACCTCCGAGAACGCGGCCCCGATGATCGGCGTGCTCAGCGCGCGATAGCGGCGCAGGCACACCAGCGCATCACGCGGAGTGGCGCTGCACAGGATCGCGAAGCCGAAGAAGCCCAGGTGGGTCGCACGGACCCTGCGTCCGGCCCGCAGCGCGAAGACCGGATCCCTGCTCAGCGACATCGCATTTCGGCAGATGGCCAGCAGCTGCCGGGTCGACATCCGCGCAGCGGGGTTCGCGAGATCCGGCTCGTGCAGGCCGGTGCCCGCGAGCGCCGCTTCGATCCCGACGCCTTCGGTTGCCAGCGACTCCACCAGCACCAGCGCCTTGTGCATCGGGTGCACCACTTCATCGAGGCCCGTGGCCTGCGTCGTCAGGAGGATTCCCTGTCGCGTGCTGCGCTGCATCATGCGAGCTTTCCGAAGACCGTGCGTCACTCGTTCGGGTCGGCGCCGGACAGCAGCCTGGCGGCGACCGATCCACGCCCATCTTAGTCTGCGGGTCAGGCCCTACCAAACACGCCGGGCCTGGCGCCGGCGCCTGTTGCCACGATCGTGACACCGCAATCGAGGATTCGGAACGGCCGCCCGGCCTCCTGCGTGTCCGAAAACCACCCGAAGACGTCCGCGTTGCCCATTGGTCGGCCCAGGCGCACGTGACCAAAATCGACCGTCAGACCCCTTCACGCAATCGACTCACTGGAGAATCAGATGGACCGTCGTAATTTCGTCAGGAACGTCGCCGTGGGCACTGCCGCCACCGCGGCGACCGCGGCATCCGCGCAGACCGACAACCTGCCCACCATCAAGTGGCGGGTCCAGAACTCCTATCCCAAGAGCCTGGGCGAGATCTATCAGATCCAGGAAGCGGTGGTCAGCGCGGTCGGCAAGATGACCGCCGGCAAGTTCAGCTGCCAGTTCTTCCAGGCCAACGAGATCGTTCCGGTGCCCGGGATGATCAACGCGGTGGGCAGCGGAACCATCGAGGCAGCCTACTCTGCCTCGCTCTTCTACGTGGGAATCAACAAGGCCTTCGCCTTCGGCACCGGAATCCCGTTCGGCCTGAACGCCCGCCTCCAGTACGCATGGCTGCGCTGGGGCGGCGGCGCCGAGATCCTGGACAAGGAGCTCTACAGCCAGTACGGAGTCGTGCACATCCCGTCGAGCAACACCGGCTGCCAGATGGGCGGATGGTTCCGCAAGGAGATCAGGAACCTGGCCGACCTCAAGGGGCTGAAGATGCGCGTCGCCGGAATGGGCGGCGAGCTGCTCACCGAACTGGGCGTGGTCGCCCAGCTCATCCCGCCCAGCGACATCTACACCGCGCTCGAGAAGGGCACGATCGACGCTGCGGAGTTCGCGATTCCGGTCGGCGACGAGAAGACCAACCTGCAGCGCGTCACCAAGTACTACTACACCCAGGGCTTCTGGGACTACTCCAACCAGCTCTGCTTCTTCGTGAACCGCGAGCAGTGGCAGAAGCTGCCCGAGGGCTACCGCGAGGCCTTCCTGGCCAGCGCCGGCCGCTACAACGCCGACGGGCTCGCGTACGGCGACGCGTTCAACATGCCGGCGCTGCAGCGGATCATGGCCTCCGGGATCCAGGTCAAGGCGATGCCGCAGGACGTGCTGAAGAAGGGTTACGAGGTCGCGATGGACATGTACGCGACCGAGTCGAACAAGAACCCGATCTTCAAGAAGATCTACGAGCATCACATGAAGTTCCGCGACGAGGCTTACCGCTGGTATAGCCTGAACGAGACCCCGATGGACGTCTTCGTCGGCAACGCGATCGCGCGCAGCCGCGGCAAGTCCTGAGACCCTGCGCGACGATCGGCAGACGCGGGCGCGGCATGGCTGCGCCCGCCCGATGATCCGGACGCCCGCAGCCCGCGCAGCGCGGTGCCTCGCCGTGCGCGGATTCCGGCGCCCGAAACAGGGAACTCCCCGATGAAACCGCTTCTTCGCCTGGCGCGAATCGTCGACCGGCTCAACCATGCGATCGGCGAGCTGATGTCCTGGGCGATCCTCGCCGTCGTGCTCCTGAGCGCCGGCAACGCGATCGTGCGCAAGGCCCTGAGCATCGGCTCCAATGCCGCGCTCGAGCTCCAGCTCTACCTGTTCGCCGCGATCTTCCTGCTCAACGGCGGTTACACGCTGCTGCGCGACGAGCACATCCGGATCGACGTCCTGTTCGCCAGGCTCGGTGAACGCACGCGCATGTGGATCGACATCCTCGGGATCCTCTTCTTCCTGCTGCCGATGGCCTTCATGACCGCCTGGATGACTCTTCCGGTGCTCCAGCGCACCTTCGTGGGCAACGAGCACTCGGCCAGCGAAGGCGGGCTGCTGATCTGGCCGGCGTGGGCGCTGGTGGTCGCAGGCTTCACGCTGCTGATCCTCCAGGCGCTTGCCGAGCTGATCAAGCGCGTGGCGAAGCTGCGCGGCCTCGAACTGCCGAAGTCTCCCCACGAGGAAGACGCTGCCGGGCTCGATCCGCTGGCGGCGATGATGCAGGACCGCAAGGAAGGAGACGCCCGATGACCGCCTTCCTCAGCGCGAACCTCGCGCCGGTGATGTTCGCCGCGATGGTCGCCTTCATGCTGATCGGGTTTCCGGTCGCCTTCGCGCTGGCCGCCTGCGGACTGCTCTTCGGCCTGATCGGCATCGAGCTCGGCCTGCTGGCCCCTGCCCTGTTCCAGGCGCTGCCCGACCGGCTGTTCGGCCTGATGACCAACGAGACCCTGCTCGCGATCCCCTTCTTCACCTTCATGGGCCTGGTGCTCGAGCGCAGCGGGATGGCCGAGGACCTGCTCGACACCATCGGGCAACTGTTCGGCTCGATCCGCGGCGGGCTGGCCTACGCAGTGATCATCGTCGGTGCGATGCTCGCGGCGACCACCGGGGTCGTGGCCGCGTCGGTGATCTCGATGGGGCTGATCTCGCTGCCGATCATGCTGCGCTACGGCTACGACAACCGGCTCGCCGCCGGTGTGATCGCTGCCTCGGGCACCCTCGCACAGATCATCCCGCCCTCGCTGGTGCTGATCGTGCTGGCCGATGCGCTCGGGCGCTCGGTGGGCGACATGTACCGGGGCGCCTTCCTGCCCGGCTTCATCCTCACCGCCCTGTATGCGTTCTTCGTGTTCCTGTGCACAGTGTTCCGTCCGTCGTCGGCCCCCGGGGTGCCCCCCGAGGCGCGCACGCTGGTCGGCCCCAAGGGGGCAAGCGGCCTGCCCTCCCTGCTGGCTCTCGGCGTCGTCTTCTGTGCGGTCGCCTGGTTCGCAGCCTCGACCCGCCCCGCTGACGCGCACACCGACGAGAGCGTGGTCGTGGTCATCAGCTGGGCGGGGCTGGTGGTCTTCGCGCTTGCCGCACTCAACCGCCTGCTCGGCCTGAAGGTGCTCTCGAAGGTTGCCGAGAAGACCGTGTTCGCGCTGGTGCCGCCGCTGGCGCTGATCTTCCTGGTGCTCGGCAGCATCTTCGTCGGCCTGGCCACGCCGACCGAAGGCGGGGCGATGGGCGCCACCGGGGCGATCGCCCTCGCGCTGCTCAAGCGTCGGCTCACGGTGAGCCTGCTGCGCCAGGCGATGGGCACCACCGCCCGCCTCACCGCCTACGTGATGTTCATCCTGATCGGGGCGCGGATCTTCAGCCTCACCTTCTACGGGATCGACGGCCACCTCTGGGTCGAACACCTCTTCGACCGGATGCCAGGAGGCCAGCTCGGCTTCCTGATCCTGGTCAACGTGATGGTGTTCCTGCTGGCCTTCTTCCTGGACTTCTTCGAGCTCGCCTTCATCGTCGTGCCGCTGATCGCTCCGGTGGCCGACAAGCTCGGCATCGACCTCATCTGGTTCGGAGTGCTGCTGAGCATCAACATGCAGACCTCGTTCATGCACCCGCCCTTCGGTGCGGCGCTGTTCTTCCTGCGCAGCGTCGCGCCGAAGGAGGACTACGTCGACGCGGTGACCTCGAAGCGGATCGGCAAGGTGACCTGGGGCCATATCTACGTCGGCTCGATCCCCTTCGTCGTGATCCAGTTGCTGATGGTGGCGCTGGTGATCGGCTTCCCGGAGATCGTCTCCTATGGCGTGGGCAAGCAGAAGGCGGCGGACCCGGCGCAGGTCGAACGCTCGCTCGAGGAACTCGACCGCCCGATCGGCATCGACCAGCAGGAGGACCCTCTGAAAGGCCTCGGCGACTGAGGCCTGGGCTTGGCCACCGTGTCAGCAGCCGGACACCCCCGATGCCCGAGGCCGCCTGCATTCCGGGGCGCTCGCTGCGCGCGCCACGGCGGCAGGGCCTGCCGCGGCGCCCGCATCGGCCCGGGCGAGCGCTACGCGCGCCTTTCCCGCGCCCAGCGCTATCCGGCCGCGGGAATCCGGGCGAGCCGGACCGGATCGAGCAGATGCACCTTTCCGTAGCCGCGCTTCACCAGCCCCTGCGACTCCCAGTCGGCCAGCAGGCGGCTGATCGTCTGGCGGGTGACGTCGACCATCGCCGCGAGCTCGTCCTGCGTGACACGCGGCGCCCCGCCGACGCCGCCGACCGCGATCTCGTGGTCGGAGATCGCCAGCAGGGTCTGGGCGACCCGCGCCGGACAGGACAGCGCCCGCAGCTCGGACAGCAGGTCGAGCGTGTGCCTGAAGAGGACGACGACGCAGCGCCCGAGGTCGAAGCAGTAGCGCCAGTCACGCGCGGCGATCTCGCGTACTGCTGCGCTCGACAGGTGCAGCAGCCGGGTCGGCGCGACCGTGATCGCATTGTGCGGACGCGGCAGCCCATCGAACTCGGAGATCACCCCGAACCAGGTGCCCGGACTGAAGGCCGAGTACAGGATGTGCTTGCCTGCAGGCGTGTACTGCGACAGGCGCACCCCGCCGCTGAGCACGCCGTACATCCCGGAAGGCGGGTCGTTCGCGCTGTAGACGATCTCGTTCGCGCGCAGCCGGCGCTCGACCCCGAGCGTCAGGATCAGCTCCGCGAGTCCGGGCGTCACGCTGGCGAACCACGGGTCGCGCTCCAGCACACTCCTCCACCCGGATCGGTCCATCGCAGACCCCATCGCGTCGTCATCGGCTGCGAAGCGCCACGGCGGCAATTGTCCATGATCTTACATTCTGCACCTCGCCGCACGTGTAGCTTGGGGCGATGCGCGCAGGAGACGTCATGACCGCACTCGCCCCCGTCACGCTCGACGACAAGTACACGCTCGCTTCCGGGCGGGTCTACCTGTCGGGAATCCAGGCGCTGGTGCGCCTGCCGATCATGCAGGTGCAGCGCGACCGTGCGGCCGGACTGGACACCGGCGGCTTCGTCAGCGGCTACCGCGGCTCACCGGTCGGCGGCTACGACGAAGCGCTGTGGGCCGCCCAGCGGCACCTCGACGCGCACAAGGTGCGCTTCCAGCCGGGACTCAACGAGGATCTCGCGGCCACCGCGGTCTGGGGCAGCCAGCAGGTCAGCCTGTACCCGGGCGCGAAGGTCGACGGCGTCTGCGGCATCTGGTACGGCAAGGGCCCGGGTGTCGACCGCAGCATGGACGTGATCAAGCACGCGAACGCCGCGGGCAGCTCACGTCACGGTGGCGTGCTGCTGGTGGCCGGCGACGACCACGCTGCGCAGTCCTCGACGCTGCCGCACCAGAGCGACCAGCTCCTTGCGGGTGCGATGCTGCCGATCCTGAATCCGGCCAACGTCCAGGACTACCTGGACATGGGCCTGTACGGCTTCGCGCTGTCGCGCTTCTCAGGCTGCTGGGTCGCGTTCAAGGCGATCTCCGAAACCATCGAGAGCTCGGCCTCGGTGTACGTCGATCCGCAGCGGGTGCGGCTGGTGGAGCCGGAGTTCGAGATGCCGGCGGGCGGGCTGAACATCCGCTGGCCGGATCCCGGCATCGACGCGGAGCAGCGGCTGCACGGCCCGAAGATGGCCGCAGTGGCGGCCTTCGCACGCGCCAACCCGATCGACCACACCGTGATCGACTCCGCGCAGGCGCGCTTCGGGATCTTCGCCACCGGCAAGGCCTACCTGGACGCCCGGCAGGCGCTCGAGGACCTCGGCATCGACGAGGCGCGCGCGCAGCAGCTCGGCGTGCGCCTGCGCAAGGTCGGGCTGTCCTGGCCGCTCGAGGCCGAAGGCGCGCGCCGCTTCGCGCAGGGCCTCCAGGACGTGCTGGTGGTCGAGGAGAAGGCGGCCTTCGTCGAGACCCAGCTGCAGCGCATCCTGTACAACCTGCCCGCAGGCGAGCGTCCGTCGGTGGTCGGCAAGCGCGACGAGCAGGATCGGGGGCTGCTGCGCAGCGAGGCGGACCTCACTCCGCTGATGGTCGCACGGGCGATCTTCGCCAGGCTCGCGCGCCTGGGGCTGGCCGACGCGGCGCTGCGCACCAGGCTCGAACGGCTCGAGAGCTTCGAGCGGCACATGCAGTCGATCACCCTGCCTGCCGTGCAGCGCACGCCCTTCTTCTGCTCGGGCTGCCCGCACAACACCTCGACGAAGATTCCCGACGGCAGCCGCGCGATGGCCGGGATCGGCTGCCACATCATGGTGATGTGGCAGCCCGCGCGCCGCACCAGCACCTTCAGCGCGATGGGCGGCGAAGGCGCGGCCTGGATCGGGCAGGCGCCCTTCTCCGGCGACGCGCACGTCTTCCAGAACCTGGGCGACGGCACCTACGCGCACAGCGGGCTGCTGGCGATCCGCGCGGCCGCGGCCGCCGGCGTGAACATCACCTACAAGATCCTCTACAACGACGCGGTGGCGATGACCGGCGGCCAGCCCGCGGAGGGCCGCTTCACGGTGCCGCAGATCGCGCGGCAGGTGCACGACGAGGGCGCCAGGCGCGTGACGATCGTCACCGACGAACCGGAGAAGTACGCGCAGGTGAGCGACCTGCCGCCGGGCACTGCGGTCCACCACCGCCGCATGCTCGACCAGATCCAGCGCGAGCTGCGCGAGGTGCCCGGGCTCACCGTGCTTATCTACGACCAGACCTGCGCGGCCGAGAAGCGCCGGCGCCGCAAGCGCGGCGAGTTTCCCGACCCGCCGCGCCGGGTGTTCATCAACGACGCGGTCTGCGAAGGCTGCGGCGACTGCTCGGAGAAGTCGAACTGCATCTCGGTCAAGCCGCTCGCGACCGAGCTCGGCCGCAAGCGCTTCATCGACCAGTCGAGCTGCAACAAGGACTTCTCCTGCATCGAGGGCTTCTGCCCGAGCTTCGTCACCGTCGAGGGCGGCAAGGTCCGCAAGGCGCCGCGCAGCGCCAGCAGCGCGATCGAGGGGATCGCGCTTCCCGAGCCCAGGCTGCCCGCACTGTCGCAGCCCTTCTCGATCCTGATCACCGGGATCGGCGGCACCGGCGTGCTCACGGCCGGCGCGCTGCTCGGAATGGCAGCGCATCTCGAAGGCAAGGGCTGCTCGGTGCTCGACAACACCGGTGCGGCCCAGAAGAACGGCGCGGTCACCAGCCACGTGCGCCTGGCGCCGAGCCCGGAAGGGCTGCTCAACCAGCGGATCTCCGCCGGGGGCACCGATCTGGTGCTGGGCTGCGACATGGTGGTCGCGGCCAGCGGGCCGGTGCTCGCAACGGTGGACGCCGGCCGGACCCGCGCAGTGGTCAACACGCGGCTCGAACCGACCGCAGCCACGGTGATCGATCCCAACCTCGAACTGAGCGCGGCGTCGATGACCGCCCCGCTGCTGGCTGCCGCAGGGGCCGATCGGGTCGACTTCGTCGAAGCCACCCGGCTGGCGACCGCACTGATGGGCGACAGCATCGCGACCAACCTGTTCATGGTCGGCTACGCCTGGCAGAAGGGGCTGATCCCGCTGAGCCTGGCGGCGATCGAGCGCGCGATCGAACTCAACGGGGTCGCGATCGAGGCCAACAGGGCGACCCTGAACTGGGGGCGCCTGGCGGCGCACGACCCGGACCGCGTGAACGCCGCCGCGGGTCTCGTCCCGCAGGCAGCGACACAGTCCGCGCCCATGAGCCTGGAGCAGCTGGTCGAGCGCCGCGCAGCGATGCTGGTCGACTACCAGGACGAGGCGTGGGCAGGCCGCTACCGTGCGCTGGTCGACGCGGTCGCGCAGGCCGAAAAGCACGCCGCCCGCGACTCGACCGCGCTCGCCGAGGCGGTTGCGCGCAGCTTCCACAAGCTGATGGCCTACAAGGACGAGTACGAAGTGGCGCGGCTCTACACCGACGGCAGCTTCCTGCAGAAGCTGCAGCAGACCTTCGACGGCGAGTACAGCCTGCGGCTGCACCTGGCGCCCACGCTGCTGAGCCGACGCGACCCGCGCACCGGTGAGCTGATCAAGCGCAGCTACGGCCCCTGGATGCTGAAGGCGATGCGCGTGCTCGCGCGGATGAAGCGCCTGCGCGGGACCGCCTTCGACCCCTTCGGCCGCACCGAGGAGCGCCGCACCGAGCGTGCGCTGATCGACGAGTACGAGCGGACGATCCGCGGGCTGCTGGGCAGGCTGGACATCACGAACCTCCCGGTGGCGATCCAGCTCGCCGGGCTTCCGGAGAAGATCCGGGGCTTCGGCCACGTGAAGCAGCGCAATCTGGAACAGGCGCGCCGTGAGCAGGAGCTGCTGCTGCGCCGCTTCGGTGAAGTGAAGTAGGAGGCAGGTCGATGAAGTTCGTGATCGTCGGCGCAGGAGCGCTCGGGTCGATCCTCGCCGCACACCTGGCCCGCGCAGGGACCCAGGTCGCGCTGGTGGCGCGCGGGCGCCGCGCCGACCAGATCGAGGCGCAGGGCGTGCGGCTGACCGGAATCGCGGAGTTCGGCGCGCAGGTGCCGGTGATCCGCCCGGGAGGCGCGCCGATCGACGCAGACGTCGTGATCCTGTGCGTGAAGACCTTCGACACCGAGGCCGCGCTCGCACCGCTGCGCTTCTCCGGCAGCCCGATCGCCCTGTCGCTTCAGAACGGCGTGCTCAAGAACGAGGAACTGGCCCGGCACTTCGGCGCGGGCCAGGTGCTCGGCGCCGCAGCGAGCATCTCCGGCGAGCTGCTCGCCGACGGCGCCACGCGCTTCACGATGAACGAGCGGCTGCCGATCGGCGAGCCCGGCGGGCCTCGCTCGCCGCGCGCCGAGGCCGTCGCGGGCGCGCTGAAGGACGCCGGAATCGCCGCGGTCGCGGTCGACGGGATCGACACCGTCGAGTGGACCAAGTACACCGCCTTCGTGCCGCTGTTCGCCGCAGCGCTGCTGATGCGCCAGGAGACCTGGCGCAACCTCGCAGATCCGCAGGCCTCGATCGCGATCGCGCGCCTGATGCGCGAGACCGCCGCGCTCGCCGTCGCCAGCGGCGTGCAGATCGACGACCAGGGTGGCCTGCCCGTGGCCAGCATCGCGGCGGCCTCGCCCGAGGAGGGCGCGGCGATAGTCCGCAAGGTCGGCGAGTCGATGCGGATACGCGCCCCACAGCATCGGGTCTCGGCGCTGCAGGACCTGCTGCGCGGCGGCCGCGTCGAGGCCGACGCGATCCTCGGCCACGCGGTGCGGCTCGGCAGGCGCCTGAACGTGCACACGCCGACCATCGAGACCTGTTACCAGTTCTGCGCCGCGCTCGGCGACCCCAGGGAGCAATGACATGACAGCGAAACAGACCGCGCGCCTCGGAGCCACGCTCGACGACAAGTACACGCTCGGCGAAGGCATCGTCTTCATGACCGGGATCCAGGCGCTGGTGCGGCTGGCGCTCGAGCAGATCCGCCGCGACCGCGCCGCCGGCCACCACACGGGCGGCTACATCTCCGGCTACCAGGGCTCGCCGCTGGCCGCCTACGACGGCGCGCTGCGCAAGGTTCCGGAACTGCTGCAGGAGCACGGCATCGTCTACCGGCCGGGCGTCAACGAGGAGCTCGCGGCAACCTCCGTCTGGGGCTCGCAGTACGTGGGCATGTTTCCCGGCGCCCGGGTCGACGGCGTCTTCGGCATCTGGTTCGCCAAGGGACCGGGCGTGGACCGCGCAATGGATGCGCTGCGCCACGCGAACTGGGCAGGCACCAGCAGGCTCGGCGGAATGCTCGCGCTGATCGGCGACGACCACGGCGCGAAGTCGTCCACGGTCGCCTGCTATTCCGACAACCTGTTCGAGTCGCTCGGCTCGCCGCTGCTCTACCCGAGCAACGTGCAGGAGATCCTCGAGTTCGGCCTGCACGGCATCGCGATGAGCCGCTTCTCGGGCGCGCTGGTCGGCTTGAAGCTGGTCGGCGAGATCGTCGAGAGCGCCGGCACCGTGCAGCTTGCGCCCGGGCAGCCGGAGATCGCGCTTCCCGACTTCGACTTCCCGCCCGAGGGCCTGTCGATCCAGCCGGCGAGCATGCAGCTCATCCAGGCCGAGGAGCGCATCTTCCACAAGCGCCTGTACGCAGCGCTGGCCTACGCGAAGGCCAACCGCCTGAACCGGATCACGCTGAACCCGGCCAGGGCGACGATCGGCGTGGTCTCGTCAGGCAAGGCCTGGCAGGACGTGCGCAAGGCGCTCTTCGACCTCGGCATCGACGCGCAGCGCGCCGAGGAACTCGGCGTGCGTGCGCTGCAGATCGGCATGGTGTGGCCGGTGGAGCCCGAGATCGTGCGCGAGTTCGCGCAGGGGCTCGAGACCATCATCGTCGTCGAGGAGAAGCGCCCGCTGCTCGAGGAGCAGATCCGCTCGATCCTCTACGGCACGCCGAACCCGCCGAAGATCATCGGCAAGGTCGGCGAGGGCTACATCTACGACGCGAAGCCGGCCTGGGCGTTCCCGAACTTCGGCGAGACGCGGCCCGCGATGGTCTCGCAGCTTCTTGCACGGCTTCTCGCCCCGAAGGACGCGCGCTTCGCCGACTGGACGCCGCCGCAGGTGGTCGCGGCAGCCGCCACGGCAGTGATGCGCACGCCGAGCTTCTGCTCGGGCTGTCCGCACAACCGCTCGACGAAGGTCCCCGAGGGCAGCCGCGCGATGGCCGGGATCGGCTGCCACGGGATGGCGGTCTACCTCTCTCCGGAGAGCACCAAGACGGTCGCGCAGATGGGCGGCGAAGGCATGCACTGGCTGGGCCAGCAGCCTTTCACCGATGAGAAGCACGTGTTCGCCAACATCGGCGACGGCACCTATGCGCACTCGGGCTCGCTGGCGATCCGTCAGGCAGTGGCCGCGGGCGTGCCGATCACCTTCAAGCTGCTCGCCAACGGCTTCGTGTCGATGACCGGCGGCCAGCCGATCGCCGGCGGCCAGACCGTGCCGCAGATGGTCGAAGGGCTGCAGGCCGACGGCGTGCGCAAGATCGTCGTGGTCACCGACGACCTCGACAAGTACGCGAACGCGAAGTTCCCGAGCGGGGTGCCGCTGAAGCACCGCTCGGAGCTCGAGACCGTCCAGAAGGAGCTGCGCGACTACCCTGGCGTCTCGGTGCTGATCTACGAGCAGCCCTGCGCCACCGAGCGCCGGCGCCTGCGCAAGCAGGGCAAGTGGGAGGATCCCGCCAAGCGCACCTTCATCAACAGCGCGGTCTGCGAGGGCTGCGGCGACTGCGGCAAGGTGTCCACCTGCCTGTCGATCGAACCGATCGACACCGAGTTCGGACGCAAGCGCCGTATCAACCAGTCCTCGTGCAACAAGGACTTCACCTGCACCGAGGGCTTCTGTCCGAGCTTCGTCACCGTGCACGGCGGGGCGCTGCGCAAGCCCGACAAGACCCCGAAGGCTCCCGTCGAGCCCTTCGAGGTGGGCGAGCCCGAGCTCCCGGTGCTCGCCGGGCGCAGTCATCCGTTCAACGTGCTGGTCGGTGGCATCGGCGGCACCGGCGTGATCACGATCGGGCAGGTGCTCGGGGTCGCCGCGCACGTGGACGGCAGCCATGTCGCATCGCTCGACATGATGGGAATGGCGCAGAAGTACGGCGCAGTGTTCTCGCACCTGCACTTCGCGGCCGATCCCGCGCAACTGACCTCGCCCCGCGTGACCGCCGGCGAGGCCGACACGCTGATCGGCTGCGACCTGATCGTCGCCTCGGGCGACGAGCCGGTGTCGACGCTTTCGCGCGGCCGCAGCAAGGCGGTGATCTGCAGCGACCTGATCGCCACCGCCGAGTTCGCCCGCAACGCCGACTGGTCGGCCGATCCGCAGGCGCTGCTCGAGCGGATCCGCGCGGGAACGGGCGACGCCGGACTCACCACGGTCGACGGCCAGCGGCTCGCGGTCGCACTGATGGGCGACGCGATCGCCGCGAACATGATGATGGTGGGAATCGCCTGGCAGAAGGGCCAGATCCCGCTGTCGCGCAGCGCGATCGAGCGCGCGATCGAACTCAACGGCGTGTCGGTCGAAATGAACCGCAAGGCCTTCCTGTGGGGCCGCTGCATCGCGGTCGACCCCGAGCGCGTCGAGCGCATGATCTCCGGCGGGCAGGTGATCCGGTTCCACAAGCGGCCTGCCGCGCAGAGCCTGGACGAGCTCGTCGCACGCCGGGTCGGCTTCCTCACCGACTATCAGGACGCCGCCTACGCACGACGCTACTCTGCGCTGGTCGACGAGGTGCGCAGCGTCGACCGCTCGCCGAAGCAGGCGCTGGCGAGGGCGGTGGCCGAGGGCTGGTTCAAGCTGCTGGCGGCGAAGGACGAATGGGAGGTAGCACGCCTGTTCGCGCACGAGGCCTTCCGCAAGGAACTCGAGCAGACCTTCGAAGGCGACTACACGCTGCACTTCCACGTCGGCGGCGGACCGTTCGCGAAGACCGATCCCGTCACCGGCAAGGCGCTCAAGCGCGAAGTCGGCCCGTGGCTGATGAAGGCCTTCCGTGTCATGGCCGCGATGCGGCGCCTGCGCGGCACCTGGCTCGATCCCTTCCGCAACAACGAGGAGCGCCAGCTCGAACGCAGCCTCGTCGCCCGGTACGAGCAGGATGTGCGCAAGCTGATCGCGAGCCTGAGCGACACGAACCTCGACACCGCGGTCGCGATCGCTTCGCTGCCGATGAAGATCCGCGGCTACGGGCACGTGAAGAAGGCCAACGCCGATGCAGCCGCGGCCGAGCGCGAGCGCCTGCTGAAGCAGTTCGACCAGCCCGTCCGGGAACTCCGGCGCGCCAGCTGATCCCCAGGAACCCACGCACACCCCAAGCCGCCAGAGACCCGAGCCATGACGATCCTCGCCCAGCGCGCCGAACTGCGCCCCTACATCCTCGACATCTTCCGTGCCGCCGGCAGCAGCGACCGGGAGGCCGCCGAGATCACCGACCACCTGATCGACGCGAACCTCGCCGGCCACGACAGCCACGGCATCGGCATGATTCCGGCCTACATGCACCACCTGAGGCAGGGATGGGTCAGGCCGAACCAGACCCCGGTGCGGGTCGGCGGCGCCGACCCCTTCGCGGTCTTCGACGCGCAGATGGGCTACGGCCAGCCTGCGGTCACCCGGGTCATGGAGGCTGCAGCGCAGATCGCATCGAACCACGGCGTGGCCATCACCACGCTGCGCAACTCCCAGCACATCGGCCGGGTGGGCGCCTACGCCGAGCAGCTGCTCGCCAGGGGCCTGATGTCGATCCACTTCGTGAATGCGGTCTACGAGGTGCCGACGGTGGCGCCGTTTCGCGGCAGCGACGCCCGCCTGATGACCAACCCGGTCTGCGTCGCGGTTCCCGGCGCGAAGCCGCTGCTGCTGGACTACGCCACCTCCACGATCGCGCTGGGCAAGGTGCGCGTCGCCTACAACAAGGGCGAGCCGGTGGCGCCCGGCCGGCTGATCGACCACAAGGGCCAGCCGACCAACGAGCCGAAGGTGATGTTCGAGGATCCGAAGGGCGCCCAGACCGCCTTCGGCGAGCACAAGGGCTGGGCGCTGGCCTTCATGGCCGAGGTGCTCGGCGGCGCGATGACCGGCGGCCCGCGCAGCGGCGACGGCTTCGAGGGCCGGCGCGGGCTGGTCAACGGGATCATGTCGATCGTCATCGAACCGGGCCGCCTGGTGGACGGCGGCTGGTTCGACGGCGCGATCGCCACGCTGACCGACTACGTGAAGGCATCGCCTGCTGCCGACCCGGCCCTGCCGGTGCAGGTGCCCGGCGAGGCCGAGCAACTGGCGCGCGCGCAGCGCGGCCGCGACGGCATTCCGGTGGACCCGACCACCTGGAAGCAGATCGCCGCGTGCGCCAAGGCCCTGGGCGTCGACGTGCCAGGGTTCCCGGACGCCTGACGGGGCCGCAGCCGCAGCCTCCGGCGCTCGACCCCGACGGAATCTTCGTTCCGGGGAGATCCTCGCAGGCTGCGCGACTACTTCGCGGCGATCGTCACTTCGAGCGGCGCCGCGGCCGACCCGGTGACCCGCCGCAGGCCGCGCAGGTCGCGCACCGCGCCCCGATCCGCCGAGCTGACGAGCAGCCCGTAGGCCTGCAGCGCGACCGACACCCGCCGCTGCCGGTCGACCGGCTTCCATGCACGTTCGCCGCGCGCGTCCATCTCCGCGCGTCGCCGGGCAAGTTCGTCATCGGAGATCTTCAGGCTGACGCGACGCGCCGGGATGTCGAACTCGATCGCGTCGCCGTCGCGCACCAGGCCGATCGCGCCGCCGGCAGCAGCTTCCGGCGACACGTGTCCGACCGACAGCCCGGACGTGGCACCCGAGAAACGGCCGTCGGTGATCAGCGCGCAGACCCGGTCGAGCCCACGCGACTTCAGCAGCCCGGTGACCTTGAGCATCTCCTGCATGCCGGGCCCGCCGCTGGGCCCCTCGTAGCGGATCACCACCACGTGCCCCGGCCGCACCGCGCCGGCAGCAATGCCCACGGCGGCGGCATTCTCGCTCTCGAAGACGATGGCCTGGCCCTTGAACTTCAGGATGCTCTCGTGGACCCCTGCGGTCTTCACGACGCAGCCATCGGGCGAGAGGTTGCCGTGCAGCACCGCGAGCCCGCCGTCCTGCGAGTAGGCGTGGGCGCCGTCGCGAATGCAGCCCTCGGCGCGATCCAGGTCCAGGCTCGGATAGCGCTCGGCCTGCGAGAACGCGGTCTGGCTCGGCACGCCGCCGGGCGCCGCGCGGAAGAAGGTCTCGAGCGCGGGCGATGGACTGCCCGCACGGACATCCCAGTTTGCGAGGCTCTCGCGCAGCGTCGGGGAGTGGACGCTGTGCACGTCGAGGTCGAGCAGACCGAGGCGGGCGAGCTCGCCGAGGATGCCCATCACGCCGCCCGCGCGGTGCACGTCCTCGACGTGCCACAGCGGCGAGGACGGCGAGAGCTTGCACAGGTGCGGCGTGGTGCGCGAGATCCGGTCGATGTCGGCCAGGGTGAAGTCGACGCCGCCCTCGTGCGCCGCGGCCAGCAGGTGCAGCACCGTGTTGGTGGAGCCGCCCATCGCCACATCCATCCGCATCGCGTTCTCGAAGGCGCGGCGCGAAGCGATCGCGCGCGGCAGCACGCTGGGGTCGTTCTCCTCGTAGTGCCGCCGGCACAGCTCGACCACCAGCCGGGCAGCGTCCAGGAAGAGCTGGCGGCGATCCGCATGCGTGGCCACCACCGTGCCATTGCCCGGCAGCGAGAGCCCGAGCGCCTCGGTCAGACAGTTCATCGAGTTGGCGGTGAACATGCCCGAGCAGGATCCGCAGGTCGGACAGGCAGCCCGCTCGAGCTCGTCGATCTCGCTCTGCGGCGTGTCGGGGTTGCCCATCGCGACCATCGTCGCGACCCCGTCGACCTTCAGCGAGCCACCGGGCGCACGCACCTTCCCGGCCTCCATCGGCCCGCCGGAGACGAACACCGCCGGGATGTCCAGCCGCATCGCGGCCATCAGCATCCCGGGAGTGATCTTGTCGCAGTTGGAGATGCACACCAGCGCGTCGGCGCAGTGCGCGTTGACCATGTACTCGATCGAATCGGCGATCAGATCGCGCGAGGGCAGCGAGTACAGCATGCCGTCGTGGCCCATCGCGATGCCGTCGTCCACGGCGATGGTGTCGAACTCCCTGGCGACGCCGCCGGCGGCCTCGATCTCGCGCGCCACCAGCTGCCCCATGTCCTTCAGGTGGACATGGCCGGGAACGAACTGGGTGAAGGAGTTCGCCACCGCGATGATCGGCTTGCCGAAGTCGCCGTCCTTCATGCCGGTGGCCCGCCACAGCATGCGCGCCCCGGTGGCCTCGCGGCCGTGGGTCACCTTTCTCGAACGGTACTCGGGCATGACGCTCTCCTCTCGGTGCGATCAGGAACGGGAGCCTGCGGGCTCGCGCAGGAACACCCGTCCCGGGTTGAGGATCCAGTCCGGATCCAGCGTGTTCTTGAGCGCGCGCATCGTGGCGATCTCGGCTTCGGTGCGGGTGTGGCCCAGGTAGGCCAGGCGGGTCACCCCGATGCCGTGCTCGGCGGAGACCGACCCTCCATAGCGGCGGACCAGGTCGTAGACCGCCGACTCGACGCGCGACTTCCCGTCGGCGACCTCCAGCGGGTGGCTCACCCCGAGGTGCAGGTTGCCGTCGCCCGCGTGCCCGAACACCAGCGTCTCGCAGCGCGCGTCGATTCCGCGCGCAAGCGCAGCGAGATCGCCGGCGAAGGCGGCCATGTCGGCGATACGCAGGCTGACATCGAAGCCCGAGCTCGGCCCCATGGTGCGCGAAACCTCGAGCGCCAGGTCGCGCATCTCCCACAGCTGGAGCGACTCGGCGCCGGACTTCGCGACCACGGCGTTCTCGACGATCTCCTGCTCGATCGCCTCGCCCAGCGCGCGCTCGAAACGCTCCTGCAGGCCGTCGTCACGGCTTCCGGAAGTCTCGACCAGCACGTAGAAATCGTGCGCGTCCGGCATCGCGAGCCGCGCCTTCGGCAGCGTCAGGTAGCGGGTGTAGTAGTCCTTCCAGAGCACCTCGAAGGCTGTGAGATCGCCCCCCAGGCGCTGGCGCAGATGGCGCAGCAGCGCGCGCACCTGCGCGAAGTCCGCGAGCCCGCACAGCGCCACTGCAGTGTCCTGCGGCTTCGGGATCAGGCGCAGCACCGCGCGCGTGACCACTCCGAGCACGCCCTCGCTGCCGATGAAGAGCTGCTTGAGGTCGACCCCGGTGTTGTTCTTGATGAAGGGCTTGAGCCCGTCGAGCACCGTGCCGTCGGCGAGCACCGCCTCGATTCCGAGCACCAGTTCGCGCGTCATCCCGTAGCGGATCACCCGGTTGCCGCCCGCGTTGGTGGCGATGTTGCCGCCGATCGTGCAGCTGCCGCGCCCGCCCAGGTCGAGCGGAAAGCTCAGCCCGTCGGGCTCGAGCCGCTCCTGCAGGGTCTGCAGCACCACTCCGGCCTGCACGACCGCGGTGCAGGCATCGGGGTCGATCGACTCGATCGCGGTCATGCGCTCGGTGGACAGGACCAGCTCGCCCTCGCGCGTGCTGCACGAGAGCACCAGGCCGCTGCGACCGCCGTGCGTGACCACCGGAATGCCCGCGGCGCTGCAGGTCGCGAGCACGCGCGAGACTTCGGCGGTGTCGCGCGGGCGCGCCACCGCGATCGGCGGCACGCCGAGGTTGCCGTGGATGTCGCCCCGGTGACGCTCGCCGATCCGGTCGCCGAGCAGCAGGCCGTCAGGCCCCAGGAAGGTGTGCAGGTCCGAGAGCGTGCGTTCGTGCATCTTGTGTCCCTCTTGTGGTTCTCTTCAGGGGAGCGTGAGCTCGACCCGACCGAGCGGACCGAAGTCCGCAACGACATGATCCCCCTTGCGCGCCATGTACGGCTGGGTCCAGGTGCCGGTGCTGATCACCTCGCCGGCGGGAACGATCTCGCCGCGGCCACCGGCCTCGGCCACGTACTCGGCGAGCGCGTCCAGCGGATGCCCGAGCACCGCGGCACCGCTGCCCAGGCGCACGTCCGTGCCGTTCACGGTCAGCTCCACCGTCATTGCGGCGAGCTCGTGGCTGCGCCAGTCCGGGCAGTCGGCGCCGGTGACCAGCGCCGCAGCGAAGCCGAGGTCGGCGGTGATCGCCGCCGGTGGCAGCGCAGGAAAGCCCGCAAACCGGCTGTCGGCGATCTCGATCACCGGAAACAGCGCGTCGATCGCGTCGCTCACCGCCTGCCGTGAAGGCGCGCCGGGGCGCCCGTCGAGCGGCTTGCCAAGCCGCACCGCCACCTCCGTCTCGATCACGCAGACCAGGAAGGAATCGCGCGGCAGCGAGGCCGGACTGGCATGGGTGAAGGCGGAGAACAGCGGCCCCGTGAACGGCCGCTCCAGGCCGAGCTTCCCGAGCATCGCCCGATTGGTGGCTCCGAGCTTGACGCCGAGCACGCGCCCGCGGTGCAGATCCAGGATCCCGGCGATGTGCAGCCGGGCGATCTCCCGCGCCTGCTCCGATGAGCAGCGACGGACGAAGTCAGAGGGCAGCGCGCATGGACTGCGCGTCGCCCTTGCCTCGAGCAGGGCGTCGACGAGCGCACGCACCTCGTTCGCGTCGAGCGGTGCGTCGTCGTCCGGTTCCCGGGACGCAGTCATCGGGATCACCCTCCTGCTCACACCACGGGACAGCTGCCGCCGTCCACGTTGATCGCGGTGCCGGTCAGGTAGCCCGCCCCCTCGGTGCCGAGGAAGAGCGCGGTGTTCGCGAACTCTTCCGCGCGCCCGATCCGGCCGATCGGGACCCTCCTGCCCATCTCGGAGATGAACTCGTCGTAGGGCTTGCCGGCGCCCATGGTCGCGTGCCACTTCACGGTCTGCTCGGACTCGATCAGCCCGACGAGCAGCGCGTTGACCAGGATGTTGTGCGGCGCTCCCTCCGTGCCCAGCACCTTGGTGAGCGCCAGGCCCGCGGCGCGCGTCACCGAGGTGGGGGCAGTGCCGGCCCCCGGCGCCTTCGCGAAGGTGTTGAGCACGTTGATCACGCGCCCCCAGCGACGCGCCTTCATCGCGGGCCAGACCAGGCGGGTCAGGCGGATCGACGCGAACAGCTTCAGGTCGAGATCGGCCTGCCAGACCTCGTCGCTGATGCCTTCGAACTGTCCGGCCTGCGACTTCCCTGCGTTGTTCACCAGCACGTCGACCTCGCCGATCGCCTGCACGACGCCTGCGTGCGCACGCTGCAGTTCGGCGGCCGAGCTCACGTCGCAGGACAGCGCAGCCACCTTGCCCGAGGAGACCGCAGCGATCTGCGCACGCGCCTGCTCGAGCTGCCCGGGGCGGCGCGCGAGGATTGCGACGTTCGCCCCGGCCTTCGCATAGGCCAACGCGGTGGCCAGGCCCAGCCCCTGGCTGCCACCGGTGATCAGAACGTTGCGGCCTTCAGCGGACAGTCTCATCGATTCCCCTTCGTTCGGCTAGGAAGCACCGGCAGTCAGGCCGATGGCCCTGTCGCCGTTGGGGAAACCATAAGCGGACAGTTCGTGCCGAGAATGTCAATCGTCATACATTTCGCCCAGCCTGCGGCGAGTGCGCGCCGGGCTGCGCTGCGACTGCGGCGCACGCGCTCGCCAGGCTTGCGGGATCCGGAATCCCGGCTTCAGGGAAAGCGCGCATCGGGATTCCACGCCCGGGGTAAATCCCGAGCCGCGGCGAGCTTCCCCGGCCCTGCGGGCGCCCGTAGACTCACTGACTCGTGGTCGGGCGCCCTTCGGGCGCACGGATTCCCGGACGAGGCTCGTGCACCACCAGCGCGCGGCCTGCTCGAAAGGCAAGGAGACCTCGGACATGAACGCTCCCGAAACGCCAGGCCAGGCGCGCGGCATGCGCCCGGGTCCGCTGGACACCGCGCTGCGCGAGCGTGCCGCACGCGTGATTCCTGGCGGCCTCTGGGGGCACATGCGTGCCGCAGGGCTGCCACCCGGCTACCCGCAGTTCTTCACGCGCGCCGAGGGCTGCCGGCTGTGGGACGCCGACGGACGCGAGTACCTGGACTTCATGTGCAGCTGGGGGCCGATCGTGCTCGGGCACCACGACCCCGAGGTCGAGTCGGCCGCACAGGCCCAGCGGCAGGCCGGTGACCTGATGAACGGCCCGGCCCCGGTGCTGGTGGATCTGGCCGAGTTGCTGACGCGGATGGTCGCGCACGCCGACTGGACGATCTTCGCCAAGAACGGAACCGACGCAACGACCCTGTGCGTGACCATCGCGCGTGCGGCCACGCGCCGGCGCAAGGTGCTGGTGGCGCGCGGCGCCTACCACGGCGCCGCGCCCTGGTGCACGCCGTCGCTGATGGGCGTCACCGCGGAGGACCGCACGCACCTGCTGCACTTCGACTACAACGACGTCGCCAGCCTCGAGGAGGCTGCGGCGCTGGCAGGCGACGATCTCGCCGCGGTGCTGGTCGCTCCGTTCCGGCACGACTACGGAGCGGACCAGGACCTCGCACGCGCCGGGTTCGCGCAGTCGGTGCGACGGCTGTGCGACCGCACCGGCGCAGCGCTGATCCTGGACGAGGTGCGCACCGGGGCGCGCCTGGACCTGGCCGGCAGCTGGGAGGCGCTGGACGTGCGCCCCGACCTTGCCGCCTGGAGCAAGGCGATCGCCAACGGGCACGCGCTGGCTGCGGTGACCGGCACGGAGCGCCTGCGCGAGGCCGCCGCATCGGTCTACGCGACCGGTTCGTTCTGGTGCGGTGCGGTTGCGATGGCGGCCGGGCTGGCCACGCTGCGCAAGCTCGAAGCGGTCGACGGGGTCGGCCGGATGCGCGAGGCCGGCACGCGGCTGCGCGAAGGTCTCGCGCGGCAGGCGCGCGCGCACGGAATCGGAATCCGCCAGACAGGCCCGGCGCAGATGCCGATGCTGCTGTTCGACGACGACCCGCAGGCCGAACTGGGCGCCGCGTTCTGCGCCGAGGCACTGCGCCACGGGGTCTACCTGCACCACCGGCACAACATGTTCCTGAGTGTGGCGCACCGCCCGCAGGACATCGACCGCGCGCTCGAGGCGACCGACCTGGCCTTCGCAGCCGTGGCGGCGCGCCTGGGGTGAGCCGCGGCGCGCCGCAGACGCCCGGTCGATCAGGATCTCGCCCGATTCACCGTTCACTGGCTCGCATGGGAGGCCGCATGGAACAACAGGATTTCGAAGCACTGCTCGAGCGTTTCACCCGCGCAGCCGAGGCCGGCGACGGCGAAGCCTTCGCCGCCTGCTTCACCGAGGACGCGATCTACCACGACTACATCTACGGACCGCACACCGGGCGCGCCGAGATCGCCCACATGATGCAGGAGCTCTTCCATCGCGACGCCGGGCCCGATTACCGCTGGGAGATGTTCGACCCGGTGTGCCGCGGTGACATGGGCTACGCCTGGTCGCTGTCGAGCTTCAGTTCCACCATCCCTGACTTCGCTGGCCGCAAGGTGCTGATCGACGGGATGAGCCGCTACCGGCTGCGCGACGGGCTCATCGCCGAGTACTGGGAGTCGGTCAACGGCTGCGTTGCCATGGTGCAGCTCGGCGTCGCGCCGGAGAAGATCGCGAAAGTGGCCGGGCGCTGGGCCGGCTGGCTGCACGCGAGCCCGGCTGCAGTGGAATACCTGGGGCGGGCGAAGGGCACGCGACGCGAATCCGCCGCAGGCGCAGGCTGAGCGGACTCGCCCACCTGCGCGTCGGCACCCCGCTGCCAGGTGCGCGACGGCTGGTCCTGAACCGTACCGACAGAGGGCCCGACCTGTCGAGCGCGCCAGCCTCCCGCCGTACAATGCCCGTCACCGGAACCGGCCGGCGACGAGAACGCATCCTGCAGGAGACATCCGTGAATCCGAAGATCCGACGCCAGACGCTCGGCGACCTGCTGCGTCGCAGCGCCGCGCGCAATCCGCGCAAGACGGCAATCGTCTGCGGCGAGCTGTCCTGGAGCTACGCCGAGTTCGACGCGATCTGCAACCGGCTCGCCAACGGCATGCTGGCCAGCGGCGTGGCGGCGGGCGACCGCGTCGCGATCCTCTCGCGCAACTCGCACGGCTTCGCTGCGGTGCGCTTCGCGCTCGCCCGGATCGGCGCGGTGCTGGTGCCGATCAACTTCATGCTCAACGCCGAGGAGGTCGCCTACATCCTGCGCCACAGCGGGGCGAAGCTGCTGTGGACAGGCCCCGACATGGTCGAGCTCGGCCGCGCGGCCGCGGCGCTCGACACCGAGGTGCAGCGCCTGGTCTGGCTGCCCGGCGAGGACCCGGCGACGCCGCCGCCCGGAATGGAGCACTTCGAGGCCCTGCTCTCGCCGGACGCCTCGGAGCCCGAGGTCGAGGTCGACGCGCGCTCGCTGCTGCAGATCATCTACACCAGCGGCACCGAGTCGCTTCCCAAGGGTGCGATGCTCACGCACGAGGCGGTGCTCTGGGAGTACGTGAGCTGCCTGGTCGAGGGCGAGATCAGCGCAGGCGACCTGATCCTGCACGCGCTGCCGCTGTACCACTGCGCGCAGTTGGACGTCTTCCTCGGCCCTGGCATCTACGTCGGCGCCACCAACGTCATCACCGGCAAGCCGGTGCCCGAGAACCTCCTGGGGCTGATCGCGAAGCACCGGGTGAGCTCCTTCTTCGCGCCGCCGTCGATCTGGATCGCGCTGATGCGCTCGCCGCAGTTCGAATCCACCGACCTCTCCTCGCTGGCCAAGGGCTACTACGGCGCCTCGATCATGCCGGTCGAAGTGCTGCGGGAGGTCGCCGCCCGCATCCCGCAGATCCGGCTGTGGAACTTCTACGGCCAGACCGAGATCGCCCCGGTGGCCACGGTCCTGTATCCGCACGAACAGATGCCCAGGGCCGGCTCGGCCGGGCGCGCGGCGATCAACGTCGAGACCCGCGTGGTCGACGACCGGATGAACGACGTGAAGCCGGGCGAGATCGGCGAGATCGTCCACCGGTCGCCCCAACTGCTGCTGGGCTACTTCAAGGACGAGGAGCGCACCGCGACCGCCTTCGAGGGCGACTGGTTCCACAGCGGCGACCTCGGCACCCTGGACGCGGACGGCTACGTCACCGTCGTCGACCGCAAGAAGGACATGATCAAGACCGGCGGCGAGAACGTCGCCAGCCGCGAGGTCGAAGAGGCGCTGTACCGGATGCCGGGCATCTCCGAGGTGGCGGTGATCGGCCTGCCCCATCCGTACTGGATCGAGGCGGTGACCGCGGTGATCGTCCCCAAGGACGGGCACACGCTCACCGAGAACGAGGTGATCGCCTTCTGCAAGGAGCACATGGCGCACTTCAAGGTGCCCAAGGCGGTGGTGCTGACCGACTCGCTGCCCAAGAACCCCAGCGGCAAGCTGCTCAAGCGCGAACTGCGCACCCGCTTCGAGCACATGCTGAAGGACGCCCCCAGGACCTGAACGACAGAAGGAGCAGCCGCGGCGCCGCAGGGCGCTGCGCGCCCGGATCCCAGCCCCATGAGCATCGAGACCCCTTTCGCCACGGAAGGCTTCGTCGTGAAGCCCGAATGGATCGACTCCAACGGCCACATGAACGTTGGCTTCTACCACGTGGTCTTCGACCAGGCCGCCGAATCCTTCTTCGCCTGGCTCGGCCTGACGCCCGAGTTCCGCGCGCGCACCTGCTGCTCGACCTTCGCGCTCGAGTCGCACCTGAGCTTCGTGCGGGAACTCGACGAGGGCGCCCCGCTGCGCTTCATGTCACGCCTGCTCGACTTCGACCACAAGCGGATCCACTTCTACTGCGAGATGTTCCACGGCACCGAGGGCTGGCTGGCCGCCACCTACGAGTCGCTGGGCGCCTACGTCGACATGTCGACGCGACGCACGACGCCGATGCCTGCCGATCTGCTGCAACGTCTGGAGGCGATCCGTGAGGCCCATCGCGGGCTGCCCAGGCCCTGGCAGATCGGTCACGTGATCTCCGCGCGCCCGTTGCAGCGCAGCTCGCCGGCCACCTGATCCGCGCGCGATCCGCGCCTGCCCCGCATCGGCGCGACGCCGATGCGGGAGCCTTCTCTCTTCTCAGTTCACCCGTCGATCCCTGCCGGCCCAGAAGGGTTCGCGCAGGGTGCGCCGCAGGATCTTGCCGGAGGCGTTGCGCGGCAGCGCCTCGATGAACTCCACGCTCCTGGGCGCCTTGAAGGCCGCGATGCGCTCGCGCGCCCAGGCGATGATCTCGGCCTCGCTCACCTGCTGGCCCGGCCTGGGCGCGACGATCGCCTTGACCTCCTCGCCCCACTTGTCGGACGGGATGCCGATCACCGCCACCTCGGCCACTGCCGGGTGGCCGTAGATCGCGTTCTCCACCTCGGCCGGGTACACGTTCTCGGCGCCGGTGATGATCATGTCCTTCATCCGGTCGTGCACGTAGAGGTAGCCGTCGGCGTCCATGTAGCCGGCATCGCCCGACTTGAACCAGCCGTCGCCGGGCATCGCGGCCGCGGTGGCGTCGGGCAGGTTCCAGTAGCCCTTCATCACCGACGGACCGCGGATCGCGATCTCGCCGATCTCGCCCGTGGGGACCGGCTTGCCCTCGGCATCCAGGATCGCGATCTCGCAGCCGGGCAGCGCCTTGCCGGCGGCGCGCATGCGCGGCGAGGCGCCGCTGATGTCGTGGTCCTCGGGCGGCAGTGCAACCACCGTGCCGGTGGTCTCGGTGAGCCCGTACATCTGCACGAAGCCGCACTTGAAGACGTCCAGGCACTCGCGCAGCAGCGCCGCCGGGATCGGGCTGGCGCCGTAGGAGATGACGCGCAGGCGGCTGTAGTCGATCTCGCGGGCGCGCGGCTGGCGCACGATGAACTGCAGCGCGGCCGGCACCATGAAGAACTTGTTGACGCCCTCGTTCTGGATCATCTCCAGCACCTGCAGCGGATCGAACTCGCGGGTGACGATCGCCTTGATGCCGAAGTAGAGCGCGCCGATGCCGGAACCGGTGCCGCCGATGTGGCCGTTGGGCAGGCAGACCAGGCCGATGTCGTCCGGGAAGGTGTGCAGCCAGTCGATCGGCGTC
>CAUJHG010000025.1 GCA_963204785.1 Pseudomonadota bacterium | reverse complement strand
TGCGGGCACGCCGATCGACGCGATGCCCTGGCCGGGGGTGGTCTCGGCGTAGTACCACTCGCCTGCGATCTCGATTACGCCCGGCGGTGGCGAGAGCGGATGCTCCGGTACCGATGCGAGCGCCTGGCGCATGTAGTCGATCCAGATCGGCAGCGCGAGGCCGCCGCCGGTCTCGCGGCTGCCCAGCTTGCGTGGCTGGTCGTAGCCCACCCAGGCGACCGCTGCGATCTCCGGCTGGTAGCCGGCGAACCAGGCGTCGTGCGAATCGTTGGTGGTGCCGGTCTTGCCGGCGATGTCCTGCCGCTTCAGCGTCAAGGCCCGGGTCGCCGTGCCGCTGCGCACGACGTCGCGCATCAGGGTCGTCATGATGAACGCGTTGCGCTGGTCGATCGTGCGCAGCGCCGGATCGCCGGCCCGCCCGGGACGGGCCAGCGCAAGCAGGCGGCCCTGCGCGTCGGTGATCCGCGACACGACATAGGGGGCGATGCGATAGCCGCCGTTGGCGAACACCGAATAGGCGCCGACCATCTGCCAGGGCGTCACCGAGCCGGCGCCCAGGGCCATGGTCAGGTAGGCAGGGTGGCGCTCGCGATCGAAGCCGAAACGGGTCACGTAGTCCTGGGCATAGCGCGGCCCGATCGACTCCAGCACCCGGACCGACACCAGGTTCTTCGACTTCACCAGTCCGCGGTGCAGGGTCATCGGCCCCTCGAAACGGCCGTCGTAGTTCTTCGGCTCCCAGGGCTGCCCGCCGGTCAGCGCGGCGTCGAGCGTGAAGGGGGCGTCGTTGACCAGCGTGCTGGTCATCACGCCCTTCTCGAGCGCGGCGGAGTAGATGAAGGGCTTGAAGCTCGAGCCCGGCTGGCGCCAGGCCTGGGTCACCCGGTTGAACTTGTTGCGGCTGAAGTCGAAGCCGCCGACCAGCGCGCGGATTGCGCCATCGGAAGTGTTGGCCGCGACCAGGGCCGCCTGCACTTCGGGAAGCTGCGTGATCTCCCATCCGTCCGCCCTGGTCTGGATGATCCGGACGAGCGAACCGCGTCGCAGCCGCCTGTCGGCGGGGGCGCGATCTCCAAGCGTGCGCGCAGCGAACTTCAGCCCGTCGCCGTGGATCTCGATCACGCTGCCGTTGCCGCGGCTGACGCGCACCGACTTGGGGTCGGCCGACAGCACCACCGCAGCGAGGAACTCGTCGACGTCCTTCGCACGCGACACCGCATCCTCGATCGCGTCGTCGGCGAGGACCTGGTCGGACGGCAGGTCCACGAACCCCTCGGGCCCCCGGTAGCCGTACTTGCGGTCGTAGTCGATCACCCCGCGCCTGACCGCGGCGGTGGCGGCGCGCTGGTCGCTCGCCAGGATGGTCGTGTACACGTTCAGCCCGGCCGTGTAGACGTCTTCGTGGAAGAGATCGAAGGCGAGCTGCCGGGCGAGTTCCGCGACGTAGGGGGCCATTGCCGAGCCGTTGGCAGGCGAGGCGAAGTGCAGCTGCTCGTCGCGCGCCTGCCGGTACTCGGCCTCACTCAGGAAGCCCGCGTCGCGCATGCGGCCGAGGATGTAGCGCTGTCTTTCGGTGGCGCGCCTCGGATTCACCAGCGGGTTGTACAGCGAGGGCGCCTTCGGAAGCCCGGCCAGCATCGCCGCCTCGGCCGCGCTCAGGGCCGTCAGGGGCTTGCCGAAGTAGATCTGGGCGGCGGAGGCGAATCCGTAGGCGCGCTTGCCGAGGAAGATCTGGTTCAGGTAGAGCTCGAGGATCTCGTCCTTCGTCAGGCTCTCCTCGATCCGCAGCGCGAGCAGGATCTCGTAGATCTTGCGGGTGTAGGTCTTCTCGCTGGACAGGAAGAAGTTGCGCGCCACCTGCTGGGTGATCGTGCTCGCCCCCTGCTCGCGTCCGCCGGCGAACAGGTTGCTCAGTGCGGCCCGCGCGATCCCGAGCAGATCGATTCCGGCGTGTTCGAAGAAGCGCGCATCCTCGGCGGCCAGCACCGCGTTCTTCATCACCGGAGGGACGTCCTCGATGCGCACGAAGCTGCGACGCTCCTCGCCGAACTCGCCGATCAGCACGCCATCGGCCGAGTAGACGCGCAAGGGGATCTTGGGCCGGTAGTCGGTGACCGCATCGAGCGAGGGCAGGCGGTCGTTGGCCAGCAGCATCGCGAGCGTGAACACGAGCCCCGCCGCCAGCACCGCGAGGATCGGCACCGTCACCACTGCCAGCAGCAGCGACCACCGAACGCCTCCGCTCTGATGTGTGGCGCAGCGGGCACGCAGGGTGCGTCCGGAAGGTGCGGGGTCCGGGGATCGGGCGGAGGTGGTGACTCGCAGGCGCATCGGGCGGGGTCCACGGACACCTCGGGGTGCCGGAGTGGAGCCTGCGGATTATATGTCGTGCTCCGATGATCCGACCGGAGCCGCCGCCGCCCGGGTCGGTGCGGTCTGGCACACGTGAAACGTGAATTCCTGCCGGATGGTCGGGAATGTGCGACGGAAGGCCGTTGCGCCCCGGTGATCCGGATGACGAAAAACTTTACAGTAGTCGAACAGGGTTGCTAGCATGTCGCACGACATTAACAAGCAACCGTAAATTATTGAATTATTTGATCTTTGCGGATTTTCGGGGGTTCCGGTGGCGTTCATCCCAGCTAGTTTCGTTCGCAAGGCCTCCCCACCGTTGCTCGGGATCGACATCAGTCCCTCGAGCGTCAAGGTGGTCGAGCTCGAGCCGGGGCAGAAGGCGCCGATGCGCCTGCGCCGCTACGCGATCGAGCCGATCGCCCGCGGTGCGATCACCGACGGCAACGTCGACCAGCCTGAGCAGGTGGCCGAGAGCCTGAACCGTGCGCTGCGCCGCGTCGGCACCCGCACGCGCGCCGTGGCGATGGCGATGCCCACCAGCGCAGTGATCACCAAGAAGATCACGCTGCCCGCCGGACTGAGCGAGGACGAGTACGAGGTCCAGGTCGAGAGCGAGGCGATCCAGTACATCCCCTTCGCGATCGAGGAGGTCAACCTCGACTTCCAGGTGCTCGGTCCGTCGGCCGGTTCCGAGGACGACGTCGACGTGCTGCTGGCCGCCTCGCGCAAGGAGAAGGTCGAGGACCGCGTCGCGGTCGCCGAGATGTGCGGGCTGCAGCCGGTCGTGATGGACATCGACTCCTACGCCGCTCGCGAAGTGCTCGCCCACGTCGCGCGCGCCCTGCCCAACGGCGGCCATGGCGAAGTGATCGCGCTCTTCGACGTCGGGAGCATGGTCACGACGGTGGCAATGACGCTGAACGGGCAGACGATCTTCGAGCGTGAGCAGACCTTCGGTGGCATGCAGCTCACGCAGGAGATCGTGCGCGCCTACGGGCTGATGCCCGAGGAGGCGGAGGTGCGCAAGAAGGCGGGCGACCTGCCGGAGGACTACGCGCTCCAGGTCCTGCAGCCCTTCATCGAGAGCGGCGTCGCGGACGTCTCGCGGGCGCTGCAGTTCTTCTTCACCTCGACGCCCTACACGCGCGTCGACCGGATCTGCCTGGCGGGCGGCGCCTGCGTCGTTCCCGGATTCGCCGAGGCGGTGGCCGAACGCACCGGAGTGGCAACGGCGATCCTCAACCCCTTCGGCGGCATGGAACTCGGCGCCGCGGTGCGCGAGAAGCAGCTCGGCGTGGACGCGCCGGCCCTGCTCACGGCCTGCGGACTTGCGATGCGGAGGTTCGACGCATGATCCGGATCAACCTGCTCCCGCACCGGGAGATCCGCCGCGAGCGGCGCAAGAAGGACTTCATCACGGCGATGGTGGGCGCCGTCGTCGCCGGCGCGGTGCTCGCCGGCGTCGTCTACCTGGGGATCGCCGGGAACATCGATGCGCAACTGGCGCGCAACGAGTTCATCAAGCGCGAGAACGCGAAACTCGACGAACAGGTGCGCGAGATCGCACAGCTCAGGGAGGAGATCAACTCGCTGAAGGAGCGCAAGCTGGCGGTCGAGAACCTGCAGCGCGACCGGACGGTGCCGGTGCACGTCCTCGACGAGCTGGTGCGCCACGCGCCCGAAGGGATGTACTTCCGCCAGCTGCGGCAGAACGGTCGCAAGGTGACGCTGGCCGGGCTTTCGCAGTCGAACGAACGGGTGTCGGATCTGCTCAGGAGCCTGGGCAACGACACGCCCTGGCTCGAGAAGCCCGAGCTGGTCGAGATCAAGGCGCTCGCCGCCGGCAAGGGGGACGGGCGCGACAAGGCCCGCGATGGGCGGCGCCTGTTCGAGTTCTCGCTGAACGCGAGCATCAAGGCGGCCGACCGCGAGCAGGACGGCCCCGGTGGCGCCGGAGCATCGGGCACGCCGAAGTCCAGGCCGGTCGCCCAGGCCCCGGTCAACGTCGCTTCGAGGTGAGCGTGATGGCAAATCTCAAAGAGAGTCTGCAGGGGCTCGCGGGCCAGTTCCGCGGGCTGCAGGGCAGGCATCCGGGACTGTGGCCGGTCGTGCCGCGTGTCGCGCTGATGGCCGGGGCGATGCTCGGGGTGCTGGTCGTCGCCTGGGGGCTCGTCTGGCGCGACCAGCTCGACGAGCTCGAGGCCGGGCAGAAGCAGGAGGTCAAGCTCAAGCAGGAGTACGTGGACAAGCTGCGCCAGGCGGTGAACCTCGATGTCCTGCGCGAGCAGAAGGAGCAGGTCTCGCAGTACGTGCAACTGCTCGAGAAGCAGTTGCCGAGCAAGGCCGAGATGGATGCGCTGCTGTCGGACATCAACCAGGCGGGCGTCGGGCGGGGGCTGCAGTTCGAGCTGTTCAAGCCCGGCAGCGTGATGGTGCGCGAGTTCTACGCTGAGCTGCCGATCAGCATCCGGGTGACTGGCGGGTTCCACGAGCTCGGCGCCTTCGCCAGCGACGTCTCCAACCTGGCGCGCATCGTGACCCTGAACGACATGCAGATCCAGCTCAACGAGAAGAGCGGCCAGCTCACGATGGACGCGGTCGCCAAGACCTTCCGCTACCTCGACGCGGAGGAGGTGGCCCAGGCGCGTCGCGAGGCGCAACTGGCCAGGCAGGCCGCGCAGAAGGCTGGCGCGCGCGGCGGTGCGAAAGGAAAGGCGAAATGAACATGCTCAGGATCGGAGTCGCGCTGGCCGCAGGCTGCCTGCTCGCGGGCTGCGGCGAGGAGCAGCAGGAGCTGCGCGGCTGGATGGACCAGCAGCGCCGCGAGGTCAGGCCCGTCACCGAGAAGATCGAACCGCCGAAGACCTTCGGATCCTTCCGCTACACGCACGAGGGCGAGTCGGGACCCTTCTCGCCGGGCAAGCTCGCGGTGCGCGCAGCCGAGGCTCCGGCCAGCGGCCTGCGCCCGGACCTGAGCCGGCGTCGCGAGGTGCTGGAGGGCTTCCCGCTGGAGACGATCAGCATGGTGGGACACATGGGCGACCGCAACAGCAGCTTCGCGCTGCTGCAGGCGGATGGAAAGGTATACCAGGCGCGCGTCGGCAACCACGCAGGCCAGAACTTCGGCGTGATCACACGGGTCACCGAGACCGAGGTCCGGCTGCGCGAGATCGTGCAGGACGCATCCGGCGACTGGATTGCGCGCGACACGGCACTGCAGCTTCAGGAGAGCACGAAATGACGAACCCCATCGCTGGCGCCCCGGGCGCCGGGCGGCTCGCACACGGGCTGCTCGCTGCGGCCCTCTGGATGCACGCGGCGCTCGCTGCTGCCGCCGGCAACGCGATCGAGGCGGTGACCAGCAGCGCGCAGGGCGCGACCACCCAGTTGCGCATCCAGATGAAGGAGGCGCTGACCAGGTCGCCGGCGAGCTTCTCGGTGAGCAATCCGCCGCGGGTCGCGTTCGACTTCGCCGACACGGTCAACGCTGCCGGCCAGAGCAGCTTCGACCTGCCGCAGGGCGACGTGCGACGCGTCGCGATCGTGCAGTCGGGCGACCGGTCGCGCGTGGTGCTGAACCTCAAGCGGCCGATGAACTACACCAGCACGATCGACGGGCGCAACCTGCTGGTCAGCCTGACCGCGGCCGAGCCGGCCGCTGCCCGGGAGCAGGGCTACCGCTTCTCGAAGGGCGAGGCCGGAACCCAGCACGCGGTGCGCGACCTCGATTTCCGGCGCGGCAAGGCCGGCGAGGGGCGCGTCGTGGTCGAGCTCTCCGATCCTGGAGTGGGCGTGGACGTGCGCCAGCAGGGGCAGTCGATCATCGTCGACTTCCTCGAGACGCGGCTGCCGGAGAACCTGCGTCGCCGCCTCGACGTGGGCGACTTCGGAACGCCGGTGCGCTCGGTGCGGGCCATCGAGGAGGGTGGCCGTGCGCGCCTGGTGATCGAGCCCAGCGGAAGGTGGGAGCACAACGCCTACCAGAGCGACTCGCAGTTCGTGGTCGAGGTCAAGCCGCTGCAGGAGGACGCCGACAGGCCGAGCGCCGGCAGCTACCGCGGCGAACGGCTCTCGCTGAACTTCCAGAACGTGGAGGTGCGCGCTCTGCTGCAGGTGATCGCCGACTTCACCAACCTGAACATCGTCACCAGCGACTCGGTCACCGGGTCGCTGACCCTGCGGCTCAAGGAGGTTCCCTGGGACCAGGCGCTCGACATCGTGCTCCAGTCCAAGGGGCTCGACATGCGCAGGAAGGGCAACGTGATCCTGATCGCGCCCAGCGAGGAACTCGCCACCAAGGAGAAGCTCGAGCTCGAGTCGCGCCAGCAGATCGCCGAACTCGAGCCGCTGGTCTCCGAGGCCTTCCAGCTGAACTACCAGAAGGCCGAGAACGTGGCGAAACTCCTGGGCAACGAGAAGCACCGGGTGCTGTCCAAGCGCGGCAGCGTGGTCTTCGATGCGCGCACCAACAAGCTCTTCGTGCAGGACACCGGCGCCAATCTCGACAGCGTGCGCAGGCTGATCGCGCAGGTGGACGTCTCGGTGCGCCAGGTCCTGATCGAGGCTCGCATCGTCGAGGCCGACGACCGCTTCTCGCGCAACCTCGGGGCAAAGCTGGGCTTCAACGACCTGCGCTCCACCGTCTATCGCACCGTCGGCGTGACCGACCCGGTCACCGGACAGCTCACCTCGATGAACGTGCCGGTCTACGGCGCCGGCAGCAGCATCGGCGGGAGCAACTACGCGACCATCGCCGGGAACCTGCAGGGCGCGGCCGATCTCTCGTCGCAGAGCGGTTCCGGCCTGTCGGGGCTGAACGCACAGGGGCTCGGGAGGCCGACCTCGCTGGGGAACACCAACTTCATCAACCTGCCGGCAGCCGCGATCAGCGGCTTCTCCCCGGCGAGCTTCGCAATCAGCCTGTTCGGCTCCTCGCTGACGCGTTTCGTCAACCTGGAGCTGTCGGCGCTCGAGGCGGACCAGCGCGGCAAGGTGGTCTCGAGCCCGCGGGTGCTCACTGCCGACCAGCAGAAGGCGATCATCGAGCAGGGCACCGAGCTGCCCTTCCAGCAGGCGACCTCGTCCGGTGCGACCTCGATCCAGTTCCGCAAGGCGGTGCTCAAGCTCGAGGTGACGCCGCAGATCACGCCGGAGGGCAACGTGATCATGGAGGTGGCGGTCAACCGGGACGCGGTCGGCACGCTGACTCCGGCCGGCTACGCGATCGACACGCGTGCGGTGCGCACGCAGGTGCTCGTCGAGAACGGCGGCACCGTGGTGATCGGCGGCATCTACGAGCAGGTGGAGCGCAACACCGAGAACAAGGTGCCGCTGCTGGGAGATCTCCCGGTGGTGGGGCACGTGTTCAAGAACACCGCGCGGCGCAACGACCGGACCGAACTGCTGGTGTTCCTGACGCCGCGCGTCGTCACTGACACCGCGATGGCCCGATGAGCAGCGCGGACCGGGCACGTCCGGTCTGCAGGCGATGAACGAAAACGGAGTGGGGGATCGAATGCTTGGCCTGAAGAAGTGGATTGCCGCGATTGCGGCCATGACCGCAGCCGCGCTGCTGGCCGGCTGCGGCGGCGGCGGTGCGGGCGCACAGGGTGGCGCAGCGGGCGTCGGTGGCGGCGCCACGGAGGCGGCCGCGCTCGAGCTCAGGACCAGCGTTCCCTCGCTGGACTCCGATGGGCGCAGCACTGCGACCATCACCGCCACCGTCAAGGATGCGTCCAACAGGGCGCTGGCGAACCAGCAGGTCGAGTTCTCGACCACCGACTCCGGTTCGATCCTCCAGGTGCTCTCCGCGCGCACCGACGCCAACGGCGCGGCCAGCGCGACGCTCGCACTGACCGACCAGTCGAATCGCAGCATCCAGGTCAGCGCACGCAGCGGGTCGCTTTCGGGCTCGGTGAGCGTCGCGGTGGTCGGCACCAGCCTGATCCTCAACGGCCCCTCGAACCTGGTGACCGGAGCGCCCACCGAGTTCTCGGTCGGCCTGCGTGACTCATCCGGGGCCGCGCTGGCTGGCAAGCCGGTGTCGATCTCGTCGCGCGCCGGCAATTCCGTGAGCCCGGCCTCGGTGATCACCGACGCCACCGGACAGGCGCGGTTCACCGTGACCGGAAATGCGCCCGGCTCCGACCGGGTGACCGTGAGCTCGCTGGGTGCATCGGCGGCGATCGATCTGACGGTGTCGAGCACCCAGCTGGTCTTCTCCACGCCCGGTGCGAACCAGGAGATCCCGGTGGCCACGTCGCAGCCGGTGACCGTGGTCTACTCGATCGCGGGCGTGCCCCAGGCCGGGCAGGCGGTCCAGTTCACGACCACGCGAGGCAGCCTGAGCGCGAACAGCGCATTCACCGACGGCGGCGGGCAGGCAACGGTGCAGCTCAGCTCGGATCTCGCCGGCGTCGCCACGATCACCGCGTCGGTGGGCAGCGTGATCAGCACGCAGCGCGCGGAGTTCGTCAGCCGCGCACCGGCCAAGATCTCCCTGCAGCCGAGCCCGGCCAGCGTTCCGGTGAATCTCTCGACCGGTGGTGCGAACTCGAGCCAGCTGATCGCCGTGGTGCGTGACGCCAGCGACAACCCGGTCAAGGGCGTGACCGTCCACTTCTCGGCGGTCAGCGACCCCAGCAACGGCCGCATCGAGCCGCCCTTCGCGGTGACCGACAACTCGGGCGTGGCCAGCGTCGCCTTCCTGCCAGGCCCCAATTCCACCGGGAACAACCAGATCCGGGTGCGGGCCAGCACGGGCTCCGGCGGAATCTCCGCGATGGCGACGCTCACCGCGGCAAGCCAGGAACTGATGGTCCGCGTGGGCACCGGCAACCAGATCGAGGTGGTCGACGCCACGACCTACAGCATGCCCTGGACCGCCGTGGTCACCGATGGCAACGGCAATCCGGTCACCGGCGCCTCGATCCAGGCCTCGCTGCTGTCGATGCGCTATCGCAAGGGCTACTACGTGTGGGGCGGCTCGGCCTGGGATCGCCAGGTCACGGCGACATGCCTGAGCGAGGACCGCAACGGCAACCTGAAGCTCGACGCCGGCGAGGACGATCCGCTGCACCCCGAGTGGACCGGCAACGGCAACGGCCGCCTCGATCCGGGCAACGTCGCCACGGCGAGCGTGGTCTCCGCAGGCGGGAAGACCGATGCCAGCGGCTTCGCCAGCCTGCGCATCGACTACCCGAAATGGTATGGCGGCTGGGTCGAGGTCCGTCTGCGGGTGACGATCACAACGATCGCCGGCACCGAGGGCACCGACGAGCGCGTCTTCGTCCTCCCCGTGCTGGCAGCGGACCTGACCAACGAGCGGGTGTCGCCGCCCGGGCAGCCCTCGCCCTTCGGCATGGCCTCGGAGTGCCGCGACCCGAACTGAGGCAGCACGCAGCCTGGCCGGTCCGACCTGGGCCGGCCACCGAACGAAAGACGGCCCCGCGCGGGCCGTCTTTCGTTACGCAGGCCCTGCGCACGCCGTTCATCCGCGCAAACGCGCGTTCGTCGGTGCCCTGGTGAGCCGCCGATCGGCCCGAACCTAGACTGAAGACTCAAGGAGACCCGCACGATGAAATCAAGCGGCTTCACACTCATCGAAGTCATGATCGTGGTGGCGATCGTCGGCATCCTCGCGGCGGTCGCGGTGCCTTCGTATCGCGACTACGTCATGCGCTCGCGGCTGGTCGAGGTGACCGACGCCCTGTCCGACACCCGGGTGCGGCTCGAGCAGGCCTATGCGGACAACCGCAGCTACGTCGGAGCCGATGGTGGCTGCGGCGTGCAGATGCCCGTGCTCGAGCACTTCGCCATCACCTGCGCGCCGGGTGGCAACGGTCAGGCCTACACGCTGACCGGCAGCGGGACCGGCGTCATGGCGGGCTTCGTCTACACGCTGGACCAGGCGAATCGCCGTGCGACCACCGGCTGGCACTCCAGCTGGGGATCGATCCCTGCCGAGGGCGCGAGCCGCTGGCTGCTGAAGAGGGGCGGCTGACATGGCCGCGTCGGCGAGCGGGCGACAGCGCGGGGTCACGCTGATCGAGCTCGTGGTGGTGATGCTGGTGCTCTCGGTCCTGCTGGGGCTGGGCGCGCCGAGCTTCGGGGTCTGGATCGGCAACCAGCGCCTGCGCACCACCGCCGAGTCGATCGTGCACGGCCTGAACACCGCGCGCGCCGAGGCGATCCGCCGCAACGGGCGGGTCCTCTTCGAGACCACCGACGCGAGCGGCGTGAGCAGCTGGCGGGTGTGCGCAGTGGATCCCGGAACGCTGGCGTGCGATTCCGCAGCGCCCCCGGTGATGGTGCGCGACGGCGGCGAGGAATCAGGCAACGCGCGCATCGGCGCCAGCACCGACGGCGCCCTGGTGCTGCCCGGGGCCTTCGGGACTGCACTGGCGCCCGGAGACGGCGTGCCCGCACTGGTGATGTTCGACGGCCTCGGGCGCCTGGCCAGTCCGGCGGGCTGGCTGAACACGGTTCGCTTCGACGCGCGGGACACGATGCTCGCGGCAGCCGACGAGCGTCGGCTGGTGGTGACCGTCTCCGCCAGCGGCGCGGTGCGCCTGTGCGATCCGCGCGCGCCTTCCACCAACCCCGCCTCCTGCTGAGGAAGCGACCATGCGCGCACATCCGAGGACCCGACAGGCAGGGCGGCGCCCGAGCTGGCGATCGGCACGAAGGTTCGCCAGGGGGGTCGCGCTGCTCGAGGCGCTGATCGCGATCCTGATCTTCTCGCTCGGCATCCTCGGCGTGGTCGCCACCCAGGCCCGGTCGGTGCAACTGCTCTCGGAGGCGACGCTGCGCTCGCAGGCGGCGCAACACGTCTCGGACCTGATCGCCGAGATGTGGCTGACCGATCCCGCGCAGCGTGCGCAGCTCTACGACAGCACCTCGGCCACGCCGATCCGCTACCTCGCCTGGAAGCAGCGGATCGAGACCGGTCCGCGCGCGCTTCCGGGCGCTTCGGATGCGCCGCCGGAGGTCGTCGTGAACACGATCCAGACTCCGTATTCGGCGCTGTCCCTGGGCAGCCAGACCGTCTCGGCGATCACGGTGACGATCTTCTGGTCGCCGCCCGGGGCAGGAACGACCAACTCGTACACCACCACCGCGATGATCCTGGAGCCGCAATCGTGAGCATCCGGCAGCTTCCCGTGCGCGGCCAGCGCGGCTTCTCGATCGTCGAACTCATGGTCGCGGTCGCGGTGGCGCTGGTGGCCTCGCTGGCGATCTTCCAGACCTACGCGGCCAGCGAAGAGCGAAAGCGCACCACCACCAGCGGCAGCGAGGGGATGCAGGCGGGAGTGTTCGCGCTCTCCTCGCTCGAGCGGGCGGTGGTCAACGCGGGCTACAACCTGCTGGTGGTGAGCGATCCTGGCTACACCTCGCCGACCAGGCAGATCACGCCGGGTGGCGGCTACACGCTGAGCGCCACGACGCCGCCGCGACCGGAGTTCCACCTCGGGTGCAACTTCACGATCGGTGGCGTCAGCCACCGGCTCGCGCCGCTGATGGCGACCGATGGCGGCGCCGGGCTGGCATCGGACACGCTCACCATCTTCTCGGGCAGCAGCGCCGACGTGCCGCTGCCGGTGCCGGCAGAGACCGGCGGGCTCGCCAGCGGTTCCCTGACGGTGCGCCTGCGCTCGACATGGGGCTTCTCGGTCGGGGACTGGGTCCTCGTCTACGAACAGAGCTCCGCGATCAACGTCGGGCACGACCGGCCGCGCGACTGCACGCTGGCACGAGTGACCGGCCTGCCCAGCGCGCCGGCGATCAGCCCCGCGGATGTGGTGCTCGACCGGCCGACGGTGGCGCCCTACGACGAGCCGGTGGTCGTCAACCTCGGTCCGACGCCGGCCTTCGAACGCTACACCGTCGACGCGGCAGGCCGGCTGATGCTGGCCGACCTGCTGAACGGAACGCCTGCGCAACCGGTGGCCGAGAACGTCGTGTCCCTGCAGGTGCAGCTCGGGATCGATGTCGGCAACGACGACGTGATCGACGAATGGGTGAACCCGCCGGCGCTGGAGTCCACGCTGGTCAATCCGTTCAGCACGCCGCCGCAGAACTCGATGACCAGCCTTCCCGCGCCCATCGGAGTGCGGGGCCTGCACCAGATCAAGGGCGTTCGCATCGGGCTGCTGGTGCGCAGCCCGCGGCTCGAGCGCCCGGACGCCGCGGGGGACTGCACGACCGACCCGGGCGTCGCGCTCGAGATTCTGCCGCCCGTGGCCGGCGCGGCGGCGAGCCGTCTGCCCGAGATGCCGGGCAGCGGCAGCTTCACCCTGACCGGCGACCAGCGTTGCTTCCGCTACAACACCGTCGTGTCGATGGTGCCGGTGCGCAACGCGCTCCTGAACGAGATGTAGACCGCCATGGCAACGGGACGCCTGCACACCGCAAGCCGCCAGCGCGGCGCGTCGCTGATCGTCGCACTGGTGGCGCTGGTCGCGATGATGTCCGCCGCCTTCGCGCTGATGCGCTCGGTGGACTCCGCGAACCTCGCGTCGGCCAACTACCAGTTCGTGCGCAGCGCCGAGCAGAACACCGATCTCGCGATGAACGATGCGCTGCTGGCCTACCTGCAGTCGCATCCGAATCCCGGACTCAACGTCATGGATCACAACCAGACGGACGCGAACGTGGCCTTCTACGCGGTGCAGCAGCCCCAGAACGCCGAGGGCATCCCGAACGTGCTGGCGGACCTGCCCGCGCCCGCCTGGACCGCCTCCGGCCCTGCCGCGACCGGCTGGCCGGGCGAGCAGGTGGATGCCGAGTCCCGGCAGTTGCGCCGCTACGTGATCGAGCGTCTGTGCACCGAGCCCGGAGTGGCCACTGCGCAGACCTGCCGGCTGTACGAATTCCAGTTCCCCCGCAACTGCCAGAACAACTGCAGCGCCGGCAGCTCCGAGTGGCTTCCGTTCGTGCGGCTGACGGTCCGCATCGACGGACCGAAGAATGCCGTTGCCTATTCGCAGTTGTTCATGAAGGGCGACTGAAGGGCGTGACGAGCATGAGGAAGCGAGCGATGGATCGAGCGAAGACCCAGGCCCTGAAGGGATTGCTGTGCGCGCTGCTGCTCGGTGGCCAGTTCCTGGCCGTGGACACAGGGCAGGCGCAGACGCTTCCCGCGATTGCGGACGAGCCGATCTACACGGCGACCTCGATCCAGCCGAACGTGATGCTCACGCTGGACAACTCGGGGTCGATGGCCTGGCAGTTCGCGCCGATGACGACCAGGAGCAATCTGTCCAGGCGCTGCTTCAGCAATCACCTGTACAACAAGCTCTTCTACAACCCGTCGATGGTGTATCGGCCCCCGGTGATGGCCGATGGATCGACGCGCTATCCGGACGCAAGCTACACCGCGGCCTGGCGCGACGGTTTCAAGCCTTCGTCAGGCACGCTGAACCTGAGCACCGGCTTTCCCGGCGTGGGCAACTACGCTGCGCAGACCAACGGCAACAGCAACACGAACCCGGCGATCAACAGCACTCCGGTCGCAGGCGCCTACTACCACAAGTACACCGGCAGCTCGCCGACGACTCCCGTGGAAGGCACCTGCTACGCGGACTCCAGCTACACCAAAGTCGACATGAACTCGGCGACCGCGGCCGAGAAGACCAACTACGCCAACTGGTTCAGCTACTACCGGACCCGGATCAACGCGATGAAGACCTCCGCGGGGGAGGCGTTCCGGGTGGTCGATGCGGACTTCCGGGTGGGGCTGCACACGATCAACAGCCCGGGAGCCACCGGGGACACGGGGGCTTTCATCCCGGTCGACACCTTCAGCGGCTCGCACCGCAACACCTGGTACACGCGCTTCTACCAGCTGCAACCCAGCGGCAACACGCCGCTGCGCGCTGCGCATCAGCGCGTGGGGGAGTACTACCGTACCGGCGCCAGTCCGGGTGGCGGGGCGGCTCCGGATCCGATCCTCCACAGCTGCCAGCAGAACTACAACCTGCTGACCACGGACGGGCAGTGGAACTCCACCGGGGCCTCCGGAACCGTGGGAAGCACGAACTGGGACCGGACGCTGCCCAGCGCCACCAAGCTGCTCAAGGCGCTCGAACTCGAGTTCGGAACCGTCTTCACCCCGGGCAGCCGCTGGCCGCGACCCTACGTGGAGCGCTGGAGCAGCGCGTCGACCGACACCCTGTCCGACATCGCTGCCTACTACTGGTCGACGGACCTTCGTCCCGGCATGACCGACAACGTGTTCACCTCGTCGAAGAACTTCGCGACCTGGCAGCACATGGTGACCTACGGGCTGGCCTTCTCCGAGCAGGGCACGATCGCCTATCCGGATGGTCTCGCGGCGATCCGCTCGGGCACGTCCGACTGGCCCAAACCGAGCGCCGACCAGGCGTCGGCGATCGACGACCTCTGGCATGCGTCGCTGGTCGGACATGGGAACTTCTTCAGCGTGTCCAGCCCCACCGAGCTGATGTTCGCCCTGGGCAACGCGCTGACCGAGATCCGCGAGTTGCAAGGTTCCAACTCGGGTTCGGTGCTCAGCGGCAGCGACCTCGCCGTGGGCTCCACCACTGCCTTCCGGGCGCTGTACCGCACCGGCGAGTGGAGCGGTGACCTGCAGGCGCGCCAGGTCGATCCGGTCACCGGAGTGATCTCCCCGACTCCCGTCTGGCGCGCACAGGACATCCTCGATGCGCAGGTGCTGCCCTCGGGCGCCGGCGGCGGCTGGAGCACGAAGCGGAAGATCGTCTCGCGCACGAACTCCACCACGACCGGCGTGGCGGTGCGCTTTCGCGAGCCCGGGTTCGCGGGCGCAGGCGGGACGCTGACCGCGGCGCAGATGAGCATCCTCGATCCGGACACCATGCGCGCCAAGGAGAAGCTCGCCTATCTGCGTGGCGACCGGACCCACGAGGACACGGACACCGTGGTGCGCAAGTACCGCAGGCGTGGCTTCGTCCTCGGCGACATCGTGAACTCCGAGCCGCGCTACGTCGCGGCACCCGGCGAGCAGTACTCCGACGCCTATCATCCCGGCTACACTGCGCACCGCAACGCCAGGCAGGGACGCACACCCACCGTCTATGTCGGTTCCAACGACGGAATGCTGCACGCCTTCAAGGCCACCATCGGTGATGCCGATTCCGGCAGCGAGAAGTGGGCCTACGTGCCCAGCTTCATGTTCCGCCCGGGGGTCGAGGGACTGGCCGGGCTGACCTGGCGGCAGACCGATCCGCTTCCCAACCGCTTCGAACATCGCTATCGGGTCGACCAGACGCCGACGATCCGGGAAGTGGACTTCAGCCGCGTCGGCGGCGCCGCCGGCGGCACCGACTGGCGCACGTTGCTGGTGGCAGGCCTGAACAAGGGCGGGCGTGGCTACTACGCGCTGGACGTCACCGATCCCGATGCCGCCACCGAGGACGCTGCGCGCAGCAAGGTGCTCTGGGAGTTCGACGGCAGCGAGACCGGCGACAGCGCCCGGGTCGGCTACAGCTATGGCCTGCCGATGGTGATCTACACCAACCACGGCTGGCTGGTCGCGGTGTCCTCCGGCTACCAGAACGCGACCGGCACCGGTCACGTCTGGCTGCTCGATCCGCGCGATGGCCGGGTGGTCAAGCGCCTGGACGTCCCGGACAACGCAAGCGCGTCGCCGGCCAATCCCGTGGGGCTCGCGCAGATGGAGGTCTTCTTCCAGTCGGAGCGCGAGCAGCTGGTCACCGAGATCTACGCAACGGACCTGCGCGGGAACGTGTGGCGCTTCGATCTGTCGGGTGCCACGCCCTCCGCGTGGCCGAACCAGGGAATCAAGCTCGCCTCGGTCGGCGCGCCGATCACGAGCTCGCCGGCGATCGCGGTCAACCCTCGCAACCGCTCCGAGCGCTGGGTGTTCTTCGGCACCGGCCGGGTTCTCGACACTGCCGACCTGTCGGTCACCGCGACCCGCACCTTCTACGCGATCAAGGACGGCAGCAGCAGCGCGCCCTCGCCGGCGGCGACGCCGATCGTCCGCGGCGACCTGGTCGGAATCACTTCCGCCGACCAGGCCCCGGAGGGCTCCGCAGTCAAGGGCTGGTACATGGACATGGTGGACGCCGGCGGCGGGCAGGTGACCGCGCCGCCGCTGGTCGCGCGCGGCGTCGTGATGTGGTCGACCACGGTACCCACCAGCGACCCCTGTTCGCCGGGGGCGGCAGGAGTCTTCTACGCGCGCGAGATGGGCTCCGCGCGCAACCGGATCGCCAACGGCGACCTGTACGTGACCATGAACGCGCCGATCACGAAGCTGCAGGTCGCCGAGAGCTCGCAGACGGTCGGCGCGCCGAACTCGCAGCGCAAGCAGCTGATGATCACCTCGACCTCGGGGGCGGACATCATCGTCGACGTGAACCTGCAGGTGGTGCTCACCGGGGGGCGCAGCAACCTGCGCTTCGTCACGACCCGCTGAGCCGCCGTTGCGGGCGCGCCTGTGCGGTGCGCCCGCCTGTCCGGCGAGCGGCTTGCGCTAAGCTTCAGGGATGACTCCCGAAGCGCAACGCCAGCGCCCGATCTTCCTCGTCGGCATGATGGGGTCGGGCAAGTCCACGGTCGGCCGCCGCCTGGCGGCTGTGCTGGGCCGCCCGTTCGTCGACGCCGATCGCGAGATCGAGTCCCGGTGCGGCGTGCCGGTCGCGACGATCTTCGAGCTCGAGGGCGAGGACGGCTTCAGGCGCCGCGAGGCGGCGCTGCTGGACGATCTGACGCAGCGCGACGGGCTGGTGCTCGCCACCGGCGGCGGCGCGGTGCTGCTGCCCGAGAACCGCGCCCGGCTGCGCGAGCGCGGCTGCGTCGTGTACCTGAACGCCAGCGTCCAGGATCTCTGGCTGCGCCTGCGCAACGACCGTGCCCGACCGCTGCTGCGCACCCCGGACCCTCGCCGGCGCATCGCCGAGCTGATCGACGCACGCGGCCCGCTGTACGAGGCCTGCGCCCACCTCACCGTCGCCACCGGCCGCCAGCCGGTGGAGCGGGTGGTGGCCGAGATCGTCGCCGCTCTCACCGACTGTCCTTCCCACGGCCATGGGCTGATCCAGAATGCGTGAAGTGACCGTGCCGCTCGGGGAGCGGAGCTATTCCATCGCGATCGGCGAAGGCCTGCTCGAACGCCGCGACCTGCTGGCTCCGCTGGTCGCCGGCCGGGCCGTGGCCATCGTCAGCAACGTCACCGTGGCGCCGCTGTACGCGGCACGGCTGCGCGCTGCGCTCGAGCCCGACGCGGCGCAGGTGATCGAGGTGCTCCTGCCCGATGGCGAATCCCACAAGCACTGGGGCACGCTGCAGACGATCTTCGATGCGCTGCTCGAGCACCGTTTCGATCGCCGTTCGATGCTGGTGGCGCTGGGCGGCGGCGTGGTCGGCGACATGACCGGATTCGCTGCCGCGGTCTACCAGCGCGGCGTCGACTTCATCCAGGCGCCGACCACGCTGCTGGCGCAGGTCGACTCCTCGGTGGGCGGCAAGACCGGGATCAACCACCCGCTGGGCAAGAACATGATCGGCGCCTTCCATCAGCCGCGGCTGGTGCTCGCCGACGTGGGCTGCCTGCGCACGCTGCCCGCGCGGGAGCTGTCGGCGGGACTGGCCGAGGTGATCAAGCACGGTGCGATCGCCGACGCCGCCTACCTGACGACGGTCGAGCGCGATCTGCCGCGGCTGCTCGCCCACGATCCCGAGGCGCTGGCGGCAGCGGTGGCACGCTCCTGCGAGATCAAGGCCGCGGTGGTTGCGGCCGACGAGCGCGAGTCGGGCCTGCGCGCGACCCTCAATTTCGGCCACACCTTCGGCCACGCGATCGAGGCGGGGCTCGGCTACGGCGAGTGGCTGCACGGCGAGGCGGTCGGCGCGGGAATGGTGATGGCCGCCGACCTGTCACGACGGCTGGGGCTGCTCGACGCTGCCGGTGCGCGCCGGCTCGAGGCGACCATCGCCGCTGCCGGGCTGCCGCTGCGCGGCCCGGCCTGGCCGGCGCAGCGCTACCTCGAGCTGATGAGCGTCGACAAGAAGGCCGAGCGCGGCATTCCGAAGTTCGTCCTGCTCGAGGCTCTCGGCTGCGCCTGCGTGCGTCGCGCGCCCGAGGACGAGGTGCGGGCAACGCTCGCCGCCTGCACTGCGTGATGGCCCGGCGCAGTCCGGGGCCTGCGGCGGGTCCGGTGACGGCCGGGCCCTGGCGCGCGCCCTGGGCTGCCGACCCGGCGCGCAGCCGTGGCCGTCGCGTCGCCGAAGCCGCGGCGCCGACCCGCAACGACTTCCAGCGTGACCGCGACCGGATCGTGCACTCCACCGCCTTCCGGCGGCTCGAGTACAAGACCCAGGTCTTCGTCAACCACGAGGGCGATCTCTTCCGTACGCGCCTGACGCACTCGATCGAGGTTGCGCAGATCGCCCGCTCGATCGCCCGCAGCCTCGGTCTGGACGAGGACCTGGTCGAGGCGGTGTCGCTGGCGCACGACCTGGGCCACACGCCCTTCGGCCATGCCGGCCAGGATGCGCTGAACGCGTGCATGCGCGGACACGGCGGCTTCGAGCACAACCTGCAGTCGCTCAGGGTGGTCGACGAGCTCGAACAGCGCTACGGCGGCTTCGACGGGCTCAACCTGTGCTTCGAGACCCGCGAGGGCATCCTCAAGCACTGCCCGGCGGCCAAGGCCCGCCGACTCGGCGAACTCGGCGAGCGCTTCCTGCTCGGGCGCCAGCCCACGCTCGAAGCCCAGGTGGCCAACCTCGCCGACGAGATCGCCTACAACAACCACGATGTCGACGATGGGCTGCGCTCGGGCCTGATCACGATCGCGCAGCTCCAGCGCATCGACCTGTTCGCGCGCCATGCGCACGAGGCGCAGCGCCAGTTCCCGGGAATCGGCGGGCGCCGGCTGGTGCACGAGACGGTGCGTCGCATGATCAACGACCTGGTGGTCGATCTGCTCGAGGAGACCGGGCGGCGCATCGACGCGGCGGCGCCTGGCTCGGTCGAGGCGGTGCGCGCTGCGCCCGCGCTGGTGGCGTTCTCGGAGACGATGCGACAGCGTTCGCTCGAGCTCAAGCAGTTCCTGCTGCACGAGCTCTACCGGCATCCGCAGGTCGGCGCAGTGATGGACCGCGCGCGCGAGGTTGTGCGCCTGCTGTTCGACGCCTTCGCCGAGGACCCGGGGCGGCTGCCCGGCGAGCACCGCGCGCGCGTCGAGGTGCTTGGCCTGCGTGCGATCGCCGATTACATTGCCGGGATGACCGACCGCTTCGCGCTGCGCGAACTCGGCCGTCTCGGGCTGGCCGCGCCGGGCGGACCCTGGCCGGGAAGCTCCTGGTCCGACGGGAGCTGAGCGGCGCGCTGCGCGATCCAGTCAAAGAGGGAAAGGGCGCCGCCATCGGAGCGCCGCCTGCACAGGGGCAGGGACGCCACCGAAGCGCCCGCCCAACGGAGAAATGGATGACCCAGCATTCGCCAACGTCGCTGCTGCTCAACGTCGGCCACGCGATCGACCACATGTTCCTGCTGATCTTCGCCACCGCGGTGGCTTCGATCGCGCAGGAGTTCGGCTTCGCGCGCTGGGAAGACCTGATGCCCTACAGCGTCGGCGCCTTCTTCCTGTTCGGGATCGGCTCGCTGCCGTCAGGGCGTCTCGGCGATCTCTGGGGACGGCGCGCGATGATGCTGATCTTCTTCTTCGGCATGGGCATCTCGGCGATTCTCGTCGCGCTGACCGGCGGGCCGTGGTCGATGGCCGCGGCACTGGCCCTGCTGGGCGCCTTCTCGTCGATCTACCACCCGGTGGGAATCCCGATGCTGGTGCAGGGGGCCGCGAAGCCGGGGCTGACCATCGGCATCAACGGACTGGCCGGCAACCTGGGCATCGCGGTGGCGGCGCTGGTCACCGGCCTGCTGGTCAAGTACCTGGGCTGGCGCGCCGCCTTCGCGGTGCCTGGGGTGGTGAGCCTGCTGTGCGGGATCGCGTTCGCAGCGGTGGCGCCGCGAGAGTCCGAGCCGCCCGCGCGCCGGGCCGCGCGGGCGATCGCGCTACCGCGCGCGACGATGGTGCGGATCGTCGCGGTGATGACCCTGACCGCGATCTCCGGCGGCCTGCTCTTCAACTTCACCACCAACGGCAACGGCCAGTTGCTGCGCGAGCGCTTCGCCGGCATCGTCGAGGACCCTGCGACCCTGGGCTTCATGCTCGCTGCGGTGTACGCGGTCGCATCCTTCGCGCAGGTCGTGGTGGGGCGGATGATCGACCGATTCCCGCTGCGGCGCATCTACCTGGCAGTGGTGCTGGTCCAGGCGCCGCTCCTGGCGCTGGCGGCGAGCGCGCAGGGCTGGTGGCTGATGGCGCTGCAGACCGGCTTCATGATCGCGATCTTCGGCGCCATCCCCTTCACCGACGCGATGGTGGTCCGCTACGTCGACGACCGGATGCGCTCACGGGTCACCGGCATCCGGCTGGGCGTGTCCTTCGGGGTCAGCTCGCTCGCCGTCTGGCTGCTGGGGCCGGTGGTCAAGGCCGCGGGCTTCCAGGCGCTCCTGATGGCGATGGCGGCAATCGCGGTGTTCACGCTGCTGTGCGTGATGTGGCTTCCGGGGCCTGAGGCCGAAGCCCGGGGCGCGCAGGCACCGGCCTGAGGCTGCGGGCGTTCACGCCCGCAGCGCGCATCCGCGGCGTCCACGCCCGGCCCGCAGCGGCAGGCGGGCGCGGTCCGGGCAGGGAGAGGATCAGGGCGTCAGCACTGCCCGGCCGGGGAATCGGCCTTCGTGCAGCCTGGTGAGCACGTCGTTGACCGCGTCCAGCGGCAGCTCTTGCACCGGCAGCGGCGGCAGCACGCCCTTCTGGGCGATCTCGAGCAGTTCGCGCAGTTCGCCGCAGGTGCCCACCATCGATCCCTGGATGGTCACCGCCTTGAACACCACGGTGGCGGGCACCACGGGAGTCGAGCCGCCGATCAGCCCGACCGAGACCATCTTGCCGCCCTTGCGCAGCGCATTGAAGCCGTAGGCGAAGGATTCGCCGGTGCCGACGAAGTCGACGACCGCGTCGACCCCGCCGCCGGTCGCCTTGACCAGCGCCTTGCTTGCATCCGCGTCGTTCGGGTCGATCGTCTGCCGGGCGCCGGCCTCGAGCGCCAGTGGCCACTTGGCCTGGTCGATGTCGGCGACGATCGGTGCGATCCCGAGCATGTACTTCGCGAAGCGCACGCCGGACAGGCCGACACCGCCGGCGCCCAGGATCAGCACGGTCTGGCTGGGCTGCATCGGCGCCAGCTTCTTCAGCGCGGCGTAGGCGGTGAGGCCGGAGCAGGCATAGGGCGCCGCCTGCTCGAGGGGCAGGTTGCCGGCCGGAATGCAGTACTTCGCGTCGGGAACGAACACGTACTGCGAGAAGCCGCCGTCCAGTTGCAGGCCGAGGTTGCGCGGATTCGAGCACAGGTTTTCGCGGTCGGTGGTGCAGTAGGCGCAGGTGCCGCAACCGATCCACGGATAGACGACCACCTTCTCGCCGACCTTCAGCCCGCTGACGCCGGCGCCCAGTTCGGTGATCTCGCCCGCGATCTCGTGGCCCAGGACACGCGGCGCGGCCACGCCGCGCGACAGGTCGATCTTGCGGCCGGTGCCGGTGTCGACATAGCCGTCGTAGAGCATCACGTCGGAGTGGCAGACCCCGGCGGCCTGTATGCGGACCACCACCTCCCCGGCGGCCGGTTCGCGCAGGGTTTCCTGGGTGTCCACCAGCGGTTCGCCGTGGCGGATCAGCTTGAAGCAGCGGCACATCGGTCGCATTGGGTCGTCTCCCTTGGGTGCTTGATCTGAAAGCGTCGAGGAATATACTGACAGGTTCGTCTTCCCTTGTTGTGCTGCGTTGCACAACACAGAATGGCTGCCCGGGGGGTTGCGTCGCGGATCAGGCGATCGCGCGCCGCCCACCGGCAGATGCATCTGCGGCGACAGCGCAGCGGCAAGGGACAGCCCGAAGCCATTGTAACGAACTGCGGAGTCCTGCCATGCGAGCGGAACAACACCTGGGTGTGAAGGAGAACGGCGCCTGCGAGCATCGCACACGGCCTGGCGGGGGAGACCGCGACGGGCCGTTGGAAGTGCACGATGCTCCGGGCCCGCAGGGGCTCTACGACCCCGTTCACGAGCACGACGCCTGCGGCGTCGGTTTCGTGGCCCATGTCAAGGGCAGGAAGAGCCACCGGATCATCGAGCAGGGTCTGCAGATCCTGCTGAACCTGGATCATCGCGGCGCTGTCGGCGCCGACCCGCTGATGGGCGATGGCGCGGGCATCCTCACCCAGATCCCTGACCAGTTCTTTCGCGAGGAGATGGCCCGCCAGGGCGTGCGCCTGCCCCCGGCAGGCGAGTACGGCGTCGGGATGATCTTCCTGCCCAAGGAGCACGCATCCAGGCTGGCCTGCGAGCAGGAGGTCGAGCGTGCGGTCCGGGCCGAGGGCCAGGTGCTGCTCGGCTGGCGTGACGTCCCTGTGGACAGGGACATGCCGATGTCCCCGGCGGTGCGCGCGAAGGAACCGGTGATCCGCCAGGTCTTCATCGGGCGCGGCCCCGACGTCATGGTCACCGATGCGCTCGAGCGCAAGCTCTACGTGGTGCGCAAGACCGCGAGCCACGCGATCCAGGCGCTGAACCTGAAGCACGGCAAGGAGTACTTCGTGCCGTCGATGTCGGCGCGCACGGTGGTCTACAAGGGGCTGCTGCTCGCCGGACAGGTCGGCCACTACTACCGCGACCTGCAGGATCCCCGCTTCGTCTCCGCGCTGGCGCTGGTCCATCAGCGCTTCTCCACGAACACCTTCCCCGAGTGGCCGCTCGCCCATCCGTACCGGCTGGTCGCCCACAATGGCGAGATCAACACGGTCAAGGGCAACTTCAACTGGCTGCGCGCGCGCGAGGGCGTGATGAGATCGCCGGTGCTCGGCGACGATCTGCGCAAGCTCTACCCGATCGTCTACGCCGGGCAGTCGGACACCGCCACCTTCGACAACTGTCTGGAACTGCTCGTGATGGCCGGCTATCCGCTGGCGCACGCGATGATGATGATGATCCCCGAAGCGTGGGAGCAGCACACGCTGATGGATCCGAAGCGCCGCGCGTTCTACGAGTTCCACGCGGCGATGATGGAGCCCTGGGACGGCCCGGCAGCGATCGTCTTCACCGACGGGCGCCAGATCGGCGCGACGCTCGACCGCAACGGGCTGCGTCCGGCGCGCTACTGCGTCACCGACGACGACACCGTGATCATGGCCTCCGAGGCCGGCGTGCTGCCGATTCCCGAGGGGCGCATCCTCAGGAAGTGGCGGCTGCAGCCCGGCAGGATGCTGCTGATCGATCTCGATCAGGGGCGCATCGTCGACGATGCCGAGCTGAAGCAGCAACTGGCCAACGGCAAGCCCTATCGCGAGTGGATCGAGGCGATCCGCATCGAGCTCGACGCGATCGAGACCGGGCACGAGCCGGCCGGCACGCAGTCCGAGGCCCGTGGCACCGCTGCCGCCGCCGCACAGCGGGCCGAGGACATCGCCGACGAGGTGTCACAGCACACGCCGGCTGTGACCACGAGCCTGCTCGACCGGCAGCAGGCCTTCGGCTACACGCAGGAGGATCTGAAGTTCCTGCTCGCGCCGATGGCCGCCGCCGCAGAGGAGGCGGTCGGCTCGATGGGCAACGACGCGCCGCTGGCGGTGCTGTCGAACCGGGACAAGCCGCTCTACAACTACTTCAGGCAGTTGTTCGCGCAGGTCACCAATCCGCCGATCGACCCGATCCGCGAGCAACTGGTGATGTCGCTGGTGTCCTTCATAGGGCCGAAGCCAAACCTGCTCGACCTGAACAACACGAACCCTCCGATCCGCCTCGAGGTGTCGCAGCCGATCCTCGACTTCGACGAAATCGAGCGCATCCGCAACATCGAGCGCCACACCGGGAACAAGTTCAAGTCCTGGGAGCTCGACATCTGCTACCCGGTGGCCTGGGGCAGCGAAGGCATCGAGGCGCGCCTGGCCTCGCTGGCGGCCGAGGCCGAGGACGCCGTGCGTTCGGGCTACAACATCCTGATCGTCTCGGATCGCCGCATGGATCGCGACCACGTCGCGATTCCGGCGCTGCTGGCCACCAGCGCAATCCACCTGCACCTGGTCAACCGGGGGCTGCGCACCAGCACCGGTCTGGTCGTGGAGACCGGCTCGGCGCGCGAGGTGCACCACTTCGCGCTGCTGGCCGGCTACGGCGCCGAGGCCGTCCATCCCTACCTAGCAATGCAGACGCTGGCCGCCCTGCACGAGCGCGGGTCCGGGCAGGAGGCCCGGGACAAGGCGCTGGAGAACTACGTCAAGGCGATCGGCAAGGGGCTGATGAAGGTGATGTCCAAGATGGGCATCTCCACCTACATGAGCTACTGCGGTGCGCAGATCTTCGAGGCCATCGGCCTGGCGCGCGCGCTGGTCGACAGGTACTTCACCGGCACCGCGAGCAACATCGAGGGCGTCGGCGTGTTCGACCTCGCCGAGGAGGCGCTGCGGCTGCACCGCGCGGCCTTCGGCGACGACCCGGTGCTGGCCGACATGCTCGACGCCGGTGGCGAGTACGCCTGGCGCACGCGCGGCGAAGCCCACATGTGGACGCCGGGCAGCATCTCGAAGCTGCAGCACGCCACCCGCAGCAACAACCCGGCCACCTACCGCGAATACGCGCGGCTGATCAACGAGCAGAGCGCCCGACTGATGACCCTGCGCGGACTGTTCGAGTTCCGCTTCGACCGCTGCTCTCCGGTGCCGCTGGAGGAAGTGGAACCGGCCAGGGAGATCGTCAAGCGCTTCGCCACTGGAGCGATGTCGCTGGGCTCGATCTCCACCGAGGCGCACGCCACGCTGGCAGTGGCGATGAACCGCATCGGCGGCAAGTCGAACACCGGCGAGGGCGGCGAGGACGCGATGCGCTACCGCGCCGAGATGCGCGCCGGCCGTCCGGTGGTGAAGGACGGCGACACCATCGGGACGGTGATCGGCGCCGAGCGCATCGAGAGCGACATCGCGCTGCGCGCCGGCGACTCGCTGCGCTCGAGGATCAAGCAGGTGGCATCGGGCCGTTTCGGCGTCACTGCCGAGTACCTGTCCAGCGCCGACCAGCTCCAGATCAAGATGGCCCAGGGAGCCAAGCCCGGCGAGGGTGGCCAGCTGCCGGGACACAAGGTTTCCGACTACATCGGGATGCTGCGCTACTCGGTGCCCGGCGTCGGCCTGATCTCGCCGCCGCCGCACCACGACATCTATTCCATCGAGGACCTCGCCCAGCTGATCCACGACCTGAAGAACGCGAACCCGCGCGCCTCGGTGTCGGTCAAGCTGGTCTCGGAGGTCGGCGTGGGCACGGTGGCCGCGGGGGTCTCCAAGGCCAAGGCCGACCACGTGGTGATCGCCGGCCACGACGGCGGCACCGGCGCCTCGCCGCTGTCGTCGATCAAGCACGCCGGCACGCCCTGGGAGCTGGGCCTGGCCGAGACCCAGCAGACGCTGGTGCTCAACCGGCTGCGCGGTCGCATCACGGTGCAGGCCGACGGCCAGATGAAGACCGGCCGCGACGTGGTCATCGCAGCGCTGCTGGGGGCAGACGAGTTCGGCTTCGCGACGGCGCCGCTGGTGGTCGAGGGCTGCATCATGATGCGCAAGTGCCACCTGAACACCTGTCCGGTGGGCGTGGCCACCCAGGACCCGGTGCTGCGCGCCAGGTTCCAGGGCAAGCCCGAGCACGTGGTCAACTTCTTCTTCTTCGTGGCCGAGGAAGTGCGCGAACTGATGGCGGCGCTGGGCATGCGCCGCTTCGACGAGCTGATCGGGCGCGCCGACCTGCTCGACACCCGCAAGGGGATCGAGCACTGGAAGGCCAGGGGTCTGGACTTCTCCCGCGTGTTCGCGATTCCCGCGGTGGCCGCCGAGGTGCCGCGCCGCTGCGTGGCTGGGCAGGACCACGGGCTGGGCGGCGCACTGGACCACAAGCTGATCGAGCTTGCCCGGCCGGCGCTGGAGAAGAAGGAGAAGGTGTCCTTCATCATGCCGATCGCCAACGTCAACCGCACCGCAGGCACGATGCTCTCGGGCGAGGTGGCGCGCCGCTACGGTCACGAGGGCCTGCCGGACGACACGATCCACGTCCAGTTCAAGGGCAGCTCCGGGCAGAGCTTCGGCGGCTTCGCCGCGCGGGGCATCACGCTGGACCTGGTCGGCGAGGCCAACGACTACGTCGGCAAGGGGCTGTCGGGCGGGCGCATCATCGTGCGCCCGACCAACGACTTCCGGGGGCGGGCCTGCGAGAACATCATCGTCGGCAACACCGTGCTGTACGGAGCGATCGAGGGCGAGGCCTTCTTCAGCGGCGTGGCCGGCGAGCGCTTCTGCGTGCGCAACTCCGGCGCCACCGCAGTGGTCGAGGGCACCGGCGACCACGGCTGCGAGTACATGACCGGCGGCACCGTGGTCGTGCTCGGCGAGACCGGGCGCAACTTCGCTGCGGGAATGTCCGGCGGCATCGCCTACGTCTACGACCCCGACGGGCTCTTCGCGGCCCGCTGCAACCAGGCGATGGTGGAACTCGACGAGCTGCTGTGCACCGCCGAGCAGCTGCAGTCGGTCGACCCGGCGACCTGGCATCGCGGCGAGTGCGACGAGATCATCGTCACGAGCCTGCTCGAGAAGCACTTCCGCTACACCGGCAGCGAACGGGCCCGCGCCATCCTCGACGACTGGGAGCGCGCGCGAACCCGCTTCGTCAAGGTGTTCCCGACCGAATACCGGCGCGCGCTGGGCGAGCTGCACGCCGCCCGGCAGACCCGCGGCGCACAGGTGTCCGCGACGGCCTGATCCCGTCGCAGACCCCCAGGCTAAGGCCCCAGGCAACCCGCAACCTCTTCCGGACTTCCACCTCATGGGCAAGATCACCGGTTTTCTCGAGTTCCAGCGACTGCAGGAGGCGGCCGAGGCCGTCGAGCAGCGCGTCAGGCACTATCGCGAGTTCGTGCTGCACCTGTCGGACGCCGAGGCGTCGCAGCAGGGCGCGCGCTGCATGGACTGCGGCATCCCCTTCTGCCAGAGCGGCTGCCCGGTCGAGAACATCATTCCCGACTGGAACGACCTGGTCTATCGGGGCGACTGGAAACTCGCCCTCGAGACGCTGCACTCGACCAACAACTTCCCCGAGTTCACCGGCCGCGTCTGCCCCGCGCCCTGCGAGGCCGCGTGCACCCTGAACATCAACGACGATGCGGTGGGCATCAAGTCGATCGAGCACGCGATCATCGACAAGGGCTGGGAGATGGGCTGGGTGCTGCCGCGCCCGGCGGCCCACCGGACCGGAAGGAAGGTGGCAGTGGTGGGCTCCGGTCCGGCCGGGCTGGCCTGCGCCCAGCAACTGGCGCGCGCCGGCCATGAGGTCACGGTGTTCGAGAAGAACGACCGCATCGGCGGACTGCTGCGCTACGGCATCCCCGACTTCAAGCTGGCGAAGTCGCACATCGACCGTCGCGTCCGGCAGATGCAGGCCGAGGGCGTGGTCTTTCGCACCGGCGTGTTCGTCGGCAGGCCCGGCAAGCTGCCCGGGGTGAACAAACGGGCCACCGACACCATCGACCCCGAGCGGCTGCTCGCAGAGTTCGACGCGGTAGTGCTGGCCGGAGGCGCCGAGCAGCCGCGCGACCTGCCGGTGCCCGGGCGCGAGCTGGCCGGCGTGCACTTCGCGATGGACTTCCTGCCCCAGCAGAACAGGGTGGTGGCCGGCGACGCGGTGGCGGGCCAGATCCTGGCCACCGGCAGGCACGTGGTCGTGATCGGCGGTGGCGACACCGGCTCGGACTGCGTGGGCACCAGCAACCGCCAGGGGGCGAAGTCGGTGGTGCAGTTCGAGCTGATGCCGCAGCCGCCCGTGCAGGAGGACAGGGCGCTCACCTGGCCCAACTGGCCGATCAGGCTGCGCACCTCGTCCTCGCACGAGGAAGGCTGCGCGCGCGACTGGGCGGTGACCACCAAGCGCTTCAAGGGCGACGCGAAAGGGCGGGTGAAGTCGCTGGTGGCCGCGCGTGTCGAGTGGGCTCGTGACCAGGCCACCGGTCAGATGCAGATGGTCGAGGTGCCCGGCTCCGAGTGGGAGATCCCCGCCGACCTGGTGCTGCTCGCGATGGGTTTCGTGTCGCCGGCCGCGCCGGTGCTCGAGGCCTTCGGCGTCGCACGCGACGCGCGTGGCAACGCCCGCGCCAGCAGCGACGGCGAGGGCTGCTACGCGAGCAGCGTGCCGAAGGTGTTCGCTGCGGGTGACATGCGTCGCGGCCAGTCGCTGGTGGTGTGGGCGATCCGCGAAGGCCGCCAGTGCGCGCGTGCGGTCGACGAGTTCCTGATGGGGACGAGCACGCTGCCGCGTTGAGCGACAGCGCGAGGCATCAGGGCACGGCTGTGCGGCAGCGGTACATGCCCCAGCCGCGGAGCGTCATCACCACTTCGCCGTCCTGGTTCAGGCCCTCCTGGAGGATCTCCAGCACGCCGCGATCCGGCTTCGTCTGCGAGCGGCGTGCCGCGAGCACCGTCGCGCGCACGCGCAGGCGGTCGCCGGGGCGCACCGGATTCGGCCAGCGCAGCTCGTCGATCCCCGGCGAGCCCATGCTGGAGAGCGGCGAGATCAGGTTCTCGACCGCCATGCGCATCATCACCGCGCCCGTCATCCAGCCGCTGGCGATCAGCCCCTTGAAGACGCTTTCGCGGGCAGCCTCGGGGTCGACGTGAAAGGGCTGCGGATCGTAGCGCTTCGCGAACTCGACGATCTCCTCCTCGGTGACCAGGTGCTCGCCGTACTCGAAGGTCTCGCCGACCTGGTAGTCCTCGAAGTAGCGTTCCTTGATGGGTACAGTCACGTGGATTCCTTGTTTGTGTGCCCGGAGCGGACCGGGCGACACCGGGGATGCATCGACCGCCCGGCGTGAACAGGCCTAGTATGCCTAAAATGTTCCCGCGGCACCGCTGTCATGCCGCATTGCAGCATTCCGGGAAGCACCCCGGGCAGCAGAGGGCAGTCCGATGAGCGAGGACCTGAGGATCGACAAGTGGCTCTGGGCGGCGCGCTTCTACAGGACGCGCGGCCTGGCGCGCGAGGCCATCGAGGCCGGTCGGGTCCTGGTCGGCGGCGAACGCGTCAAGCCCTCGCGTCAGGTGCGCCAGGGCGACCGCCTGCGGCTGCGCGGCGCAGGCGAGGTCGAGCGCACGGTCGTCGTGCTCGCGCTGTCGGACCGGCGCGGGCCGGCGCCGGTCGCGCAGGGGCTCTACGAGGAAACCGCGGAGTCGGTGCGCGCGCGGGTCCAGGCGCAGGCGCGTCGCGCCCTTGCTGCCGAGCCCGCAGACTCGATCGAACACGGTCGGCCCACCAAGCGCGATCGCCGCCGCATCGAGCGGCTGCGCGACGCGCACTGAGCGCAAGGCTGCGGTTGCGCCTGCCCCGGAGGTGGCTCAGCGTTCGAGCAGGGCCTTGTCCTGGCGCTCGCGGTCTGCGCCGGCCTTGTGCTCGCCGGCGGGCGGCCGGCTGCCGTGCGCAAGCAGGTAGGTGAGGCCGCTCGAGCAGGAGAACAGGATCCAGAATACGAAGAAGCCCACGGTGTAGGCCGCTTCGCGGCTGTCGGCGAACTGCACTCCGACGATCTCGAGTTCCCTGGGATCGATCGTCGAGAAGAACAGGCCTTCGGCGACGATCGACATCAGGAATGCGGGCCACAGGACCTGCATCAGGATCCGGCCCGTCTTGCGGTCTCCGATCGGTTTGCTCACTTGGTGTCCCTTCTCGAGTGCCCGCTCACTTCGGCGGCTGCGCGGCGAGGTCCAGCGGTCTGGCGAAGCCGTCGGCGGTGCCGGTGAGCCGCCAGTTCCGGTCGGGATCCTCGATCGAGAGGTGCCATCGGCCGGACTGCGGCAGTTCCTGTTCGCCCGAACGGTAGGTTCCGTCGCCCTGTGCCGCCAGCGTCAGCGTGAGGTCGAGTTCCGATCGGGTCGCGTGCAGCAGGTGCAAGGTGACGAAGGGCGGGAGCCCCGCGCCTGTCGCGCTCGCCAGCCGCAGCTGGGCGCCGCCGGGCACCCGCTCGAGCGATCCTGACAGCCGCATCGCCTGCGCAGCGTGGTCACGGGCGATCTGCCGGTTGATCGCGCGGCCCTCGCGATAGTAGTCATCGACCACCAGCGAGTTGTTCGTCGTGGCCGCCAGCCAGAAGGTGATCACGCCGCCCACCAGTGCGCTCGCCGGCGCCAGCATCAGCAGCCAGGGCCAGAGCTGCCGGTACCAGGGAGGCTGCGTCGTCGCCATTGCCGTCATTACCTCACCTCGGCACGTAGAAGGTCGATTTCTCGGTCACCGACACCGAGGGATCGTCGGCGTCCTCGATCCGGAAGCGGATCGCGTTGCTGCCCGGCGCGCCCTTGCCGGGCTGCACCCGCACCCGCACCGGCACCAGCCGGTTGCCTGCTGCGGCGACCTCGATCTCGGGCTCGGAGGCGACGAAGATCGAGTCGATGCCCTCGGCCAGGATCCGGTAGCGCCGCGGTGACTCGGCACTGTTGATGAACTGGAGCCGATAGACGTTCTCGATCAGCCCGTCCTCGACTTCGCGCGCGAGGGTGCCGCGATCGCGGATCACGTCGACCTTCAGCGGCACCCGCAGCGCCAGATGGGCGAACAGCGCGACCGTGATCGCCGCGAGGATTCCGGTGTAGACGAGGATCCTGGGCCGCAGGACGCGCCGGAAGAGCTGCGCCCGGGTCCAGTTGTTGGCCAGCCCGTTCTCGGTGTCGTACCGGATCAGGCCGCGCGGATAGCCCATCTTGTCCATCACCTGGTCGCAGACGTCGATGCACGCGGTGCAGCTGATGCACTCGTACTGCAGGCCGTCGCGGATGTCGATCCCGGTCGGGCAGACCTCGACGCACAGGCCGCAGTCGATGCACGAACCCAGCCCGAGCGCCTTGGGATCCGCCTTCCTCGACCGTGAGCCCCGGGGTTCGCCGCGTGCCCGGTCGTAGGTCACGATCATCGTGTCCTTGTCGAACATCGCGCTCTGGAAGCGCGCGTAGGGGCACATGTACTTGCACACCTGCTCGCGCATGAAGCCCGCGTTGCCGTAGGTGGCGAAACCGTAGAAGAAGATCCAGAAGGTCTCCCACGGACCGGTGCCCAGCGAGGCGATCAGCCCCAGCAGCGTGCGGATCGGCGTGAAGTAGCCGACGAAGGTGATTCCGGTCCACAGCGCCACTGCGATCCACGCAGCGTGCTTGGCGGCCTTCAGTCCGAACTTGCGCGCGGACCGGGGGGCCTTGTCGAGCTTCATGCGCTTGATGCGATCGCCCTCGATCACACGCTCGATCCACAGGAAGATCTCGGTGTACACCGTCTGCGGGCACGCATACCCGCACCAGAGGCGGCCGGCGATCGCGGTGAACAGGAACAGCGCGAGCGCCGAGATCACCAGCAGCCCGGTCAGGTAGATGAAGTCCTGCGGGTAGAGGATCACGCCGAACAGGTAGAAGCGGCGTGCCTCCAGGTCGAAGAGCACTGCAGGGCGGTCGTTCCAGCTCAGCCAGGGCAGGCCGTAGAAGACGATCTGGGTCAGCCAGACCAGCGCCCAGCGCCAGTTGGAGAACCAGCCGCTGACCGCGCGGGGGTAGATCTTCCTGCGGACCTCGTAGAGGTCGATGTCGACGCCCTTGCCGCCGGGAGCGGCCGCAGGCCTGGAGGGGGAGGTGCTCATGGTGCTGCCTGCCGTCGTGCTGCGAGGTGCGTCGGAGCCGCGGCAGGCCCTGGCCTGCCCGCGGCTTGCGCCGTGCTCACCGTGCCGCAGCGGTCGTCTGCGGCGCGTTGGACAGGCCCCAGACGTAGGCCGCCAGCACGCGGATCTTGCCGTCCCCCAGCAGGCTGCCGAAGGAGGGCATCTGATTGCTGCGGCCCTTGTCGATCGTCTCGATGATGGTCGCGAGCGAGCCGCCGTACAGCCAGGTCTTGTCGGTGAGGTTGGGCGCGCCCAGCGCCGGGTTGCCCTTGCCGTCAGCGCCGTGGCAGGCGGCGCAGGCAGCGAAGTTCGCCTGGCCGCGCGCGGCCTTCAGCGCGTCGTGGCCGCTGCCCGACAGGGAGAGCACGTAGTTCGCGAGATCCTCGACATCGGCCGCGCTGCCCACCGCGGCGCCCATCGGGGGCATCACGCCGTTGCGGCCTTCGTGGATGGTCTTCTCGATCTCGGCAGGGCTGCCGCCCCAGAGCCAGTCGCCGTCGGCCAGGTTCGGGAAGCCCTTGCTGCCGCGCGCGTCCGAGCCGTGGCACTGCACGCAGTAGGTCAGGTACAGGCGCTCGCCCATCGCGCGGGCCTCCGGATCGGCAGCCACCTGCGGCACCTCCTGCTGCAGGTACTTGGCGAACAGCGGCTCGTACACCGCCTTGGCCTTGGCCACTTCGGCCTCGTACTGCCCGGTCGAGCTCCACGCGAAGCTTCCCTTGTAGGCGCCGAAGCCCGGGTACAGGATCAGGTAGACGACTGCGAAGCCGATGGTCAGGTAGAACAGCCAGATCCACCAGCGGGGCAGCGGGTTGTTGTACTCGGCGAGGGTTTCGTCCCAGACGTGGCCGGTGGTCTCGATCTCGCCGGTGCCGGTGCGACGCTTCGACAGCGAGAGGGTGAGCCAGAAGCAGGCGATCAGGCCGAGCGCCGTGATCACCATGATGTAGACGCTCCAGCCGGAGCTCGTGAAGTCCGCGATCATTCCTTGTTCTCCTCAGGCGTGGCCGCAGCGGTCGTCGTCGGCGAAGGGCAGCTGCGCCGCCTCGTCGAAGCTCTCCTTGCGACGCGAGCTCCACGCCCACAGCACGATCCCGATGAAGGTGGCGAAGCTGACCGCCGCGATCACCCCGCGCAGCACGTTGATGTCCATGGTCAGCGAGCCTTCCCGAGGGCGGTGCCCAGCACCTGCAGGTAGGCGATCAGCGCGTCCATCTCGGTCTTGCCTTCGAGCACCTTCGGAGCGTTCGCGATCGCCTCGTCGGTGTAGCCGTGTCCGAGCTTGTTGAGTGCGCGCATTTTCGTCTGCACCAGGCCGTCGTCGGCCTGCGCGCGCGCCAGCCAGGGGTAGCCCGGCATGTTCGACTCCGGAACCAGGTCGCGCGGGTTCATCAGGTGGATGCGGTGCCATTCGTCGGAATAGCGGCCGCCCACGCGGGCGAGGTCGGGGCCGGTGCGCTTGCTGCCCCACAGGTGGGGCCGGTCGTAGACGAACTCGCCGGCCACCGAGTAGTGGCCGTAGCGCTCGGTCTCGGCGCGGAAGGGCCGGATCATCTGCGAGTGGCAGTTGTTGCAGCCTTCACGGACGTAGACGTCGCGCCCGGTGAGTTGCAACGGGTCGTAGGGCTTCAGGCCGGCCACCGGCTCGGTCGTGGACCTCTGGAAGAACAGCGGGACGATCTCGACGAGCCCGCCCACGCTGACCACCAGGATGATCAGCACGATCATCAGTCCGATGTTCTTCTCGATTGCGTCGTGTTTCATGACGGTTTCCGTGCTCCTGGCGGCGGGTCAGGCGTGCGCGACGATCGCGGGGATGCGCGCGTCCTCGGCCTTGCCGATCGCCGCGGTCTTGATGACGTTGTAGAACATGATCAGCATGCCCCCCAGGTAGAGCAGGCCGCCCACCAGACGGATCACGTAGTAGGGGTAGGTCGCCTTCACCGATTCGACGAACGCGTAGGTCAGCGTGCCGTCGGGGTTGGTGGCGCGCCACATCAGCCCCTGCATCACGCCGGCGATCCACATCGCGGCGATGTACAGGACGACGCCGATGGTGGCGATCCAGAAGTGCATCTCGATCAGGCGCTTGCTGTACATCTCGGTGCGCCCGAACAGCCGCGGCACCAGGTAGTAGATCGAGCCCATCGTGATGAAGCCGACCCAGCCCAGCGCGCCGGAGTGCACGTGCCCGACGGTCCAGTCGGTGTAGTGCGACAGCGCGTTGACCGTCTTGATCGACATCATCGGGCCTTCGAAGGTGCTCATCCCGTAGAAGGACAGCGAGACGATCAGGAACTTCAGGATCGGGTCGTTGCGCAGCTTGTGCCAGGCACCCGACAGGGTCATGATCCCGTTGATCATCCCGCCCCAGGATGGCGCCAGCAGCACCAGCGAGAAGATCATCCCGATGCTCTGGGCCCAGTCGGGCAGCGCCGTGTAGTGCAGGTGGTGCGGCCCCGCCCACATGTAGGTGAAGATCAGCGCCCAGAAGTGCACGATCGACAGCCGGTACGAATAGACCGGGCGCTCGGCCTGCTTCGGGATGAAGTAGTACATCATTCCCAGGAAGCCCGCGGTCAGGAAGAAGCCCACCGCGTTGTGGCCGTACCACCACTGGACCATCGCGTCCTGCACGCCGGCATAGGCCGAGTAGGACTTGGTCAGCGACACCGGGATGGCCGCGCTGTTGACGATGTGCAGCAGCGCGATCGTCAGGATGTAGGCGCCGAAGAACCAGTTGGCCACGTAGATGTGGGACACCTTGCGCTTGACGATCGTGCCGAAGAACACGACTGCGAAGGCGACCCAGACCACCGCGATCAGCAGGTCGATCGGCCACTCGAGCTCGGCGTACTCCTTGCTGCTGTTCAGCCCGAGCGGCAGCGTGATGGCCGCTGCGACGATCACGAGCTGCCAGCCCCAGAACGTGAACGCCGCCAGCGGCCCCGCGAACAGGCGCGTCTGGCAGGTGCGCTGGACCACGTAGTAGGCGGTGGCGAACAGCCCCGAGCCGCCGAAGGCGAAGATCACCGCGTTGGTGTGCAGCGGGCGCAGGCGGCTGTAGGTGAGCCAGGGGATGTCGAAGTTAAGCGCCGGCCAGGCCAGCTGGGCGGCGATGATCACGCCGACCAGCATCCCCACCACGCCCCAGACCACTGTCATCACCGCGAACTGCCTCACAACCTTGTAGTTGTAGGAGTCCGCGCCTGCAGCGACAGGCTGACTGCCCATTTTGGTTTTCTCCCTCGGATGAGTACGGCGGCTTCGTCGGCAGCCTACAAGAAAAAAAAGGCGCCTTGCGGCGCCACGCACGGTACCCCGTGTGCTGCATTGCCGCATTGACAATGCTCAAGCGGAGTCGGTCGGCTGCCCGGTCCTGGCCCGTGCGTCGCTCTCCCGCCCCTGCGGCGGCTTCGGGCGGTCGTCGTCCATCAGGATGCTGTGCGCAGGGCCTTCCATGTCGTCGAACTGCCCGGAGTCGGACATCCGGAAGAACAGCCAGACCGCGAGCGCGACGATGCCGATGCTCAGCGGGATCAGCAGATAGAGCGTTTCCATCCGGGTCGGGGTTTCAGTCGCGGATCGAGGGCGCCGCCAGCCGCAGGCGCAGCGCGTTGCCCACCACCAGCAGCGAGCTCGCCGACATGCCGATCGCCGCGAGCCAGGGCGGCACGTAGCCCAGCGCCGCCGCCGGGATCGCGACCAGATTGTACGCGGTGGCCCAGCCCAGGTTCTGGAGGATCACCCGCCGCGTGCGGCGCGCCAGTCCGAGCATGCGCGCGACCAGGTCCAGCTCCGGCGACAGCAGCACCACGTCCGCGGAGGTCTGGGCCAGCGCGGTGGCGTCGCCCATCGCGATCGACGCATCGGCCGCTGCCAGCACCGGTGCGTCGTTGATGCCGTCGCCCACCATCAGGACGCGCCGGCCCTCGCGCTGCAGGCTGCGGACGTGGTCGAGCTTGTCGGCCGGCGAGGCCTCGGCACGTGCGTGTTCCACGCCCAGCGTCGCGGCGGCTGCCGCCACTGCGTGGGCGTGGTCGCCCGACAGCAGGTGGACGCGCAGCCCGTCGCGCTCGAGGCGGGCGACGATCTGCGCGGCACCGGGGCGCAGCGTGTCGCGCAGCTCGAAGCGCGCCAGCAGGCTGCCGGGAGCGGCCAGCCAGACCTCCGAGCCGGCGGCGCCGGTCGGCTCGGGCAGCGCTGCCCATTGCCCGATGAAGCTGCGCGAGCCCAGTCGCAGCCGGCGACCGTCGATTTCGGCTTCCACGCCGAGTCCCGGCTGCTGGACGATCCCCGTGGCGGCAGGCGCCGCCGCGGTCCCGCGGGCGGCCGCCACCAGCGCCCGGGCCAGCGGATGCGGCGAGCCGGCCTCGAGCGCCGCGGCCAGCGCGAGCGCCTCGTCGCGGCCGGTCCGCCCGAAGGTGATGGTTTCGACCAGCTGCGGGCGTCCTTCGGTCAGGGTGCCGGTCTTGTCGAAGACCACGTCGGTGGCGGCAGCCATCGTCTCGAGCGCGCGGCCGCTCGCCACCAGGGCCCCGTGCCGGGTGGCCGCCCCGGTGGCGGCGGCCAGCGCCGCCGGGGTGGCCAGCGAGAGCGCGCAGGGGCAGGACACGACCAGCACGGCGATGGCGATCGGCAGCGCCCGGGCGGGCTCGATCCACCACCAGGCGGCGAACACCGCGGCCGCGAAGACGAGCAGCACGAGCACGAACCAGGCCGCGACCCGATCGGCAGCCAGTGCGATCGCCGGCTTCTCCAGCGCGGCACGCTCGATCAGCCGCTCGATCGTCGACAGCGTGCTGTCCGTGCTGCGGCGCAGCACCCGCAGATGGATCGGGTTGCCGGCGTTGATCGCGCCCCCGGGCACCTCGTCGCCGGGGGCGCGCGGCACCGGCACCGACTCGCCGGTCAGCAGCGACTGGTCGATCGCGGTGCTGCCGGCGACGATCACCGCATCGACCGCGATGCGCTCGCCGACCCCTACGCGCAGCAGGTCGCCCGGTTCGACCCGGGTTGCGGGCACTGCCTCGACCTGCGCGCTCGCCAGTGCGGTCTCGTCGGGCGAGGGCCCGGAGTCGACGAGCCGATGCACGCGCTCCGGCAGCGCCGCGGCCATCGCGTCCACTGCGCGGCTCGCACGCCGGCGCGCCACCCACTCGAGGTAGCGCGCTGCCAGCAGCAGGAAGGCGAACATCGTCACCGAGTCGAAATACACCTCGCCGTGGCCGACCATCGTGGCCCAGGCGCTCGCAGCGAAGGCGGCCGCCATCCCGAGCGCCACCGGGACGTCCATGCCGAGGCTGCGGGCGCGCAGGTCACGCAGCGCGCCGGCGAAGAAGGGCTGGGCCGAGTAGAGGATCACCGGCAGGGTCAGCAGCAGGCTGGCCCAGCGCATCAGCTGCTCGTATTCCCACTCGATGTCGCCCGGCGCCGCGATGTAGGCCGGCACCGCGTACATCATCACCTGCATCATCCCGATGCCGGCGACGAACATGCGCCTGAACAGCGAGCGGGTGGTGCGCGTGAGCTGCGCTTCGCGCTGCTGCGCGTCGTAGGGCATCGCGCGGTAGCCGATCGCAGCGATGCGCGCGAGCAGGGTCGACAGCCGGGTGCGGGAAGGGTCCCAGCGCAGCACGGCCCGCTCGGTGGCGAAGTTGACCGAGGCCGTGGTGACTCCCGGCTGCGCGGCCAGCGTGCGTTCGATCAGCCAGACGCAGGCGCCGCAGCGCAGCCCGTCGAGCATCAGCGTGGCCTCGGCGCTGTCCGGGCCGGCACGCACGAAGCGTTCCTGCACGTCGGGCTCGTCGTACAGCGCGAGCGCGTCGAGTTCCGGCGGGATCGAACTCGGGCCGGCGGCCGGCGCGGTGCGGTGGCGGTAGTAGTCGTCGAGACCGGCGTCGACGATCGCCTGCGCCACCGCCTGGCAGCCCGCGCAGCACATTTCGCGCTCGCTGCCGTCCAGGCGGACGCGCCAGCGCCCGCCCGCAGGCACCGGCTGCCCGCAGTGGAAGCATGCGGTCATCCCCACGGTGTCCGGCCCATCGGCCGCAGCGCCCAGTGCGGCCGGCATCAGAACAGGCTCAGGCAGGCGTCCACCACCTGATGGACGTGCGTCATCGGATCCAGGCGGGCCAGCCCGGCCAGGCCGAAGGCGATCACCATCAGGCCCGCAGCGATGCGCACGCCGCGGTGGCGCAGCCAGCGTTGCGCGGCGTGCGCCGACCAGCCCAGCGCGAGCAGGTTGGGGAGAGTTCCCAGGCCGAAGGCGAGCGCCAGGCCTGCGCCGCTGAGCGCACTGCCGCTGACCAGCGCGGCGACCAGCACGCCGTAGACCATTCCGCAGGGCACCCAGCCCCAGACCAGGCCGGCAGCGAACGCGCGGCCGAAGCGGTCGGCGGCGAGCATCCTGGAGGCCAGCGGACGAAGCGCGCGCCACAGCCCCTGGCCGGCGATCTCGAGCACTGCCACCGAGCGCAGCGCGCCGGTCAGGTACAGCCCCATGCCGATCAGCACCAGGTTCGCGGCGACGAAGGCCACCTGCTGCACCGGCAGGATCCCCCTGGCGAGGAAGGCGGTCGAGCCGATCGCGCCGGCGAGGCCGCCGGCGAAGGTGTAGCTGGAGATGCGCCCGAGGTTGTAGCCGAGGAGCACCGGCAGGGGCGTGGCCGGCTTCACCGGAATGATCGGGATCACCCGGGGCCTGCTGCTCTGCCCGGTGGCGCCGCTCCCGCGCGACGCCGCCATCGACATCACCGACACGATGCCGCCGCACATGCTCGCGCAGTGCAGCCCGCCGAACAGGCCCACCAGGAAAACGGACAGGAAGCTGAGGTCGGCCATCGGAGGTCCAGTGAGGCCCGGGAGTCGGCAGGCACATGCGTGACCGCCGCGGCGCCCGTGCGGCGCTCGCCTACAATCCTCCCGGTGCGATCCCGGCGGCCGCCGCGGGCCGTGCGGATCGGAAAGGATGGAGCATAGTGGCTGCCGAAAGACCCTGCCAGGACAATCCTCAATGAGCACCGGCGTCCAGCGCACCCTCTGGCTCGACGACCGGGGCCGCCTGCTCACGCGCGACCAGACCCGGCTGCCCTTCGAGGAGGCGATCGTGGAGCTTGGCGACGCCCAGGCCTGCGCGCACGCGATCCGCACGATGCAGGTGCGCGGCGCGCCGCTGATCGGTGCGGTCGCCGCCTACGGGCTGGCCTTTGCGCTGCGTGACGACGCCTCCGACGCCGGCCTGGCGCGGGCCCGCGAGCTGCTGCTGGCGACGCGACCCACTGCGGTGAACCTGCGCTGGGCGCTGGACCGGGTGGCCGGGCGGGTCCGGCCGCTCGGGCCGCCCGCGCGGCCAGGGGCGGCGCTGGACGAGGCCGCGGCGATCTGCGACGCCGACGTCGCCTGCAATCGCGCGATCGGCGAGCACGGCGCTGCGCTGCTGCGGCCGCTGCGACGCGGCGATTCGCCCCTGCAGCTGCTCACGCACTGCAACGCGGGGCGGATCGCGACGGTCGCCTGGGGCACTGCGCTGGCGGCGGTCTACCTGCTCGCCGAGGCCGGAGTGCCGGTCCACGTGTGGGTCGACGAGACCCGGCCGCGCAACCAGGGCGCGAGCCTGACCGCCTGGGAACTCGCCGACCGGGGCATCGCGCACACCGTGATCGCCGACAACGCCGCCGGCCTGCTGATGCGCCAGGGACGGGTCGACGCGGTGATCGTCGGTTGCGACCGGGTCGCTGCCAACGGCGACGTCGCCAACAAGGTGGGCACCTACCAGAAGGCGCTCGCGGCTGCCGACAACCGGCTTCCCTTCTACGTCGCCTGCCCGGTGTCGACGATCGATGCGGGCACGCCCGACGCCGACGCGATCGAGATCGAGGCGCGTGACCCCCGCGAGCTCACCCACGTGCGGGGTCGCGGCCCGCACGGCGACCTGGTCGAGGTGCAACTGGTGCCCGAGCGCAGCCCGGCCTTCAACCCCGCCTTCGACCTGACCCCCGCAAGGCTGGTGACCGCGCTGGTCACCGAGCACGGGGCGGTGCCGGCCAGTGCCCAGGGCGTCGCGCTTGCGCTTTCGCGCGCTTCGGCGGGCCCGGCGACGCGGGGCGGCGGCCCCGGGCTGTCGCAGGGGGCGAGGTGAGCGAGCGCGTCGCGGTCGACAGCGCAGCGGCCGGCGGGCCGCAGAGCGAGGACGACGCCCGCGCGGCGCTCATCGCGACCTGCCTGCAGATGAACGCGCTGCGGATCAACCAGGGCCGCTCCGGCAACGTGTCGATCCGCTGGGACCGTGGCGCTGCGCAGGGAATGCTGGTCACCCCCTCCGCGCTCGCCTACGAGCGGATGGTGGTCGACGACCTGGTCTGGATGCCGCTGGCGCCGGGAGCCGGACCGGATCGTCCGGTCGTCGACGGGCCGCGCGCCCCGTCCACCGAGTGGCGCATCCATCGCGACCTCTACCTGGCCCGCCCGGACGCAGTGGCCGTGGTGCACGCCCATTCACCCTTCGCGACCACGCTCGCCTGCTCGCCGCGGGGGCAGGCGCAGGGCATCCCGGCCTTCCACTACATGGTGGCGGTCGCCGGCGGGGAGGACATCCGCTGTGCCCGCTACGAGACCTTCGGCAGCCAGGAGCTGTCGGACCGCGCGCTGGCCGCGCTCGAGGGGCGCAGCGCCTGCCTGCTGGCCAACCACGGGCTGCTCGCGCTCGGCGCCTCGCTCGAGGCGGCGCTCGAACTGGCGCTCGAGGTCGAGAACCTGTCGCGGGTCTACTGGCAGGTGCTCCAGCTCGGCGAGCCGGCCTTGCTGGACACGGCCGAGATGGCGCGCGTGCTCGAGCGCTTCCGCGACTACCGTGCCGTCGGCGCGGCGGCCGATGCGTCGGCCCCGGGGGGCGGCGCATCGCCACCGCGCAGTGCGGCCGCCAGGTAGCGGCCGGTGTGGCTCGCCGGGTTCGCGGCGATGTCTTCCGGGGTGCCGGTGGCCACCACGCGTCCGCCGCCGGCTCCGCCCTCGGGACCCATGTCGATCACCCAGTCGGCGGTCTTGATCACATCGAGGTTGTGCTCGATCACCACCACCGTGTTGCCCGCGTCACGCAGCGCGTGGATCACCCGCAGCAGCAGCGCGATGTCCTCGAAGTGCAGGCCGGTCGTCGGTTCGTCGAGGATGTACAGCGTGCGCCCGGTGCCGCGCCTGGACAGCTCCTGCGACAGCTTCACCCGCTGGGCTTCGCCACCGGACAGCGTGGTCGCGCTCTGGCCCAGCCCGATGTAGCCGAGCCCGACCTCGGTCAGCGTCTGCAGCCTGCGCGCGACCTGCGGCACGTTCTCGAAGAAGGCTGCCGCCTGCTCGACCGTCATCGCCAGCACGTCGGCGATGCTGCGGCCCTTGTAGAGCACCTCGAGCGTCTCGCGGTTGTAGCGCCGGCCCCCGCAGGTGTCGCAGGGCACGTACAGGTCGGGCAGGAAGTGCATCTCGACCTTGATCATCCCGTCGCCCTCGCAGGCCTCGCAGCGGCCGCCCTTCACGTTGAAGGAGAAGCGGCCCGGGCCGTAGCCGCGCTCGCGTGCGACGGGCGTCTCGGCGAACAGCTCCCGGATCGGCGTGAACAGCCCGGTGTAGGTGGCCGGATTCGAGCGGGGCGTGCGGCCGATCGGGCTCTGGTCGACCGCGATCACCTTGTCGAGGTGTTCGAGCCCGTCGATGCCCTCGTGCGGCGCGGGCTCGGCCTGTGCGCGGTACAGGTGGCGGGCCACTGCGTCGTGCAGGGTGTCGTTGACCAGCGTCGACTTGCCCGAACCGGACACCCCGGTCACGCAGACCAGGAGCCCGACCGGGATCTCGACCGTGACCGATGCCAGGTTGTTGCCGCTGGCGCCGCGGATCGTCAGGCGCCGCTCGCCCGCGACGGTGCGCCGCGCCGGCACCTCGATCCGGCGGCGCCCCGACAGGTACTGGCCGGTCAGCGAATCCGCGGCGGCCGCGATCTCCTCGGGGCGCCCCTGCGCAATCACCTGCCCGCCGTGGACGCCCGCGCCCGGCCCCATGTCGACCACCCAGTCGGCGGCGCGGATCGCGTCCTCGTCGTGCTCGACCACCAGCACCGTGTTGCCGAGGTCGCGCAGGTGGCGCAGGGTCTCGATCAGCCGGTCGTTGTCGCGCTGGTGCAGGCCGATCGAGGGCTCGTCGAGCACGTACATTACGCCGGTGAGTCCGGATCCGATCTGCGAGGCGAGACGGATGCGCTGCGCCTCGCCGCCGGAGAGCGTCTCGGCCGAGCGGTCCAGCGACAGGTAGGCGAGCCCGACGTTGTTCAGGAAGCGCAGCCTGCTGACGATCTCGCGGATGATCCGCTCGCCCACCGCGTGCCGCGTGCCGGGGAGCTCGAGTCCGTCGAACCAGGCCATCGCCTCCTGGAGCGTCCAGTGCGACACCTCCCAGATCGGCTTGTCCGCGCCGCGCGGCCCGACACGCACGAAGCGTGCATCCAGGCGCAGCCGGGTGCCCTCGCAGACGGGGCAGGGGCGGGTGTTGCGGTACTTCGCGAGTTCCTCGCGCACGTTGGCGGAATCCGTCTCGCGGTGGCGACGCTCGAGGTTGGGGATCACGCCCTCGAAGGGATGCTCGCGCGAGACCGAGCGGCCGGCATCGCCGAGGTAGTCGAAGGCGATGCGCTCGCTGCCGGAGCCATGCAGCACCACCTGGCGCACGCGCTCGGGAAGCTGCTCGAAGGGCGTCTCGACATCGAAGCCGTAGTGGGTCGCCAGGCTCTGCAGCAGCCGGAAGTAGAAGTGGTTGCGTCGGTCCCAGCCCTTGATCGCGCCTGAGGCCAGGCTCAGGTTCGGGAACTGCACCACCCGCCGGGGGTCGAAGAACTGCACGGTGCCCAGGCCGTCGCACTCCGGGCAGGCGCCCAGCGGATTGTTGAACGAGAACAGCCGCGGCTCGAGTTCGCGAAGCGCGTGGCTGCACTGCGGACATGCGAAGCGGTTGGAGAAGAGCTGCTCGGCGCCGTCGTCCATTCCGACCACGATCGAGCGTCCCTCGCCCATGCGCAAGGCGGTCTCGAAGGACTCCGCCAGCCGCTGCCGCAGCCCGGGTGCGACCTTGATCCGGTCGACCACGACGTCGATCGAGTGGCGCTGCCGGCCGTTGAGCGCCGGCGTGCCGGCGTCGAGTTCGACCACCTCGCTGCCGGCCACCCCCTCGGTGCGCACGCGCACCCGCACGAAGCCCTGCGCCCGCAGGCCGTCGAAGAGCTCCTGGTGCTCGCCCTTGCGGTTCGACAGCACCGGCGCCAGGATCATCAGCCGCTCGCCTTGCGGACGCGCCAGCACCGAATCGACCATCTGCGCGACCGTCTGCGCCTCGAGCGGATGCTCCGGGTGCTGCGGGCAGTAGGGCGTGCCTGCGCGCGCGTAGAGCAGCCGGAGGTAGTCGTGGATCTCGGTGACCGTGCCGACCGTCGATCGCGGGTTGTGGCTGGCCGCCTTCTGCTCGATCGAGATCGCCGGCGAAAGGCCCTCGATCAGGTCGACGTCGGGCTTCTCCATCAGCTGCAGGAACTGCCGCGCGTAGGTGGAGAGCGATTCCACGTAGCGCCGCTGGCCCTCCGCGTACAGCGTGTCGAAGGCCAGCGAGGATTTGCCCGAGCCCGACAGGCCGGTGATCACGACCAGCCGGTTGCGCGGCAGGTCGAGGTCGATGTTCCGGAGGTTGTGGGTGCGCGCGCCGCGGATGCGGATCTGGTCCATCGGGGGCGTCGACCGGCAAGGCCGCGTCGAAAGGGCAATCAGCTAATATACCGCGTTGCACCATCGCCCGCCCGCTTCCTGCCCGTCCCCTGCGATGACCTCCTCCTCCGAGCGCATGACCGCGCGCGAGCTGCGCGCCAGCACTTCGCTGGCCTCGATCTTCGCGCTGCGCATGCTGGGCCTGTTCCTCATCCTCCCGGTGTTCGCGGTGCACGCGCGCGGCCTGCCGGGTGGCGAGAGCGCTGCGCTGGTCGGGTTCGCGCTCGGTGTCTACGGGCTCACCCAGGCCGTGCTGCACCTGCCCTTCGGGCTGGCCTCGGATCGCTTCGGCCGCAAGCCGGTGATCGTCGCCGGACTGGCGCTGTTCGCGATCGGCAGCTTCGTGGCGGCGGACGCGCAGACGGTCGCCGGGATCGCGGTCGGCCGTGCGATCCAGGGCGCCGGCGCGATCTCGGCCGCGGTCACCGCGTTCATCGCGGACAGCACCCGCGATTCCCAGCGCACCAAGGCGATGGCGATGGTCGGCGGCTCGATCGGCATCACCTTCGCACTGTCGCTGGTGCTGGCGCCGGCGATCTACGCAGCGATCGGGATGGACGGGCTCTTCGACGCCACCGGCCTGCTCGCCCTGGCGGCGATCGCGGTCGTGCTGTTCGTGGTTCCGCCGGCGCCGCCCGCCGCGGAAGCAGAGCGCGCGACCCGCTTGCGCGACGTGGCGCTCGATGCCGACCTGCTGCGGCTGAACCTGGGGATCCTGGTCCTGCACTGCGTGCAGATGGCGATGTTCGTGGTGCTGCCCGGCTGGCTGGTCGAGCGCGCCGGGCTGCCGCTTTCGCAGCACTGGCAGCTCTACCTCGCGGTGGTGCTGCTGTCGTTCGCACTGATGCTCCCCCCGCTCTTCTGGAGCGAGCGCCGCGGGCGCCTGCGGGCGGTGTTCCTCGGCGCGGTCGCGCTGCTGCTGATGGTCGCCCTGCTGCTGGCAACCCAGCCCGCGGGCCTATGGCCTCTGGCCGGCTTGCTGCTGCTCTTCTTCGCGGGGTTCAATGTGCTGGAGGCGAGCCTGCCCTCGCTGGTCTCGCGGCTCGCTCCGGCCGATGCCAAGGGCGCCGCGCTGGGCATCTACAACACCACGCAGGCGCTGGGGCTCTTTGCCGGCGGCGCGGTGGGGGGCTGGGTGCAGGCACGCTGGGGCGGCGGCGCGGTGTTCGGCATGTGCGCGGCATTGCTGGTGGTATGGTTGGCGGCCGCCCTCGGGCAGCGTCGCTGGCCCGGTCGGGCAGCCGCTGCGGCGGCTGCCTGAGGCCCCGCAGGGCCAGGGCGCGCGCACGCCGGCCGCAGACTCGAACCGATGAACTGAACTGGTACCGGCGGTCGAACCGCCACGGAGGAACGCATGGCTTCGGTCAACAAGGTCATCCTGATCGGCAACGTGGGGCGCGACCCGGAAATCCGTTATTCCACCAGCGGTGGCCCGATCTGCAACCTGTCCATCGCCACCACGCGCAACTGGAAGGACAGGGCCAGCGGCGAGAAGCGCGAGGAGACCGAGTGGCACCGCGTGGTCTTCTACGACCGGCTCGCCGAGATCGTCGGCGAGTACGTGAAGAAGGGGCGTCCGCTCTACGTCGAAGGCCGTCTCAAGACGCGCAAGTGGCAGGACAAGGACGGCGTCGAGAAGTACACCACCGAGATCATCGCCGAGGAGATGCAGCTGCTCGGCGCGCGCGAAGGCGGCGGTGGTGGCGGCGGCTTCGAGGGGGGCGGGGGCTACTCGCGCGAGCCCGCCCAGGGTGGCGGCGGGCGCGCCGCGGCCCCGCGCAGGCCTGCCGCGCCGCAGGAGTTCGACAACATGGACGACGACATTCCGTTCTAGCGTCCGTCGCGTGCTCCGCGCCCGCCGCACCGGCCCGCGAGTCATTGACTGCGGGCCGTTTTCGTTCGACTGTCTGCACTTCGCACAGCCACCGGAACCGAGCGAGGTCGAATCTTGAAATCACCGCTGGAAGACGTCACCATCCTGGACCTCAGCCACGCGCTGGCCGGCCCCTTCTGCTCCACCATGCTGGGCGACTTCGGCGCGCGCGTCATCAAGGTCGAACCGCCCACCGGGGACATCGCGCGCGCCTGGGGCGTGCCGCTGACCGAGCACGACACCTCCTACTTCGTCAGCCTGCACCGCAACAAGCAGGGCGTGTGCATCGACCTCAAGAGCGAGCAGGGGCGCGAGCTGTTCTTCGAGATGGTGAAGAAGGCCGACGTGGTGCTCGAGAACTACCGCACCGGCACTCTGACCAAGCTGGGAATCGACTACGAGGCCGCGCGCAGGCACAACCCCGGCATCGTCTACTGCTCGGTCTCGGGCTTCGGGCAGGACGGCCCCTACCGCGACCGCGCCGCGCTCGACCTGATCCTGCAGGCCGAGAGCGGCATGATCAGCGTCACCGGGGAGCCGGGGCGTCCGGGCGTGCGCTGCGGCGTCTCGGTGGCCGACCTCACTGCGGGCATGAATGCGACCCTCGGCATCCTGATGGCGCTGCGCGTCAAGGACCGCACCGGGGAGGGGCAGTCGATCGACGTCTCCATGATGGAGGGGCAGATGTCGCTGCTGGGCATCATGATCGGCAACTACCTGGCCGACGGCGTGCTGCCGCAGCCGATGGGCACAGCGTATTCGGCGCTGCTGCCCTACCAGACCTTCCGCACCCGCACGCGCGACATCGCACTGGCGGTGGGCAGCGAGAAGCTCTGGCGCACCTTCTGCCCGGTGATCGGTCACCCGGAGCTCGCCCAGGATCCGCGCTTTCGCACCAACGTCGATCGCATCCGCAACGCCGAGGCGCTCATCGGGATCCTGCAGGCGATCCTGCTCGAGCGCAGCTACGAGGACTGGGAGGCGCTGATGCTCGAGCACGGCATCCCGGTGGGTGCGATCAACAGCATCGCCGAGCTGGTCGAGCACCCCCAGGTGAAGGCGCGCGGATCCCTGGTCGAGATGGATCATCCGCGGGCCGGAAAAGTGAAGATCGTCGGTGTCCCGATGCGCCTGTCGCGCACGCCGGGGCAGGTGCGCACGCCGGCGCCGCGGCTGGGCGAGCACACCGACCAGGTGATGCGCGAGTTCCTCGGCATGTCCGACGAGCGGATCGCGGCGCTGCGCTCGGCCGGCGTGCTGCTCGGGTGAGACGGGGCTGCGGCGGCGCCGCGCCTGGCGCCGGCGCCGCGGATCGGCCCTGCCTGCGGGCGCTGCGGCCCGGGCGCAGGGCCGCACGCGACGGAACCCGGCGCTCGTGATCGTCGCCACCGCAGGGCACGTCGACCACGGCAAGACGAGCCTGGTGCGCGCGCTGACCGGCGTCGACACCGACCGTCTCGCCGAGGAGAAGCGCCGCGGGCTGTCGATCGACCTGGGCTTCGCCTACGCTGCGCTGGGCGGGGCGCAGCCGGTGGGTTTCGTCGACGTTCCAGGGCACGAGCGCTTCCTGCGCAACATGCTCGCCGGAGTCGCTGCGATCGACTTCGCCCTGCTCGTGGTGGCTGCCGACGACGGCCCGATGCCGCAGACCCTCGAGCACCTCGCGATCCTCGGCCTGCTGGGAGTCGGCGAGGGCGCGGTCGCGCTGACCAAGGTCGACCGGGTCCCGGCGCAGCGCCTGGCGCAGGTGCGCAGCGAACTCGCCGAAGCGCTCGCGAAGAGCCCGCTGCGCGACGCGCCGGTCTTCCCGGTGGTCGCCACCACGGGCGAGGGGGTGGGCGCGCTGCGCGCGCATCTGGCCGCAGTCTCCGGGGCCCGCGCGCTGCGTCCGGCTTCGGGCAACTTCCGGCTGGCGATCGATCGCGGTTTCACGCTGCCCGGGGCGGGGCTGGTGGTCACCGGCGCGGTGTTCTCGGGCGCGGCAGCGCCGGGCGACACGCTCGTGCTGTCGCCGCAGGGCGTCGAGGTGCGGGTCCGCTCGATCCACGCGCAGGGCCGGCCTGCGGAACTCGCGCGAGCCGGGCAGCGCTGCGCGCTGAACCTCGCGGGTGCGCAGTTGCGGCGGGTCGAGGTGCAGCGGGGACAGTGGCTGGTGGCGGCGCGCGCGCACGCACCGACCCAGCGCCTCGATGTGCGGGTCGTCCTGCCTGGCAGCGCACCCCGGCCGATGCCGCACCAGGCACGGTTGCAGATGCACCACGGAGCGGGCGCCTTCGATGTGCAGCTCGTACTGCTCGAGCGCGGCGCGCTGGGGCCTGGCGAGACCGCGTTCGCCCAACTGGTGGTCGATGAACCGCTCAGCGCCCTGCGCGGTGACCGCTTCGTGCTGCGCGACCCGTCGGCCCGGCTGACGCTCGGCGGCGGCGTGATCCTGGACCCCTTCGCCGTGGCTCGCGGCCGCAGCAGCCTCGCGCGCAGGCAGACGCTGCAGGCCTTGCTGGCCGACACCCCGCAGCAGGCGCTGTCGGAGCTGCTCGGGCTGCAGCCCGAGGGGGTCGAGCTGGATCGTTTCGCGCTCGGCTGGAACCTGGACGCGCAGCAGGCCGCGCAACTGGCCGATCCTGGGCGGGTCGCCGTGTTCGACGATGGCGGGATCCGGTTCGCGACGACGCCGCGCAACCGGGGGCAGCTGACCGGGCGCCTCATCGAAGCCCTGCGCGTGCATCACGCGGACAAGCCTGCGAGCCTCGGGCCCGACGCATCCGCGCTGGCGGGTTCCGTCGGGATGCGCCGCTCGGCGCCCTTGCTGCGCGCCGTGCTGCGCGCGCTGCTGTCCGAAGGCCAGGTGGTGCGCGAGGGACCGAGCCTGCGGCTGGCGCAGCACCGGCCCGTGCTGGCCGCGCAGGACGCCGCGCTGGTGGAACAGGTGCGCGAGCGGCTCGTCGCTGCCGGGCTGCGCGCGCCGATCGTCGGGGAACTCGCGACGGCGCTGGGCACCGATCGCGCCTCGCTGCTGGAGGCGCTGGAGCGGATCGCCCGGCTGGGTCACCTGGCGCGGGTCGCGCCGAACCGCTTCTATCTGCACGCGACGGTCGACGCCTTGGTCGAGGTCGCACGCTCGCTGGCAGCGGAGTCCGCCGACGGCAGCTTCGATGCGGCAGCCTACCGGGATCGCTCCGGAATCGGCCGCAACCTCACGATCGAGGTGCTGGAGTACCTGGATCGAAGCGGGCACACCCGCTTCGTCCGGGGGCGGCGCTGGATGGCCGGATCGCTCAGTACAGACCCTGGGCGATCATCGCATCGGCAACCTTGACGAAGCCGGCGATGTTCGCGCCGTCCACGTAGTTGACGAAGCCGTCCGCCTTGCGCCCGTAGCGCACGCAGTTCTCGTGGATGTCGCGCATGATCACCAGCAGGCGTGCGTCGACCTCGTCGCGTCCCCAGGGCAGGCGCTGTGCGTTCTGCGTCATCTCGAGCCCGGAGGTGGCGACGCCGCCGGCGTTGGCCGCCTTGCCCGGGCCGTAGAGCACCTTGGCGCCGACGAACACGTGGGTCGCCTCGAGCGTGGAGGGCATGTTCGCGCCCTCGGCCACGCACTTGACGCCGTTCTTCACCAGTTCGCGGGCCGCGTCACCGTCCAGTTCGTTCTCGGTTGCGCAGGGCAGCGCGACGTCGACCGGGATCCCCCAGGGGCGCTTGCCCGGCTCGAAGCGCAGGCCCATCCGCTTGGCATACTCCTCGACGCGGCCGTAGCGGACGTTCTTCACCTCCATCAGCTCCTCGAGCTTCGCGGTCGTGAAGCCCTTCTCGTCAAACACGGTTCCGCCCGAGTCGGAAACCGTGACCACCTTCGCGCCGTAGGCCATCGCCTTCTCGATCGCGTACTGTGCGACGTTGCCCGAGCCGGAAACCGAGACGCGCAGCCCCTCGAGCGACATCGAACGGGTGGCGAGCATCTGCTCGACGAAGTAGATCAGGCCGTAGCCGGTGGCCTCGGGGCGGATCAGGCTGCCTCCGAAGGACAGTCCCTTGCCGGTGAACACGCACGAGGCGCTGTTCGACAGCTTCTTCATCATGCCGGCCATGAAGCCGACCTCTCGCCCGCCAACGCCGATGTCACCGGCGGGAACGTCGGTGTCGGAGCCGAGATGCCGGTAGAGCTCGACCATCAGGGCCTGGCAGAAACGCATCACCTCGCCGCGGCTGCGGCCTTTCGGGTCGAAGTCCGAGCCTCCCTTGCCGCCCCCCATCGGCAGCGTGGTGAGCGCGTTCTTGAAGGTCTGCTCGAAGGCGAGGAACTTCAGGATCGACATGTTCACCGACGGATGGAAGCGCATTCCGCCCTTGAAAGGGCCGATCGCCGAGCTGTGCTGGATCCGGAAGGCACGGTTGACGTGGGTCTCGCCGCGATCGTCGGTCCAGGCGACGCGGAACTGGATTGCGCGCTCGGGTTCGACCAGGCGCTCGAGCAGGCCCGGTTCCGCGTACTGGGGATTGGCGACGATGAAGCCCCACAGGCTGGTCATCACTTCCTCCACTGCCTGGAGGAACTCTGGTTGGTGCGGATCGCGTGCCTTGACCGAATCCAGGAAATCGGAGAGCTGGCGGTACTTCATCGACGGTTCCTTTCTGTTGCGCTGTTCCTGTTGACTGACTCCCGCGGCCGTGGCCCGCGACACAACCGGCGGGCGGCCGCCTGCTGGGGAGGACGCCCATCGAAGGTGCAGGGGGACGAGTTGCGAGGCCCGAAGCGCCAGGACGAGAAACCGGTGCGGCGAAGACTATACCGGCGCACCGGGCATCTCGCAATGCAACAAAACTCCTGATGTTTCGTGTCGACGACGTTTCCGATTAGAATCAAAGGTTTCCCGTGATTTTCCATACCGGACGACATCCAACCGACATGCCGATCTTCGCCTATCGATGCGACAGTTGCGGGTTCCAGAAGGACGTGCTGCAGAAGCGCGCCGACCCGCCGATCAGCGAGTGCCCGTCCTGCGGGCGCGCCACCTTCGAGAAGCAGCTCAGCGCGCCGGCCTTCCAGCTCAAGGGCGGCGGCTGGTACGTGACCGACTTCCGGGACAAGGGCACCGGGCCCGCTGCCAAGGCGGGCGCCGACAGCAAGGAAGGTGCCGGCGACGGGGCCAGCGGCCAGGGCGGCGCTGCCGACTCCGCCGCCGCGCCTGCCGCCGCGCCTGCCGCCACACCGGCGAGCGGGTCGGCGGCCGCACCTTCCGACGGCAAGACCGCCTGAGCCACGGCCACCTGCCCACCCTGGGAGCTGCCATCAACACGAATCCGACACCCAAGGCACCGATCCGCAGCTACTTCGTCGCCGGCCTGCTGCTGCTGGTGCCGCTGGTGATCACGCTGTGGGTGCTGAACCTCATCGTCAGCACGATGGACCAGAGCCTGCTGCTGCTGCCAGCGCGGCTGCAGCCGGAGGTCCTGTTCGGTCGTCGCATCCCGGGCCTCGGGGTGATCCTCACCCTGCTGATCATCTTCTGCACCGGACTGCTGGTGCGCAACTTCATCGGCGAGGCGCTGGTGCGCTGGTGGGAGGTGCTGCTGTCGCGCATCCCGATCGTGCGCTCGATCTACTCGAGCGTGAAGCAGGTCAGCGACACCGTGCTCTCGCCCAACGGCCAGGCCTTCCGCAAGGCGCTGCTGGTCCAGTATCCGCGCCGCGGCGTCTGGACCATCGCCTTCCAGACCGGGGCCCCAGCCGAAGAGATCCGCGAGAGCGTGCAGCGCGAGATGGTGTCCGTGTACGTGCCGACCACGCCCAACCCCACTTCCGGCTTCTTCCTGATGATTCCGCGCGACGAGGCGGTCGAGCTGCGGATGTCCGTCGACGAGGCGCTCAAGTACGTCGTCTCGATGGGCGTGGTCGCGCCGATCGCCCGTCCTGGCGCTCCTGCGCCCGGCAATTCCCCGCGCGCCTGAGCGGCGCGCCCCCGTTTTCCTGGAGAACCCCGAGCATGCGCACCTGTTACGTCGGTCAAGTGTCGGCAGAGCACCTCGACCGCGAGGTCACGCTCTTCGGCTGGGTACATCGGCGCCGCGACCACGGCGGCGTCATCTTCATCGACCTGCGTGACCGCGAAGGCCTCGCCCAGGTGGTCTGCGATCCCGACCGCGCCGAGGTCTTCGCGATCGCCGAGCGGATCCGCAACGAGTTCTGCGTGAAGCTCACCGGCAGGGTCCGCCGCCGCCCCGAGGGCACGGTCAACCCGAACCTGAGGAGCGGCGAGATCGAGATCCTGTGCACGGCGATCGAGATCCTGAACCCGTCGGTGACCCCGCCCTTCCAGCTCGACGACGAGAACCTCTCCGAGACCACCCGCCTGACGCATCGGGTGCTCGACCTGCGCCGCCCGCAGATGCAGCGCAACCTGGTGCTGCGCTACCGGGTCGCGATCGAGGTGCGCAAGTACCTGGATTCGCTCGGTTTCGTCGACATCGAGACCCCGATGCTCACCAAGAGCACACCGGAAGGCGCGCGCGACTACCTCGTGCCCTCGCGGGTCAACGCGGGGCAGTTCTTCGCGCTGCCGCAGTCGCCGCAGCTGTTCAAGCAGCTGCTGATGGTCTCGGGCTTCGATCGCTACTACCAGATCACCAAGTGCTTCCGCGACGAGGATCTGCGCGCCGACCGCCAGCCCGAGTTCACCCAGATCGACTGCGAGACCTCCTTCCTGTCCGAGTCCGAGATCCGCGACATCTTCGAGAAGATGATCCGGCACGTGTTCCGCGAGGCGATCGGGGTCGAGCTGCCCGATCCGTTCCCGCAGATGCCCTACTCGGAGGCGATGGCGCTGTACGGCTCGGACAAGCCCGACCTGCGCGTGCGGCTGCGCTTCACCGAGCTCACCGACGTGATGAAGGACGTCGACTTCAAGGTGTTCTCGGCGGCCGCGAACATGGAAGGTGGGCGCGTGGTCGCGCTGCGCGTGCCCGGCGGCAGCGAGATGAGCCGCAGCGAGATCGACGCCTACACGCAGTTCGTCGGCATCTACGGCGCCAGGGGGCTCGCCTACGTCAAGGTCAACGACGCCGGCAAGGGGCGCGAGGGCCTGCAGTCGCCGATCGTCAAGAACCTGCACGACGCCGCGATCGCGGCGATCCTCGAACGCAGCGGCGCGCAGTCGGGCGACATCGTCTTCTTCGGCGCCGACAAGGCCAAGGTGGTGAACGACGCGATCGGTGCGCTGCGCAACCGCATCGGCCACTCCGAGTTCGGGCGCCGCGCCGGGCTGCTCGAGGAAGGCTGGAAGCCGCTGTGGGTGGTCGACTTTCCGATGTTCGACTACGACGAGGAGGACCGTCGCTGGGTCGCCTGTCACCACCCGTTCACCGCCCCGAAGGACGGTCACGAGGACTACCTGCAGACCGACCCCGGCAAGTGCCTGGCCAAGGCCTACGACATGGTGCTCAACGGCTGGGAGATCGGCGGCGGCTCGGTGCGGATCCACCGCGAGGAGGTCCAGAGCAAGGTCTTCCGGGCGCTGGCCATCGGCGCCGAGGAGGCGCGCGCGAAGTTCGGCTTCCTGCTCGACGCGCTCCAGTACGGCGCGCCGCCGCACGGCGGGATCGCCTTCGGCCTGGACCGCATCGTCACGATGATGACCGGCGCCGAGTCCATCCGCGACGTGATCGCCTTCCCGAAGACCCAGCGGGCGCAGTGCCTGCTGACCCAGGCGCCGTCCGCGGTGGACGAGAAGCAGCTGCGCGAGCTGCACATCCGGCTGCGGCAGGTGGAGCCCGCGAAGGCGTGAGCGCTTCCTCGAACCACGGTGCCGCTGCCTGTACGATACCGGATGGGCCGCCTCCGGCCGGCCAGCCAGGGAGCACCGTGGGCAGCAAGATCCCCGTCTCGGTCCTCGTCGTCATCCACACGCCCGATCTGCGCGTGCTGGTGCTCGAACGCGCCGACCACCCGGGCTTCTGGCAGTCGGTCACCGGCAGTCTCGAGCGTCCCGACGAGCCGCTCGAGGAGACTGCGCGGCGCGAGGTGCTCGAGGAGACCGGCATCGACGCGCGCGCCCACCGGCTGTGCGATTGGCGGCTGGAGAACCGCTACGAGATCTATCCGCACTGGCGGCACCGCTATCCCGAGGGTGTGACGCACAACACCGAGCACGTGTTCGGACTGCTCGTCCCGCAGGCGCTGCCGGTGCGGGTCGCGCCGCGCGAGCACCTGCGCCACGACTGGCTCGCCTGGCAGGAGGCCGCCGAGCGCTGCTTCTCCTGGAGCAACGTGCAGGCGATCCGCGAACTCCCCGCCCGGGCAGCCCGCTGCCGGTCCACCGGGCCGGTGCAGCCGCGATGATCAGGGCGCCGGCCGCCGCCCGAGCTGCCGCGCCGGGCGCACGCCGCAGCGGCGCTGCCGCCACCGGCGGACCCCGGCGCCGGCGGGACGCGCAGACGGGCTCGTCCGCGGCGCCTGCGGTGCCTGCGGAGTCGCGGCTGCGGGTTGCGACCTACAACATCCACAAGGGCGTGGTCCGCGACTTCTTCGGGCTGCGCCGGGTTTCGCGCATCCACGAACTGCGCGCGCGCCTGCACGATCTCGGCGCGGATCTCGTCTTCCTCCAGGAGGTGCAGGGCCGGCACCAGCGCAACGCGGAGCGCTTCGAGCAGTGGCCGGTCGAGCCGCAGGACCAGTTCCTCGCGCGCGCGCCGGGGCTCAAGCGCACCTTCGAGGCTGCCTACGGGCAGAACGCCACCTATCTGCACGGCCACCACGGCAATGCGCTGCTGTCGCGCTTTCCGATCCTGGGCCTGGAGAACCGTGATTTCTCCGACCACGCGCTCGAGAAGCGCGGGGTGCTGCACTGCGTGGTGCAGGTGGGGGGGCGTCCGGTGCACTGCTTCGTCGTGCACTTCGGGCTGCTCGCGCGCAGCCGCGAGCGGCAGGCGCAGGTGCTGATCGACTGGATCGAGCGCGAGGTGGACGCTGACGCGCCGCTGATCATCGCCGGGGACTTCAACGACTGGCGCAACCAGCTCTCGGCCCGTTTCTGCGAGCGGCTGCAGGTGCGTGAGGCCTTCGACGTCGCCCGGCCGCGTGGCGTCGCCGAGCGGGTCGTGCACTTCGTCCGCGACCGGCAGCCGCCGCCCCCGGGGGCGAGCGTCCAGGTCGCGCGGCTGCCGCGGATGGTGCGCACCGCGCGCACCTACCCGGCACTGGTGCCCTGGCTGCGCATGGACCGCATCTACACCCGCGGCTTCGAGGTCTCCGCCGCGAGGGTGCTGCGCGGGCCCGAGTGGGCGCAGCTCTCCGATCACAGTCCCCTGGTCGCGGATCTCAGCCTGGCGGGATGACTGCGCGCCAGCTCGCCGCCCGCGCCTGGTACGAGAGCCTGCGGCCGGTCCGGCAGGCGGGCCACGAGGTGGTCCTCCTCGAAGGGGGGCGAGAGTTCTTCCCCGCCCTGATCGATGCGATCGGGCAGGCGCTTGCCGAGGTCTCGCTCGAGACCTACATCTTCGCCGACGATTCGAGCGCACGTGCGGTGGCTGCCGCGCTGGCCTCGGCCGCGCAGCGCGGAGTCGAGGTCCGGCTGGTGGTCGACGGCTTCGGAACGCGACGCCTCGGCCCGCAGGTGGCGTCGATCCTCGCCGCGGGCGGGGTCGCGATCGAGACCTTCCGCCCCGAGCGCCGGCTGCTGTCGCTCGACCGCCGGCGGCTGCGCCGCCTGCACCGCAAGCTCGCGGTGATCGACGGACGCGTCGTCTTCGTCGGCGGGATCAACATCCTCGACGATCTGTCCGACCTCAACCACGGCAGGCTCGACTGGCCGCGCCTGGACTTCGCCGTCCGGGTGCGCGGCCCGCTGGTGGCGACCGCCCAGCTCGCGGTGCGGCGCCTGTGGTGGGAGCTCACGCTGCTCAACAGGCCCACGCGGATGGTGCGCGCGCGCGGGCGCGAGCTCCTCGGTCCGAAGCCCGGCGGGCTGTGCGAGGTCACGCCGGCGGGCCGGATGCACGCCATGCTGGTGCTGCGCGACAACCTGCGGTTCCGGCGGGCGATCGAGGACGAGTACCTGCGGGCGATCCGGGCGGCGCGGCGCGAGGTGCTGATCGCCAATGCCTACTTCCTGCCGGGTCGCCGGATGCGCAGCGCGCTGAAGGCGGCGGCGGCCAGGGGCGTGCGGGTGCGCCTGCTGCTGCAGGGTCGGGTCGAGTACCGGCTGCAGCACTGGGCGACCAGGGCGATGTACGAAGAGCTGCTGCGCGCCGGGATCGCGATCGTCGAGTACCGGCGCAGCTTCCTGCATGCGAAGGCCGCGGTGGTCGACGACTGGGCCACCGTGGGGTCGTCGAACATCGACCCCTTCTCGCTGCTGCTCGCCCGCGAGGCGAACGTCGTCGTCGAGGATGCCGGGTTCGCCGAGCAGTTGCGCCAGCGGATCGAGACCGCGATCGACGAGGGCGGGGCGGCGGTGCTCGCGTGGCAGCACGCGCGGCGGCGCTGGCCGACCCGCGCGCTGCACGGCCTCGCCTTCGCGCTGCTGCGGCTCGGCGTCGCCCTGAGCGGTGTCGGCGCAGAGTACTGAGCCGGCGCACGGGGTCGGCCAGCACATGCCGCGCAGCGCGTCCGGGCCGGTGCCGCTGATCCTCGGGATCGACTTCACTTCCGCGCCGCGGGCGCGCAAGCCGATCGTGGCCGCGGCCGGCCGGCTGCGCGCAGACCGCCTGCACCTGACCGGGATCGAGCGGCTCACCAGCTTCGCCGACTTCGATCGTTTCCTGCTCCGGCCGGGCCCGTGGGTCGGCGCCTTCGACTTCCCCTTCGGCCTGCCACGCGAACTGCTGCGAGAACTGGGCTGGCCGCATTCGCCGGCCAATGGCGAAGGGGCGTGGGCGCAGATGGTGCGGCATCTGGCCGCGATGCCGCGCGCCGAAATGGTCGCCGCCTTTCGCGGCTGGTGCGACGCGCGCCCGGCAGGCGCGAAGTTCGCGCATCGCGCCACCGACCGGCCGGCCGGCTCCAGCCCGTCGATGAAGTGGGTGAACCCGCCGGTCGCCTTCATGCTGCAGGCCGGCGCGCCGCGGCTGCTCGCCGCCGGAGTCGACATTCCAGGCCTGCAGCCGGGCGATCCGGGGCGGGTGGCGCTCGAGGCCTATCCCGGAGCCCTGGCGCGCTCGGCGCTCGGGCGTGTCTCGTACAAGAGTGACCTGCGCAGCGGCCGCACGCCGCAGCGTGCGCAGGCAAGGGCGCGCCTGGTCGAGGCGCTGCAGGACGGCGCGCTGAAAGGGCCGGCCGTGGTGCTGCCGCCCGCGCTGCGCAGCGCCTGCATCGACGACGCCGGAGGCGATCTGGTCGATGCGGTGCTGTGCGCGGTGCAGGCGGCCTGGGCAGCGCAGCGCCGGGACGCCGGCTACGGCCTGCCCGATCCGATCGATCCGGTCGAAGGGTGGATCGTGGGCGTCTGAGCGCTCAGCGGCGGATCGCCGCGACACCCGCCTGGGCCGCCTCGCGCAGGATCGACGCGTCGTTCGCGTGGACCACGAAGTCGAAGCCCATCTGCCTCATCTCGATCGCGAATTCGACGCTGACGCAGAAGATTCCGGCCAGCCTGTCCGCGCGATGCGCGGCCGCGAGCACGCGGGCGAGCGCATCCGACAGCGGCGGCTGGCGCCACTTCGGGCTGGGAGACACGCCCAGTGCGAGGCTCAGGTCGCTGGGGCCGACGAAGACGCCGTCCAGGCCGGGCACGGCGCAGATCTCCTCCAGGTTCTGCAGACCCCTGGGGGTCTCGATCATCGCCCAGACGAGGATCGTGTCGTTGGCGTGCGCGAAGTAGTCCGGTCCGCCGTGGAGGAAGCCGCGGGTCGGCCCGAAGGAGCGCGTGCCCACCGGCGGATAGCGGCAGGCCGCAACCAGCGCGCGCGCATCGTCGGCGCTGTCGATCATCGGGCAGACGATGCCGTAGGCGCCCGCGTCGAGCAGCTTGTTGATCTCGCCGAAGCTGTTGGCCGAGCAGCGCGCCATCGGCACCGCGTCGGTCGAGGACAGCGCCTGCAGCATCGGCACCGCGGCATCCAGGTAGAGCGGACCGTGCTGGAGGTCGACCACGACCGTGTCGTAGCCGCTGTGCCCCATCAGCTCGGCGCAATAGCTGTCCGGGATCGCACACCAGCCGCCGATGGCGGTCTGCTTCGCTGCGAAGATCTGCTGAAGCCGGTTCGGGCGCATCGGGTCTCCTGCGTGGCGTGGGGGCTGCGCCTGGCTCAGGCTGCAGCGACGCGGTTGCGTCCCTGACGCTTGGCTTCGTAGAGCGCGCTGTCGGCGCGGTCGACGAAGGTGGATGGGGTGTCGTCGGCCGCGAGCTGCGTGACCCCGCAGGAGACGGTGATGTTGCTGACCACCTGCTGCGTGTCGGCGCGCTTGATGCGGATCCCCTCGACCGCGACGCGCAGCTGCTCGGCCAGCTGGGTCGCCCCGGCGATGGCGGTGTCCGGCAGCAGCAGCGCGAACTCCTCGCCGCCGAAGCGGGCCAGCAGGTCCTTGCCCTTGACGTTGCGCGACAGCACCTCGGCGATCGAGCGCAGCACCCGGTCACCGAACACGTGGCCGAGCTCGTCGTTGACCCGCTTGAAATGGTCGGCATCGACCATCACCAGCGACAGCGGCCGTGCGGTCGGGTGGGCAGCCCGCATCTGCGCCTCGAGGATCTCGTCGAAGGCGCGCCGGTTCAGCAGCTTCGTCAGCGCGTCGGTGCGCGCCTCGCGCCGCACGTCGTCCAGCCGCGCCTTGAGCTGTGCGACCTGGGCTTCGGACTCGCGCAGCCGGTTGTCCAACTGCTCGAGCGACATCTCCATCAGGCCTGCGCTCTCGACCAGCCGCGCGGCGCCGGTGTCGGGGTCCTCGGCGAGCAGCCCGGCTGCCGCGCTCATCCTTGCCCGCATCTGGCCGGTGGTCTCGCGGGTCCGGGCGCTCGCGTCGGCGGTGCTGTCGATCACCTGCGACAGCGCCGTGCGGATCCTGCCCATGGCCTCCAGGTCGCTGGCGTCGCAGAGCAGGCCGACCAGCGAGCGGGTCTGTTCCTGGCTCAGGCGCGACTGCGCAGCCACCACGGAATCCAGTGCAGCCGTGAGCCGCGGGTGCTCGCCAGTGACGTAGGAGAACCACAGTGCGTAGCTCTGCGGCCCGTAGTCGACGGCGTGCCGGCTCATCAGCGGCAGCGTCAGGCGCAGGTGCTCGGCGCTCAGGCTGCGCAAGGGCGTCTCGTCCATTCGATGCCTGCCCTCAGACGCCTGCGACCGGTGCGGGCTGCCCGAACTCGCCCAGCGATGCGTCCGGCCTGAAAAGATGGGGCTCGTGCAGTGACAGCGTGGCGCAGCAGCCCTCGCGGCTGCTGGCCGGACGCACCTGCGGATCTCCCTGTCGGCTTGCTGCTCTTTGCGGCATGGGGCCTTCTCCTCGTGCGACTCCTCGTGCGCAGCCCGCGATTCTGCCTCGCCCTGGCGAGGAATGAGAAGAGGGCCGGATGTCGCCATGGCTTCAGCGCCTGCGGACCCTGTCGCCGGCGCGCGCAGAAGGCCTGTGCACGGCCGGCGTCTGTTGCATCGCACCAATAGAACGCGCACTCTAGAAACCGGGTCTGGACGGACTTTCCGGTTTGACAGTCGGGCGCTTCGCAAGAATAGTACGACCGTTCGAATTTGACCGGATCGACCAGCCAACCACCCATGCGCAAAGGCGATCAGACCCGTGCAGCGATCGTCGAGGCGGCTCTCGCGCTGGCGGCAAGCCGTGGCCTCGAAGGCCTCACGATCGGCGCGCTCGCCGAGCGCATGCAGATGTCCAAGAGCGGGGTGTTCGCGCACTTCGGCTCGCGCGAGGATCTGCAGATCGCGGTGCTCGGGGCCTACGAGCGGCGCTTCGTCGAGGACATCCTCGCGCCGGCGCTGCGCGAGCGCCGGGGGCTGCCGAGGCTGCGGGCGATCTTCGGCCGCTGGATCGACCGCAGTGCCCTCGAGGCGGCCAGTGGCTGCATCTGGGTCTCCGGCGCCAGCGAGTACGACGACCGGCCCGGTGCGGTGCGCGAGGAACTGGTGGCGATGGTGCGCTCCTGGCAGCGCGAACTGTCGCGCGCGATCGTCCAGGCGATCGAGACCGGCGAACTGGCCGCGAACACCGATCCCGCCGATCTGGTCTTCGATCTCTACGGGGTGATCCTGGTGCTGCACCACGATGCCCGTCTGCTGAACAACCCGAAGGCCGCGACCCGCGCGCGCCGCGCGGTCGAACGGCTGCTGCACGCCTACGGAGCGGGCGCCGCAGCGAACGAACGCCCCGAATCAGCCGAAACCCTCTGACAGGACCCAAAGGAGCAATCGATGGCCTACACCGCCCCGCTTCGCGACATGCAGTTCGTGCTGCACGAGCTTCTCGAGGTCGAGAAGCACTATCAGGAGATGCCGCGCCACGCCGAGGTGGGCCGTGAGCTGCTCGACCAGGTGATCGAGGAAGGCGGGCGCTTCTGCGCCGAGGTGCTGCACCCGATCAACCGCAGTGGCGACGAGGAAGGCTGCACGCTGTCCGCCGACGGCCAGGTGCGCACGCCTGCCGGCTTCAAGGCCGCCTGGGACGCCTACGTCGCAGGCGGCTGGCCGGCGCTGGCCGCCCACCCCGACTTCGGTGGCCAGGGCCTGCCGCACACGGTGCAGACCGCGATGCAGGAGATGATGAACGCCTGCAACCAGGCCTTCACCATGTACCCCGGCCTGACCCACGGCGCCTACCAGGCGCTGCTGGCCTACGGCACGCCCGAGCAGAAGGCGCTGTACCTGCCCAAGATGGTGTCCGGCGCCTGGACCGGCACCATGTGCCTGACCGAACCGCACTGCGGCACCGACCTGGGCCTGCTGCGCGCCAGGGCCGAGCCCCAGCCCGACGGCAGCCACCGGATCACCGGCGGCAAGATCTTCATCTCGGCCGGCGAGCACGACCTGAGCGCCAACATCATCCACCTGGTGCTCGCGCGCCTGCCGGACGCGCCGGCGGGCACCAAGGGGATCTCGCTGTTCATCGTTCCCAAGTTCCTGCCGGACGCCAGCGGTGAACCCGGAGCGCGCAACGCGGTGACCTGCACGCGGCTCGAGAACAAGATGGGCATCCACGCCAACGCCACTGCCGAGCTGCAGTTCGACGGCGCCACCGGCTGGATGGTCGGCGAGCCCAACAAGGGCCTGAACGCGATGTTCGTGATGATGAACGGCGCGCGCCTGGGCGTGGGAATGCAGTCGCTGGGCCTGGCGGAGGCAGGCTATCAGGCTTCGGCCGCCTACGCCCGCGAACGCCTGCAGATGCGCTCGCTCAGCGGCGCCAAGGCGCCGGACAAGCCGGCCGACCCGATCATCGTCCACCCCGACGTGCGCCGCATGCTGCTGACCCAGCGCGCCTGGGTCGAGGGCGGCCGCGCGCTCGCCTACTGGGTGGCGCTGATGATCGACCAGCACGAGCATCATCCCGACGCGGACGTGCGCAAGGAGGCTTCCGAGCGGGTTGCGCTGCTGACGCCGATCGTGAAGGCCTTCCTCACCGACAACGGCTTCCAGTCGACGGTGCTCGCGCAGCAGGTGTTCGGCGGTCACGGCTTCATCCGCGAGACCGGCATCGAACAGTACGTGCGCGATGCGCGCATCAACATGATCTACGAGGGCACCAACGGCATCCAGGCGCTGGACCTGCTCGGGCGCAAGGTGCTCGGCGACGGTGGCGCGCGACTGCGCGGGCTGGGCGCGCTGATCAAGTCCTTCATCGAGGCCGAGGGAACCGACGAGGCGATGGCCGAGTTCGTGAACCCGCTGGCCGACCTGGCCGGCCGGATCGAGAAGTTCACGATGGAGATCGGCATGAAGGCCTTCGGCAACCAGGACGAGGCGGGCGCGGCGGCGGTCGACTACCTGCGCGTGGCCGGCCACCTGGTGCTGTCCTACCTGTGGGCACGGATGGCGAAGCTTGCACTGGCGCACCCGGACGACGACTTCTACAAGGCGAAGCTCGCGGTGGCGCGCTTCTACTTCGCGAAGCTCCAGCCGGAGACCGCGATGCTGATGCGCAGCGCCAGCACCGGCGCGGCCCCGCTGATGGCGCTCGACGCGGACCTCTTCTGATTCGATGATGCCGCAGGGGCCGGCCGGAGGGGTCGGCAGCCTGCAACCGGGCAAAGCCCGTCCCAACGAGGAGATGATCGATGTCCAAGCCGGATGCCCCCGTCACCGTCCTTAGTCGCCTGGCCAGCGGCGCGCTGCTGGCCGCGGCCGGGACGACCTTCCTTTGCGGCGCGGTCGGCGCGCAGGATCTCTCCTCGCCGGTCGGCCTGTGGAAGACCATCGACGACGAGACGAAGCAGCCGAAGTCGCTCGTGCGCATCGTCGAGAAGGACGGCGTCCTGGTCGGACGCATCGAGAAGATCCTGACCGACAGGACCGATGCGCGCTGCGACCGCTGCACCGACGAGCGCAAGGATCAGCCGGTGCAGGGCATGACCATCCTCACCGGGATGAAGCCCGACGACGGCCTGTGGGACGGGGGCAGCATCCTCGATCCCAACAACGGCAAGGTCTACCGCAGCCGCATGAAGCTGCTCGAGGACGGCAGGAAGCTCGAAGTGCGCGGCTACATCGGCGCGCCGCTGTTCGGGCGCAGCCAGGTCTGGCTGCGCGAGGAATGAAGCCAGGGCGCGGCCCCGTCCGGGCCGTGCAGCCGGCGCGCAAGGGGTGCGCCGGATGAATCCAACGGAGAACGAATGTCCAGTTTCATCGTCAGGAAGGTCGCCGTGCTCGGGGCCGGCGTCATGGGCGCGCAGATCGCCGCCCATCTGGTCAATGCGCAGGTGGAGGCGATCCTCTTCGACCTGCCCGCGAAGGAGGGCCCGAAGAGCGCAATCGCGGTCCGCGCGATCGAGGGCCTGAAGAGAATCAACCCGGCGCCGCTCGGGCATCCGGACCTGGCCGCGCACATCCGCCCGGCCAACTACGACGACGACCTCGAACTGCTGCGCGGCTGCGACCTGGTGATCGAGGCGATCGCCGAGCGGATGGACTGGAAGCACGATCTCTACCGCAAGGTGGCGCCCTTCATCGGCGCCGACGCGATCTTCGCGACCAACACCTCCGGCCTGTCGATCGGCGCGCTCGCCGAGGGTGTGCCCGCGGAACTGCGCCCGCGCTTCTGCGGCGTGCACTTCTTCAATCCGCCGCGCTACATGCACCTGGTCGAGCTGATCGCCGCGCCGGCCACGCAGCCGGAGATCCTCGAGCGGCTCGAGACCTTCATGACCACGGTGCTGGGCAAGGGCTGCGTACGCGCGAAGGACACGCCCAACTTCATCGCCAACCGCATCGGCACCTTCGGCATGTTCGCCACCTTCGCCCAGGCCGCCAGGGCCGGCCTGGGCTTCGACGTGGTCGACGATCTCACCGGCGCCAGGCTGGGGCGCGCGAAGTCGGGCACCTTCCGCACCGCCGACATCGTGGGCCTGGACACCATCGGCCACGTGATGAAGACGATGCAGGACCAGTTGACGGACGACCCATTCGCACCGCTGTACGCGACGCCCGAGGTGTTTTCCACGCTGGTCGCCAGGGGTGCGCTGGGCCAGAAGGCCGGCGCCGGCTTCTATCGCCGCGACGGCAAGGCCGTGCTGCGCTTCGATCCGGCCAGGGGCGACTACGTCGCGGCCGGCGCGAAGGCCGACGAGACGGTCGCGCGCATCCTGAAGAAGAAGGACCCGGCCGAGCGGCTGAAGCTGCTCCGGGAGTCGACCAATCCGCAGGCCCGCTTCGTCTGGGCGATCCTGCGCGACTCCTGGCACTATGCCGCCTGCAAGCTCGGCGAGATCGCCGACAACGCGCGCGACGTCGACCTGGCGATGCGCTTCGGCTTCGCGATGGAGCAGGGGCCCTTCGAGACCTGGCAGCAGGCCGGCTGGGGCCGGGTGGCCGAGTGGATCAGGGCCGACATCGAAGCCGGGCAAGCGCTGGCCGCGGTGCCGCTGCCCGACTGGGTCTTCCAGGGCCCGGTGGCGCAGCGCGGCGGCGTGCACCAGCCGGAGGGCTCCTGGTCGCCTGCGCGCCAGGCCTTCGTCGCCCGCACCGCGCACCCGGTCTACCAGCGCCAGCTCTTCCCGGTCACGCTGGCCGGCGAGCAGGCGCCCACCGGGCACACCGGCGGCAGGACCGTGTTCGAGGACGAGTCGATCCGGCTGTGGACGCTGGACGGCAAGGACGTCGACGGCGTGCTGATCGCGTCGATCCGCACCAAGGTGCACGCGATCGGACCGGGCGTGATCGCCGGGCTGCTCAGGGGGGTCGAGCTGGCCGAGCGCGAATGCCAGGGGATGGTGATCTGGCCGCCCGACGATCCCTTCTCCTATGGCGCCGACCTCGCCGCCCTGCTGCCGGTGTTCATGTCCGGTGGCTCGAAGGCGATCGAGCCGGTGGTCAGGGAGCTGCAGGACGCGCTGCTGCGCATGCGCTACGCCCAGGTGCCCACGGTGGCCGCAGTGGCCAACATGGCGCTGGGCGGAGGTTTCGAGGTCAGCGCCTACTGCGCGCGCCGCGTCGCGCATCTCGAGAGCTACATCGGCCTGGTCGAGGTGGGCGTGGGCCTGATCCCGGCCGGCGGCGGCCTCACCTTCGGTGCGCGCCGCGCGGCCGAGGAACAGGCAGCGGCGCCGGACGCCAACCTGCTCGACTTCCTGAAGAAGTACGTGCTGGCTGCCGCCACCGCGCAGGTGTCGCGCTCCGCGATCGAGGCGAAGGCGATGGGCTACCTGCTGCCCGAGGACCGCATCGTGTTCCACCGGCAGGAACTCCTGTACGCGGCGATCCGCGAGGCCAGGGCGATGCACGACGCCGGCTGGCGCCCGCCGCGCAAGGCCATGATCCGGGTGGCCGGTCGCAGCGGCATCGCCACGGTGGCGGCACAGCTGCTGAACATGCGCGAGGGCGGTTTCATCTCGGGGCACGACTTCCACCTGGCCCGCACCATTGCCGAAGTGATGTGCGGCGGCGAGGTCGAGCCCGGCTCGGTGGTCGACGAGGAATGGCTGATGGCGCTGGAACGCAAGGCCTTCTGCGCCCTGCTGGACCACCCCAGGACCCAGGAGCGGGTGATGGGCATGATGCAGACCGGCAAGCCGGTGCGCAATTGAGCGGCGAACGAGGAGAACAGCAGATGAGCAGACAGATCCAGGACGCCTACGTCGTCGCCGCCAGCCGCACCCCGATCGGCAAGGCGCCCAAGGGCGTGTTCCGCAACTTCCGTCCCGACGACCTGCTGGTGCACGCGATCCGCAGTGCGCTCGCGCAGGTGCCCGGGCTCGACCCCGCGAGCATCGAGGACGTGATCGCCGGCTGCGCGATGCCCGAGGCCGAGCAGGGGCTCAACGTGGCGCGCGTGGGCGCGCTGCTGGCCGGCCTGCCCAGCAGCGTGGGCGGCGTCACGGTCAACCGCTTCTGCGCCTCCGGGCTCACCGCCGTGGCGATGGCGGCCGACCGCATCCGCGTCGGCGAGGCCGACGTGATGATCGCCGCCGGCTGCGAGTCGATGAGCATGGTGCCGATGATGGGCAACAGGCCGTCGATCAACCCGCAGGTCTTCGAGCGCGACGAGAATCTCGGCATCGCCTACGGCATGGGGCTGACTGCCGAGAAGGTGGCGCAGCAGTGGAAGGTGAGCCGCGACGCGCAGGATGCCTTCGCGCTGGAGTCGCACCGCCGCGCGCTGGCCGCGCAGCAGGCGGGCGAGTTCGCCGACGAGATCTGCCCGGTGGAGGTGATCGAGCGCTTCCCCGACCTGGCCACGCGCGAGATCGGCGTGCGCACCCGCACGGTGTCGCTCGACGAAGGCCCGCGCGCCGACGCCTGCGCCGAGGGGCTGGCCAGGCTGCGTCCGGTGTTCGCGGCCCCGAAGGACCCCACCGGCAAGGCCACCGGCATGGGCAGCGTCACTGCCGGCAACAGTTCGCAGACCTCGGACGGCGCTGGCGCGCTGATCCTGGTGTCCGAGCGCATGCTGAAGCAGTTCGGGCTCACGCCGCTGGCGCGCTTCGTGTCCTTCGCGGTGCGCGGCGTGCCGCCCGAGATCATGGGAATCGGCCCGAAGGAGGCGATTCCGGTCGCGCTGAAGGCTGCCGGCCTGAAGCAGGACGATCTCGACTGGATCGAGCTCAACGAGGCCTTTGCCGCCCAGTCGCTGGCTGTGATCCAGGACCTCGGACTCGACACCTCGAAGGTCAATCCGATGGGCGGTGCGATCGCGCTGGGCCATCCGCTGGGGGCCACCGGTGCGATCCGTTCGGCGACCGTGGTGCATGCGCTGCGCCGCCGCCAGCTGAAGTACGGGATGGTCACGATGTGCGTGGGCACCGGGATGGGGGCCGCCGGGATCTTCGAGCGGGTGTGATGGACGCCGGGCGCCGCCGCGGCGTGCCGGGGTCGCTGCTGCTGCCGGCAGCCAGGCTGGCGCTGGCGCCGGTGCTGCTGATGCAGGGGCGCCGGGTGCGCGGCATCGCCCAGCGCCTGCCCGAGGCAGCGGGCCCGCGCGAGGCGGTGGCTGGCACCGGCGGCCAGGCGCTGCGGGTGCTGCTGGTCGGCGACTCGGCGATCGCCGGCGTGGGCGCAGCGGACCAGCGCGAAGCCCTCGCCGGCCGGCTCGCCGATGGCCTGGCGCGACGGCTGGCGGCCGGCGCAGGCTCGGTGCACTGGCGGCTGGTCGCGCGCACCGGCGCGACCACCGCGGACGCGATCGCGCTGCTCGACCAGGCAGCGCTGGCCAGCGGCGGCGGCATCGCTGCCGACGTCGCGATCGTGGGGCTGGGAGTCAACGACCTCACCGGGCAGGTTCCGGCGGCGCGCTGGCTGCGCACCCTGGACGCGCTCGCCGACCGACTGCGCGAGCGGCACGGGGCGCGGCTGCTGCTCTTCTGCGGCCTGCCGCCGATGCACCTGTTCCCGCTGCTGCCGCAGCCTCTTCGCTGGTACCTGGGCAGCGCGGCGCGCCGCTACGATCGCGCGCTCGCGCACTGGACCCTCGGCCGCCCCGGCTGTGCGCACGTGCCGATGCCTGCGATGGCCGATCCGGCGCTGATGGCCGTCGACGGCTTCCATCCGGGGCCCGGGGCCTACGCGGTCTGGGGCGATGCGCTGGCCGGCACCGTGCTGGCCGAACTCTCCTCGATGGAGTCCGCTGGGGCCGCTGCATCCCCGCGTGACGCTGCGCGCCCGGGCCTGCAGACGGCGCCGATGCGCGCCGGCCCGGCCGGTGGAGGTGCTGCTAAGATCGACGCAGGCCCGCGGACCTGAGGTCGGGACGCTCCGCGCGGCGCAGCCGAGGAGGAGACACATGCAGCGATTCGACAGCCCGGCAGGAGCGCTGCCGCCCGGCTGGCCGGCAATGACGATCGAGCAGGCCCATGCGCTGCTCACCGCGCCGGGGGCGCCCTTCGAGATGGCTGAGATGACGATCCGCGGCGTGCCGACGCGGGTGTTCGTCAACGCCCCGCCCACCCTGCGCGAGATCTTCCTCGCAGGCAGGGCGCACGGCGACCGCACCTTCCTCGTCTACCAGGACGAACGCGCCAGCTTCGAGACCTTCGCGCGGGCCACGCTGCGCGTTGCGCACGAGCTGATCGCGCAGGGGGTGCGCAAGGGCGACCGGGTCGCGATCGCGATGCGCAACCTGCCGGAGTGGCCGGTCGCCTTCTTCGGCGCAGTGCTCGCCGGTGCGATCGTGACTCCGCTCAACGCCTGGTGGACAGGCCCGGAACTCGAGTTCGGACTGGTCGACTCCGGCAGCAAGCTGCTGTTCGTCGATCGCGAGCGGCTCGAACGCCTCGCGGAGCACCTGCACGCCTGCCCCGGGCTGCAGCGGGTCTACGTGTGCCGCGAGGAGGAGGAAGTCGCGCACCCGCTGGTGCGGCGCCTCGAGGACCTGATCGGGCGCGTGAACGATTGGGGCCGCCTCGGGGATCTGCCGGTTCCGGACGTGGCGCTCGACCCCGAGGACGACGCGACCATCCTGTACACCTCGGGCACCACCGGCAAGCCCAAGGGCGCGCTCGGCACGCATCGCAACGGCACCTGTGCAACCGTCGCCGCGGGGCTGAGCAGCGCGCGCAGCTTCCTGCGTCGCGGCGAGCCGGTCCCGGTGCCGGACCCGGCCGCCCCGCAGCGCTCGTCGCTGATGGCGATCCCCTTCTTCCACACCACCGGCTGCCACGCGGTGCTGTGTCCGTCGCTGGTCGGTGGCGCGAAGATCGTGCTGCTGCATCGCTGGGACCCGGAGCTGGCGATGCAGCTGATCGAGCGCGAGCGCATCACCAGCGCAGGCGGCGTCCCGACGATCGCCTGGCAGCTGATCGAGCACCCCGCCCGCGCGCGCTACGACCTCTCCTCGCTCGAGTCGGTCGCCTACGGTGGCGCGCCGGGCTCGACCGAACTCGTGCGCCGGATCAGGGACGCCTTCCCGAAATCGGCGCCCGGCCTGGGCTGGGGGATGACCGAGACCTCGTCCACCTTCACCGGGCACGGCGCCGAGGACTACGAGAACCGTCCCGAGAGCAGCGGACCGGCGCTGCCGGCCTGCGAGATGAAGGTGGTCGACGAGCAGGGGCGGGCGCTGCCGCCGGGCGAGATCGGCGAGCTGCTCGTCAAGGGACCGAACGTGGTGCGCGGCTACTGGAACCGGCCCGATGCCACTGCGCAGACCTTCGTCGACGGCTGGCTTCGGACCGGAGATCTCGCGCGCATCGACGACGAGGGCTTCCTCTACATCGTCGACCGCAAGAAGGACATGCTGATCCGTGGCGGCGAGAACATCTACTGCATCGAGGTCGAGAGCGTGCTCTACGAGCACCCGGCAGTGATGGATGCGGCGCTGGTCGGGATTCCACATCGGACGCTCGGCGAGGAGCCGGCGGCAGTGGTCACGCTCGAGCCCGGGGCCAGCGCCACCGAGGAGGAGCTGCGCGGCTTCGTCGCGCAGCGGCTCGCCGCCTTCAAGGTTCCGGTGCGCGTGGCCTTCATGCGCGAGACCCTGCCGCGCAACGCGAACGGCAAGATCCTCAAGGCGGAACTGAAGCGCCTGTTCACCTGACCCGCAGCGCGGCGCGCAGGCCTCAGAGCGGCGGCACCTCGCGCTTGGCGCCGCTGCCGTCGATCGCGACATAGGTCAGCGTCGCCTCGGTCACCTTGACGACCACCGGCGCCGACGGGTTGCGCTCGGCGATCACCTCGACGTGCACCGTGATCGAGGTGCGTCCGACACGGTCGATCCGCGCATAGAGGGACACCAGGTCGCCGATCGAGATCGGCTGCCTGAACAGGAAGCTGTTGACCGCCACCGTCGCGACGCGGCCGCGCGCGCGCTGCGCCGCGATGACGCCGCCCGCGACGTCGACCTGGGACATCACCCAGCCGCCGAAGACGTCGCCGTTGGCGTTGACATCGGCCGGCATCGGCGCGACACGCAGGACCAGTTCGTGCCCTTCGGGCTTGTGGATCGCTTCCATCGGAGCTCCATCGGCGGGTGCAAACCGGCTTTCTACCACGCCGGCGGGGGTGTGCCGGTAGCATTGCGCGCATGCACCCTCGCGCAGCCAGTCCGTCGCCCATTGCGGCTCCGGCGGGTCCCGGAGCCGGTCGCAGCGACTGGCGGACGATCCGCACCCTGCTTCCCTATCTGTGGGCCTACCGGGCACGCGTGCTGCTCGCGCTCGCCTTCCTGGTGGCCGCCAAGGCCTCGGTGGTCGGCGTGCCGGTGCTGCTCAAGGGCATCGTCGACTCGCTGACTCCGGCGCCGCAGGCCGCTGCCGTCGCGCTCGCGGTGCCGCTCGGGCTGGTGCTGGCCTACGGCGCGCTGCGCCTGGCCAACACGCTGTTCACCGAGCTGCGCGAACTGGTCTTCGCGCGCGTCACCGAGCGTGCGGTGCGCACCGTCGCGCTGCAGGTGTTCGGGCATCTGCACGCGCAGTCGCTGCGCTTCCACCTGGAGCGCCAGACCGGCGGGCTGACGCGCGACATCGAGCGGGGCACCCGCGCCATCTCCTCGCTGGTGTCCTTCACCCTGTACAGCGTGCTGCCGACGCTGGTCGAGATCGGACTGGTGCTCGGCTACCTGGTGCTGCACTACGATCCCTGGTTCGCGTCGATCACGCTCGGCGCGCTCGCGGCCTACGTGGCGTTCACGGTCCGCGTCACCGAGTGGCGCACGCACCTGCGGCGTGCGATGAACGAGCTCGACTCCAGCGCGAACACCCGCGCGATCGACTCGCTGCTGAACTACGAGACGGTCAAGTACTTCGGCAACGAGGGCTGGGAGGCGCGTCGCTACGACGAGACCCTGCGCGGCTACGAGCGGGCGCGACTCAGGAGCCAGGCGTCGCTGTCGCTGCTGAACGTGGGGCAGTCCGCGATCATCGCGGTCGCGGTCACGCTGATGGTCTGGCGCGCCACGGTCGGTGTCGCCGAGGGCCGGATGACGCTGGGCGACCTGGTCCTGGTCAACGGCTTCATGATCCAGCTCTACGCGCCGCTGAACTTCCTCGGCGTGCTCTACCGTGAGATCAAGCAGGGGCTGACCGACCTCGAGCGGATGTTCGGCCTGCTCGACACCGATCGTGAGATCGAGGACGCGCAGGGTGCGCCGGCGCTGGTGGTCTCCCACGGCCCCGAGGTGCGCTTCGACAGGGTGAGCTTCGCCTACGACCCCGCACGGCCGATCCTGCGCGAGCTCGACTTCACGATGCGGCCCGGAACGGTCACTGCCGTGGTCGGCCCCAGCGGGGCAGGCAAGTCGACGCTCGCGCGGCTGCTGTTCCGCTTCTACGACGTCACCGACGGGCGCATCCTGGTCGACGGACAGGACCTGCGTGCGGTCACGCAGGCCAGCCTGCGCGCGGCCATCGGGATCGTTCCCCAGGACACCGTGCTGTTCAACGACACGCTCGGCTACAACGTCGCCTACGGCCGGCCGGACGCGACGCCGGCGCAGATCGAGGCGGCCTGCCGTGCGGCGCAGCTCCACGACTTCGTCGCAGGGCTGCCGCAGGCCTATGCGACGCCGGTGGGCGAGCGGGGCCTGAAGCTGTCGGGAGGCGAGAAGCAGCGGGTGGCGATCGCCCGGATGCTGCTGAAGGACCCGGCGATCCTGATCCTCGACGAGGCGACCTCGGCGCTGGACACACGCAACGAGCAGGCGATCCAGGGCGCGCTGCGCAGCGCCGCGGCCGGGCGGACCACGCTGGTGATCGCGCATCGGCTCTCGACCGTCGTCGACGCCGACCGCATCCTGGTGCTCGAGCACGGCCGGATCGTCGAGTCCGGCACCCACGCGGAACTGCTTGCCCAGGGCCGCGCCTATGCGCGGATGTGGGCGGCGCAGGCACAGCAGCGTGCCCGCCGGGAGACGCAGCATTCTGCCGCGGACACGTGACAGGGCGGACCAGCCAGCGGCGCACAGGGAGCGGCGGCTCCGGTCCGAAGCACGCGTCGCGGGACAGGGCGGCCGTATACTTTGGCGGGCAGTCGAAACCATCATTGGGAGCACGCAATGAAGCGCAGCAGGTTCGTGATCGCACTCGCCCTGGCCGGCCTGGCCACCGCCGTCGGCGCCCAGGAGCTCACCGGGACCCTGAAGAAGGTCAAGGAACTCGGCGCAATCACCGTCGGCTACAGGGAGTCCTCGATCCCCTTCTCCTACCTGGACGACAGGCAGCAGCCGATCGGCTATGCGATGGACCTCTGCATGAAGATCGTCGACGCGGTCAAGGCCGAGCTGAAGCTGCCGAACCTGCAGGTGAAGCTGCAACCGGTCACCTCGAGCAATCGCATCCCCCTGCTGGCCAACGGCACCATCGACCTCGAGTGCGGCTCCACGACCAACTCGGTCCAGCGCCAGCAGCAGGTGGCCTTCGGCCCTACCTACTTCGTGATCAACGTGACCGCGGCGGTCAAGAAGAGCTCGAACATCGGCTCGCTGGCGGACCTCAACGGCAAGACCATCTCGACCACCTCCGGCACCACCTCGGTGCCGCTGTTCAAGGCCTACAAGCGAACCGAGACCGCGAACGTCAAGGAGATCTACGGCAAGGACCACGCCGAGTCCTTCCTGCTGATGGCCGACGACCGCGCCGCCGCCTTCGTGATGGACGACATCCTGCTGGCCGGGCAGATCGCCAACTCCAAGACGCCCTCGGCGTTCAGGATCCTCGACGAGTCGCTGCGCCAGGAACCCTACAGCATGATGCTGCGCAAGGATGATCCGCAGTTCAAGGCGCTGGTCGACCGGGCCGTGGGCGCAGTGATGAAGTCCGGCGAGATCGACCGCATCTACGCGAAGTGGTTCACGAGCCCGATCCCGCCCAAGGGGATCAACCTGAACTTCCCCAAGACACCGGCGATCGAGGAAGCGTTCAGGAACCCGAACGACAAGGGCGTCTGAGCGCCGCTGCCGCGGCCACGGTCTCTGTGCCCAGGGGGTCGTCCCGATGGATCTCGGCATCTTCCTCGAGCTCAACGCCGACGGCGACAGCACCTGGTGGGCGTCGCTGGCCAGCGGGCTGGGCAGGACGCTGGCCACCGCCGCCCTCGCGGCGATCCTGGCCTTCGTGCTCGGCTCGGCGCTGGGCGTGGCGCGCACCACCGACCGCGCCTGGCTGGTGCGGATCGGCAACGCCTACGTCGAACTGTTCCGCAACGTCCCGCTGATCGTCCAGTTCTTCGTCTGGTACTTCGTGGTGCCGGGCCTGATCCCCTCGGTGAAGCGGTGGGTGGTCGGCCTCGACCCCACCGACCACCAGTTCGTCACCGCGGTGGTCTGCCTGGGCCTGTTCACCGCGGCGCGGGTGGCCGAGCAGGTGCGCTCGGGCATCCAGTCGCTGCCGCGCGGCCAGCGCGCCGCGGGCTATGCGCTCGGGCTGACCGAGTGGCAGACCTACCGGCACGTGCTGCTGCCGATGGCCTACCGGATCGTGATCCCGCCGCTGACCTCCGAGACCATGAACCTGATCAAGAACACCGCGGTGGCCTACTCGATCGGGCTGGCCGAGCTGTTCTTCCGGACCCGCGAGATGGGGGAGATGACCTTCCGCTACTTCGAGGCCTTCGGGGCGGCCACGCTGATCTACGTGGCGATCGCGATGACCGCGAACCGGGTGATGGCCTGGGTAGAACGGCGCGTGGCCGTGCCCGGCTACATCGGCGGGGGCAGGTGATGGAAGGCCTGGACTTCGACGTCGTCGCGCGCACCTGGCCCTACCTGCTCACCGGGCTGCAGTACACGCTGCAGCTGACCGTGGTCGCCGCGGTCGGCGGCACGGTGCTGGGCACGCTGCTGGCGATGGCCAGGCTCTCGTCGCTGCGTCCGCTTGCGCTGGCGGCCGCCGGCTACGTGAACCTGATGCGCTCGGTGCCGCTGCTGCTGGTGATCTTCTGGTTCTACTTCCTGCTGCCGGTGGTGCTGCAGTCGATCACCGGGGCGGAGCGCCCGCCGCAGATCGGCGCGGAGCGCTCGGCCTACATCACCTTCATCTTGTTCGAGGGCGCGTACTTCTGCGAGATCATGCGCGCGGGGATCCAGAGCATCCCGAAGGGGCAGGTCGCCGCGGCCAGCGCGCTCGGCCTGGACTACTGGCAGTCGATGCGGCTGGTGGTGCTGCCGCAGGCCTTCCGTAACATGCTGCCGCTGCTGCTGACGCAGACGATCGTGCTGTTCCAGGACGTCTCGCTGGTGTCGCTGCTCAACGTCACCGACTTCGTCGGCGCCGCCGGCAAGATCGCCCAGCGCGACAGCCGGATCGTCGAGATGTACCTGTTCGTCGCCGTGGTCTACTTCGTGATCTGCTCGCTGCTGTCGATGTCGGTGCGCCGGCTGCAGGCGCGCGTGGCGATCGTCCGGTGACCGGGAGGCGAGGCCTCGGAGGCGTCGCGGCCGCCGGCCCGTCCGCGCGCAGCCCGGCTGTCGGGCCTCGAAAGCAACTGCAATCGGAACCGTCGACATGGCGATGATCGAGTTCAAGGGCGTCAGCAAGTGGTATGGCAGCTTCCAGGTGCTCACCGACTGCACCACCAGCATCTCGAAGGGCGAGGTCGTCGTGGTCTGCGGCCCGTCCGGCTCGGGCAAGTCGACGCTGATCAAGTGCGCCAACGGTCTGGAGCCCTTCCAGAAGGGCGAGATCCTGGTCGACGGGGTGTCGGTGGGCGCCCGGGGAACCGACCTTCCGAAGCTGCGATCGCGCATCGGCATGGTGTTCCAGCACTTCGAGCTGTTCACGCACCTGTCGATCACCGACAACCTCACGCTCGGGCAGGTGCGGGTGCTCGGGCGCAGCCGCGACGAGGCGCTCGACAAGGGCATGAAGCTGCTCGAGCGGGTCGGCCTGACGGCGCAGGCCCAGAAGTTCCCCGGGCAGCTCTCCGGCGGCCAGCAGCAGCGCGTGGCGATCGCGCGCGCGCTGGCGATGGACCCGATCGCGATGCTGTTCGACGAGCCCACCTCGGCGCTGGACCCCGAGATGGTCAGCGAGGTGCTCGACGTGATGGTCGGGCTCGCGAAGGAGGGCATGACGATGATGGTGGTCACCCACGAGATGGGTTTTGCGCGCAAGGTCTCCGACCGGGTGATCTTCATGGACCAGGGGCGCATCGTCGAGGACTGCCCGAAGGACGACTTCTTCGGGACGCCGCGCAGCCCGAGGGCGCAGGAGTTCCTCTCGCGCATCCTCGGCAACCAGTAGCGGGCGGCGGGCGGCCCGGGGACGCGGACCGGGAGGCAGGGCGAAGGCGGACGGCAGAAGCGGAGGAGGCATGGGCAGCCATCGGATCGCGGTGATTCCCGGCGACGGGATCGGCAGGGAGGTCGTGCCGGAGGGGCTTCGGGTGCTCGAGGCCGCGGCGCGCAGGTTCGGGATCGGCCTGCGCTTCGACCACTTCGACTTCGCCAGCTGCGACTGGTACGAGAGGCACGGGCAGATGATGCCCGACGACTGGAAACAGCAGATCGGCGGGCACGACGCGATCTTCTTCGGCGCAGTCGGGATGCCCGAGCGGGTGCCCGACCACGTCTCCCTGTGGGGCTCGCTGCTGCTGTTCCGTCGCGAGTTCGACCAGTACGTGAACCTGCGGCCGGTGCGGCTGATGCCCGGCATCCCCTGTCCGCTGGCGGGACGCAGGCCCGGCGACATCGACTTCTACGTGGTGCGCGAGAACACCGAGGGCGAATACTCGTCGGTCGGCGGCAGGATGTTCGCGGGCACCGACCGGGAGTTCGTGCTGCAGGAGGCGGTGTTCACCCGCACCGGGGTCGACCGCGTGCTGCGCTACGCCTTCGATCTCGCGCGCAGCCGCCCGCGCCGCCGCTTGGTGTCGGCGACCAAGTCCAACGGGATCTTCATCTCGATGCCCTACTGGGACGAGCGCGTCGAGGCGATGCGCGCCGCCTACCCGGAGGTCAGCGTCGACAAGTACCACATCGACATCCTCACCGCGCACTTCGTGCGCAACCCGCACTGGTTCGACGTCGTCGTCGCCTCCAACCTGTTCGGCGACATCCTCTCGGACCTCGGGCCGGCCTGCACCGGCACGATCGCGATCGCGCCCTCGGGCAACATCAACCCGGAGCGCCGCTTCCCCTCGCTGTTCGAGCCGGTGCACGGCTCGGCGCCGGACATCGTCGGCAAGGGCATTGCCAACCCGATCGGGCAGATCTGGTCGGGGGCGATGATGCTCGACCACCTCGGCCATCGCGACGCCCACGACGCGATCCTCGCGGCCATCGAGCGGGTCACCGCGAACGGGCCGCGCACGCCGGACATGGGCGGCAGCGCCCGCACCGAGGACCTCGGGCGGGCGGTGGTCGACGCGCTGGGCTGAGCGGCAGGGCGCTTGGCAGGAGTGGCGGACCGGCCTCCGGCAGCGCGGGGGTGCGTCGGTCACCTGCAGGCTGCGGGGCGGGCGCAGCCTGGGAAATCCCCGATGTCGCCGGCCTGCGCGCACGCATCGAGGCCGGCTAGACTCGGCGGCACGCGTCGGCGTGCCGCCTTACCGGCCGTGTCCACCGGTGCGCCGCAGATCCCCAGTTCGAGGAGAAAGCCGATGATCCGTTCCCTTCGGGCCGCAGCCTGTGCGGCAGCCGTCGCGCTGCTGGCCGTGCCAGTGGCGGCACAGCAGTTCCCTTCCAGGCCGCTCACCATCGTGGTGCCCTTCGCCGCCGGAGGCCCCACCGACACCGTCGCACGCAGCGTGGCGGCGGCGATGGAGAAGCCGCTGGGCCAGCCCGTGGTCGTCGAGAACAAGCCCGGAGCGGGCGGCACGCTCGGCGCCGACAACGTCGCCAAGGCCGCCCCTGACGGCTACCGGCTGCTGGTCTGGCACATCGGCATGTCCACCTCGCCGGCCCTGTACCGCCGGCTGCCCTTCGATCCGATGAAGGATTACGCGCACATCGGCCTGATCAACGACGTGCCGATGACCCTGCTGGTGCGCAATACCCTGGCAGTCAAGGACCTCGGCGAACTGGTCGCCTGGGCCAGGGCCAATGCGGGCAAGGCCACGCTGGCCAACGCCGGCCTCGGCGCGGCCTCCCACCTGTGCGGCCTGCTGTTCCAGCAGGCGATCCAGACCGAGATGATCACCGTACCCTACAAGGGCACGGCTCCGGCGATCACCGACCTGATCGGCGGACAGGTCGACGTCCTCTGCGACCAGACCACCAACACCACGCAGCAGATCAGGGCCGGCAAGGTCCGGGCGGTCGCCCTCACTGCTCCGGCGCGCCTGTCGACGCTTCCGGACATTCCCACTGCCGCCGAAGGCGGGCTGAAGGGCTTCGAACTCGGGATCTGGCACGCCCTGTATGCGCCCAAGGCAACGCCCAAGCCGGTCGTCGACAAGCTCGTCTCGGCGCTGCAGGCGGCGCTCGCCAATCCGGACGTGCAGAAGCGCTTCGCGGAACTCGGCTCGGTAATCTACCCGGTCGAGCAGCAGACGCCCGAGGGGCTGCGCAAGCACCTGCAGGCCGAGATCGACAAGTGGGGGCCGGTGATCAAGAAGGCCGGCGTCTACGCCGACTGAG
>CAUJHG010000024.1 GCA_963204785.1 Pseudomonadota bacterium | reverse complement strand
ATCGGTTACATTCAGGCATCACCGGGCGCGGGCCTTCCGCCTGCGCATGCATGGAGCGGCGGATGGCGCTGGTCACCCTGGAACACGTTTCTAGAAGATATCGGCTGGGCGGCCAGACCGTGGAAGCGCTGCGTGACGTGAATCTGGACATCGCCGAGGGCGTATTCCTGGCGATTGCGGGCCCCTCCGGCAGCGGCAAGTCTACGCTGCTGAACCTGATCGGGTGCATCGATACGCCGAGCGCGGGCAGGCTGGTGATCGACGGCAGGGAGGTGAGCGGGCAGACCCCCGATCAGCTCGCCGACTACCGGGCGCGCACGGTGGGGTTCATCTTCCAGACCTTCAACCTGTTTCCGGTGCTGACCGCGTACGAGAACGTCGAGTACCCGCTGCTGCAGTTTCCGGAGGTCTCGCGGCAGCAACGTCGCGAGAGGGTCATGCGCTTCCTGGATCTGGTGGGGCTGGCGCGCTTCGCGTCGCACAGGCCCAACCAGCTCTCGGGCGGCCAGCGCCAGCGGGTGGCAATCGCGCGTGCCCTGGCGGTGAAGCCACGGATCGTGCTCGCGGACGAGCCTACCGCGAACCTCGACCACGATACCGGCGTCGAGATCCTGCGCCTGATGAAGGCGCTGAACACCAAGTACGGCACCACCTTCGTGTTCTCGACGCATGACGACCGGGTGATCGCAGCCGCGGATCGCCTGGTGCGGATCGAGGACGGTCGACTCACCGCCCTTGGCGTGCGGCACGATCAGCGCTGGGTGATGGTCAAGCCCGAGCTCGTGGCCACCACCGTGTTTGCGCATGCCCTTCCGGTGGCTGCCGCTGTCGAAGATGGGGGTGACGCCGCAGAGGGTGTGGCAGACGCTGCTGCGGCGGCCTGCACGGCGCAGGAGGACGAGCCGCGGCACTGAGCGGCGAGGGATTGCAGACTTGCCGACAGCGATTGGCGCCCGACGGCGTCGGCGCCGGCGGCGTGCCGGAAACGACAACGAGGAGGTGGGCTGCACAATGGTTTTGCGCAAGAGCACAAGGGCAGTGAAGAGGGGGCTGGCGGCGACGCTCGTGGCTGGGGCCTCGTGCGCGGCGGCGCAAGGCACGGGCGGCGCGTCGATCGATTCCGGAGCGGCGCACTGGCAGGGGTGGCTGCAGTTCGGCGCGGCATACACCTATCCTTCCTCGGGCCACTGGTCCCAGTTGCGCGGGCTGGCGGAACTCGCGGGCAGCGGCAGCCTGGGCGCCGGGGTGAAGTGGAAGCTGTCTGGCCGGGCTGGCTACGATGCGGTCTACGACGGCACTGACTTCTATCCCGCATCGGTGCGTCGAGACCAGCGCAGCGAACTCTCCTTGCACGAGGCCTACCTGGACTTCTCGAGGGGTGACTGGGAGTTCCGCATCGGCAAGCAGAACATTGTCTGGGGTGAGATGGTGGGCCTGTTCTTCGCCGACGTCGTTTCGGCCAAGGACATGCGCGAGTTCGTCCTGCCGGAGTTCTCCCGGATCCGGATTCCCCAGTGGGCGGCGCGTGCGGAATGGTTCGCGGGCGATTCACATCTGGAGTTCATCTGGCTGCCGGCGCCGGCCACCGACAAGATCGGCAAGCCCGGGGCGGAGTTCTATCCGTTCGCAATGCCGGAGGCGGGTCTGGCCTACGAGATCATCGGAGAGCGCCGGCCTTCGCGCAGATTCTCCCGGGGGGGCTTCGGCCTTCGTGGCTCGACGATGGTCGATGGATGGGATGTCTCGGCCTTCTACTATCGCAGCCCGGACAACATGGCCAGCTTCTACCGCACGGTGCTGGACATTCCGGCGGCCAGCGCGGTCTTCCAGCCACGCTACGACATGCTCGATCGAGTGGGTGCGACGCTGGCCAAGGACTTCGACGGCCTTGTGCTCAAGGCCGAGGCGGTGTACACGGACGGCCGCAGGTTCGCCTCGGCGCGCGTGGATGCCCCCGATGGAGTCCTGGATCTGCGCACCCTGGATTGGGTCGTTGGGGTGGATGCAACGCCCGCGGACGACTGGCGCGTGAACGCGCAACTGTTCCAGCGCGCCTTCCTGGACCATGACCCAAGTATCGGGCTGCGTCGGCACGAGTGGGGAGCCAGCCTGCTCGTGTCCAAGGATCTGGGTGACGGGCTGGAGGCCGAGCTGCTGGCGATCTCCAGCCTGGTGCGCAGCGACTGGATGCTGCGACCGGCGCTGACCTGGAAGGCAGGCGCCAGGTCGCGAATCCGCGTGGGCCTGGACGTGTTCGGCGGCAAGCCGATCGGCATGTTCGGTCGCTTCCGCGACCGCGACCGCGCGTACGCGGAGTATCGCTACATGTTGTGAGCCTGCAGCCCGCGGTGGAGACTTCCGCGCGGGCTGCGGTCAACCCGCGTCAGAGCTGCTTCTGCAGTGCGCGGGCTTGCTCGGCCACCTGGCCTTCGGGGTTGTCCTGCAGCAGCTTCTCGACCTCGGCTCTGGCGCCAGCCTTGTCGCCGGTACTTGCCAGCGCTTCGGCCAGGTGCAGGCGGAGCGCGGCGGCCTTCGGAGCAGTCGCGACCGCTTTCCTGAGCAGTTCGAGCCCGCGCTCGGTCTTGCCGGCGGCCATCAGGATGACGCCTGCGGTGTCCTGGACGGCAGGATTGTCCGGGGCCGCGGCCAGAGCCTTCTCGGCCGTCTCGAGCGCCTTCGGATTCTTCGTCTCGTGCATCGCCCAGGCGGTATTGTTGAGAACCAGCGCGTTTCCGGGCTGCTTCGAGAGCACGCGCTCGTAGTGCGCGATGGCCTCGTTCCACCGCTTGCGGCCGACCTCGTGCTCGCCGGCGTAGGCGCGCAGGGTGAGGTCGTCCGGGTGCTGGCGGAGCATGGCGCCGAGCATGCTGTCGGCCTCGGCAAGGTTGCCGCTGGCGGCGACTGCCTGATGCAGCTTCACTTCGATCGGCGCAGCCTTCTGCAGCGCGAGCGCCTTGCGATACTCTCCTGCCGCGTCAGCGAACTTGCGTTCGCTCATCGCGATGTCGCCCTTCAGCAGGAAGCCGGCCGGGTTCTTCGGCGCGTCCACCTGTAGCGCATTGGCGATGCGCCGCGCATCTTCGGGGTGGCCGGTGCGCATGTGGGCGGCGGCCATCGCCAGCTTCGGCTCGATCGCCTTGGGCTGCAGGTCCACGGCCTTGCGGAAGTTGGCCATCGCGCCGGGGACGTCATTGCGTGAGAGCTTGAGTTGGCCCATGCGCACCTGAAGCATTGCGTCATCCGGGCGCACACGCAGTATCTTCTCGAGGGTCTCCATGCCGAGCGCGTCCTGGTCGGAGCGCAGGTAGACCGTGCCGAGCGCGTCGAGCACCTGGACGTTGTCCGGGTTGGTCGCCAGCGTCTGCTGGAGCAGGGGAATCGCTTCCCTGGTCTGGTTGTGGCTCACGTACCAGGCTGACAGCGCAAGATTGGCCGGAATGGAGCCCGGTTCGGTTTCGCGCGCCTTCTTCAGCAGTGCCAGCGCCTCCTCGGCTGCCTTGGCGTCGCTGCGTGGTGTGGTCTGCTCGATCAGTTGCGCCAGGGTCAGCATCGCCTGGACGTTCCCGGGGTTCTTCGCAAGGAAGGCGTCGTAGCGCTTGCGTGCGTCCTCGCGCTTGTTGGCACGGATATCGAGCGCGGCCAGGCTGTTGACCGCCGGGAGGTGCTTCGGGTCACGGTTCAGGGCGAGTTCGTAGGCCTTGCGGGCGCCGGCTTCGTCACCCTTGCCGATCAGCGCCGCGCCGCGCAGCGTGGCCACCACCGCGCTTTCCGGCTCCTTCTTCTCGAGGCGATCGATCGCGACAAGCGCCTTGTCGAACTGGCGTGCGCGCAGGTGGGTGGCCACGAGCGCGAAGTCGGCTCGCGTTTCCGTTGGGCTGGCGGCGCTGATCCGTTCGAGTTCCGCGATGCCGCGCTCGCGCTCGCCGCCGGCGATGTGTGCGAACGCCAGGCCGGTCTGCTTGCGCGGGTCCGACGGGTCGAGCTCGATCGCCCGGTCGAAGAAGCCGGCGGACTTCTTCGCGTCGTTCATCCGCAGTGCGGCTTCGCCTGCGAGGGTGTAGATCGCGGGATCCTTCGCGCCCTTGTCGATCGCCGGCTGCAGAGTCTGCAAGGCCTTGTCCGGGGCGTTCATCCGCATCTGCGTTGTGGCCAGCAGTCGGTAGCCCTGCGTGGTGTTGGGCGCACGCTCGAGCACCTGTCGTGACAGGCGCTCGGCCTGTTCCAGCGCTCCATCGCGCAGGTAGATCTCGGCGCCCAGCGCCACCACCGGCAGGTAGTTGGGCGCGGCGCGCAGCGCAGCATCGATCGACTGTCGTGCCGCGGCGATCTCGCCTTTCTGCAACTGGAGCATGGCCTGCAACTGCATCGTCACAGGCGCTGCGCCGGTGCGCGCCTTGAGTTGCTCGAGGCTCTTTTCCGCCGCCTCGAGGTCGCGGCTGGCGAGGTCGAGCGTGAGGATCTTGGTGAGACTGTTGCGGTCCTTCGGGTCGGTCTGCGCGACCTTCGAATACCACTCGCGCGCTTCCTTGCGCCGCCCGAATGCCTGCTCCAGTTCCCCCTTGAGCATCATTGCTTCCGTGCTCGATGCATGCTCGGCGAGCACCTTGTCGATTTCGATGGTGGCGCCGTCGAGGTCTCCAAGGCCGGCGCGCATCCTGATCAGCCCCAGCTTGGCCGGGATGTTGCCGGGGTCGGCTGCAAGAGCGGCTTCGTAGCTGATCCGGGCGTCTTCGGTCTTGCCCAGGGCGAGGTTCGCGCTGCCCACGAGCATGGCCAGCCGGGCCTTGCCGGTCGCGTCAGCAGGCGAGGCCTTGCCAGCTTCGTCGATAGCCTTCTGTGCCTGCCCGAGTTGCAGCAGGGTATCGACCAGCGGCACCACCAGGCGCCCCGGGTCGAACCCGGCCTCCTGTGCGCGGCGAAGCTCCTTCTCGGCCGAGGGCAGATCGCCGCTCTTCAGGTGGACGGTTCCGAGCAGGAAGCGCGCCTCTGCGCTGTCTTCCTTCTGCAGCAGGTTCTTCAGGTGGATCTCGGCAGCCTTGGGCTCGTTCTTCTCGATCGACTCCTTCGCCTTGGCCAGCAGCGACGCGGTGGAGTCGCTGCATCCGAATACGAACAGGGTGGAGGCAAGCGCCGCGGCTGCCAGTGCCTGGCGGATCAGGGAAGGCTTCGGGAGGGCGATGGCGTTCATGGAGACTCCGGGGACTCGTGTATTCGGGGGGCGGGCTCGGGTTCGGATGGCGGGCGCGGTGCGGTTCAGGACGGAGGGCGGGATTCGCTCACCGCATCCCGAAGCGGTTGAGCAGATCGTACAAGGTGGGGCGGCTCACCCCGAGCAGCTCCGCGGCGCGCGCGATGTTGCCCTCGACCCGCGCCATCACCTTCAGCACCGCCCGGCGCTCGGCGTCCTCGCGGACCTGGCGCAGGTTGAGCACTTCGGCTTCGTCGCCGGGCTGCAGGCCGAGGTCCTCGGCGGTGATCGCGTTGCCGTCGGCCATGATCACGGCGCGCTTGATGCAGTTCTCGAGTTCGCGCACGTTGCCGGGCCAGGCGTGCGAGGCGATCGCGTCGAGCGCGTCCTCGCGCAGGCTGAGCTTGTCGCGGCCGTTGGCCTTGCCGAAGCGGCGCACGAAGGCGTGGGCGAGCAGGGCGGCGTCGCCGGCGCGCTCGCGCAGCGGCGGGATGGTGAGCACCATCTCGGAGAGCCGGTAGAAGAGGTCCTCGCGGAACGCGCCTTCGGCGATCAGCTCACGCAGGTTGCGGTGGGTGGCGCAGACGACGCGCACCTCGACCGGGATCTCGTTGCGTCCGCCGATGCGTTCGATCACGCGCTCCTGCAGGAAGCGCAGCAGCTTGGCCTGCAGCGGGTGAGGAAGGTCGCCGATCTCGTCGAGGAAGAGCGTGCCGCCGTCGGCGGTCTCGATCTTCCCCGGAGTGGTCTTGGAGGCGCCGGTGAACGCGCCCTTCTCGTAACCGAAGAGCTCGGCCTCGAGCAGGGTGTCGGGGATCGCGGCGCAGTTGATCGCGACGAAGCGCTTGTCCTTGCGCGGGGAGAGCTGGTGCAGCGCGCGCGCGAGCACCTCCTTGCCGGTGCCGCTGTCGCCCAGCAGCAGCACGGTCGCGTCCGTCGGCGCGAGCCGCTCGACCTGGCGGGCGAGCTTGAGCATTCCGGGGTCGCGGGTGATCAGGCCGTCCAGCGGCGACTCCGCTCCCGAGGCCGCCAGGCGTCGGTTCTCGCGCTCGAGCTCCGCCAGCCGGAAGGCGCGGTCGAGCACCAGTCCGAGGATCTCGGGCTCGAAGGGCTTGGCGAAGAAGTCGTAGGCACCCATGCCGATGGCCTTCAGCGCGTTGGCGCGGTCGTTCTGGCCGGTGAGCGCGATCACCTTGGTGGTGGGGGCCAGCGAGAGGATCGCCTCGAGCGTGCGGAAGCCTTCGTTGGGGGTGTCCGGGTCCGGAGGCAGGCCCAGATCGAGGGTGACCACTGCCGGTTCGTGGCGGCGCAGCTGGGCGATCGCCGCGTCACAGCTGTCGGCGAAGACCACGTTGTAGCGATCGAAGGACCAGCGCATCTGCTTCTGCAGGCCGAGGTCGTCCTCGACCATCAGCAGCGTCGGGCGCTGCTCGGCCGCGCTGGGCAGGTCGGCGGGCTCGCCGGGCTGCGCCCGGCGCTTGTTCTCGATGACGCTCGACATCTCTCTTTCCAGGTTATCTGTCCGCGGTGGCCAGGGCCAGCGGCAGCCGGATGCGGAACAGGGTACCCGATCCCTCGCGGCTCTCCACCTCCAGGCTGCCGCCGAGCTCGCGCACGTACTCGCGGCTCTCGAAGGCGCCGATCCCCATGCCGTGGTCCTTCGTGGACTCGAAGGGCCTGAAGAGCTGTTCGCGGACGAAATCCTCGCTCATCCCCTTGCCGGTGTCCTGGACCTCGACGCAGGCCTTGTCGCCCTCCTGCCGCACGCGGACCCAGATCCTGCCATCCCTGGGCGTGGCTTCGGCCGCGTTCTGGATCAGGTGGCCGATCACGCGCTCCAGGCGGTCGCGGTGTGCCCGGACCGCCGCGTGCTGCAGTGCCGGGTCGATCTCCAGCTGCGGCGATGGCCGCAGCGCCGGCCGGGCGCGCAGCGTGGCGCCGATGGCGTCGGCAAGCGGAACCGGGCCGGGCGCCTCGATGGGGCGCGTGCCTGCCCGCAGCTGCATCAGCAGGCCCTGCATCCGGCCCACGACGTTCTCCACCGTGTCGAGCATGTCCTGCTGGAATTCCGGGTTGTCGCGGTGTCTTGCCGCGTTGCCCAGCATCAGCGAGAGCTGGGCGACCAGGTTCTTCAGGTCGTGGACGACGAAGGCGGACATCCGGTTGAAGGACTCGAACTGCCGTGCCTGGACCAGCGACTCCACGGTGCGGCGTACGGCGAGATAGCTCGCCACCTGCCGGGCGGCGGCCTTGAGCGCGTCGCGCACCTCCCAGTTCACGGTCACCGGAGCGAGCGGGTGCACCAGCACGGCAAAGCCCAGCAGCTGATCGTGCAGCATCAGCGGGACGATCAGCCAGTTCTCCGCATCCGTCGCGATCTCGGCGGGCAGGGTGAGCCCCTCGTAGCGTTCGGGATGCTCGCGCCACTCGTCCAGGTCCACGACCCACTGGCGGGCTCTGAGGAAGGCTGGAAGGGGCGCTTCTGCGGCCATCGCGGGCGTCGGACCGTGGAACGCCAGCCGAGCGGCGCACACGTAGCCGTCGTCGTCCGTGGACAGCCAGAGCGCGCCGCGAGGGCTCTCGACCAGCCGGCCCAGGCCCTGCAGGGCGCGAAGCTCGAGGGGGTTCGCGTCAGCGGGCGCCAGGGTCGCATCGCCGTCGCTGCGTGCCGCGGGGCTCGTCCGGGCCGGCTCGCTCGGCGCGCCGGCCAGCAGTTCGGTCAGGCGCAGCCACTCGGCGCGGTAGTCGTAGCGGTAGCGAAAGAAGTTCTTGGCGAGGAAGACCCGCAGCCGGGCGCGCAGGCTGCCCGAGAGCAGCGCCGCCAGCATTCCCACGATCGCGACGAACACGAACAGCGCCTGCGCGGCTTCGCCCCAGTCGCCGCCGAACCAGCGCAGCAGGTAGCCGCCCAGCGCCATGGTCAGCAGGAACAGGCCGGTGGCGAACAGCGTCGCGCTGTGGAACACCACCTGGCGCGAGACGGTGATGTCGGTCTTCCACTGCCGGTTGCGCGCCGCGGCCACCGCCATCAGCGGCGCCAGCAGCGCGTTGGCGTAGCCGCGTACCGACCAGAGCGCGGGATTGAGCCGGGAGAACAGCAGGGCCTCGCTGTAGAGCACGAGATCGAAGCCGAAGAGGGCCAGCAGCGCGATCGCGAGGAACTTCAGCGCCCATCGCCCGTCGACGGGGGTGTTCCGGTAGACCTGTTCGAGGCAGACCAGCGCGAAGACCGAGGCAATCACGCGCACGATGAAGGCCGGGCGCTCGCCGAAGGCGAGGATCTCGACAGCAAGCATGCCTGCGGCGATCGTCGCGGCGGCGACCAGCCCGCTGTTGGCGGCGCGTCGGGCGCTGCCGTTGCCGGTTCCGGCGGCGCCGTCCATCGCGCGCAGCAGCGAGAGCAGGAAGACGATCCAGAGGAAGGTCCTGGCCGCCTCCGCGATCGAGACCAGCGCGATCGGCAGGCGCGTGCCGGCCAGCACCGCAGCGATCAGGGCGCCCCACAGCACCTGCGCGACGACCGCTGCGGCAAAGGATCGACCAGGGCCGCGCGGTACGCCGCGCGTGGCCAGCAGCGCGGCCAGGATCAGGTAGGCGATCGCCGCGAGCGCGAACCCCGGCGGCGCGAGCGAGATCAGCATGCCGGGCTGCGGCCCGATGGATCGAGGCTGCGCGCCACCCCTGCCCCCGCGCTCAGCGCGCCCCCTTGCCCAGCAGCACCACCTGCGCGGTCTCGAGCATGATCAGCAGATCCAGGAACAGCGAGTGGTTCTTCACGTAGTAGAGGTCGTACTCGAGCTTGGCGATCGAGTCCTCGACCGAGGCGCCGTAGGGGTAGCACACCTGCGACCAGCCGGTGACCCCGGGCTTGACGCTGTGGCGCACGTCGTAATAGGGGATCTCGGCGATCAGCTGCCTGACGAAGAAGGGCCGCTCGGGGCGCGGGCCGACGAAGCTCATGTCGCCGCGCAGCACGTTGATGAGCTGCGGGAGTTCGTCGATGCGGGTCTTGCGGATGATGCGGCCCACGCGGGTGATGCGGTCGTCGTCGGCGGCCGCCCAGCGCGGCTTGCCGTCGCCTTCGGCGTCCTGGCGCATCGAGCGCAGCTTGAGCACCGTGAACAGGCGACCGCCCTGGCCGACGCGTTCCTGGCGGTAGAAGATCGGGCGTCCGCTTTCGAGCACGATCGCGAGCATCGCCAGCAGCAGGATCGGCAGGGTGATCACGAACAGCAGCAGGCTCGCGACGATGTCGAACAGGCGCTTGATCGCATCGCGGGTGACGCCGCGATCGAAGCCGTTGCCGAAGATCAGCCAGCTCGCGCGGACGTTGTCGAGCTTGATGATGCCCTTCTCGCGTTCGTAGAACGAGGGCAGGTCCAGCACCCGGACGCCCTGCAGCTTGGCGTCGAGCAGCTGGCGCAGCGGCAGCACTCCGCCGCGGCGCTCGCGCACTGCGATCACGATCTCCGAGACCTTGAGGTCGCGCACCGTGCGGGCGAGCTGATCGTGGTTGATGCGCCGCTCGGGCTCGCCCGCTTCGCGCTCGGCGATCACCGGATAGAGCCCCGCGTACTGGATGGTGCGGCTGCGCTCGCCCTCGTGCAGGAAGCGGATCACTTCCTCGGCCTCGGCGCCGTTGCCCAGCACCAGTACGCGACGCCGGGGCAGGCCGAGGTCGGTGACGCGAAAGAACATCATCCGCACCAGCACCACGCCGGCGAAGGAGAACACCGATGCGGTGGCAAGCACGCCACGGCCCACGTAGGTCTCGGGGAACAGGTAGAAGACCAGGCTCATCCCCAGCAGCGTCAGCCCGTAGGCCAGCGCCAGGCGCTGCAGCATGGTGCGCAGGCGCTCGACCTGCTGGTCGTACAGGCCCAACGCGGTCATCGCGAGCAGCATCGCGGTGGTGAAGATCGCGGCCTCGAGCAGCGGCAGCGGGCCGGAGAAGTCGGCGAGCCGCACCTGCCAGCCGATCACCAGCGACTGGAACAGCACCCCCGCCTCGATCAGGGCGAGCAGCAGCGTTCGGGTCGACAGGTAGTGGTTGAAGACGCGGATCATCGCGTGAGATCTCTTCTGCAGGATGCAGGATCGACGGCGAGGGGCTTGCGGCTGCTCCTCCCACCGTCGAACGAGCATAGCGAACGTGCCCGGGGCACGGAATGACATTGCGCACGCGCCGCGGCTTGGGGAGGGCCGCGAGCGTGACGAATGTCACTGTAAGGCGAACCGACAGATCCGGGTCATCCCGGATCGAAGGCTGCGACTGCCGGCGCCGTGGCGATGATCGGTGGCAGCACCCCGTCAGCGCGGCGCCGCACGCGCGGCGGTGTCATCGCTTCCCGTGGAGCGGACCGGCAGCGGATCCTGCGCGAAGAACACGGCAAGTTCCCGGTACCAGCACGGAAATGCGTCGGCGAGCCGGCGCGGTGCAACGAAGAAGGTCTCGCCGGAAACTGCGAAGAACTCGGCCGGGTCGGTCGCTGCGTAGGGGTCGAGCGGCAACCGAGCATAGTATGGCTCAGCCGACGGTCCTTCGGGGTCGATGTGCGCCGGGATTGCCCGCTCGACCCGGTCGAGCTGTTCGCAGAAGTCCTCGTAGGCGGCCGTCAGCACGCTTTCCCAGCGCGCGCGCGCGGCGCGCGGCAGCGGCGGGATGCCGTCGGCCTCTCCGTCGGCCAGGTCGAGCTTGTGGACGAACTCGTGGATGGTCACGTTCCAGCCGTGGCGATGTGCCCCAGGAGCGGCGTCGGCCCAGGAGATCACCACCGGGCCGCGGTCCATCGCCTCGCCCGACAGCGCCTCCTCGCTCTCGTGGACCACGCCGGCCTCGTCGACCCGGGTCTGTTTCACCAGGAACTGGTCGGGATAGACGATCACCTCGACGAAGTCGTCGTAGCCGGACAGGCCCAGGCGCAGCGCGGGAAGGCAGGCCTGGAAGGCAAGCGCGGTGCGCATCCGCGGGGTGATGCGCAGGCCGTGGGCGCCGGTGAAGGTCTTGCGCCGCAGGAACTCCTCGCACAGTTCGCGCAAGCGCTGCAGGTCTTCGCCCGACAGATGCCCGACGAACGGGAAGTCGGCCACGGTGCGGCGCCAGAGCGCATCGTCGATCTGCGGGTCGGGCCTGCGACCGAACCAGGGGAAGGGCATGGCCTGCAGCGTTTCCTATAATGGTGGATGAGCTCGTCGGGGCGCGGTCGCGCCCCGCCTGACCGGAGTCTAGCGTCATCGAAGCGCGCACCGCCGAGGGCACGGCCACGCCGCCGCCCGTTCCGGACCTTGCCCGGGTCGACCGCGCGCGTGTGCTTGCGCGCGAGCGGATCGGCGAGTCCACCGGCCGCAGCGGCGAGCCGGTCCTCGGGCATGGCGAGGGCACGCGCGCGATCCTCTCCGAGCTTGGAGCCGACGCCGCCACGCAGGCGGCGGCGCTGCTGTTCGGCGCCTGGGACACCCTGGCAGGCGAGCAGATCGAGCGCGCCTTCGGCACCGACGAGGCTTCGCGCGCCTTCGGTCGCGAGACCTCCGAGCTGGTCGAGGGCATCCGCCAGGTGCTGCGGATGCGCGAGGTGCAGTTGCGCCTGTCGGACCAGGCCGATGGCGACCAGCTCGAGGTCCTGCGGCGGATGCTGCTGGCGATGTCGGTCGACATCCGGGTGGTGCTGCTGCGGCTGGCCTCGCGGCTGCAGACCCTGCGCTGGCACGCCGCGGCGCGCCGGGAGCTCGAGCCGGGGGTGAGCCAGCACACCTTGCAGGTGCTGGCGCCGCTGGCCAACCGGCTGGGACTGTGGCAGCTGAAGTGGGAGCTCGAGGACCTGGCCTTCCGCTTCGACGCGCCGCAGGAATATCGCCGTCTGGCCCGCGAACTCGAGGAGAAGCGGCACGAGCGCGAGGCCTTCGTCGAGGAGATCGCGCAGCGGGTGCGCGAGGCGCTGGCGGCCGCGGGCGTGCGCGCGGAGGTCAGCGGGCGTCCGAAGCACATCTACAGCATCTGGAACAAGATGCGGGTCAAGCAGCGCCCGCTCGAGGAGATCCAGGATCTGCGCGGACTGCGGGTGATCGTCGACGACGTGCGTGCCTGCTACGCGGCGCTGGCCGTCATCCACGAGCGCTGGACGCCGATCACCGCCGAGTTCGACGACTACATCGCCAGGCCCAAGCCCAACGGGTATCAGTCGCTGCACACCGTGGTGGAGGCCGACGACGGCCGTGCGCTCGAGGTGCAGATCCGCACCCGGGAGATGCATCAGTTCGCAGAGTACGGGGTGGCCTCGCACTGGCGCTACAAGGAGCGCTCGACCGGAGTGCCCGGGGTTTCGCGCGCCAGCGCCGAGCACGACGAGCGGATCGCCTGGATCCGGCAACTGCTGGCCTGGCAGCGCGAGGTGGGCACGCGCCTGGGCGGCGGGGCGCTGCCCTCGACCCTGGGCGACCGGATCTTCGTGCTGACTCCGCAGGCGCGCGTGGTCGAGCTGCCGGCCGGGTCGACTCCGGTGGACTTCGCCTACCGCGTGCACACCTCGCTGGGCCACCGCTGCCGGGGGGCCCGGGTCGACGGCCAGATGGTGCCGCTGAACACCGAACTGCAGACCGGACAGACGGTGGAGATCATCGCGATCAAGCCGGGCTCGGGCAACGAGGGGCCATCGCGCGACTGGCTCAACGTGCAGCTCGGCTACGTGCGCTCGCCGCGCGCGCGCGCCAAGGTGCGCCAGTGGTTCAACGCGCTGGAGCTCGAGCGTGACCTGGCCGCGGGGCGCGAGCGGGTCGAGCGCGCGATGCAGCGCGAAGGGCGCACCGCGCTGGCCTTCGAGGAACTTGCCGCCCACCTGGGGCAGCCGGGCGTCGAGGCGATGTTCGCCGCGGTGGCGCGCGAGGAGATCGGCAGCCGTCAGCTCGAGGAGGCGGTGCGCAGCGCCGGGCGGGCGCAGGCACCGGCGGTGGATTCGTTCGATGCCACGCTTGCCGCGATCGAGCAGCGGGGCGCCCGGCCGGGGGCGCGCCGCAAGCCCTCCGACGGCGGCGTGCTGGTGGTCGGAGTGGACCTGCTGATGACGCAGCTCGCGCGCTGCTGCCGGCCGGTGCCTCCGGACCCGATCGTCGGCTTCGTCACAAAGGGCAAGGGGGTGTCGGTGCACCGTGCGGGCTGCCCGATGCTCGCGAAGATGGCCGCGCAGGCGCCGGAGCGGGTGCTCGAGACCGCCTGGGGCGAGCGCCGCGCGGGCGATCGCGATCGAAGCCGCGCCTACCCGGTGGAGATCGCGGTGCGCGCGATCGATCGCCCCGGGCTGCTGCGCGACATCACCGAGGTGTTCGCCCGCGACCGCCTGAACGTCACTGCGGTGCAGACGCTCAGCAGGCAGCAGGTCGCGAGCATGCAGTTCACGGTCGAGGTGAGCGACGGCGCCGCACTGACGAAGGTGCTCGCCGCGATCGGCGAGGTGTCCGGCGTGATCGACGCGCGGCGCAGGTAGCGGGCGCGCCGGGCCGGCCTTCAGACCGCGGTGGCGGGAGGCGGCTGCGCCGACTTCGGCCGGAAGGCCTTGCAGATGCGCTCGTCGGTCTCGATGCGCGGGGCGCCGATCAGGTCCAGGCAGTAGGGGATCGCGGCGAAGATGCCGTGCACCACCGGGCGGCCTTCGACATCCCGCAGCCCTTCGAGGGTTTCGCGGATCGACTTCGGCTGGCCAGGCAGGTTCACGATCAGCGCGCGACCGCGGATCACTGCCACCTGGCGCGAGAGGATCGCGGTGGGGACGAAATGCAGCCCGATCTGGCGCATCTGCTCGCCGAAGCCCGGCATCTCGCGATCGCCCACGGCAAGGGTCGCCTCGGGGGTCAGGTCGCGCGGCGCGGGCCCCGTGCCGCCGGTGGTCAGCACCAGCGAGCAGCCGAGCCGATCCACCAGTTCCACCAGCGTGCGCTCGATCGTGGCGCGGTCGTCGGGGATCAGCCGCGGCTCGGCCTCCCATGGGCTCACGAGTGCAGCGGCGAGCCACTGCTGCAGCGCTGGCAGGCCCTGGTCCTGGTAGGTGCCGGCCGAGGCGCGGTCGCTGACCGAGACCAGGCCGATGCGGATCGGGGAATTCATGCGCCGGGGCCCTCGGGCTGCTCGTCCGCCTGCCGCTGCCCTGCGGCGATGGTGTCGCGCAGCAGCCGGAAGAGCTCGCGGTAGTGGCGACCGTGCTGCGCGGCGCCGGCCTCGGCGCGGGCGCTGGCGACCAGCTTCGCGAGCTGCGGGTTTGCCTGCGGATGTTCGTGCCGGAATGCGTCCAGCGCATCCGGTTGCGTGAGCAGGCGCTCGCGCCACTGTTCGGCGCTGTGCATCGCAGCGACCTCGGCGCGGTGGGACGCGCCGTGCTGCGAGAGGGCGTCGCGGATCGGCTGCGGATCGACGTCGCGCATCAGGCGGCCGATGTACTGGCGCTGGCGGCGCAGCCCTTCACGGTCGCGGATGCGCTGCGCGAGTTCGATCGCCTCGTAGAGCTTCTCGGGGATCGGCAGGGTGCGCAGCCGCGCGAGCGACAGCCCCAGCAACTGCTCGCCGAGTTCCTGCAGCGCGGTCATCTCGCGCTTGAGCTGCGACTTGCTCGGGCGCTCGCGCTGCGCGGCGGACTCCTGCTGCCCGGGTTCGTTGCCGCGGTGCTGGCGCGCGTCGAAGGAGGAATGGCGGATTCTCACGCTGCTATGATAACCGGCCCCCTCGGCCTCGCCGGCCTCCCGGCCTCGGTCCGTGCCCCGGGCCGTCTGCCCGGGCAGCCCGCGCGGCCTGCCTGCTCCCCACGAAAGCAACGATGTTCGACTACTCATCAGACCGACTTCACGAGATCGCCGCCGAAGTGCTCGACGAGGCCCGACGCCTGGGCGCGAGCGACGCCGCAGTGGACGTCTCCGAATCCAGCGGCCTGTCGGTGAACGTGCGCATGGGCGCGGTCGAGACGATCGAGCAGACGCGCGACAAGGGAGTCGGTGTCACGGTCCATCTCGGCAAGCGGCGCGGCCACGCGAGCACCAGCGACTTCTCTTCCGTGGCGCTGCACGACGCGGTGCGTGCCGCCTGGGAGATCGCGCGGCACACCGGCGAGGACGAGTGCGCCGGCCTGCCGGACGCGGACACGCTCGCCACCGAGGTCCGTGACCTCGACCTCTTCCATCCGTGGGAAATCGGGGTGGAGGAAGCGATCGAACTGGCGCGCAGCATCGAGGCTGCGAGCTTCGCGGTGAGTCCGCTGATCCGCAACTCCGAGGGCGCGTCGATCGGCGTCAACCACGGTCACTTCGTGATCGCGAACACGCGGGGCTTCGCCGGCGGCTACCCGTACAGCCGGCACTCGATGGCGGTGGCGCCGATCGCCGAGCGCCGCGGTGCGATGCAGCGCGACGACTGGTTCAGCGTGGCGGCGATGCCGCAGCGGCTGGCCGATCCGCGCAAGCTCGGCCGCTACGCCGCGCAGCGCGCGCTGTCGCGGCTGGGGGCAAAGCGGCTGTCCACGCGGCGCGTGCCGGTGCTCTTCGAGGCGCCGCTGGCCTGCGGCCTGCTGGGCAGCTTCGTGCAGGCTGCCAGCGGCGGCGCGCTGTACCGGCGCAGCAGCTTCCTGGTCGACGCGCTCGGTCGCGACCTGTTCGCGCCGCACATCGACATCGTCGAGGATCCGGGAATCCCGGCCGAACTGGGCAGCGCACCCTTCGACAGCGAAGGCTGCGCGGTTGCGCGGCGCACCGTGGTCGCGGGCGGGCGGCTCGAGGGCTACTTCCTGTCGACCTACTCGGCCCGCAAGCTGGGCATGAAGACCACCGGCAATGCCGGCGGCTCGCACAACCTCGCGCTCACCAGCCGTCGCACCCGCCAGCTCGACGACCTGCCGGCGATGCTCGAGCGCCTGGGCACCGGCCTGTTCGTCACCGACCTGATGGGTCAGGGAGTCAACTACGTCACCGGCGACTACTCGCGCGGCGCAAGCGGCTTCTGGGTGGAGGGCGGAGAGATCCGCCATCCGGTGGAGGAGGTGACGATCGCGGGCAATCTGGCCGAGATGTTCCGCGGGATCGTCGCAGTGGGAAGCGACGTGATCCAGCGCGGCGGCAAGCGCAGCGGCTCGCTGCTGATCGACGAGATGGCGGTGGCCGGAGCCTGAGCGGGGGTTCGGGGGGGCGGCGCAGAAGGGGCTTGCCGCGCCCGCGCGCACGACGCTGCTGCGCTGCGTGGCTCACTCGTCTTCGGAAAGCCCCAGCGCGGCGAGCTCGTGCTGCAGGGCAGCCAGCCGCTGCGGCAGGTCGATGCAGGCGGGCGGGGCCAGGGCTGCGTGGATCGGGCCGAGCCGGTCCAGTCCGTCCTCGAGCAGGCGCACGATGGCCGCGCGGTCTGCATCGGCGAGGGCGGACGCATCCGGTGCGGGCAGCTCGAGCAGCCCGTGCACGCGCCGGGCAATGGCGCCGTAGCGGACGAGGATGCGATCGGGCATCGGACGGATCTGCGCCGGCGCGAGCGCCGCGGTCGTGGAGGTCCGGTGAGTGTCGACCCTGCGCGGATGCGGTGGAAGGAACTATTGCCGGTCTGGTCCGGCGATCGAGGAGGCATGCGGATGAACAAGGCATTCGTACGCGAGAGCGACGGCGAGGAGGAGGACGATCTGCCGCCCGAGGCGCAGGGCACGCCCGTTGCGAAGAACTACATCACTCCGGCGGGCTTCGCCCGGATGAAGGCGGCGCTGCTGCAGCTGATCGACGTCGAGCGCCCCGAGGTGGTGCGCACCGTGTCCTGGGCGGCCTCCAACGGCGATCGCTCCGAGAACGGCGACTACATCTACGGCAAGCGCCGGCTGCGCGAGATCGACCGGCGGATCCGCTTCCTGACGGGCCGGCTCGACAAGGCCGAGGTGGTGGACGCCTCGCGCCAGGAGAACCGCGACCAGGTCTTCTTCGGCGCCACCGTCACCTACCTGCGCAACGGCGAGCGCGAGGAGACGGTGACCATCGTCGGGATCGACGAAGTCGAGCCGCTGGAGGGCCTCGTGAGCTGGATCTCGCCGGTGGCCAAGGCGCTGATCAGGGCGCGCGAGGGCGACACCGTGAGCCTGCGCACCCCGGCTGGAGTGGACGAGCTGGAGATCGTCGAGGTTCGCTACCCGCAGGCATGAGACGCGCCTGCCGCCGCGGGCGAACCTGCTTGCGGCGCTCCCGGTGTGCGCGCCGGGCAGGCGCAGGGATCACTGCCGCTGCAGGCGCGTGACTTCCGGCAGCTTGCGCAGGTTGCGCATCAGCTGCGCGAGGTGGACCCGATCGCGCACCTGCAGCACGAAGCGCAGGTGGGCGGTCTTCTCGGCCTCGTCGTCCATCGAGACGTGGACGATGTTGGCCTCGGAGGCGGCGATCTCGGCGGCCACCTTGCCCAGCACCCCGCGATTGTCGGCGACGAAGACGTCCAGCCCGCAGCGGAACTGGCCGCTGACCTCGTCGGCCCATTGGACTTCCACCCAGCGCTCGGCGTCCTTCGCGCGCTGGCGCTCGGCCACCGGGCACTCGGCACGGTGCAGCGACAGGCCGTGGCCGCCGCGCAGGTGGCCGATCACCGCGTCGCCCGGCAGCGGATGGCAGCAGGCGGCGTACTGCACCGCCGAGCCCTCGGTTCCGTGCACGAAGATCGGGTCGAGCTGCGGCATGATCAGCGTTGCCGCTGCCTTGCCCGAGCTCATCAGCGCGATGTTGCGCGCGACCACCGGTGCCAGCCGCTTGCCCAGGCCGATGTCCGCGTAGAGCTCCTCCAGCGTGCGCGCACCCGCATCGCGCGCGCCGCGTTCGATCGTCGCCGGGTCGACCGTCTTCAGGTCGATGCGCAGCGAGGCCAGCGACTGCTCGAGCAGCCGCCGGCCGAGCTCGACCGACTCGTTCAGCTTCATCGTGCGCAGGAAGTGGCGGATCTGCGCGCGCGCCTTGCCGGTGCGCACGAAGCTCAGCCAGCCCGGGTTCGGCCGCGACGCGGCGTCGGTGACCACTTCGACCACGTCGCCGTTGTGCAGTTCGGTGCGCAGCGGCACCGGTTCCTGGTTGACCCGCGCGGCGACGGCCTGGTCGCCGATGTCGGTGTGCACGCTGTAGGCGAAGTCGATGACGGTGGCGCCGCGCGGCAGCGAGCGGATCTGCCCCTTGGGCGTGAACACGTAGACCGCGTCGGGGAAGAGATCGACCTTGACGTGCTCGATGAACTCGAGCGAGTCGCCGGTGTTGTTCTGGATGTCGAGCAGCGACTGCAGCCACTGGTGGGTGCGCTTCTGCAGATCGGTGAAGCTCTCCTGCTCGGCCTTGTAGAGCCAGTGCGCCGCAACCCCGGATTCGGCCACCCGCTGCATCTCGCGGGTGCGGATCTGGAACTCCACCGGCGTGCCGTAGGGGCCCACCAACGTGGTGTGCAGCGACTGGTAGCCGTTGACCTTGGGGATCGCGATGTAGTCCTTGAAGCGCCCCGGCATCGGCTTGAAGGCCGCGTGCAGCGCGCCCAGCGCGAGGTAGCACTGCGGGACGGTGTCGACGATCACCCGGAAGCCGTAGACGTCGAGCACCTGCGAGAACGAGAGCCGGCGGCTGACCATCTTCTCGTAGATGCCCCAGAGCGCCTTCTCGCGGCCGTAGACCTCGGCCCTGACGCCCATCTCGGGAAGCGCCTTCCGGGCGGCCTCGAGGATGCGACCGAGCACCTCGCGACGGTTGCCGCGCGCCGCGAGCATCGCGCGGCGCAGCACGCGGTGGCGCATCGGGTAGCGCCCCGCGAAGGAGAGGTCGAGCAGCTCCAGGTAGACCTTGCGCAGGCCGAGCCGGTTGGCGATGGGCGCGTAGATGTCGCCGGTCTCGCGGGCGATGCGCCTGCGCTTGGCGGGATCGACCGCGCCGAGCGTGCGCATGTTGTGCAGGCGGTCGGCGAGCTTGATCAGGATGACGCGCACGTCGCGCGCCATCGCCAGCAGCATCTTGCGAAAGCTCTCGGCCTGCTGCTGTTCCTTCGAGGTGAACTCGACGCGATCGAGCTTGGACAGACCGTCGACCAGCTCGGCCACCTGCGGGCCGAAGCGCTCGAGCAGCTGCTGCTTGGTGACCCCGCAGTCCTCGAGGGTGTCGTGCAGCAGCGCGGCCATCAGCGACTCGGTGTCGAGCTTCCAGCCGGCGCAGATCTCGGCCACCGCTATCGGGTGCGAGATGTAGGGCTCGCCGCTGGTGCGGAACTGGCCGAGGTGGGCGTCGTCGGCCATCCGCCAGGCGTCACGGATCCGGCGCACGTCCTGCTCGCCGAGGTAGGACTCGGCAAGCTGCGTGAGGCTGGCGAGCGAGGCGACCTGACGCTCGTCAGGGGCCTGCGCGAAGCTGGACGCGAGCGCTCCGGTGGTGTCGGCGGGGAATTCGTCCGGGCGGACCTGACCTGACCTGACGGCGCTGGCCACACCGGTTGCCGGGGCAACCGGGGTGACGATCCGACCGCCGGAGAGATCCATGCTCAGCCGCGCACGACGTGGGTCAGGTCGGTACGCGCCGCAGCATCTCGAGGCCGACCTTGCCCGCGGCGATCTCGCGCAGGGCGAGCACCGTGGGCTTGTCCTTGTGGTCGACCCTGGGCGTGTGCCCCTGGGCCAGCATGCGGGCGCGGTAGGTGGCCGCGAGCGTGAGCTCGAAGCGGTTCGGGATCTGCTTCAGGCAGTCTTCGACGGTGATACGGGCCATGGGGCGAGGTCCTCGGAAAGGGTTGACGTGGCTGACCAGGGATCGGTGGACGCGGGACGGCGCCCGACCCGGCGGCCGCGCTCAGCCGACGCCAGCGACAGGCTCCCGAGGGATCTGGAGATCGTCGAACAACTGGCGCTCACGCGCGCGCTGTTTCGCAAAGCGCAGGCGAGCGACATCGACGATGCTCGAAAGCTGCTGGAGAGCCGTCCTAAACTCTTGATTGATAATAACATATTGAAATGCGGGCGCTTGCGCCAGTTCCTCGCGCGCGGCGAGCATCCGGCGCTCGATCACGTCCGCGCCATCCTGGCCGCGCCGCTCGAGCCGTTCGCGCAGCGCCTGCATCGAGGGCGGGGCGATGAACACGCCGATCGCGTCGGGGAAGATCGCCTGCACCTGCAGGGCTCCCTGCCAGTCGATCTCCAGCACGATGTCGCGGCCTTCGGCCAGGCGCGCGGCGATCCACCTGCGCGAGGTGCCGTACAGGTTGCCGTGCACCTCGGCCCACTCGAGGAACTCCCCGGCGCTGCGCAGGCGCTCGAATTCGGCGCGGTCGACGAAGCGGTAGTCGACGCCGTCGCGCTCGCCGGCGCGCGGCGCGCGGGTGGTGCAGGACACCGAGAGCTCGATGCCCGGGCGCTGCTCGAGCAGCGCGCGCACCAGCGTGGTCTTGCCCGCGCCCGACGGGGCGACGACGACGAACAGGCTGCCGGCGCTCGCACCGGCAGTCGCGTCCGCATTTCCTCGGGGCGACGCGGCCAGCGGCAGCGGCGCTCCTCCAGAGGGATCGGTCGTCGGGCTCGGGGGACGGTCGTTCATCGCGGAAAGCTCGTTGGCGGCAAACGCGTATTCTCGCCGATCCGCGCAGCATCCCGGCGTCGGTGCGCGACAGGACGCCGGGCGGCCGGGGCGCGCGTCGGGCCAGCAGCCCTCACGCGATGCAGCTCAGGGCAGGCCTTCGTGCGGCTGGCGCACGAGCAGCACCGGCACGCGCGCGTGCCGCGCGACCTGCTCGGCATCGCTGCCCATCAGCACGCGGTCGAAGCCGCGCCTGCCGTGGGTGCCGAGCACGATCAGATCGGCCTCGCAGGCGTGGGTGCGCTCGAGGATGATCTCCCAGGTCCGCTGACCACGGTTCTCCTGCAGGTCGACTTCGGCCTCGACGCCGGCCTCGGCCGCCGCGGCGCGTGCCTGCGCCAGCACTTCCTCGCCGCTGGCGATCAGCGCGGGCCGGATCTCGCGCATGTAGATCTCCGGACGTTCGAAGCCGGAGATCCGGGTGATCGGGTCGATCACGTGCAGCAGCCGCAGCCGCGCGCCGCACAGCTTTGCGAGTTTCACGGCCTCGGCGAGCGCGAGCATCGAGGTGGGGCTGCCGTCGACGGGAGCGAGGATGGTTCGGTACATGTGGGCTCTCGGGTGACGTGGATCTCTGCCTTGCCAGGCTGGCGCGAGGATACGCGTTTCGCAGCGCCGGCCCGGATGCGGCGCGGCGGGGCGTGCTTCGGTCTGCCTGCCGGAACGTCCGCCGGCGTTCGCATCATTCGTGCTCGAGTGCCCCCGAGGGGCTCATGGATCGATGCGTGCCGCCAGCTTCCTGGTGGTCGACGACACGAAGCGCTCGAGCCGCTCGGCCAGCGTGCGTGCTGCCGGCGTAAGCAAGGGCGTGATCTCGCGCCTGGCCTGGTTGATGGAGGCAGGCACGCGGCGGGCCATGTCGCGCGCCTGCCGAGCCAGGAAGCGCGGCTGCATGCCGAGCTGCCTGGCCATCAGCGCCAGGTGCCCGGCGCCCATCTCGCCCGGCCTGGCTTCACCGCCGATCGCGAAGGCGAACTCGGGCGAGAGACCTGGGTACAGGCGCGTGCACATCAGGTCGTAGAACGGCGTCATCGACACGCCCCGACCAGGCACGCTGTAGATCGAAAGGTTCTTGGCGTGGCTGTCGTTGTTACCGACGTACAGGTTGAAGAGCACCCAGCGCACCAGGTGGTGCAGGTCGACGGCGGGTTGCGCGCTGTAGCGGCGGATCAGCTCGGCGCAGGCCGCCAGGCCCGGGCCGCCTTCCTTCTCGTACTTCCGGTCCGAGACCGTGCCGGCCAACTGGCACAGGTCGTATTGCACCAGCCGGGCCAGTGTGCCGTCGGGGCGTAGCTGGCGGTCGAAGCGGCGCACCACGCATGCTTCGGTGTGCGATTCGTAGAAGACCTCGGCTGTCGGCAGGCCTGCCAGGGCGGCGGCGCGCATCACGATGGCTTCGTTCGCTGCAGAGTGCCAGACCTTGGCCAGGCGGATGTTGGGCTTGAGGATGTGCGTGGACGGCGAAGTGCCCTTGGGTAACCGCGGCACGCCGTCGTCGAAGATCGCCAGACTGGTCTTGTCCTGGGCGCCGGCCAGCGAGATGCGGGCACCTTGTTCATGGAGGTCGATCGCGGAGGCCGAGCGCCTGGACAGGGCGGCAGAGATGGCTTCCCATGTGGTGGCCTCGTAGCGCGGCGGCTCGGGCGGCTGCCCAGGTGCCACCAGCACGAAGGCGCCCGCGGTGTCGCCTGCGACCTCCAGCAGCAGCGAGAAGAGGGTGGACGCCTTGCGCTGCGCGGCCAGGTAGTCGCGCAGTTCCCCCTCGGGCAGCAGGTTCTCGAAGAAGGCCTGGACTTCGGACGTGGCTTGCCGACCGGGCTGCAGCGCGATGGTGGCCAGCGACATGTGCCGGGCGTGGTCCAGCCAGGCGGGTGCGTACTCGAAGGCCAGCGGCGCGCTGTCGTGCACCGTGCCGACGAGCTCGCTCTCGTAGTACACATCCAGCCGATCAGGCCGTGGCTGTATCACGCAGCCCTCACGGCGCCGACGCCGACCGCGACGCCTTGGTGCGCACTAGCACCTCCAGGCCCAGCAGGTCCATCAGGTCCAGCACCTTCTGCAGTTGCACCGTGGGCTTGCCGTTCTCCAGGTCCACGATGAAGCGGTTGCCGGTGTTGCCCAGGCCCGCCAGGTCGAGCTGCGTCAGGGAGAACCGCTTGCGTTGATCGCGGATCACGGCACCCAGCTCGATGGACGAGCGGATCGGCGTTTCAGCACCAGCGGAGTGACCGGGCGGTAAGTGTTGGGCCGCGAATGCCATGATGGGTACTCGAAATTACCTGTCGGTAATTTTCATGAGTATCCCCTCGAAGGTCAAGCGAGAAGTTACTGAGCTGTAATTGATGCACGAGCGATGGCCGCAAGCCGCTGACATCGCGTCCGACTACGCCTGGCCGGTTGGCCAGTCTTCGACCGCCAGGCCCGGCACACGCTGGAACTCGCGCAGGTTTCGCGTGAGCAGGGTCATGCCGCGTGAGCGCGCATGGGCCGCGATGAACAAGTCGTGGCTTCCGATGGGGGTGCCGCTGCGCTCCAGCGTGGCGCGGATGTCGGCGTAGTGCTCGTCGGCCGGCGTGTCCAGCGGCAGCACGGTCAGCGCCTGCAACAGCTGCTCCACCCTGTGCGAGAGCGGTGCCGAGCCTTTTCGTCGTGCGCCGAAGCGAAGCTCGCACGCCGCGACGATGCTGGTGCACGCCCTATCCGGTTCCAGTGCGCTCAGCCGCTGGGAGAGAATGCCTTGGGGGTTGCGAATCAGCTCGGAGAGCGCGCTCGTGTCCAGCATGCAGGGCGACGCGAATGGCGGCCTTGCCATCACAGGGCATCCCGCGCTTGGGGCGGCAGGTCTTCCACTTCGGGCAGAGCGTCGTCGATCGGGGCCCACGAGGCCAACAGGTCGCGCAGCTTGTGCTTGCGGATGGGGGTCAGGATGAGACTGTCGCCCTCCTTGCGAATCAGCACCTCGGACCCTTCCATCTCCAGTTCACGAGGAATCCGGACCGCCTGGTTGCGGCCGTTGCGGAACAAGGCGGCGTGGCGCTCGGTCACCTGGGCCTCCGAAGATGGATATGGCATATGCCAAAGCATATGGCGGTCGCTGCTTTTCGGCAAGCCGGCTGGATGACAAGCCGCAACCATGGGTGGTCCCGAGCTGCATGCAAGGCGCATCCTCGCGCTCGTCACCGGTCATCCGGGTCTGGACGCGCCGATGCTTGCCTGCCCTGCAGAAAGGCAGGTCACCCCCTCTTCGACCAGCCTGACCAGATGTGGCCGGGCACGTTGAGCATGTCGGTGGCCTCCTGAATCGTGAGCTCGGCACGCACTGGCACCACTTTGACGGCATTGCCTTCCGCGAGTTTCGCCCGGATGTCCACCAGCAGGCGCAGCGCGGACGTGGGCAGCTCCACCCGATGGGCCTGGTTCTTGTCGTCGAAGATCTGGATCTGCTGCGTTTCCACGCGCGTGGCCAGGAAGGCGGCCAAGGCTCGCTGTTCTTTCAGGGCGGTCTGCACCTCACGCTCGACGGGCAGTGACACATTGATCTGTGCGATGGACTGACGCTCGAGCAGGAACAGGCGTTCCAACTCATTCACCAGTCCCAGTGACTGGACCACGCGAACCACTGTTTCCAGTAGAACTCCCCGCTGGACTTGCCGGCTTTGCTGGTGAAGTTGCGGATCAGGTACTCAGCCGCGGAACTCGGAATGGTCGGCGTTGCCGCGCAGGATGTCGGCCGCCTTGTCGAGATGGCTCTCCAGTTCGCCCTGGGTCATGCGCCGCGTGGGGCGGATGACGATCGGCGTGTCCAACTGGGTGTGATCAGGTCTTGCAGGTTCATGGGGTCTCATTCGCTTCAGGGCGCCGATGCGGCCGGGGCATGGCCCGCCCTGCTTGTTCTTGTGGCGGTTGAGCGTGGCGTCGCAGGTGCCGCGCCTGAAGGTCTTGCCGCAGACCGTGCAGGTGAAGGTGTAGCTGAGACCGGACTGGCCGAAGGGCTTGGGGCTGGTGCGGCGCGCTTGCGCCGGAGTCTTGCGGGTGGATGGCCAGGCCGGTGCGAATGCGGTGACCGCCGGCGCCGGGCGCTCCAGCGCCTGATCTGCCAGAGGACCGGACGCCGTCTACTCGACGACGTAGCGGGGCCGGAAAGCCTGCCGCGTGACCGTGGCCGCGTTGACGCGGTCCAGCCGGTAGCTGCGGGACTCGCCGGTGTCTGCTTTCACGCCGAACAACAGCAGGTGACCAGCGCTGGTCCGACGAACCGAGTAGGGTTCGATCGTCGGGGTTGTTCGCTCTGCGTTGACCTTGGTGTAATCGATCTGCACACAAAGGCGGTTTGCCGCGGCAAACCGGATGGTCTCCAGCGACCCCGCCTCGGCGCCCCAGGCCTGAACCATCGGCGGCAGGCGCCAGGTAGCATCCAGCGCGTCGCGCCCGAACGCGCCGCCCGGCACGGCAGCAAAGGTGGGCGCGGCGATGGCCTCATTCAGCCATTCGAAGACCTTCGGAAGCTCCTGCCAGAACTCAGCAAACGGTGGGCAGGTCGGCAGTTGGTGGGCGAGCATCCTGCAGCGTGAAGTCGAGGTCTTCCGAGATGCGGTAGGTCTCGAAGTAGCACTTCTTCAGGCAGGTGCCGCCCTTGAACACCCAGCGCGGGCCGATCACCGGGTGGGCCGAGATGCCGGCCAGGAACCAGCCGAGGGCGTAGTCCTTTTCCACCACGTGGGCCTGAAGCTGCAGCTCGGCTGCGAGGGCCAGGACTTCCTGCTTGGGGATCATGAGGCCGGCTCCCGCAGTTCACTGTCCGGAACCCAGACCCGCCACGCTGTCACCAGGCGGTCTGCCGGCAGTGCCGGATCCAGGCGGGCATAGCCCGCCGTCATGCGCTGGCGGCAGGCGGTAATCAACTCGGCTGAGCCGGCGGCGGCATGGTCGCGTTGCAGCAGGTAGCCCAGGCGCTTGTAGACGGCACCGATGCCCAGCTTCTCTGCGTATAGCAACAGCTTGGGGGTCTCCTTGGGGTATTCGCGAAGCAGGGTGGTCAGCATCTCTGCCACATGGCGAATGCCGCCGCCCAGGCTGGGTGCGGTCAGCATGTCGACCAAGGTTCGGGCCGGGTCGGACACTTGGACGCGCGTGCCCCGGCGCCAGACCGTCTTCAACCCGATGAGGTGAGATTGGGCCACCGTGTGCAAGTCGAAGCGGACCTTGCGCAGGACAGGCCGGCGGTCGTAGGGGCGCTTCAGCGTCATCACGCAGACCGAGCGGAAGATCTGCTCCGTCAGCCCCCAGTGCTCCGCGGCAGACCAGCCGCCGATGTAGCACGGCGCGAACATGGTCACGGCCACCGGCCACGGGTCTTCGAGCGCCACGTCGGCAGAAGGCGACTCGATCGGCACGGGCACGTAGGCGCCGCGCCGGACGCGCGCCAGCCATCCAGAGCGCGACCAGGCTGCCAGCCTGCGCGAAGCGGCGGCCGGCGTCAGCCCGAGCGTTGACGCCGCCAGGCTCGCGGTGACGAGAGGGGGGTTGTCTCGCAGCAGGAGACTGAGTTCGCGACGAGAAGCGGCGCTGAGGCCGGAAGGGACCATGCGCTATATCTTAGGCTAGAAAACGTGGCTGACGCGGACGTTTCTATGCTTCTGATGTAGTCATCTCTGCCGCCTGCCGGGCAATCCCCATTCCTGGCAGCCGCGACGGCTGCCGCCATTATCAGCGAACCGTGTCCCGGCCCGCGCTCCTTGCGGCCACTTCGAGGTAAGTCTCAGCCGCGCGCTGCAGCCGAGGTACCGCACTCGGCGGGTCGAGCAGAGCGTCGCACAGGAGCCCGATGCTCACCTGGGTCATCGACGGTACGGCTCGCGGGGCGCCATCGGGTCCGGGCCTCCGGGGCTTACCTTGGGGCTGTCCTCCATCGTCGCCAGCGCGACGAACCGGAGAGTCCCGGCGAGGAGGTGCAGCGGGGCGCGGATTGATGCCGCTCCGGTGACCTTCGTCTCAACTTCACTGGAGCAAGCTGCGGCACTGCTCGATCTCCGCACTCATCCGCTGGAACGTTACCTTGCGGATCGGATGCGCCGCTGCGCGCTGAGTGAAGGCCGTCGCCTGCGCCAGCATCCGATCGATGGTGGCCTCGGCGACCTTCGTCGCCACACCACCCTCCGTTGCGAGGCGCAGCAGATGGCCGCGTTCGATGACCCGGCCTTCGCCGCAGACGTCCATGTGGTGCTGTCCCATCGGGCCTTCGCTGAAAGTCAGGTCGAAGGCCGGTGCAAGCCGCCAGCGCCGATCCCGTCCGAGGCGCCAGGCGAAGTTCTTCGGATGGTCGTCGCGATTGTGGAACAGCACGTTGAAGACGGCGCGCCCGTAGGCCTTCTCCACCTCGCGCTCGTCGCGGGTCAGCAGACGGGTGGCGCGCAGCAGAGCGGTGTAGTCCGCGCTGCCGGGCAGGCGGAAGTCCACCTGCAGCAAACCCGCCAGGCTGTGCACCGGCACCCGCAAGCCCTGTTCGCGATCGAAGCGCGCCACGCCGAAGGCGGCCAGCTTCGGTGACAGGTCGAACCATGCGCTGACCGGCACGTCCAGCCCGCAATCGCGGGCCAGGTCGGCGTACATCTGCTCGATGGCGCAGACCTCCTTGTGCTCGCCCTGGGCCGGGAATTTCACCAGCCAGGGATCGCCCGGCGCGTCGCCGCGCGTGCTGACCTGGCCCGATGCAGCGTCGACCTGCACCAGTGCCTTGGGCCGCGCACCTTGCGGTGAGCCGCCGGTCAACGCCAGTTCCCGCAAGGCGGCGCCCGCTTCGCCGACCAGGGCGCGTTCGCTTTCCTTGGCCAGGGCCATCAGGTTCCAGTCCGGCTCCTCGGCATCGGGCTCGGTCGCCGGCACGAAGCGCAGCGCACCCATGGCTCGGTCGCCGATGAAGGCCAGGCGATCCAGCGGCCCAGGATGGCGTAGTCCCTGCTGGCGGAATAACCGGTCCATGAGCAGCAGGCCCCAGCCGTCGGGCAGGCCATCGGCGATCAGGCCAGGCAGGCGGAGCATGTGCGGCAGAAAGCCGCCATAGGCGGTGGCGCGCAACTTGAGGTGCAGCGGGGACAGTTCCAGTCCTTGCGCCAGCGCCTCGGGCGCGTACTCGAACAGCAGCGTGGTGCCATCGTCGGCCAGTTGGCCCAGTCGCCAGTCCTCGCCCCAGCCGCAATAGTGGACGGCCAGGCGCTTCATGCTGTCTTTCGGCGTGGAGCCCGCTGCCGCAGGCTGGCCGCATCGGCCTTTTCCATCTGGGCGATGGACTGGCGCTCGAGCACGAACAGGTCTTCCAGTTCACTGACCAGCCCAAGCGCCTGCACCACGCGAACCAGGGTCTCCAGCGACGACTGGCCGCTGCTTTCCAGCTTGCGCAGCGCACCCAGCGAGAGGCCGGCCATCTGCGCC
>CAUJHG010000023.1 GCA_963204785.1 Pseudomonadota bacterium | reverse complement strand
GGTCTGGCACTGTTGTTCTAATTGACAACACTCTCGCACGTTGGCATGTTCTCCAACATGAAAGCCGTCCTTGTGGCCCGCACACGGATCGTCTACGCGGGGAATGCTTCCGCGGAGTTGGTGCTCTGGGAGGTGCCCTCGCCAGTTGTCGGTTCCGGGCGCGGCTACAAGTACCGTTTGGCCTACGTCGTCGAAGGGGTTTGCGTCCTGCGCTACGACAACGAGGTTGGCAAAGGCGATCACAGGCATTTCGGCGCAACCGGGTCCGAGTACGCATTCAGCACGCCGGAGGCGCTCATTGCGGACTTCGAGCGCGACATCGCGAGGTGGAACCGTGAAAACAGTGATTCTCGAGGTCCGTGAACCGGGCGAAGCCCTCGCCGGGTTCGCGCGAGCCTGGCGAAGCGGCAGGGCTGCGCGTTCAGCTCGAATCAGCTTCGCCTCGCCGGAGCTCCTCTGGAAGGTGCTTACCGCGAAGCGCTGGGAGTTGCTCAAGGCGCTGTGTGGCGCCGGGCCCGTGTCCATACGCGAAGCCGCGCGGCGGGTCCACCGTGATGTCAAGGCCGTCCATGGCGACGTCACGGCGCTACTCAATGCGGGTGTGCTCGAGCGCGCAGAGGGCGGCGCGATCGTGTTCCCCTACCAGGCCGTGAAGGTCGAGTTCGTGTTGCAGGCGGCATGATCCTCAGGATCCATCCGACGGCTGGGGAGCCGTGGGTGGTCGGCTTCGGCCACTGCTTTTCCACGGTTCGGTCGACCGCTGGCGCCGATGAACGTGAACGATCTGACGATCACGCACACTTCACTGTCCGATTGGCGCCCAATTCGGTTGACACCCCGGCGCCAATCCGTAGAATTCTTGCGATCATCAAGAGTCGGGCTGACGCCCGCACCAACCTGCCTTCCGGGGCAAGGTGGTCTGCCTAGTGCGATGTGGCCCTCACGGGCAACCAAGCCGGCAAGCGTCAGCCCTCCTCGAACGGAGGGCTTCGCATTTCTGGATCCCGCTTCGCACCGGGCACGGCAGATGCCGTCGCACCGGTCTCGCGGATCCACGGACTCGAAACCTTCCAGATCGGCCCGGGCGTGGCCTGCCCGTCACCTGCGTGACGAATCGGCCAGGGGGATTTGATCCGGCTTGCGGCCCCTGACTTTGCGTCGAAGCCGCTAAACAGGAGATGCCAATGACCGAGCTTCGCAATTTCCATCCCCGCACGGCGCGGCGCCTGGCCGCCGAGGCGGCGGATCCGTTCTGCTTCGAGCGGGCTTCCCTCGAACTCTTCGCGCGCTGGCGCCAGGGCGGCGGTACGTCGCGGCCCGCTGTTGCGGGCAAGGCCCAGGCGCGCCCTGGCGGCGCGGCCTGCCGCTGCGCGGAGGCTGCCGTGTAGTCCCGACCGTCTGCGCACATCCGGCGATCGCTCCGGATGCTGCTCTCGCGGGAGCCTGCCCCGCTTCAACAGGCGCCGCCGATTTACGACCACTTGCGGGCGGCTCACAAGTGCAGCTAAAGCGTCGGTGGCCTTTTCTCGTCCGGGCCCGCCGCGCGCGGGAACCTGGACGAAGAAGGGAAGCATCCGATGGCCACGAGGAAAGCCCCTGCGGGGCGCAAACCCGCCGCGCGAATGCGCGCGGCTCCTGCCTGCAGCGCAGGCGATGCAAACCGCCCACTGCTCGGGAGCCTCGGCCTCGTCGGCCTCGCCGGCATCGAGCCGGTGGTGCTGGCCGCGCTGGCCACCGAGACGTCGCTGCTGCTGATCGGCCCGCACGGCAGCGCCAAGAGCCTGCTGCTCGAGCGCCTGGCGATCGCGCTGGGCCTGGCCTGGCGTCACTACAACGCCGCGCTGGTCAACTACGACGACCTGATCGGCTATCCGCTGCCCGACGAGCACGGCGGCCTGCGCTTCGTGCCGACGCCGGCGTCGATCTGGGAGGCCGAAGCGGTGTTCGTCGACGAGATCTCGCGCGCCCGCGTCGACATGCAGAACCGGCTGTTCCCGATCATCCACGAGCGGCGGGTGCAGGGAATGGCGCTGGAGAGACTGCGTCACCGCTGGGCCGCGATGAATCCGCCGATGCCGTCGGACGCTGAACCGGACGCGCAGCACTATGCCGGCAGCCAGCCGCTGGACCTGGCCCTGGCCGATCGCTTCGCCTGGCACGTGCCGATGCCCGACTGGCGCGGGCTCTCCGAGGCCGAGCAGGAGCGCATCATCTGCGCCGACCCCGAGCCTGGCGCACCCGATGGCGTGGCGCTGCGTCGCTGCCTGGACGAAGCGCGTGCGCTTCTGCCCGTGGTGCGGGCCAGGTGGTCCGCGCCGGCTTCGCGCTACGTGCGCATCGTCTGCGGCATGCTGGAGACCGCCGGCATGCGCCTGAGCGCGCGCCGCGCGGGCGTGCTGCTGCGCAACCTGCTCGCGGTGCACGCGGTGCGGCTGTCCTCGGCTGCGGAGGTCGCCGGGGCTGCGCGAGCGGTCGACACCGAAGACTCGATGGCCGACTCCGCCTGGCTGGCGCTGGCGCACTCGCTGCCGCTGGCCGCTTGCGGCCAGCCGGTTCAGGCCGGCACGCTGCTGGCCTCGCATCGGGAGGCCTGGCGGCTGGCTGCGGTGGCGCCGGACGATCCGCTGGCAGCCGTGCTCACCGAGCGCAACCCGGCGCGCCGTGTGCAACTGGCGTTGCGCTGCGGCGGGCTGGAGGATGGCGAGCTCACTGCGATCGTGGTGGACGCGCTGGCGCAACTTCCTCCGGGCGCCTCGCATGCGCTGGCCGAGTGGCTGCTCGAGACGGGAGCCTTGCCGCGGCTGAGCGTCGTCGCTGCCGACGAGGCCGGCGCCCGCTACCGGGCGCTGGTGGCGCCGGATCCACTGGAAGTGCGCACGCGGATGGGCAGTCCGCGGTGGCGGGTGTGGAAGGGGCTGGAGCCGCGCCTGGCCCGGCTCGATCCGTCCGATCCCATCGACCTGCGGCTCGCCAACCTGATCGTGCACCTGTTCCGCACGGGTGCGCTGGTCGAGGACGCGCAGGCGCAAGCGGTGGTCGATGCGTATCGCGGCGCCCGCGCGACCCTGGGAGTCGAGGCGCGGCGCCCTCCCGACGCGCCGGTCCCCACGGAGGTGCGCCCGTGAGCGAAACCGCCCCGTTGCTGCACAACATCGGTGGTCCGCCCATGGCCTTCATCCGCTGGAACGGGCTCGCTGCGACGGCGCCGGCCGCTGGCGCCGATGCCTCCGCGGCGGCCGGCGCCGGCTGCTGGCTGCACTGCCGCCACCAGCGTGCTTCGGTCGACGCGGTGGACTGGAACCGCTGCACCGCCTTGCTCGAACTGGTGCGGCCGCGCCACGGCCTCGCCGAGCCGCAGGCGCGCAGCCTGCTGCTCGAGCTGATGGAAGCGCGCCTGAGCGCGCTGGAATGGCCCCCCGTGCTCGTGTGCAGCATCGACGATTTCCCCGGCGTCCACCCCAACGAGGCGCTGGTGCTCGACCACCCGCTCACCGTCTTCGTCGCGCTGGGCAAGTGCATCGGTTCGCTCTGGATGCGTGATCGGCCCTGGCGGCTGGCGCCGCTCTGCACGCCGACGGTGGTGCAGGCCGGTGGCATCGGGCAGGGCCGTGCCGCTGGGCGGCCCGCCGCCGCCGGCCAGGGCGACGCATCCGGCGCGCAATGGAGCTGCCGTCTCTGGTTCCCGCAAGGCCTGCCTGCGCAGATGCTGCAGCGCGTGCGTACGGCCGATCGCCGCAAGGAGAAGCAATGAAGCTCAAGGATCGGATCCTGGACTGCCTGCCCGCAGGCCGCTACGCGTTCACCGCGCTGCTGCGCCTGCTCGACGTGGTGGAGACCGACGCGGTGCCCACCGCCGCCGTCGAGTGCCGCGCGCAGCCGCGGATGCTGGTGAACCCCGCCTTCGTGCAGCGCCACGCAAACACGCCCGAGAAGCTGATGATGCTGGTGATGCACGAGCTTCACCACGTGCTGCTCGGCCACACCCGCAGGCTGCCCACGGTCACCCGCGCCGACAACCTGGTGATGGACGCGATCATCAACGCGCTGCTGGCGAAGACCTTCCCCCAGCCCGAGCACCTGGCGCTGTTCACGGACTTCTACGACGACGCAGCCTTCCCGCAGTGCCTGCTGCGCCCGCCGCCGGCATGGCCGTGGGGCGCAGGGTCGCTGCCGCCTGGACGGGTGCCGCTGCCCGCCGCGCTGGAGCGTTCCTTCCCCGGCGTGGAGGTGGCGCGCGAGGTCTACCAGGCGCTCTACTCGAGCGAGGGTGCGAGCGAGGCCGACCTGCGCCGCCTGATTCCGCTGCTCGATGCGATCGGCCTGCAGCGCGTGCCGCTGCTGGGCGACCACGAGGCCTCGGTGCATGGCGACGCCACCGAGTCGTCGCGGCTGCTGGCGCGGGCGGTGGCCGAGGTCCTGCGCCAATGGCCCGCACCGCCGGAGCCGCTGAAGGGGCAGTCCCTCGAAGGGATGTTGCAGCAGTCCCGCCTGCTCGTGCGGCGCGTGCCCGGCAACCGCGCGGCGCTGCGCCGGCTGATCGAGCGGATCGCCCGTGCGAGTGATGCTGCGCCCCAGGTGCTGCGGTTGGCCGCCGTCGAGCGCAGCGTCGACTCCCCGGTGCCCGCGTTGTCGCGGCGCGCCACCGTGCTGCGCGCGCTGGGCGCGCCGGTGCTGCTCCACCCGGCCTGCGTGGCGCAGCCCGAGCCCATTCCGGAGGCGGAGCGGGTCCATCTGTACCTGGACGTGTCGGGCAGCATGGAGGGCCTGCGCGAGGCGCTCTACGGCGCGGCGCTCGACTGCCGCGCCTGGCTGCACCCGGTGGTGCACCTGTTCTCCACCCGCGTCGACGAGGTGACGCTCGCCCAGCTCGCTGCCGGCGAGTGCCGCAGCACCGGCGGCACCGACCTGCGCTGCGTCACCGCGCACATGCGCCGCCACCGCGTGCGTCGCGCGGTGCTGCTCACCGATGGCTGGGTCGGCGAGCCCACCGACGAGGACGCCCGCACGCTGCGCGGCCTGCGGCTCGGCGTGGCCTACGTTCCCGGCCACGACTCGCGTGCGCTGCGGCTCTTCGCGCGTCACGAGGTGCTGCTGGCCGAAGACGAGAAGAGGGCGGCATGAGGACCCTGAGCACCGAGGACCGCAGCGCGCCCGATGCCTGCGGATGCCAGCGAGGAGAAGCGCGCGTGATCGCCCTGGATGCCGCCGACCACATCCTGCGCCCCGCCGAGTGGGTGCTGCCCGGCCACCCGGACCGACTCGCCGACGCGGTTGCCGAGCGCCTGGTGCGCGCCGCCGCCGAGCGCGATCCGATGGCCTTGTGCGCCGTCGAGGTGGCCGTGCATCGCGACCGCGTCTACCTGACCGGACGGCTCGCCTGCGCTGGCTCGCACGCGCTGGACCTGAGCGCGCTTGCACGCGAGGCCTACGCGGCCGCCGGCTACGGCGAGCGCTGGCGCCCCGCCCCTGCCGACCTGCGCGTGGAGGGCAACCTGTGCCTGGACGCGCTGGCCGACGGCGAGGCCGAGGTGCGCCAACAGTCCGACGACCAGTGCATCCACACTGGCTACGCGATCGACCTGCCCGGCATGGACTGGCTGCCGCCCGAGCAGTGGCTTGCGCGGGAACTGGGCAGTGAGCTGAACGCGCTGGTGCATGGGCCGCTGCAGTTGTGCCCCGACGGCAAGCTGCTGGTGGTGCTGGAGGAGGGCCCCGCGAGCGCCTCACCGTCGAAGCGTCGCTGGCGCTGGCGCACGCTGTCAGCGTCGCTGCTCGCGCCCGACGAGGTCGACGGCGTCACCCTGCATCGCGTGGTGCGCGCCTGCGCGCAGACGGTGCTGCAGCGCGCCCGCGCAGCGCTCCCCGGTCTGGAGGATGCCGAGCCGGAGATCCTGGTCAACCCCGGGGGCGGCTTTCACGTCGGCGGTCCCGAGGGCGACAACGGCCTGTCCGGCAAGAAGCTGCTGCTGGACTTCTACGGCCCGCGCGTGCCCATCGGCGGCGGTGCGCTCACCGGCAAGGACCACCACAAGCCCGACCGCAGGGGCGCGCGCATCGCCCGCGAAGTGGCGCTGGCCGTGGTGCGCACCGGCGTGGCCGATGAGGCAACGGTGACCGCGATCACGCTGCCCGGGGACGAAGCGCCGAGGGTGCTGAGGATCGCGACGCCGAAGGGGGATCTGGCGGGGCCGGGGAGGTGGGTGGAGGCGCTTGGCGGGGTGGGTGAGGCATGGCGGTTGCGCCCCATTGCAGAGATGGATCGAAGGAGCGTGGCGCCTTGAAAAGAAGACGCCGGCAGCCATCTCGCGCGACCAACCTCGCCGTCGATCATCTTTTCAGATATCGAGTTCGTGATCAAAGCACTCGGCGGTATCGTCCACGAGCGCAGGAGTCAAACCATGAACACGATGACCTTTCGAGGCTACACCGCCCGGGTCGAATATGACGAGCGCGACGACATCTTTGTAGGTCGGGTGCTCGGGCTTCGCAGCATCGTCAGTTTTCACGGAAAAACCGTGGCTGAACTGCGGCGCGGATTTACGGCGGCGGTCAAGGACTATCTTGCAGACTGCGAGGAGCAAGGTATCTCGCCCGGGAAGCCGGCCTCGGGCAAGCTCCTGCTCCGCGTGCCGCCCGAGGTGCACACTCGGGCGCTGATAAAGGCTCAGGCGATGGGCAAGAGCCTGAATCAGTGGGCTAGCGAAGCACTCGAGCAGGCGGTGCGAGCTGATGGCTGACCGCTCCTTCGAGTGGGCGTCACAATGGTTGCACCTTTGCGCAGCGTTCCTCGTGATCGCCTGGCGTCCGGCAAGCGGATCGCCATCTGCACCCAGCGCACGCTGGCCTCTGGGCGTAGCGCCAGCGCCTGCTCGCGCATCGCCTTCGAGGACTCGACCGCGACGACCTCGAAGCCCCGTGAAGCGAGCCATGCGGCGTCGCGGCCGGTGCCGGCGCCGACGTCCAGCGCTGCGGCGCCGGCCTTCGGCAGCAGGTCGACGAACCAGGCGTGCAGGTGCTCGGCTTCGATCGCCTCGTAGGTTCGGGCGAGTTCGGGAGCGTGCGCGTCGTACCAGGCGATGGGGTCGTGGGGCACGGGGGTTTCGGAACTGGGCGTTCGGCCGGAATCTTAGGGCATCGATCACTCCGGGTGGCCATGGCCCTGCGCTGTCCGATACTCTCGGGGATGCGCAGCCTCCCACGACACCTCTGCGCAGCCCCACACGACAAGCCTGAGGAGACCCTATCGTGCTCGATCGCGTCGACCGGATGCTGATGGCGGTGCAGTCGCGCCGCGCGGCAGGTGAAACCTTCGCGCGCCTGCTCGGCGCCGAGCCCGCCCGCGAGGCGCGCAGCGACTGGCTGGGCGCCGACGGCCTCGTGATGTCGATCGGCGAGAGCGAGGTCGAACTCTGGGAGGCGCGCGGTCCCGGCCCGATCCGCGGCTTCGTCGAGCGCTGGGGTGAGGGCCTCTTCGCCGCCGGCTACAGCACGCCGCACCTGGACGGGCTTGCCGCGCGGCTCGAGGGCAAGGGGGCGGCGTTCACGCGCGAAGGCGATCGCCTCTACATCCCGGGAACCACGACCGCCGGCCTGCCCATGGTCGTCTCGCCCAGCGCGCGTCGTCCGCGTGTCGGGCCGGTGAGCTTCTTCTACGAGGCGACCAACAGCCTGGACTCCGACTGGCGCAAGGTCTGCGATCGCTACGTCGATCTCTTCGGGCTCGACCCGCGCCCCTTCTCGCCGATCGCCAGCCAGCGCTTCGGCTACGAGGGGACGCTCACGCTGTTCGACCCGGATCGCCTCGACCGCATCGAGCTGTCGCAGACCTTTGCCGAGCGGCCGGGCGCGATGCGCCGCTTCGTCGAACGCCGCGGCGGCGATTCGCTGTACATGTGCTACCTGGAGACCCACGACTTCGACGCGCTCAAGGCGCGGCTGATGGCGGCGGGGGCCTCCCTGACGCCGCGCGCCGGCCGCATCGAGGACGAGCGCGACGGCTGCTGGGTCCACCCCCGGAGCCTGCACGGCCTGCTGCTGGGCATCTCGCGCGAGACGGTCGCCTGGAGCTGGTCGGGCCGGCCGGATCGGGTGCGCCCGCCGGCCGGCGGCTGACGCGGCCCCCGCCCGGCGCCCGGGCGCGGCGCCCGGGCAGGTCCCTACGCGCGTTCGTGGTCGATGACACCTGCACCGGAGACATCGGATGGAGATCCAGGAGACGGAGTTCACGCTGGAGGCGCCCGACGGACACAGGATCCACGGGTTCACCTGGTCGTCGCAGCGGACGCCCAGGGGCAAGGTGCAGATCGTGCACGGACGGGGCGAGCACTCGGGCCGCTATCGCCACCTGGCCCACGCGCTGGTGCGCGCAGGCTACCTGGTGCACGCCGCCGACCACCGCGGGCACGGCGCGGCCGCGCACCGGGAGGGCAGGCTGGGAGACTTCGGGCCGCGCGGCTTCGCCGCGCTGGTCGACGACCTCGCGCTCGTCACCCGCCATCTGCGCGGACTGCATCCGCGGCTCGCGCTGGTCATGTTCGCGCACAGCATGGGATCGTTCGCTGCGCAGTACTTCCTGCCGGAGCACTCGGCCCTCGTCGACGGGCTGATGCTCAGCGGCACCGCAGCGCTGGATCTGCGCGACCCGAAGCGCTCGGGCGCGCGCGCGACCGACTTCAACGCGGGAATCGCGAACCCGCGCACGCCCTACGACTGGCTCAGCCGCGATCCCGCGGTGGTGGACGCCTACATCGCCGACCCGCTGTGCGGCTTCACCCCAGACCCTGCCGCCACCGCGTCGATGTACGCCGGGGCGCAGCGCATCGCGCAGCGGGATGCGTATGCGAAGGTGCGCCGCGAGCTCCCGCTGGCGCTGATGACCGGGGACCGCGACCCGGTGAACGACTTCCTCGCCTGGTTCACCCCGCTGGCCGACCGGCTGCGCAGCTTTGGCTTCACCGACGTCTCCACCTACGTGTACGGAGGCGCGCGGCACGAGCCCGTGAACGAGACCAACCGCGCCGAGGTCATCACGAACCTGATCGCCTGGGTCGACCGGGTGGTCGCGACGGCGGGCGAGGCTGGCTGACCCGGCGAAGCTCAGGCCTCGCGCACGCGCACCTTCGCCGCCGCGCGTCGCGCCCTGGCGCGCGCCGCATCGATGTCCCGGTCGAAGGCCAGCGCGACGCCCATGCGGCGCGTCCGATGGCTCTCGGGCTTGCCGAACAGCCGCAGCTCGGTGCCGGGCTCCTCGAGTGCCTGCGCCACTCCTTCGAAGGCGACGCCGACGGCGTCGATCCCGCCGTAGACCACCGCGCTGGCGCCGGGGCTGCGCAGCGCGGTGCTGACCGGCAGGCCGAGGATGGCCCGTGCGTGCAGTTCGAACTCGCTCTGCCACTGCGTGACCATCGTCACCAGGCCGGTGTCGTGCGGGCGCGGACTGACCTCGCTGAACCAGACCTCGTCGCCGCGCACGAAGAGCTCGACGCCGTAGACGCCCTGGCCGCCGAGGTCGTCGGTGATCGTGCGGGCGATCTCCTGCGAGCGCGCGAGCGCGGCCGGCGACATCGGGTGCGGCTGCCAGCTCTCGACGTAGTCGCCGTCGACCTGCAGGTGGCCGATCGGCGCGCAGAAGTGCGTGCGCACCTCGCCCGCCTCCAGCGCGCGCACCGTCAGCAGCGTGATCTCGTAGTCGAAGTCGACGAAGCCTTCGACGATCACCCGGCCGTGGCTGACCCTGCCGCCTGCGAGCGCGCATTCCCAGGCGCGGGCCACGTCCCCCGGAGCGTCGACCCTGCTCTGGCCCTTGCCCGAGCTGCTCATCACCGGCTTGACGATGCAGGGGTAGCCGATGCCCTCGTCGATCGCCTGCTGCAGTCGTGCGAGCGAATCGCAGAACCGGTAGGGGCTCGTGGGCAGGCCGAGCGTCTCGGCGGCCAACCGACGGATACCCTCGCGGTCCATGGTCAGTCGTGCGGCGCGCGCGGTGGGGATCACGCGGACCTTGCCCTGCGCTTCGAGCTCCTGGAGCACCGGGGTGGCGATCGCCTCGATCTCGGGAACCACCAGCAGCGGCCGCTCGGCCTCGATCAGCGTGCGCAGCGCCTGCGGGTCGCTCATCGCGATGGTGCGTGCGTGGTGCGCGACCTGATGACCGGGTGCGTTCGGGTAGCGGTCGACCGCGATGGTCTCGACACCCAGGCGCTGCAGCGCGATCAGCACCTCCTTGCCCAGTTCGCCGCTGCCCAGCAGCATGACGCGGGTGGCCGCGGGCGTGTGGGGCGTGCCGATCGAGGCGACGCCGAAGGCTTCGGCGGGACTGGGCATGGCGGTGCCTGCGGTTTCGGTGGCGGGTGGAAGGGAGGCCGGCGGCAGCCGGGCCCGGGGATTATCCGCGATGCCCGGCCGCCTCGGCGAGCGCTGCGTTCCCGAGGCCGCGCTGCTCGGGCGTGGACGCGACCCATTGCGCCAGCCCGCTCTCGCGCTGCGTCGGCTGCCGCACGCCCTGTTCGAGCAGGCCGGGACGCTCGGCCACCAGGCTGAAGGCGCTGCGGGCGCGGGTGATCGCGGTGTAGACGAGCTCTCGGCTCAGCACGCTGCCGCCGTGCGCGCCGAGCACGAGCAGCGTGTGCTCGAACTCCGAGCCCTGGCTCTTGTGCACGGTCATCGCGAACGCGGTCTCGACGTGCGCGAGCCGGCTGACCGACACCGAGCGCAGCTGCTCCCCGTCGAGGAAGTGCACGCGCAGGCCCGGGCCGCCCTGCTGCGTGGGCAGCGCGATGCCGACGTCGCCGTTGGAGACGCCGAGCGCCGGGTCGTTGCGGGTCACCATCACCGGCCGCCCGGGATACCAGCTTCCGCGCCGCGACAGCAGTCTGCCGCTGCCGTCTGCGCGCGGCGCCTGTTCCAGCGCGCGCTCGATCGCCGGGGTCAGTCCCTGGACGCCCCAGTCGCCTTCACGCACTGCGCACAGGATGCGGAAGCGGTCGAAGGCCTTCAGCACCCGGACCGCCCACTGCGCGTGGCTGTCCGCGTCGCCGCGCTGCGGCGCTTGCGCGAGGATCTCCAGGTAGTCGCGATAGCTGGCGCTCGCGCCGGGCCGGCCGCCGGTGGCGAGCTCGATCACGCGGGCGAGCCGGCCATCCTCCGCTGCCATCAGCACGCCGCTGCGGTCCTGCGCGATCAGCCGGCCGGCTTGCGCGGGATCGGCGCCGTCGTTGACTGCACGCGCGAGCGCGCCGATCGGGCCGCCGAAGCGCCGGCTCTCGCGCAGCATCACGGTCTGCCGGGCCAGCGGCGGCGCCGGTTCCTGCAGCGCCCTGACGGACTGTGGCAGGCGCAGGCCCGTGGTCTCCAGCAGGTAGCGCGCCGTTTCCCCGTCGTAGCGGCCGGCCGCGGCGTCGCGGCACAGGTCGCCCAGCACTGCACCGGCTTCCACCGAGGCGAGCTGGTCCTTGTCGCCGAGCAGGATCAGCCGCGCCTGCGCAGGCAGCGCCCCGAGCAGCGCCGCCATCATCTCCAGGTGGATCATCGAGGCCTCGTCGACGATCACCACGTCGAGGTCCAGCGGATTGCCGGCGTGGTGACGGAAGCGACGGGTGTCCGGGCGGGCGCCGAGCAGCGCGTGCAGCGTGCGCGCCGGTCCGATGCGGCGGGTGAGCGCGCCCAGGTCGAGCGCAGGGCCCAGGCCCTGCTGGAGCTCCTGCAGCGAGCCGTCGATCGACTGCCGCAGGCGCGCAGCGGCCTTGCCGGTGGGCGCGGCCAGCGCGATGCGCAGCTGCTCCGGGGCCTCGCTCGTGGCCAGCAGCAGCGCCAGCAGGCGGGCGGCAGTGTAGGTCTTGCCGGTGCCGGGGCCGCCGGTGACGATCGACAGCCGTCCGCGCAGCGCGATCGCGCAGGCGAGCTTCTGCCAGTCGGGCGCCGCAGGGCCCTCGGCGCTGTCGTCGCCTTCCCGGCGCGGGAAGAGCCGGTCGAGCCAGGCGCGCGCGGCGGCTTCGTCGATCGGAACGGGCTGTGCGCAGCGTTCGACGACCGCGCTGCCCACGGTCCGCTCCTGGTGCCAGTAGCGCCGCAGGTACAGGCGCGGCGCGCTGTCCTCGCCGTCGACGACCAGCGGCTGGCCCAGATCCGGGTCGCGCCCGACCCGGCGCACCACCGGGCTGCGCATGAGCTCGTCGAGCCAGGCGGCGAGGGTGGCGGGAAGCGGAGGCTGCAGCGCCTCGACCGCGATGCGGGCCTCCGGCGGCCAGCCTGGCGCCGCCCACGGATCGGCGGTGAGCGGCGCCAGCGGCAGGCAGCTGTGTCCCCTGCCTTCGGCCTGTGCGAGCAGCGCCGCCGCGAACAGCAGCGCCGGGCTGGCCTGCGGATCCAGTCCGGCAATGAACTCGGCGAAGGCGCTGTCCAGGTGGCGCAAGAGCCCGGCATCGCTCCAGGCGCGCAGCAGCGCGCAGGGCGTCGTGGCGCCGGCAGGCTGGGGCGCGCGGGCGCCGGCAGGCGCGGGGGCGGGCCGGTTCACGCCGGGACCTCCGCGGCTGCGAGCGCGCGGTCGAGCGTGCCGAGCAGCCCGAGCACCCGCGCGTCGGCGCGCAGCGCGTACTCGCCGCGCTGCGGCCCGTCGATCCCGCGCAGGAACAGGTACAGCGCGCCGCCCAGCTGGCGCGCGGGGTCGTAGGCGGCGCCCAGGCGCGCGCGCAGCAGGCGGTGCAGCGCGAGCAGGTAGATCGCCGCCTGCACGTCGTAGCGGTGCTGGGCCATCGACGCCTCCAGCGCGTCGCGATCGTAGTCCGCGCCGCTCTCGCCGAGCCGGTTCGACTTGTAGTCGAGCACCCAGTAGCGCCCCTCGTGCTCGAAGACCAGGTCGGCGAATCCCATCAGCATTCCGTTGAGCACCCGCTGCGGCAGCTCGGGGCGCGCCCGCCCGCCGAGCAGCGCATCGCGGCAGGCGGCGTCCACCACCGCTGCCGGGAGCCGCTGCGAGGGCAGCCAGAATTCCAGCTCCGCCTGCTGCGTGCGCAGCGCCTGCAGCGGCGCTCCGAGGCTCGGCAGCGGCGTGGCCAGGAGCGTGCGCATCCAGTCGAGCAGCCCGTCGGCGCGCTCGCCGTGCCCCCCGCGCTCGCAGCGGCGGCGCAGGCCGGCCTCGAGCGCGTCGTTGCCCTCCAGCGCGAACTGCTCGGCGGAAAGCCACTCGAGCAGGCCGTGCAGGAAGTCCCCGGCGAGCGCGCCGCCCGGGAAGCGATGCCAGGGCGGCAGGGCCGCATCGGCGGGCGCGCCCGGCAGGGCCGGTGGCACGGGCTCGGGCGGCTCGTCCTGCGCCGGGCGATGGGCGTGGGTGGGCGCCAGCGGCGGCGCAGGCAGGTCGCGCACCAGCCAGGAGAAGCTGCCCAGCGACCAGTCGCGCTCGAAGCGGACGTCGTAGGGCGGGCGCTCCTGCAGCGGCGGCGGCGCCTCGCGGGCGGGCAGCCGGGTGCGCTGCGGGTCCTGCACCGCAGGCAGCACGACGATTCCGGGCGCAGGATCCGCGTCTGCCGCCCTCTTCGTGGCGGCGCCCCCCGTCTGCGCATCGCCAGGGCTGCCGGAGCTGCGCGCGGCCAGCGCCTCCAGCAACGGCCGCCACTCCTGCGCCTCGCGCTGCTGCGGGCCGCCCAGCAGGTAGCCGGGGGCGCTCTGGTGCGTCGAGCATGCCTTCTCATTGCCGATCTTCACCGCGCTGAAGCCCATCCACAGCGCGTGCCGCGCCCGGGTGAGCGCCACGTAGAAGAGCCGCAGGTCCTCGCGCAGCCGCTCGCGATCGGCGCGCTGAAGGTCGGCGTCATCGAAGTCGAGCTTCAGCTCGCGGGCGCCTCCTTCATCGGGCAGGTTCAGGTGCTTCGTGTCCGACTTCGTCACCTTGCGCAAGCTGCACGCGAAGGGCAGGAAGACCACCGGGTACTCGAGGCCCTTGCTCTTGTGCACCGTGACCACCTTGACCAGGTCGGCGTCGCTCTCCAGGCGCAGCACCTGTTCATCGCTGACTCCTTCGCCGCCTTCGATCCGCGTTGCCAGCCAGCGGATCGCCGCCTGTTCGCCCTCCAGTTCGACGCTTGCGTTCTGCAGCAGTTCGGCCAGGTGCAGGAAGTTGGTCAGCCGCCGCTCGCCGTCGGGCTCGCCGAGCCAGCGCGCGGGGAGCTCCAGCAGGTGCAGCGTGCGGCGCAGCATCGCGAGCACGCCCTGCTCGCGCCAGACCGTGTGCAGCGCGCGCAGCTGTTCGCTGCGCAGGTCGAAGGCCTCGTCGTCGACGGCCAGCAGCGCCAGCTCGGCGATCGGCAGCCCGACGGTGCGGGTGGCCAGCCCGGCGCGCGCCAGCCGCGCGTCCAGCGGCGAGGCCACCGCGCGCAGCCAGTGGAGCAGGTCGCGCGCCTCGTCGCTGGCGAAGACCGAGTCCCTGTCCGACAGGTAGACCGAGGCGATGCCGCGCCGGCGCAGTTCGCGGCGCACCGCCGCCGCCTCCTTGCCGGTGCGCACCAGTACGGCGAGATCGGCGGGGCGCAGCCGGCGGAAGCCGTCTGCGGAATGCTCGAAGCCCGCCGATTCGTCGGTGAGCAGGGCGACGATCCGCTCGGCGCAGCGTGCAGCGAACAGCCGCCGGTCCTGCGTCGCGCCACGCATTTCGAGCTCGTATTCGATGGTCAGCGCCGCCGCCGTGCCCTGCGCGGTGCGCAGGCGCTCCTCGCGCCCCTTCGCCGACACCGGCTCGAAGGGCAGGAGGTCTCGCGCACCGGCGCGGAACATGAAGGCGCCTTCGCCCTCGCGCGATTCGGCCTGCCCGAACCATTCGTTCACCGCGGCCACCAGGGCGCTGGCCGAGCGGTGGTTGGTGTCCAGCGCGTAGTGCCGGCCCGCAGTGGCCTGGCGCGCCCGCAGGTAGCTGTGGATGTCCGCGCCGCGAAAGCCGTAGATCGACTGCTTCGGGTCGCCGATCAGCAGCAGGGCGGTGGCTGGATCGTTGTCCTCGGTGCGGTAGAGCGCGTCGAAGATCCGGTACTGCAGCGCCGAGGTGTCCTGGAATTCGTCGATCAGCGCCACCGGGTACTGGGCCAGGATGCGCGCGCGCAGCCGCTGCCCCTGCGCTGCCCCGAGTGCGTGATCCAGTCGGTGCAGCATGTCGGCGAAGCCGAAGCGGCGGGCGCGGCGCTTGAGCTCTGACATGCGTTGCGCGATCCGCGCGAGCGCGTGCAGGCGCAGGGCAGCGCAGGGGTTCGGAAGCGCATCCCAGGCCTGCAGCAGCTTCTCCAGTGCCTCGAAGTCCGGCGGCAGCTCGATCGGCGGCGCGCCGGCCTTGCGCGCCTCGAGCATGCCGGCCGGGCTCAGCCGGTGACGGGCGGCAGCGGTCAAGGTGAGCTGACCTTGCGTCGGCGCGCGAGCCCAGTCGGCGACTGCGTCGAGCCAGGCCGGATACCAGTTCGACTTCAGCTTGGTCCTGTCCCAGTCCACGGCCTTCGGGGCGAGCTGCGCGCGGATCCACTCCTTCATCGACTGCGCACGCTCGACCCAGCCCAGGCCGAGCTGCGTGCGGCTGGCGTGGTCGGCGGCCGCCACGCGATCGATGCACCGCGCCAGCGTCCCGTCCCCGGCTGCTTCCGGCGGGGATGCGTCCTGGGCGAGGACGCCGCGCACGCCCTGGATCAGGCTGTCGAGGTCCTTCCACGCGCGCGCCGCCCACTCGAGCTGCGCCGCCGAAAGCGGGTAGCAGTGCTGGCGCCAGTAGTCCTGCGCGGCCTGCTCGAGCAGCGCCGCCTCGTCGGCGTCGAGCTCCTCGTCGAAGGGGTTGCCGCTGTCGAAGGCGTGCTCGCGCAGCATCCGCTGGCACCAGGCGTCGATCGTGAAGATCGCCGCGTCGTCCATCGCCTCGGCGGCCATCGACAGGCGCCAGGCCGCCTGCGCGCGCGACGCGGGGTCGGGGTGGTCGGCCAGCAGCTGTTCGAGCAGCGCGTCGTGCGCCGGGGGCGCGGACTCGCCGCGGAAGCAGCGGCCTGCCTCGACCAGGCGGGCGCGGATGCGGTCGGACAGTTCCCGCGTGGCTGCCCGCGTGAAGGTCATCACCAGGATCTCGGAGGGCAGCAGGGGGCGCCCGAAGGCCGCGCCCTCGCGTCCGTGACCGAGCACCAGGCGCAGGTAGAGCGCGGCGATGGTCCAGGTCTTGCCGGTGCCCGCGCTCGCCTCGATCAGCCGGCTGCCGTGCAGCGGAAAGCGCACGATGTCCAGGCGCTGGCTCATTTCCCGGTTTCCTCCGCAACGCGAGCCCGGCCCTCAGTGCCGGGCCGAGTCTCGTCGGCGGCTGCGTGGGGCATCACCGCGAGCGTCTGCGCCCATTGCGCGAGCGGCGCGTAGAGGGTCATCGCGAGCTCCTCGAAGCGCCCATCGGCTTCGAGCGACTCGAAATCCGGATGGCAGCGCGCCAGGCAGGGGTCGCGGACCTCGGGCCGGCTGTACGGGTCGCCCTCCTTGCCCTCGTAGACCGAGGCGGGATCCGCGTCGGC
>CAUJHG010000022.1 GCA_963204785.1 Pseudomonadota bacterium | reverse complement strand
CAGTGCTCGTCGGCAGTGACGTCGTCTCGCTGTCGGCCAGCGACCTGCACGATGCCTTCGAGGCCTTGCGCGAGCGCGATGCGGTGTTCGGGCCCACCGAGGACGGCGGTTACGCGCTCGTGGGGCTCAGCCGCCGCGTCGCGCACCTGTTCGAGGACATGCCCTGGGGGTGCGACACGCTGATGGCCGCCACGCGGCGGCGCCTGCAGGAGAGCGGCGCGCGGTGGTCGCAACTGCGCACGCTCTGGGACGTGGACGAGGAACCGAACCTGCGGCGCTGGCTGGCCGGCTGACTGCGCCCGCTTGCGGGCCGGGCACGAGACCCTAGGCCGGCGAGCGCGTGACGCGCCGCGCGGGCGCTGTAAACAGTTGTTCGAGAGGCGCGGCGCGGCCGATCCAGTCGCCCTGGATGTGGTCGACGCCGATGTCGGTGAGCCGATCGAGCGTGTCCTGGTTGTGCACGTGCTCGGCCACCGTGCGGATGTTCAGGCGCCGCGCCACCCGCACCGTGGACAGCACGATTTCCTCGTCGATCGGGTTCGACACCAGGTTGCGGATGAACGAGCCGTCGATCTTCAGGTAATCGAGCGGGAAGCGCTTCAGGTACTCGAAGGTGGCCAGCCCGGTTCCGAAGTCGTCCAGGGCGATCCCGAAGCCGTCGGCCTTCAGGTCGTCGACCAGCCGCGAGGCAGCGCCCGGGTTGCGGATCGCCTCGCTCTCGGTGATCTCGAAGACCACCTTGTCGGACGGGATGCCGTGCAGCGTGCGCTGCTCGCGGATGAAGGCCGGGATCGAGCCGTCGCTCATGGTCAGGCCGGAGAGGTTGATCGAGCACTTGTGGGTGCGCGCCAGCGCAGCAGGGTTGGCCGCCAGCCAGCCGAAGACCTTGCGGATCACGCCGCGGTCCAGTTCCACGGTCATCTGCGCCTGGACCGCCAGCGGCAGGAACTCGGGCGGGCGGATCATCGTGCCGTCGCGGTCGCGAAGGCGGGTGAGGATCTCGAACGAGAGCATGCCGTCGGGCGCCTCGGGGTCGACGATCGGCTGGGCATGGACTTCGAGGCGCTCCTCGCGGATGGCCTCGCGGATGTTCTCGATCTTGCCCTGATGGGAGCGGCGCGCGTCGATCATCGTCTGCGACAGCGGCTCGACGAAGAGCTGCGGGTCGCGCACGCTCGCGGCGATCGCCATCGCGTCCGACAGCGACAGCAGGCAGTCCTCCGGGTCGATCAGCACGTGCCGGTCCAGCAGCAGTCCGCCGACGCTCGCCTGCAGCCTGATGCTGCCGTGCGCCGCCTTGTAGACCTGGCCGTTGAGCTGCGCGTAGATCTCGCGCGCGAGGCTGCGCACCTGTGTGATGGTGTCGGCAGGGAACAGCAGCGCGAAGCGCCCCGAGGACAGTCGTGCGGCCCGCACGCTTCCCTGCTGGCGGGTCAGCAGCAGCGCCACGCCCTGTTCGAGCTGCAGGGCGCGGATCGGTCCGCAGAGATCGTGGATGGTGTCGAAGTTGCCGATGTGCACACCCACCAGGCCGTAGCTCGGGCGGTCGGCTGCCACGAGGCGGCTGCCCAGGTCGCTCAGCAGGCCCCTGTCGTTGAGCAGTCCGGTGGTCAGGTCCTGCCGCGCCTGCTCGGCCACCCGCGCCAGTGCGAAGCGACGATCTGCTGCAACGGCCTGCATCAGCAGGCCCACCAGCACTGCGCACAGCACCAGCAGCGAGCCTTCCAGCGGCAGTCCGGCGCCCGGGTGACCCTGCCACGAACGCATCGCCAGCAGCGGCAGCGCGGTGACCAGCAGGGTGGCTGCAGCGCTGCGTTCCGACAGGCGCACTGCTGCCCAGGCGACGATCGGGAAATAGAAGAACAGGAGCGCCGATGCATAGGCGCCCGCACCGAAGACGTGCAGCGTCAGGCTGCCGGCTGCGGCGGCCAGCGTCATCAGCAGCGCGCCAGGATCGATCGCCAGGGCATCGTCGGCGTCCGGCTCCGGCTCGGCAACGCCGCCCGCGCGCCATGCGAGCAACGCAGGCGTGATCAGCATCATCCCGAGCGCATCGATGAGCCACCAGGCGGCGAAGGTCTGGAGCACGCTCGCGCCCGCGGCCTCGTCCGACAGGGCCGCGCCCAGCGCCGCGATCAGGGCGTCGACCGGCGCGGCCAGCAGCGCGGCCGCGACCACGAAGCGGAACACCGCTTCGAGCCTGTGGTCGGCCGGCTTCCAGGTGGCCAGCCTGTGGATCGCGGAGATCGCGATCGCCGGGCCGGCGCACGAGGCGGCGAAGGCGGTCAGCGCGAGGATGACGCTTTCCTGGCGCACGAGCGCCCAGAAGGCCGCGCCGGCTGCCGCCGGCAGCACCCAGCGGACCCCGAAGCGCCAGCCCGCTGCCATCGCGACCGCGGCGCCCGGCCAGATCACCAGGCGGACCGGATTGCCGAGGGTCAGCAGCTCGGCCAGCAGGCAGGCCGCCAGCGAGACGACCGCCACGAGCAGCAGCCTCGGGAGCGTCCCCAGAGCGGGATTCGTGAGGGGAGCGGGCTGGGTCAGCAAGGCAGCGTCGTGGCGGGTCGGAACGAGGGATGCGACGCTGCGAGTTTAATCGCAAAGGACGGTCGCTGGCATGCCCTGACGCGGGGAGGGCGCCAGTGCGCCGTCCATGCGGACGGTGGCATCCGCATGCGACGAGGGTCGCCTCCGACCCGGGAATCCCGGACCGGAGGCGACCCTCGAAGGTGCTGCGCGCCCGGTGCCCGCAGCCTCGCCGCCGTCAGGCCGCGACCAGTTGCCGCAGCACGAAGGGCAGGATGCCTCCGTGGCGGTAGTAGTCGACCTCGATCGGCGTGTCGATGCGCAGCAGCAGCGAAACGCGCCTGGAGCTGCCGTCGGCCCGGTGGATCACCAGGACGACATCCTGCTGGGGCTGGATCTCGCCGGCGATCCCTTCGATGTCGAAGGTTTCCTCACCGGTGATTCCCAGGCTGTCGATGCTGTCGCCGTCCTTGAACTGCAGCGGAAGCACGCCCATTCCGACCAGGTTCGAGCGGTGGATGCGCTCGAAGCTGCGCGCGATCACCGCCTTCACGCCCAGCAGCTGGGTGCCCTTGGCCGCCCAGTCGCGCGAGGAGCCGGTGCCGTACTCCTCGCCGCCGAACACGATCGTGGGCACGCCGTCGTGGATGTACTGCATCGCGGCGTCGTAGATCGACAGTTCCTTGCCGCTGGGCTGATGGATCGTGAGTCCGCCTTCCACGCGCGAGCCGTCGGCCTTGGGCGGGATCATCAGGTTCTTGATGCGCACGTTGGCGAAGGTGCCGCGCATCATCACCTCGTGGTTGCCCCGGCGCGAGCCGTAGCTGTTGAAGTCGGCCTTGGCCACGCCGTTCTCGATCAGCCACCTGCCTGCAGGCGAGCTCTCCTTGATCGAACCCGCCGGCGAGATGTGGTCGGTGGTGATGGAGTCGCCGAACACGCCCAGCGCACGCGCGCCCCGGATGCCGTCGGCCGTCGCGGCCGGCTCCATCGTGAAGCCGTCGAAGAAGGGGGGCTTCGCGATGTAGGTCGAGCCCGGCCAGTCGTAGACCTGGCCCTTGGTGCCCTTGACCTTCTCCCAGAGGCGGCCCGGGTTGTCCTGCACCTGCGCGTAGTTCGCCTTGAACACCTTCGGGCTCATCGCGTACTTCATCAGCGCGTAGATCTCGTCGCTGTTCGGCCAGATGTCGCCCAGGAACACCTCGCGGCCGCCCTTGCCCTTGCCCACCGGCTGGGTCATCAGGTCGACCCGAACGTTGCCGGCCAGCGCATAGGCGACCACCAGCGGCGGGGAGGCCAGGAAGTTGGCCTTCAGGTTCGGGTGGATCCGGGCCTCGAAGTTGCGGTTGCCCGAGAGCACCGCCGCGCAGACCAGGTCGTTCTGGAGGATCGCCTCGTTGATCTCCGGGGTCAGGTCACCGGCGTTGCCGATGCAGGTCGTGCAGCCGTAGGCGGCCACCGAGAAGCCCAGCTTCTCGAGGTAGGGCAGCAGCCCGGCCTGCTCCAGGTACTCGGTCACCACCCGCGATCCCGGGGCCAGCGAGGTCTTCACGTGCTTGCGCACCTTCAGGCCGGCCTCGACCGCCTTCTTGGCGAGCAGGCCGGCGGCCAGCAGCACTCCGGGGTTGGAGGTGTTGGTGCACGAGGTGATCGCGGCGATCAGCACGTCGCCGTTGCGCAGTTCCAGTCCGTCGGAGGTCGTGAAGGTCTGGTCGAGCTTCTCGGCCGGCTGGTTGAAACCGTCCTCGGCCACCGACTTGGTGAACAGTTCGGTGAAGCTCGAGGCGACCTTGCCGAGCTCGATGCGGTCCTGCGGGCGCTTGGGGCCCGCCAGCGACGGGGCCACGGTGTCGAGGTCGAGCGTGAGCACCTTCGTGTAGTCGATCTCCCCGGCACGCGGCACGCCGAACAGGCCCTGGGCGCGGAAGTAGGATTCGAAAGCGTCGATCTCGCCCTTGGTGCGGCCGGTGCCCTCGAAGTAGGCGATGGTGCGCTCGTCGACCGGGAAGAAGCCCATGGTCGCGCCGTACTCGGGCGCCATGTTGGCGATCGTCGCACGGTCCGGCACTGCCAGGCTCTCGGTGCCCGCGCCGAAGAACTCGACGAACTTCCCGACCACCTTCTCCTTGCGCAGCATCTCGGTGATGGTCAACACCAGGTCGGTGGCAGTGACGCCCTCGCGCAGGCGCCCCTCGAGCTGGACGCCGACGACGTCGGGCGTCAGGAAGTAGACCGGCTGGCCCAGCATGCCGGCCTCGGCCTCGATCCCGCCCACGCCCCAGCCGACCACGCCGATGCCGTTGATCATCGTCGTGTGGCTGTCGGTCCCGACCAGGGTGTCGGGATAGCACACGCCGTCCTTGCGCTTGTGCACGCCGCGCGCCAGGTACTCGAGGTTGACCTGGTGGACGATGCCGAAGCCCGGGGGCACGACGCGGAAGGTGTCGAAGGCCTGCATGCCCCATTTCATGAACTGGTAGCGCTCGTTGTTGCGCTCGAACTCCAGCTTCATGTTCTCGGCCAGGGCCTTCTTCGAGCCGAAGTGGTCGATCATCACCGAGTGGTCGACGACCAGGTCCACCGGAACCAGCGGCTCGATGATCTTGGGATTCCTGCCCAGCTCGCCCGCCACGTTGCGCATCGCGGCCAGGTCGGCCAGCAGGGGCACGCCGGTGAAGTCCTGCAGCACCACGCGCGCGACGACGAAGGGGATTTCCGCGTGGCGTTCGCCGTTGGGCGTCCAGTTCGCGAGCTGCTCGACGTGCTCCTTGGTGACCTTCTGGCCGTCGCAGTTGCGCAGCACCGACTCGAGCACGATCCGGATCGAGACCGGCAGCCGCTTCACGGAGGGGAACTTGCGTGCGAGCGCCGGCAGCGAATGGAACTTCGCCGTCTTGCCGGACTTCAGCTCGAAGTCCTTCAGTGTGTTGAACGCGTTGTTGCTCATTGCTTGCCTCTAGGGGGATGAATGGTGGGCAGGGGTGTGGGGTCGTTGGAGGGTGTTGCGGTTCAGTGCGTCCGGCCCTTGCGCGCCGGCCGCTGCTGCGGCTCGGCGCGGAAGCTGCCGTCCACCATGTTCAGGGTGCCCATGCCGGGCACGACGATGTCGCCGGGCTTCTGGCCCGGTTCGCAGGGGCCGAGCCAGGTGGCGAGCACCGCCTCCTTGTCCTCGCGGCGCACGCCGCCCAGCGGAGGATCGTACTGGACGACGGTGTCGATGCGGTACTCGGTCTCGAGGTCGCCGGAGGCGATCGCGCGGCTCACCACGGAGGTCCTGCCCTGGCGGCAGACCGACTCGGCCACCCATGCGCGGCCCGCACGGCGGAAGGCCCCCAGCGTGCACGCGCCGCGCCCGCCGACGCTGCGGTCGAGCTGGGAGGTCTCGTTGTCGGTGTGCTCGCCCACGCAGAACCGCGTGGGAGGCAGACCGGAAGCCTGCGCTCCCGCGGTGCGCACCTCCCACAGCCCGGGCCTGCGACGCGGGTGATCGTCCGGAGCCGCCGTCTGGGCGACGGCCTCGGCCAGCAGGCCGCCGGCCAGGGCCAGCGCAGCCAGCGGGACGCCGCAGAGGGCGGCGCGTCTCACGGCGTCTTCGCTGCCTACTTGCGCTTGGACAGCGGGACGAACTTCAGGTTCTCCGGCCCGGTGTAGTTGGCGCTGGGGCGGATGATCTTGTTGTCGACGCGCTGCTCGATGACGTGCGCCGCCCAGCCCGAGGTGCGGGCGATCACGAACAGGGGCGTGAACATCGCGGTCGGCACGCCCATCATGTGGTAGCTGACCGCGCTGAACCAGTCGAGGTTGGGGAACATCTTCTTGATCTCCCACATCACCGACTCGAGACGGTCGGCGATGTCGAACATCTTCATGTCGCCGGCGCTCGAGGAGAGCTTGCGCGCCACTTCCTTGATGACCTTGTTGCGCGGATCGGCGATCGTGTACACGGGGTGTCCGAAGCCGATCACGACCTCCTTGTTCTCCACCCGCCTGCGGATGTCGGCCTCGGCCTCGTCGGCGTTCTCGTAGCGCTTCTGGATCTCGAAGGCCACCTCGTTGGCGCCGCCGTGCTTGGGCCCGCGCAGCGCGCCGATCGCGCCGGTGATCGCCGAGTACATGTCCGATCCCGTGCCGGCGATGACCCGGCCGGTGAAGGTGGATGCGTTGAACTCGTGCTCCGCGTACAGGATCAGCGAGGTGTGCATCGCCTTGACCCACAGGTCCGAGGGCCGGGTGCCGTGCAGCAGATGGAGGAAGTGGGCGCCGATCGAGTCGTCGTCGGTCTCGACGTCGATGCGCTTGCCGTTGTGGCTGTAGTGGTACCAGTAGAGCAGCATCGAGCCGAGCGAGGCCATCAGGCGGTCGGCGATGTCGCGCGCGCCGGGGATGTTGTGATCGTCCTTCTCGGGCAGCTGGCAGCCCAGCGCCGAGACGCCGGTGCGCATCACGTCCATCGGGTGCGAGGAGGCCGGCAGGCACTCGAGCGCCGTCTTCACGTTGGCGGGAAGCCCGCGCATCGCACGCAGCTTCGCCTTGTAGCCGGCCAGCTCGGCCTTGTTCGGCAGCTTGCCGTGCACCAGCAGGTAGGCGATCTCCTCGAACTCCGCCGCGTCGGCGATGTCGAGGATGTCGTAGCCGCGGTAGTGCAGGTCGTTGCCGGTGCGCCCGACGGTGCACAGCGCCGTGTTGCCTGCGGTCACGCCGGACAGGGCGACGGATTTCTTGGGTTTCGGGCCGGTGGTCGGTTGGGTCTCGGTGGTCATTCGGATCGTCTCCCCGGGAGTTACGGACGGGTGGGTGGTGGTTCGCGCGGCCGGCTCAGGCCTTCTTCGAGAAGAGCTCGTCGAGCTTCCTCTCGAAATCCCAGTAGCCGATGGAGTCGTACAGTTCCTTGCGGGTCTGCATCGACGACACCACGGCTGCCTGCGTGCCGTCGCGGCGGATGGTCTCGTAGACGTTCTGCGCGGCCTTGTTCATCGCGCGGAAGGCCGACAGCGGGTAGAGCACCATCGCGACGTCGACTTCGGCGAGCTGCTGCACCGTGAACAGCGGAGTGGCGCCGAACTCGGTGATGTTGGCCAGTACGGGAACGCCCACCGCCCTGGCGAACTGCGCGTACATCGGCAGCTCGGTCATCGCCTCGGGGAAGATCCCGTCGGCGCCCGCCTCGACGCAGGCCACTGCGCGCTCGATCGCCTTGTCCAGGCCCTCGACCGCCAGCGCGTCCGTGCGCGCCATGATGAAGAAGCTGTCGTCGGTCCGGGCGTCGACCGCCGCCTTGATGCGGTCGACCATCTCGTCCTTGCTGACGATCTCCTTGTTCGGGCGGTGGCCGCAGCGCTTGGCGCCGACCTGGTCCTCGATGTGCATCGCGGCGGCCCCGGCCTTGATCAGGGACTTCGTCGTGCGCGCGACGTTGAACGCCGAGGAGCCGAAACCGGTGTCGACGTCGACCAGCAGGGGCAGGTCGCAGACGTCGGTGATCCGGCGCACATCGGTGAGCACGTCGTCAAGGCCCGAGATGCCCAGGTCGGGCAGGCCCAGAGAGCCGGCGGCGACGCCGCCGCCGGAGAGGTAGATGGCGCGGTAGCCGGCATGCCTGGCCAGCAGCGCATGGTTGGCGTTGATCGCGCCGGGAATCTGCAGCGGCTTCTCGTCGGCCAGCGCTGCGCGGAACTTCTGTCCAGGGGTCATCGGAATCTCCAGGAAAGGCTGCCCGCGGCGCGCTGGCTAAGACCCGGATCCGCGCGGGGCGCGGGCACGCCGCCGAGGCCGCCGGGGAATCAGCCGAGCAGGTGGGCGACGCCGTCGCGCTCCTCGAACAGCTCCTTCAGGGTGAGGTCCATCCGCGACCGGCTGAACTCGTCGATCTCCAGGCCCTTGACCATCGTGTACTCGCCGTTGGCACAGGTGACCGGGAAGCCGTACATCGTGTCCTCGGGGATCCCGTAGGAGCCGTCCGAGGGGATCCCCATCGTCACCCATTTGCCGCCGGTGCCCAGGGCCCAGTCGCGCATGTGGTCGATCGCGGCGTTCGCGGCCGAGGCTGCCGAGGACAGCCCGCGCGCCTCGATGATCGCGGCGCCGCGCTTGCCCACGGTGGGAATGAAGGTGTCGCGGTTCCAGGCTTCGTCGTTGATCATCGCCTTGACCGACTGGCCGCCAATGGTCGCGAAGCGGTAGTCGGGATACATCGTCGGCGAGTGGTTGCCCCAGACGGCGAGCTTCTCGATCTGGTCCACCGGCTGGCCGGTCCGGGTGGCGATCTGCGACAGCGCGCGGTTGTGGTCCAGGCGCAGCATCGCGGTGAAGTTCTTCTTCGGCAGGCCGGGGGCCGACTTCATTGCGATGTAGGCGTTGGTGTTGGCCGGGTTGCCCACGACCAGCACCCGCACGTCGCGGCTGGCAGCCTCGTCGAGCGCGCGACCCTGGACGGTGAAGATCGCCCCGTTGGCCTCGAGCAGGTCCTTGCGCTCCATGCCCTTGCTGCGCGGGCGTGCGCCCACCAGCAGTGCGTAGTCGGCGTCCTTGAACGCGACCTTCGGGTCGTCGGTGACCACCACGCCGCGCAGCAGCGGGAATGCGCAGTCCTCGAGCTCCATGACCACACCGCCCACCGCCGGAAGGGCGGCGGTGATGTCGAGCAGTTGCAGGATCACCGGCTGGTCCTTGCCGAGCATGTCGCCGTTGGCGATGCGGAACAGCAGGCTGTAGCCGATCTGGCCGGCGGCGCCGGTGACGGCGACGCGCTTGACGGGTTTGGTCATGTTGCGTTTCCTAGAGTGCGGACGAACGGACGGGACCTTCGGCGCACAGCCTGGTTCCGCGGTTGCGCGGCAGTTTATTGCGCGACCCGGTGGTTTGTCAAATTACTCTTATGTCTTATATAAGATATAAGTTATTGAAATCCGGCATCCGATGTGATGCAATCGATCCATGAAAGCAGCCGCCAGGGGCGAGCGCGACGCGCCCACCTTCAGCCCGCTCTACCGTCAGATCAAGGGCCTGCTCACCCGCAGCCTGCAGAGCGGTGAGTGGAAGCCGGGCGAGCTCATCCCGAGCGAGACCGAACTGGCGACACGCTTCGGCGTCAGCCAGGGAACGGTGCGCAAGGCGATCGACGAGCTCGCCGCCGAGAACCTGGTCGTGCGCCGGCAGGGACGGGGCACCTACGTTGCGACACACCATGAGGCGCGGGCGCAGTTCCGCTTCCTGCGTCTGCGCCCGGACCAGGGCAGCGTGCCCGGGCCGATGGACAGCCGCATCCTGGAGTGCCGGCGGCTGCGCGCGCCGGTAGAGGCTGCGCGTGCGCTGCAGTTGCGCGCCGGCGAAGCGGTGGTGCTGATCCGTCGGCTGCTCTGCTTCGAGGGGCAGCCCACCGTGCTCGACGAGATCTGGCTGCCGGGCGCGCAGTTCCGGGGGCTCACGGGGGAACGCGTCGCGGCCTACACCGGTCCGCTGTACGGGCTGTTCGAGTCGGAGTTCGGCGTGCGGATGATCCGCGCCACCGAGAGGGTCAAGGCGGTCGCTGCAGATGCGGCGACCGCCGAGGCGCTTGCGGTGCCGGTGGGCGAGCCGCTGCTGCTGGTCGAACGCATCACCTTCACCTACGAGGATCGTCCCGTCGAGATGCGCAGGGGGTTCTACGTGACCCGTGGCCATCACTACCGCAACGAACTCGGCTGAAGATGGGGCATCGAAACGGAACGACTGTCGCGACTGCGCGGCGCCGCGGTTTTGGGCGCCGCGGAAAATCGGTCAAAATGCCCGGGTTTCGCCATCGATGAACTCACGAGGGCTTCGCCCCTCGTTCTTTTCCAGGGGTGCCCATGGCTGATCTGGCCGGCAAACCGGGCCCGCGGGTCCGGCCTCAGTTCCGCAACATCCACGTCACGCAGATCATGCAGTACCGCATGCCGCTTGCGGCATGGGTCTCGATCCTGCACCGGGCCAGCGGCGCGCTGCTGTTCCTCGTGGGGCTGCCGTTCCTGCTCTACCTGTTCCAGCAGAGCCTGCTGTCGGAGATCAGCTTCGAAAATTACCGCGCGATCGTCTCGCACTGGTTCGCCAAGCTCGTGCTCCTGGCGCTCGTGTGGGCCTACCTGCAGCACTTCTGCGCGGGCATCCGCCACCTGATCCTGGACCTGCACATCGGCATGGAGAAGGAGCAGGGGCGCACTTCCGCTGCGGTGGTGCTCGGAGTGAGCCTCGTGCTCACGCTGGTGGTGGCTGGCAAGCTCTTCGGGGTGTACTGAGATGACGACCAAGCGCATCGTTGTTGGAGCCCACTACGGGCTCAAGGACTGGCTGGCGCAGCGTGTGACGGCCATCGTCATGGCCCTCTACACGGTCGTGCTGCTGGTGGCCCTGATGGTCCAGCCGGAGCTGTCCTATGGCACCTGGGCGGGGCTGTTCGCCTCGTCCTGGATGAAGATCCTGACCCTGCTCGCGCTCGTCTCGCTGATGTGGCACGCGTGGATCGGGGCCCGCGAGATCTTCATGGACTACATCAAGCCGACCTGGCTGCGTCTGTTCCTCGAGGCGGCCGCGGCCGTGCTGCTGGTTGCCTACGCGCTGTGGGCGGTGATCATTCTCTGGAGCGTCTGAGATGGCCGACGTGCTGAACCAACTGGCGAACAACCTCCCGCGCCGCAAGTTCGATGCGGTGATCGTGGGTGCCGGCGGGGCCGGGATGCGCTGCTCGCTGCAGCTGGCCGAGGCGGGCTGGAGCGTGGCGGTGCTCTCGAAGGTCTTCCCGACGCGCTCGCACACCGTCGCCGCGCAAGGGGGCATCGGCGCTTCCCTGGGCAACATGAGCGAGGACAACTGGTACTGGCACATGTTCGACACCGTGAAGGGGTCGGACTACCTGGGCGACCAGGACGCCATCGAGTTCATGTGCCGCGAGGCGCCGCACGTGGTCTACGAGCTCGAACACTTCGGGATGCCGTTCGACCGCAACGCGGACGGGACGATCTACCAGCGTCCGTTCGGCGGGCACACCGCGAACTTCGGCGAGAAGCCGGTGCAGCGCGCCTGCGCCGCAGCCGACCGCACCGGGCACGCGCTGCTGCACACGCTCTACCAGCGCAACGTGCGTGCGCGCACGCAGTTCTTCGTCGAGTGGATGGCGCTGGACATCATCCGGGACGCCGAGGGCAACTGCCTCGGGGTGGTGGCCCTCGAGATGGAGACCGGCGAGGTGATGATCCTCGAGTCGAAGGTCACGGTCATCGCCACGGGTGGCGCGGGCCGGATCTTCGCGGCCTCCACGAACGCCTACATCAATACCGGCGACGGGCTGGGGATGGCGGCGCGCGCGGGCATCCCGCTCGAGGACATGGAGTTCTGGCAGTTCCACCCGACCGGCGTCGCCGGGGCTGGCGTGCTGATCACCGAAGGGGTGCGCGGCGAGGGCGGGATCCTGCTGAACAAGCATGGCGAACGCTTCATGGAGCGCTACGCCCCGACGCTCAAGGACCTCGCACCGCGCGACTTCGTCTCGCGCTCGATGGACCAGGAGATCAAGGAAGGCCGCGGTGCGGGCCCCGACGGCGACTACGTGCTGCTCAAGCTCGATCACCTGGGCGCCGACACGATCATGAAACGGCTGCCGTCGATCCGCGAGATCGCGATCAAGTTCGCGAACGTGGATCCGATCAAGGATCCGATCCCGGTGGTACCGACCATCCACTACCAGATGGGCGGGCTCCCGGCCAACCACCACGGCCAGGTCGTGGTTCCCCGGGACGGCAATCCGGAGGCGGTGGTCGGCGGGCTCTACGCGATCGGCGAATGCGCCTGCACCTCGGTGCACGGGGCCAACCGGCTGGGCACCAACTCGCTGCTCGACCTGGTCGTGTTCGGCCGTGCGGCGGGCAACCACATCGTGGCAAGCCGCGCGAACGAGCAGTCGCATCGCCCGCTGCCCAGGGATGCCGGCGACGCGACCCTGGCGCGGCTGGCGCGGCTCGAAGGCTCGAGCTCGGGCGAGGGCGCGCAGGAGGTCGCCAACGATCTGCGACGCACGATGCAGACGCACTGCGGGGTGTTCCGCACCTCCGAACTGATGAAGGAGGGGGTGGATCGCGTCCTCGAGATCGCCCAGCGGGTCGGCAACATCCATCTGAAGGACAAGTCCAAGGTCTTCAACACCGCCCGCGTCGAGGCGCTCGAGGTGGACAACCTGATCGAGGTCGCCAAGGCGACGATGACCTCCGCCGAGGCGCGCAAGGAGAGCCGCGGTGCGCACGCGCATCGCGACCACCCGGAGCGGGACGACGTCAACTGGATCAAGCACACGCTGTGGTATTCGGAAGGCAACCGGCTCGAATACAAGCCGGTGCGCCTGAAGCCGATGACGGTGGACACCTTCGAGCCGAAGGCGCGCACTTTCTGAGGACGGCGCAAGGGCGAGGGGGTGGCCCGGAGCGGGCCGCCCGCAACACACGGATCAACGCAGACGCACGAGAAGGCGCACAGGAGCAGCGATGAGCGCAGTGGCAGAGAAGCAGCTGGCAACGCCGGCCGCGGGCAAGCGGGTGGTGAAATTCTCGATCTACCGGTACGACCCCGACAAGGATGCCAAGCCGTACATGGAGAACCTGGAGGTGGAGCTGCTGCCCACCGACAAGATGCTGCTCGACGCGCTGATGCGCATCAAGCAGTCCGGCGACGACTCCCTCGCATTCCGGCGCTCCTGCCGCGAGGGGGTCTGCGGCTCGGATGCGATGAACATCAACGGCAAGAACGGCCTGGCCTGCACCACGAACCTGCGCGACCTGAAGGAGCCGATCGTCCTGAAGCCGCTGCCGGGGCTGCCCGTGATCCGCGACCTGATCGTGGACATGACCCAGTTCTTCAAGCAGTACCACTCGATCCGGCCCTACCTGATCAACGACACGCCACCGCCGGAGAAGGAGCGGCTGCAGAGTCCCGAGGAGCGCGAGGAGCTCGACGGCCTGTACGAGTGCATCCTGTGCGCGTGCTGCTCGACCTCCTGCCCGTCGTTCTGGTGGAACCCGGACAAGTTCGTCGGACCCGCGGGGCTGCTGCAGGCCTACCGCTTCCTTGCCGACAGCCGCGACGAGGCGACCAGCGAGCGGCTCGACGATCTCGAGGACCCCTATCGGCTGTTCCGCTGCCACACGATCATGAACTGCGTCGACGTCTGTCCGAAGGGGCTGAACCCCAGCCGTGCGATCGGCAAGATCAAGGAGCTGATGGTCCGGCGCGCCGCCTGACGCCGGCCGCGCACCGACCATGGCGCCGCAGCCCGCCGCTCCGGGGAGTCATCAGTCCGATCCGGTCCGTCGGCGGCGCCTGCGCTGGCGGGCGCGTCGCGGACTGCTCGAGAACGACCTCGTGCTCACGCGCTTCCTCGACCTGCACGAGGAGGCGCTCACCGACGAACAGGTCGGCGGGCTCGACGAACTTCTCGAACTCTCCGACAACAGCCTGATGGACCTGATCCTCGAGCGGGCCGAGCCCGACCCGGGCCAGCTCTCGCCCCAGGCGCGCCGCGTCCTGCAGATGCTGCGCGAGGCCTGAGACCCGAACAATTCCCCGTACTACAGGAACCCGACCGATGACCACACAGCAAAAAGCCACGCTGTCCTTCTCCGACGGCACGCCTGCCGTCGAGCTGCCGATCTACAAGGGCACGATCGGTCCGGACGTGGTCGACATCCGCAAGCTGTATGGCGCGACCGGGAAGTTCACCTTCGACCCGGGCTTCATGTCGACCGCGGCCTGCGAGTCGAAGATCACCTACATCGATGGCGACAAGGGCGAACTGCTCTATCGCGGCTATCCGATCGAGCAGCTCGCAGTGAACTGCGACTACCTCGAGACCTGCTATCTGCTGCTCAACGGCGATCTCCCCAACGAGGCGCAGCGCAAGGACTTCGCCAGCCGGGTGCTCAAGCACACGATGATCCACGAGCAGCTGACCCGGTTCTTCCAGGGTTTCCGCCGTGACGCGCACCCGATGGCGGTGCTGGTGGGGTGTGTCGGTGCGCTGTCGGCCTTCTACCACGACTCGCTGGACATCCAGAACCCCGAGCACCGATTCGTCTCCGCCATCCGGCTGATCGCCAAGATGCCGACCCTCGTGGCGATGGCCTACAAGTACTCCAGGGGCGAACCCTTCATGTATCCGCGCAACGAGCTGTCCTACGCGGGCAACTTCATGCGGATGATGTTCGGCACGCCCTGCGAGGAGTACCGAGTGAATCCGGTGCTCGAGCGCGCGCTCGACCGGATCCTCATCCTGCACGCGGATCACGAGCAGAACGCATCGACCTCCACGGTCCGCCTGGCGGGCTCCTCCGGCGCGAATCCCTTCGCCTGCATCGCAGCGGGAATCGCCACGCTCTGGGGGCCGGCGCACGGGGGCGCCAACGAGGCCTGCCTGGTGATGCTCAACGAGATCCAGGCGCAGGGCGGAGTCGAGAGGATCGGCGAGTTCATCGCCAAGGTGAAGGACAGGAACTCCAGCGTGAAGCTGATGGGCTTCGGGCATCGCGTCTACAAGAACTACGACCCGCGCGCCAAGCTGATGCGCGAGACCTGCTACGAGGTTCTGGGCGAACTCGGGCTGCAGAACGACCCGCTGTTCGCGCTGGCGATGAAGCTCGAGCAGATCGCGCTCGAGGACGACTACTTCGTGCAGCGCAAGCTGTACCCGAACGTCGATTTCTACTCGGGGATCGTCCAGCGCGCGCTCGGCATCCCGACCGAGATGTTCACCTGCATCTTCGCGCTGGCGCGTACCGTCGGCTGGATCGCGCAGTGGGGCGAGATGATCGGCGAACCGGACCAGAAGATCGGCCGGCCGCGTCAGCTGTTCACCGGTGCTGTGCGTCGCGACGTGCAGCCGATCGCGCAGCGCTGAGCAAGGCGCCGGCACGAGGACAAAGGGCCGCCTTCGGGCGGCCCTTTGCGCATCGCACGCCGAAATCGATGCACCCGCGAACCGCTCGCGGCCTTGTCGCAGCGAACGCCCGAGGCAGCGCCCGGTGGGGCGGCTAAGATAGCGGTTCCCTCATCCGGATCGCGCAGTCCACGGAGAATCATGACCGCACCCACGCTCATCCAGATCATCGGTGCCGCCCTGTTCGCAGTGGCCGTGCTGCACACCTTCTCCACGAAGCTCTTCGAACGGCTGGCGCACGCCCAGCCACGGCACGCAGGCATGTGGCACCTGCTCGGCGAGGTCGAGGTGGTGTTCGGCTTCTGGGCGATGGTGCTGATGCTGTTCATGTTCGCAGTCGACGGCAACGAGAAGGCCACCGCCTACCTGGACAGCCGCAACTTCACCGAACCGATGTTCGTGTTCGTGATCATGGTGATCGCGGGCACGCGAGCAATCCTCCAGTTCGCCGGCACGCTGGTGCGGCAGGTTGCCAGCTTCCTGCCGCTGCCGCGTGGCATGGGACTGTACTTCCTGGTGCTGTCCATGGTTCCGCTGCTGGGCTCCTTCATCACGGAGCCCGCGGCGATGACGCTCGCCGCGCTGATGCTGCGCGAGTCCCTCTTCGCCCGGGACGTGTCGCGCGCGCTGAAGTACACCACGCTGGGCGTGCTGTTCGTGAACGTGTCGATCGGTGGCACCCTCACGCCCTTCGCGGCGCCGCCGGTGCTGATGGTCGCGGCCAAGTGGAACTGGGACCTCTGGTTCATGATCTCCGAGCTGGGCTGGAAAGCGGCGATCGCGGTGTTCGTGAACGCAGGTTGCGCGATGCTGCTCTTTCGCGGCGAACTCGGTCACATGGCGAATGCTCATGCGGAAGTGGAAGAGGCTCGCGTGTCCTGGCCGGTGGTGATCGTCCACCTGCTGTTCCTGCTGGGGGTGGTGGTGTTCGCCCATCACCCGGCAGTGTTCATGGGTCTCTTCCTCTTCTTCATGGGCTTCGTCACCGCGTATGCGCGGCAACAGGAAAGGCTGATCCTGCGCGAGGGTCTGCTGGTGGCCTTCTTCCTGGCAGGACTGGTGGTGCTCGGCGGCCAGCAGCAGTGGTGGCTGCAGCCACTGCTGCTGGGCATGGATGCCAACACCGTGTACTTCGGCGCCACGGCGCTCACCGCCATCACCGACAACGCTGCGCTGACCTACCTGGGGTCGCTCGTGGAGGGGCTGACCGACGAGTTCAAGCTCGCCCTGGTCGCCGGGGCCGTCACCGGAGGCGGACTCACCGTGATCGCCAATGCGCCGAACCCGGCGGGCGTCTCGATCCTGCGCGGCAAGTTCAGTGACAACACGGTGAACCCGCTGGGGCTGCTGATTGCTGCGCTGCCGCCGACCCTGGTGGCTGTGCTCGCCTTCCGCCTCCTGTGAGCGGCGCACGCGGCAGATGGGCAGTAAGCCTGGGCGGAAGCTTCAGGTGGGCAGCAAGGCCCTGGGGGAGGGGACGGGCCCTCGAGGAGGGACAGGCCCTGGAGGATGACAGGCCCCGGGCTCGCGGATTCGCGAGCCCGGGCCGTCCCGACTGCTAGCGCAAGGAGGCGTTGATCCGCTCGAGCATCGCGGCCCCGGGGCACAGGGCGGCTTCGTCGAGCCGGTTCAAGGGGGCGTCGACCGTGTTCAGATGTCCGTGCATGTCGCCGGGCTCCGGGTCGAGGTAGAGCAGGCCGGTGATGATCTCGCCGCGCGCCTGGTGGGCCGCTACGTGGTTCATCGCGGCGATCCGGTCGGACGGATCGTAGTTCTCGTCGATCTTGCGCAGCCGCAGCACCGAACCGTCGTGCTGCACCACCTCGGTCAGGGATCCGGGCGCGTAGTCGGCGACGATCTCGGTGCGGCGCGGCATGAAGTCGATGCGGTTGACCGCCTCGTTGTGCTCGCGCACGTAGTCGTAGCTCTTGGTGCTGCCTGCGTGGTTGTTGAAGGCGACGCAGGGGCTGAGCACGTCGATCAGCGCCGCTCCCGGATGGGCCAGCGCGGCCTTGATCAGCGGCACGAGCTGCTCCTTGTCGCCGGAGAAGCTGCGGGCGACGAAGCTGGCGCCCAGCTGCATGCCAAGCGAGACCATGTCGATCGGTGCGTCGGTGTTGACCACACCGCGCTTGGATTTCGAGCCCTGATCGGCGGTCGCGGAGAACTGCCCCTTGGTGAGCCCGTAGACGCCGTTGTTCTCGACGATGTAGGTCATGTTGACCCCGCGGCGCATCACGTGGGCGAACTGACCCAGCCCGATCGACGCCGAATCCCCGTCGCCGGAGACGCCCAGGTAGATCAGGTCGCGGTTCGCGAGGTTCGCGCCGGTGAGCACCGAGGGCATGCGCCCGTGCACCGTGTTGAAGCCGTGGGATCCACCCAGGAAGTAGTCCGGGGTCTTGGACGAGCAGCCGATCCCGGAGAGCTTGGCCACCCGGTGCGGCTCGATCGCAAGCTCCCAGCAGGCCTGGATGATCGCTGCCGAGATCGAGTCGTGGCCGCAGCCGGCGCACAGGGTGGAGATCTTGCCTTCGTAGTCGCGCCGGGTGTAGCCGAGACGGTTGACCGGCAGGGTGGGGTGATGGAGTTTTGGCTTGGCGAGGTATGTCATTGCGTGGTCCTCAGGCGACCTTGTCGCGCTTGAGCGGCTCGACGTTGCTTCCCTTCACGCGATCGGCGATCTCGCGGACGATGAAGCGCGCGGTGATCGGCGTCCCGTCGAAGTGCAGCACCGGCACCAGTTGCGCGGGAGCGACCTCCAGCTCGTTGACCAGCATCGTGCGCAGTTGCGCGTCGCGGTTCTGCTCGACGACGTAGATCAGGTCGTGCTCGTCGATGAAGCGGCGGACGGACTCGGGGAAGGGGAAGGCGCGCACGCGCAGCGTGTCGACGTGGACTCCCTGCGCCTCGAGGACGTCGCTGGCCTCGTCCATTGCCGGGCTGGTGGAGCCGTAGAAGATTGCGCCGAAGCGGGTCTTCTGCGAGGCCTTGCGCTCGATGGGCTGCGGCACCAGCGCGCGTGCGGTATCGAACTTCTTCAGCAGGCGGTTGACGTTGTAGACGTAGTCGGGGCCGGCCTCGGAGTAGCGCGCGTAGGCGTCCTTGGTGGTGCCGCGGGTGAAGAAGGAACCCTTCGTCGGGTGGGTGCCCGGGTAGGTGCGGAAGGGAATGCCGTCGCCGTCGACGTCCAGGTAGCGGCCGAAGTCGCGCCCGGTCTCGAGCTCCTCGGCGCTCATCACCTTGCCGCGATCGTAGCGGCGCGCGTCGTCCCAGGCGAAGGGCGCTGTCAGGCGCTGGTTCATCCCGATGTCCAGGTCGGTCATCAGGAAGACGGGCGTCTGCAGCCGCTCGGCGAGATCCAGCGCCTGCGCGGTGAACTCGAAGCACTCATGGGGATCCTCGGGGAAGAGGAGCACGTGCTTGGTGTCGCCGTGCGACGCGTACGCGCAGGCGATCAGGTCCGCCTGCTGGGTGCGCGTTGGCATCCCGGTGGAAGGACCCCCGCGCTGGACATTGATGATCGTCGCGGGGATCTCGGCGAAGTAGGCCAGGCCGATGAACTCGGTCATCAGCGACACCCCGGGCCCCGAGGTGGCAGTGAACGCGCGCGCGCCGTTCCAGCCTGCACCGACCACCATGCCGATCGAGGCGAGCTCGTCCTCGGCCTGCACGATCGCGTACTTGTGCCGTCCGCTGTCCTTGTCGACGCGCATCTTCGAGCAGTAGCGCTCGAAGGCCTCGGGCACCGAGGACGATGGCGTGATCGGATACCAGGCGCAGACCGTGGCGCCGCCGTAGACTGCGCCCAGCGCCGCGGCGGCGTTGCCGTCGATGAAGATGCGGTCGCCGACGGTGGCGGCGCGCCGCACCCGCAGCCCGATCGCGTCGTCGAAGTGCTCGGTGGCGTAGTGCCAGCCCTTGCGGAACGCGTCGAGGTTGGGCTTCATCAGCTTGTCCTTGCCGCGGTACTGCTCGCCCAGCAGCTCCGGGATCACCTCGGCGTCGGTTCCGAGCAGCGCGGCGAGCGCGCCGACGTACATGATGTTCTTGAGCAACTGGCGCTCGCGCGCATCGGTGTACGCCGCGTTGCACATCTCGGTGAGCGGCACGCCGATCACGTGGATGTCCGGACGGAACCTCGACGGGGATATCGGACGGGTGCTGTCGTAGAAGAGATAGCCGCCCGGTTCGATCTCTGCGACGTCCTTGTCCCAGGTCTGCGGGTTCATCGCGACCATCATGTCGACGCCGCCGCGCCGCCCGAGGTAGCCCTTCTCGGTGACCCGGACCTCGTACCAGGTGGGCAGCCCCTGGATGTTCGAGGGAAAGATGTTGCGCGGGCTGACCGGCACCCCCATGCGCAGGAAGCTCTTGGCGAAGAGCTCGTTGGCCGAGGCCGAGCCGGAGCCGTTGATGTTGGCGAACTTGACGACGAAGTCGTTGACGGCTTCGATGCGCCGGGCGGTGGTGGTGCTCATGCAGCCTCCCGCTGCGGTGTGCGGCAACCTGGGCCGGCATGGGTCATCGTGATCAGGTACTTCTGCATGTCCCAGGCGCCGGTGGGGCAGCGTTCGGCGCAGAGGCCGCAGTGCAGGCAGACGTCCTCGTCCTTGACCATGACGCGTCCGGTCTTGACCGTGTCGGACACGTACAGCGCCTGCTCGAGGTTGGTCGAGGGAGCGCGCAGGCGCGTGCGCAGGTCGGCCTCCTCGCCGTTTTCGGTGAAGGTGATGCAGTCCATCGGACAGATGTCGACGCAGGCGTCGCACTCGATGCACAGGTTCTCGCTGAACACCGTCTGCACGTCGCAGTTCAGGCAGCGCTGCGCCTCCTTCCAGGCGGTGGCGGCATCGAAGCCGAGTTCGACCTCGATCTTGATGTTGCGCAGCGACTGGTTGATGTCACGCCAGGGCACCTTGTGACGGGCCTCGGGCATGATCTCGTTGTCGTAGCTCCACTCGTGGATGCCCATCTTCTGGGACGCGAGGTTCACCCCGGGGGCGGGGCGCTCGCGCAGGTCCTCGCCGTTCAGGAACTTGTCGATGGAGACGGCCGCATCGTGGCCGTGCGCGACCGCCCAGATGATGTTCTTCGGGCCCAGCGCGGCATCGCCGCCGAAGAAGACGTTCGACCGCGTGGACTGGAAGGTCGTGGCGTCGAGCACCGGCATGTTCCACTTGTCGAACTGGATGCCGCAGTCGCGCTCGATCCAGGGGAAGGCGTTTTCCTGGCCGACCGCGATCAGGACGTGGTCGCAGGGCACCAGTTCGTCGGGCTCGCCGGTCGGAATCAGGCTGCGGCGTCCGTTCTCGTCGTAGACCGCCTTGACCTTCTCGAAGGTCATTCCCGTGAGCCTGCCGTTCTCGTGCTCGAAGCTCCTGGGCACCATGTAGTTGAGGATCGGGATGCCCTCGTGGATCGCGTCCTCCTTCTCCCAGGGCGAGGCCTTCATCTCGTCGAAGCCGGAGCGCACGATGACCTTGACGTCCTCGCCGCCCAGGCGCCTGGAGGTGCGGCAGCAGTCCATCGCGGTGTTGCCTCCGCCCAGCACGATCACCCGCTTCGGGATCGAGGTGATGTGCCCGAAGGACACCGACGCGAGCCAGTCGATTCCGATGTGGATGTGCGCCGCAGCCTCCTTGCGCCCCGGGATGTCCAGGTCGCGGCCGCGAGGCGCGCCGGAGCCGACGAAGACCGCATCGTAGCCCTGCGCCAGCAGGGTCTTCATCGAGTCGATCCGCACGCCGCCGCGGAATTCCACGCCGAGATCGAAGATGTAGCCGGTTTCCTCGTCGACCACTTCCTCGGGCAGGCGAAAGCGCGGGATCTGGGTGCGGATGAACCCGCCGGCCTTCGGCTCCTGGTCGAAGACGGTGACCTCGTAGCCCAGTGGAGCGAGGTCACGCGCGACCGTCAGCGAGGCCGGTCCGGCGCCCACGCAGGCAATGCGCCTGCCGTTGCGCTTCGGCGCCGGGCGGGGCATTCGCGCGGTGACGTCGTCCTTGAAGTCGGCGGCAACCCGCTTGAGGCGGCAGATCGCGACCGGCTCCGGACGCTGCATCTGGGCTTCCTCGACACGGGCGCGCCGGCAGGCGGGCTCGCAGGGCCGGTCACAGGTGCGGCCCAGGATGCCGGGGAAGACGTTGGCGGTCCAGTTCACCATGTAGGCGTCGCTGTAGCGCCCCGCGGCGATCAGCCGGATGTACTCGGGAACCGGGGTGTGGGCCGGGCAGGCCCATTGGCAATCGACGACCTTGTGGAAGTAGTCGGGATTGCGGATATCGGTAGGCTGCAAGGGATTTCCTCCGGAACGCGCCCGCCTGAACGCGCCCGCGCGAGCAGGGGTGCGTCGGGTCGACGACGGTGCGGGCAGTCTAGCGCGAGCGCTTCGCCCGGAGAAGCCAGGCCTGACGACGGAAAGGGTGTTTCCGTGCCGTTTTCGTCAAGGCGCCGACAGGAGGTCGAGGGGTCCGCGCAGGCGGTGTGCACGAAGTCGGCATCGTGTGCTCGTCGCGACGGCGCCGGCGCCCCGGAATCGCGGTGCGCGGCGCCGCTCGCGGCAGGGTCTTGCGCGGCGGGGAAGGCCTGCCGATGCTATGCTTTCGCAGTTCGCCAAAGCCTGCCTATGCCCTGACCAGAACCCATCACCGCAGGACCCGAGCCACGCCCCCGGAAGCCGGAGCGCAGGCCGGTCGGCGACCGCACTTCCCGGACGCCGAGCATCTTTGACGAGAAACTCGTTCCGAAAGGTGAAGTGCCATGATGAGAGCCTTCCTGTCGAACTCGTACCTGTTCGGCGGCAACGCGCCGTACGTCGAGGAACTGTACGAGAGCTACCTCCACAACCCCGGATCGGTCTCCGAACAGTGGCGGGCCTGGTTCGACAGCCTGCAGGCGGTGCCCGCTGCCGACGGCAACCCCCAGACGCGCGACATCGCGCATGCGCCCATCGTCCAGTCGTTTGCCGAGCGCGCCCGTGAGGGGACGCTCGCTCCGCGGCTCATGGGCGGGGACGCCACCACTGCGCGCAAGCAGGTCTACGTTCAGCAACTCGTCGCGGCCTACCGGATCCTCGGGGCGCGCTGGGCCGATCTCGATCCGCTCAAGCGGCAGGAGCGTCCGGCGATCCCCGAACTCGAGCCCGCGTTCTACGACTTCACCGAGGGCGATCACGCCAACATCTACTCGGCGGCGAACACCTACTTCGGCTTCGAGCAGGCGCCGCTGCGCGACATCCTGCAGGCCTTGCGCGAAACCTACTGCGGCACCATCGGTGCGGAGTTCATGTACATCTCCGACCAGGCGCAGAAGCGCTGGCTGCAGGAGCGGCTCGAGAGCACGCGCTCGCGCCCGGCGTTCGAGCCCGCCAAGCGCAAGCGCATCCTCGACCGCCTGACCGCGGCCGAGGGGCTCGAGAAATATCTGCACACCCGCTTCGTCGGCCAGAAGCGCTTCTCGCTCGAGGGCGGCGAGAGTTTCATCGCCGCGATGGACGAGCTGATCCAGCGCGCCGGCGAGCAGGGGCTGCAGGAGATCGTGATCGGGATGGCGCACCGCGGTCGCCTGAACGTGCTGGTGAACACGCTGGGCAAGATGCCCCGGGACCTGTTCGCCGAATTCGAGGGGCAGCACGCCGACGACCTGCCCTCCGGCGACGTCAAGTACCACCAGGGCTTCTCGAGCGACGTCTCCACCCCGGGCGGGCCGGTCCACCTGTCGCTGGCCTTCAATCCCTCGCACCTGGAGATCGTCAACCCGGTGATCGAGGGCTCGTGCAAGGCGCGGATGGATCGGCGCGGCGACCGCGACGGCAGCGAGGTGCTGCCGGTGCTGGTGCACGGGGACGCGGCCTTCGCGGGGCAGGGCGTGGTGATGGAGACGCTCAACCTCGCGCAGACGCGCGGCTACGGCACCTTCGGCACGGTGCACATCGTCATCAACAACCAGATCGGCTTCACCACCTCGGATCCGCGGGACACCCGTTCGACCACCTACTGCTCGGACGTGGTGAAGATGATCGAGGCGCCGGTGCTGCACGTGAACGGCGACGACCCCGAGGCGGTGGTGTTCGCGACGCAGATCGCGCTGGACTTCCGCCAGGAGTTCAAGAAGGACATCGTGCTCGACATCGTCTGCTTCCGCAGGCTGGGGCACAACGAGCAGGACACTCCCGCGGTCACGCAGCCGCTGATGTACAAGAAGATCGGACAGCACCCCGGCACGCGAAAGCTGTACGCCGACCGGCTCGCGACGCAGGGAGTGGTCACGCCGGAGTACGGCGACGAACTGGTCCAGCGCTTCCGGGCCGCGATGGACGAGGGCCGTCACACCGTCGACCCGGTGCTGTCGAACTTCAAGGGCAAGTTCGCGGTCGACTGGATGCCCTTCCTGAACCGGCGCTGGACCGACGCGGCCGACACCACGGTGCCCAAGACCGAACTGCGGCGCATCGGCGAGCGGATCACCACGGTCCCCGAGGGTTTCCGGCTGCACCCGCTGGTGCAGAAGGTGGTGGCCGACCGGCGGGCGATGGTCGCCGGCGAGCATCCGCTCGACTGGGGCATGGGCGAGCACCTGGCCTTCGCGACGCTGCTGGCCTCCGGTTTCGGGGTGCGCCTGTCGGGACAGGATTCCGGTCGCGGCACCTTCACCCACCGGCACGCGGTGCTGCACGAGCAGAACCGCGAGCGCTGGGATGCCGGCAGCCACATCCCGCTGCAGCACGTGGCCGACAACCAGGGGCAGTTCACCGTGATCGACTCGGTGCTGTCCGAAGAGGCGGTGCTGGGCTTCGAGTACGGCTACGCCACTGCCGAGCCGAACACGCTGGTGATCTGGGAGGCGCAGTTCGGCGACTTCGTCAACGGCGCGCAGGTGGTGATCGACCAGTTCATCTCCTCGGGCGAGACCAAGTGGGGGCGCGTCTGCGGCCTCACCCTGATGCTGCCGCATGGCTACGAGGGGCAGGGCCCCGAGCACTCGTCGGCGCGCATCGAGCGTTTCCTCCAGTTGTGCGCCGAGCACAACATGCAGGTCTGCCAGCCGACGACTCCGGCGCAGATCTTCCATCTGCTGCGCAGGCAGATGATCCGGCTGTTCCGCAAGCCGCTGGTGATCATGACGCCCAAGTCGCTGCTGCGGAACAAGGAGGCGGTGTCCACCCTCGACGAGCTCTCCAAGGGCGGCTTCCAGACCGTGATCGGCGAGACCGATCCGCGCATCGACACGAAGAAGGTCCGCCGGCTCGTCGTCTGCACCGGCAAGGTGTACTACGACCTGCTTCTGGCGCGCCGGGAGCGTGAGCTCGCCGACGTCGCGCTGGTGCGCATCGAGCAGCTCTACCCGTTCCCGCACAAGGCCTTCGAAGCGGAGCTGAAGAAGTATCCGCACGCAACGCAGGTGGTCTGGTGCCAGGACGAGCCGCAGAACCAGGGCGCCTGGTTCTACGCGCAGCACCACATCGGCGAGGCGCTGCGCGAGGGGCAGCGCCTCTCCTACAGCGGTCGCGCGCCGTCGGCCTCGCCCGCGGTGGGCTACTACGACAAGCACTACGCGCAGCAGAAGGAGCTGATCGCCTCGGCGTTCGGCGAGACGCCGCGCGCCACGCGGGCGAAGAAGGCCTGAGCGGCCGGCACGCACATTCCGGTCCGGCAAGGCGCCTGCGCCCGCCGGACCGATCCAGACCAGGGATCCGGAGCAACAGATGGCTTTGATCGAAGTGAAGGTGCCGCAACTGTCCGAGTCGGTCGCCGAGGCGACGCTGCTGCAGTGGCACAGGAAGCCGGGCGATGCGGTCGCCCGGGACGAGAACCTGATCGACATCGAGACCGACAAGGTGGTGCTCGAGCTTCCCGCGCCCGGCGCCGGGGTGCTCACGCAGGTGCTCAAGGACGATGGCGCCACGGTGGTCGCCGGGGAAGTCATCGCGATCATCGACACCGAGGCTGCGGCAGGGGCGGTCGCCGCGCCTGCCGCGGCAGCGGCGCCCGCGCCGGAAGTTCCTGCGCCGGGCTCGCAGGCGGCGCCCGCACCGGCGCCTTCGGGCCTGAAGGGCGACGTGGCGATGCCGGCAGCCGCGAAGCTGATGACCGAGCACAGCCTGGGCACTGCCGAGGTGAGCGGCACCGGGCGCGACGGGCGCATCACCAAGGGTGACGTGCTCGGGGCGATCGAGTCCGCCGCGGCGCGCGCAGCGACGCCGGCGCCGACCCCGGCGCCTGCACCGGCGACGCCGATGGTCGCGGCGCCGGCCAGTTCGCTGCCGCAGGTGCGCCCGCCGCTGGACGCCGCGGCGCTGCTCGAGGGCCGTCCCGAGCAGCGGGTGGCGATGTCGCGGCTGCGCCAGCGCGTCGCCGAGCGGCTGCTGCAGTCGCAGGCGACCAACGCGATCCTCACCACGTTCAACGAAGTGAACATGCAGCCGGTGATGGATCTGCGCAGGAAGTACCAGGATCGCTTCGAGAAGGAGCACGGCGTGCGGCTGGGCTTCATGTCCTTCTTCGTGAAGGCCGTGGTGCACGCGCTGAAGAAGTTCCCGATGGTCAACGCCTCGGTCGACGGCACCGACATCGTCTACCACGGCTACTTCGACATCGGCGTGGCGGTCGGCTCGCCGCGCGGGCTGGTGGTACCGGTGGTTCGCAACGCGGACCAGCTCACCTTCGCGCAGATCGAGAAGCAGATCGCGGACTACGGTCGCCGCGCCGGCGAAGGCAAGCTGGGCCTCGAGGAGCTCACCGGCGGCACCTTCTCGATCTCCAACGGCGGGGTGTTCGGCTCGATGCTGTCGACGCCGATAATCAACCCGCCGCAGTCGGCAATCCTGGGCGTGCACGCGACCAAGGAGCGCGCGGTGGTGGAGAACGGCCAGATCGTGATCCGTCCGATGAACTACCTGGCGCTGTCGTACGACCACCGGATCATCGACGGGCGCGAGGCGGTGCTGTTCCTCGTCTCGGTCAAGGACGCGCTCGAGGATCCGTCGCGCCTCCTGCTCGATCTCTGACCTGGCACCGGGAGCAAGACATGGCTGAACGCTACGACGTCATCGTGATCGGCGCGGGTCCGGCAGGCTACATCGCCGCCATCCGCGCCGCGCAGCTCGGCTTCAAGGTCGCCTGCGTCGAGAAGTGGAGGAACCCCGCGGGCGAGCGAGCCCTTGGCGGCACCTGCCTGAACGTGGGCTGCATTCCGTCCAAGGCACTGCTCGCCTCGTCCGAGGAATACGAGAAGGCGCTGCACCACCTCGGAGAGCACGGGATCGCGGTGGATGGCGTGAGCGTCGACCTGGGCAGGATGCTCGGCCGCAAGGACCAGATCGTCGGCAAGATGACCAAGGGGATCGAGTTCCTGTTCCGCAAGAACAAGATCGCCTGGCTCCAGGGGCACGGGCGTTTCGCGGGCTCTGCCGACGGGCTCTGGCGGATCGAGGTCGAGAACGAAGCCGGCGTCGAACTCGAGGAGGCGAGGAACGTGATCGTCGCCACCGGCTCGAAGGCGCGTCACCTGCCGGGAATCCCGGTCGACAACCGTCTGATCTGCGACAACGAGGGAGCGCTCGCCTTCGATTCCATCCCGAAGCGGCTCGGGGTGATCGGCGCCGGCGTGATCGGACTGGAGCTGGGCTCGGTGTGGCGCCGCCTGGGCGCGAAGGTGACGGTGCTCGAGGCCCTGCCGACCTTCCTTGCCGCGTGCGACGACGCGGTTGCCAGGGAATGCCGCAAGATCTTCACGAAGCAGGGACTCGACATCCGGTTGGGGGTGAAGATCGACGAGGTCCGCAGCGGGAAGAAGGGCGTGAGCGTCGGCTGGACCGATGACCAGGGCGCAGCGCAGACCCTCGAGGTCGACCGGCTGATCGTCTCCGTGGGGCGGGTGCCGAACACCGAGGGCCTGGGCCTGGAGAACGTGGGCCTGACGACCGACGAACGCGGCTTCATCGAGGTCGACGACCAGTGCCGCACGAAGCTGCCCGGCGTGTACGCGATCGGCGACGTGGTGCGCGGGCCGATGCTCGCCCACAAGGGCGAGGACGAGGGCGTGATGGTCGCCGAGCTGATCGCGGGGCAGAAACCGCATATCGACTACAACTGCATTCCCTGGGTGGTCTACACCTCGCCCGAGATCGCCTGGGTCGGGCGCACCGAGCAGCAGTTGAAGGCCGACGGCGTCGCGTACAAGGCCGGGCAGTTCCCCTTCGCCGCCAACGGACGCGCGCTCGGGATGGGCCTCGGGGAGGGCTTCGTCAAGGTCCTCGCGGATGCCAGGACCGACGAGATCCTCGGCGTGCACATCGTGTCGGCGAACGCCTCGGACCTGATCGCCGAGGCCGCGGTCGCGATGGAGTTCCGCGCCTCGGCCGAGGACATCGGCCGGGTCTGCCACCCGCACCCCTCGCTGTCCGAGGTGGTGCGCGAGGCTGCGCTGGCGGCGAGCGACAAGCGCGCCCTGAACATGTAGGGCGCACGACTTGGACGTCACCCAGGCATATGCGCAGGCGCTTGCCGAGCGCGGCCACCAGCCCGACTCCGCCCAGCTCGCCGCGATCGAAAGGCTGCAGCGGATGTACGAGGAGCTGGTCGCGTTCAAGGCGCGCCGCTCCAACCGGATCAAGAAGCTGATCAACCGCCCGGAGGTGCCGCGCGGCGTCTGGATGTACGGTGGAGTCGGGCGCGGCAAGAGCTTCCTGATGGACTGCTTCTACGACGCGGTCCCGGTGGTGCGCAAGACCCGCGTGCACTTCCACGAGTTCATGCGCAGCGTGCACCGCGAACTCGACGACCTCAAGGGGCAGGCCAATCCGCTGGACGAGGTTGCGCGCCGCCTCGCCCGGCGCTACCGGCTGGTCTGCTTCGACGAGTTCCACGTCTCGGACATCGCCGACGCGATGATCCTCGAGCGCCTGCTGCGCGGGCTGTTCGACAACGGCGTCACCTTCGTGATGACGTCCAACTACGAGCCGGACCTCCTCTACCCCGAAGGCCTGCATCGCGACCGCGTCCTGCCCGCGATCGCGCTGCTGAAGACGAACCTCGACGTGCTGAGCGTCGATGCCGGGATCGACTACCGGCGGCGCACGATGGAGCAGGTGCGCGCCTACCTGACGCCGCCCAGTGCCGCCACCGATGCCGAACTGCGCGCGGCCTTCGCGTCACTGGCCGGCGCGCACGACGAGGATCCCGCGCTGTCGATCGAGAACCGTGAGATCCGCGCGCTGCGCCGCTCGGGGGGCGTGGTCTGGTTCGACTTCCGCACGCTGTGCGGCGGGCCGCGTTCGCAGAACGACTACCTCGAGATCGCGCAGCGCTTCCACACCGTGATCCTCTCCGGGGTCCCGCGCATGAGTGCGGCGATGGCCTCGGAGGCACGGCGCTTCGTCTGGCTGGTCGACGTCTTCTACGACCAGCGCGTGAAGCTGCTGATCTCGGCGGAGAGCCCGCCCGAGGAGTTGTACACCGCCGGCGCCATGGCCGGCGAGTTCCACCGCACGGTCAGCCGTCTGGTGGAGATGCAGTCACGCGAGTATCTCGATGCGCCCCGCCGGGAGCCTGCGGCGAGTGCGGCCTGATCTGCGCCCCACGGGGTCCGGGCCCGTCCACCCGCAGCAGGGCCACCGAGCAGTTGTCGCCGTTGCCGCGGGCACGCTCGCGCGCGATGTCGATCATCGATCCGGCTGCGGCGCGTGGCGGCAGCGCGGTGGCGAGATCGGCGATCTCGCTGGTGCTCAGGTGCTCCCAGATGCCGTCGGAGCAGAGCACGAAGCAGTCGTCGGCCCCGATTGCCCGGGTGCTGCCGATCGTGGGCCGCGGGCGGTGCGCGGCGCCCAGGCAGTGGACCAGGCGGGCAGCCTGCGGATGCAGCCGCGCCCGCTCGGGCGGCAGGCGTCCCTGTTCGATCAGCAGGCGCTCGTAGCGATGGTCGCTGGTGTGGCGGGGGGGCAGGCCGCGCCGCACCCGGTAGACCCGGCTGTCGCCGACGTGGCACCAGACCGCGCGCGTGGGCTCGAGCAGCACCGCGGCGAAGGTGCTGTGCGGCGACAGGCCCGCGCGCGCGCCGTCGTCGCGCAGCAGGTCGTGCAGGTCGCGCACCAGCCTCTCGAAGAAGTCGTGCGCACTGTCGCGTGCAGGGTCGAAGCGCGCGAAGCTGCGCCGCGCGCTGCGGATCACCGCCTCGGCGGCGTGGCGCGCGCCGCTGCGGCCGCCGACGCCGTCGGCGAGCACGCCGAGCACGCAGCGCGCGCTGATCGGGCTCGGGATCACCGCGACCCGGTCCTGCTGCTCGGCGCGATCGCCGCGGTGCTGCGCGACGCAAGCGCTCACGTGAAGTCCGCTGCAGCTCGTTTGGACGGCGACCATGGCGCGGTCTATTATTCCAGCCGGATACGAGGGCCGCGGGCCGCTCGTCCGCCCGGAGCCTTCACTCGACCATGACCGACCAGGAAGCGATCAAGCGGCGCATTGCCGAGTTGCAGCTCGAGCACCGCGGGCTGGACGCCATGATCGACGCCATCGGGCAGCAGGCCCGGTTCGACGAGCTCCAGCTTCGACGGCTGAAGAAGCGCAAGCTCCAGATCAAGGACGCGATCGTGCTGCTGCAGATGCAGCTGGTGCCCGACGTTCCTGCCTGAGCCTCCTTGCCGACCTCGTCCGCATCGTCCGGGGGGCTGGCTGCGTCGGTCAGCGCCGCACTCGGCGCCGAGGGGCCGCTGGCGCGCGGGCATGCCGGCTACCTGCCGCGCCCGGGGCAGCTCGAGCTCGCCGCGGCTGTGGCAGACGCGATCGAGCAGCGCGGCACGCTGGTGGCCGAGGCAGGAACCGGCACCGGCAAGACCTTCGCCTATCTGGTGCCTGCGCTGCTGTCGGGTGCGCGCGTGCTGATCTCCACCGGCACCCGGAATCTGCAGGATCAGCTCTTCGGGCGCGACCTCCCGGAGCTCGCGCGCCTGCTCGGGGTGCGCGTGGACGCCGCGCTGCTCAAGGGGCGCGCCAACTACGTGTGCTGGCACCATCTGCAGCGCAACCTCGCCGAGGGTCGTTTTGCCAGGCGCGAGGACATCGCCGACCTGCACCGCATCCAGCGCTTCGCGGCAGTGAGCAGCTCCGGGGATCGTGCCGACTTCCCGGGAGTGGCCGAGGACGCACCCGCCTGGTCGATGGCGACCTCGACGCGCGAGAACTGCCTGGGGCAGGACTGCGCGGAATTCTCGCGCTGCTTCGTCTTCAAGGCGCGGCAGGCGGCGCAGCGGGCCGAGGTGATCGTGGTCAACCACCACCTCTTCTGCGCCGATCTGGCGCTGCGCGACGAGGGGGTCGCGGACCTGCTGCCCACGACCGACGCGCTGGTCTTCGACGAGGCGCACCAGTTGCCGGCGGCGGCGACCCAGTTCTTCGGCAGCGCGGTGTCGACCTACCGGATGCTCGACTTCGCGCGCGACCTGCTGCGCGCTGGCGTCGCGGAGGCGCGCGATGCGGCGGACTGGACCGCGCTGTCGCGCGGTGTCGAGCACGCGCTGCGCGAGTTGCGCCTGGCTGCCGGGACTGCGGGCCGCATCGAGGGCGCTGAAGCGCTTGGCCGACCGGATCTGGTCGCGGCGATCGACGGCTGCTCGCGGGCGATCGCCGCGGCGGGCGCGGCGCTCGGGCAGGCTGCCGAGCGGGGCAAGGAGGTGCAGCGCTGCGCGCTTCGGGCAAGCGAGCTGTGTGTGCAACTGGAGGCCTGGGTCCGGGCGGCGGGAAGCCGCAGTGCGCCGGCCGAAAGCACCGAGGAGCGCGACGCTGCCGAGGGCGCGACCGTGGGCGCGGCGTCGCCCGGACAGGCGATCCGTGCCGAGGGCGATTCCGACGAAGGACATGCCGACGACGCCCATCCCGACGAGGGCCCGGTCGTCACCTGGGTCGAGGTGCGCGGCGCCGGCGTGACCCTGCACGCGACGCCGCTGTCGGTGGCGCCGGTGTTCCGCCGGCAGCTTGCGTCACGGCCGCGCGGATGGGTGTTCCTGTCGGCAACCCTTGCAGTGGGCGGCCAGTTCCGGCACTTCGTCTCGGCCCTCGGCCTGGAGCAGGCTCGCGAGCTGATCTGGGAGAGCCCCTACGACTACGCGCAGCAGGCGCTGCTGTACGTGCCACAGGGCATCGGCGAGCCTTCGGGGGCGGATTTTCCCGCACGGGTCGCCGCGGCGATCCGGCCCCTGCTGCTGGCCAACCGCGGGCGGGCCTTCGTGCTGTGCACGACGCTGCGGATGGTGGAGCGGCTCGCCGGCCTGCTCGGTGAAACACGCACGCAAGGGCAGGGCGGGGCGCCTGCCGGTCCTGGGGAGGAGGGGGCGCCGCCGCTGGAACTGCTGGTGCAGGGAAGTGCCTCGCGCGCCGAGCTGCTCGAGCGGTTTCGCCAGGCCCGTGCACCGGTGCTGATCGGCAGTGCGAGTTTCTGGGAGGGCGTCGATGTGCCTGGCCGTCAGCTCTCGCTGGTGGTGATCGACAAGCTGCCCTTCGCGCCACCGGACGATCCGCTGCTTCGCGCCCGCCTCGAGGCAGCCCGCCGTGGGGGTGAGGATCCTTTCCGGACGCTGCAGCTGCCAGCGGCAGCGATGGCGCTCAAGCAGGGGGCGGGACGGCTGATCCGCTCGGAGCGCGACCGAGGCCTGCTCGTCGTCTGCGATGTGCGGCTCGCGGAGAAGTCCTACGGGCGCACCCTGCTGCGCAGTCTCGCGCCCTTCCGGCGGACCCGCGCGCTCGAGGAGGCGCTCGCCTTCGTCGAGGCGATGGACACGGCTGCGGCCGTCGGGCAAGCGCAACGCTGAAGCTCAGCGCTGCGGGCTCAGCGCCAGATCTGCCACCAGCGCCGGTCGCTGGCCGGGCCTCCGGCCAGCCAGGGGCTGTCGGGGAAGTTGCGTTCGAGCACGCGCCGGGTGTCGTCGCGCAGCGCAGGCAGTCCGAGGCGGTCCTGCGAGACCATGAGGATGTAGAGCGCCTCCTCGATCGCGGGAGCCTGCGGGTAGCTGCGGATTGCGCTCTGCGCCCGGTTGACCGCGGCCACGTAGGCGCCGCTGCGGAAGTAGTAGCGCGCGATGTGGACCTCGCCGCTGGCCATCGCGTTGACCAGGTACTTCATCCGCGTCTCCGAGTCCGCGGCATAGCGGCTTTCCGGGAAGCGCGTGACGACCTGCTTGAAGGCGTCGAAGGCGTCGCGGGCGGCCTTGAGATCGCGCTCGGAGAGGTCCTGTCCGCCGAGCCTGGCGATCCAGCCCTGCTGTTCGTTGAAGTTGATCAGCCCGCGCAGGTAGTAGACGTAATCGAGCGACTCGTGGTTCGGGTAGAGCTTCAGGAAGCGATCGGTGGCCGCCAGCGCGAGCGCGCGGTCGCCCTGCCGGTAGTGCGAGTAGGCGGTGTCGATCTGCGCCTGCTGTGCCCAGCGGCCGAAGGGGTAGCGCGACTCGATCTTCTCGAGGGTCTTGATCGCCGCATCCCAGCGCCCCCCTTCCATGTCGTCGCGAGCGTCTGCATATAATCGCTCGGGCGTCCAGGTGAGCGTCGGATCGGGCGGCTCGCTCGTGCTGCACCCGGCCGCCAGAAGTGCCGCGATCGCTGCGGCAGCCAACCTCCAGAACCACGACCCGATCGTCATCGCATGCACCGCCTGTCGCCCCTGTCGACGACCGCCGCGGCCGCCGGCCGCGGACCGGCCATCGAGAACCGTTCTTGAACCCGGTCGATTATAGCGAAGCGACCTTCGACGATCTGGCCGCGGGGGCCGTCGGCGAAGCCGGCGATGCCGCCGGGGAGTCGGCAGAGCCCCTGGCGATCGACGCGCGCGACGGCGCCGGCCAGCGCCTGGACCGTTATCTGGCGCAGGCGCTTGCGGCGCTCGTCCCCGGGGTGTCGCGCACCCGGATCCAGCACTGGATCTCGCTGGGGGCGGTGTGGTGCGAGCAGCGGCCGCTGTCGGCAGCCACGCGGCTTCTCGGTTACGAGTCGATCCGGGTGCAGCCCCTGCCGCGGGATGCGGATCGCGCGTTCGAGCCCGATCCGGTCGCGCTGACGATCGTCGCGGAGGACGAGCACCTGCTGGTGATCGACAAGCCTGCAGGGCTGGTGATGCACCCCGCTGCCGGCAACTGGCGCGGCACCCTGCTCAACGGGCTGCTCCATCATCGTCCCGCGCTCGCTGCGCTGCCACGGGCCGGGATCGTCCATCGCCTGGACAAGGACACCAGCGGCCTGCTGGTGGTCGTCAAGACCGAGCTCGCGCTGGCCGCCGTTTGCGCGCAGCTCGCCGATCGCTCGATGTCGCGACGCTACCTCGCCTTCGTGCGCGGCCTGCCTGCGGAGCAGGTCGAGGTGCAGGCGCCGATCGGACGCGACCCTCGCACGAGGGTGCGGATGGCCGTGGTCGTGCCTGCGGCGGGCAGGCCGGCCTGCACGCACGTTCGGCGGATCGCCGCCTTCCGCCTCGGGACCGAGCAGGCAGCGCTGGTCGAGTGCCGGCTCGAGACCGGGCGCACCCATCAGATCCGGGTCCACCTGCGCCACCTCGGGCACCCCTTGCTCGGCGATGCGCTCTACGGTGGGCCCATGCTCGGAATCGACCGCCAGGCGCTGCACGCCTGGCGCCTCGGGCTGAAGCACCCGGCCCACGGCGGCGCGGTGCACTGGACCAGCCTGCCCCCCGCCGACATGCGCGCCCTCGCTGCTGTCGCCGGTGTCGACCTCGGAGCGCTCTGCAATGACCTGGACCGAAGCATCGACGCCGCCTGAGCGAGGGCGCGATCACGCCGCGTCCGGCCCCGGGATCCTGCTGCCCGTCTGGCCGGCGCCGCCCACGGTGCGCGCCTTCGTGACCCTGCGCGCAGGCGGGTGCAGCCGCGGCCCCTGGGGGCGCGCGGGGGGGGCGCCGGGCGGCTGGAACCTGGGTGCCCACTGTGGCGACGATCCGGCCGAGGTCGGCCGCAACCGTGCGCTGCTGCGCGCGCTGCTGCCGGCCGAGCCGCTCTGGCTCGATCAGGTGCATGGCACCGGGGTGCTGGACGCCGACCAGGCGCGTGCCGCGGATGCGGCGCCGGCGCGCGCCGATGCGGCGGTGTGCACGCGCCGCGGCGTGGTGCTCGCGGTGCTCACTGCGGACTGTCTGCCGGTGCTGTTCACCAACGCAGGGGGCACGGTCGCCGCGGTCGCGCATGCGGGCTGGCGTGGACTTGCCGCCGGAGTCCTCGAGCGCACCGTCGACGCGCTCGAGCGCAGGAGCGCCGATCGGAGCTGGATCGCCTGGCTCGGGCCGGCCATCGGGCCGGCGCATTTCGAGGTCGGCGACGAGGTGCGCGACGCGTTCGTGTCGGTGCATGCCGAGGCCGCAGCGGCGTTCATCCCCGGCGTGCGCGCCGGCAAGTGGATGGCGGACCTGCCGGCGCTGGCGCGGATGCGCCTGGCGCGCCGCGGGGTCGCGTCGGTGCACGGTGGGGAGCACTGCAGCTTCAGCGATCCCGACCGCTTCTACTCCTATCGCCGTGACGGGATCACGGGGCGGATGGCCTCAGTCCTGCTGCTCGCCTGAGCGCGATCCGGCCGTGCCCTGCGCTTCATGCTGCTGGCGGCGCGCCTGTTCGCGCCGGCGCCGCGGCGTCCCCACTAGCCAGAGCAGCAGGGCCAGCGGACCCAGGCCCGCGCCGACGAAAGTGACCACGCCGCGGAAGACCGTCGGTTGCATCACCGACACCAGCAGCATGACGTAGATCCAGGCGATCGCGACGATGTACACGGGGTTCCCTGCAGTGCCGGCTCCCGGGCAGCTACCGATTTGACAAATCGATGCCGCGGGGCAGAATGGGTCGTAAAGATCCGGCGCAGAGAACTGCCGGCTCCATCGGGTCACGGGTGGAAGTGTAGGGGACACAATGGCATCAGCGAACGGACGCAAGCCGCGGGAGGGCACTGCGGGGTCCAGCGGCAGGAAGAGCCGCACTTCGGCAGCGGGTGCGAAGCGGGCGGCAGCGCCCGCTGCGCGCACCAGCGGCGTCGCTTCCAAGGCGGGAAGAAGCGCAGGCCCGGTGGAGCGTGACGAGGCCGCCACTACGCCACGGCGCAAGCGCAGCGCGGCGGCGGCTGCGCCAGGCGCCGCGCAGGGCGCTGGAAAGGCCAGCGCGCCGCCGCGGTCCGCTGCCGGCCGGCAGCCCGGCGAAGGTGCGGGAGCTGCGTCATTCGCGCAGGGCCCCGCCGCAGCGATGCCTTTCGCGCAGGAAGCCGGCGCAGCCTTCGAGACGCTCATGGGGGGCTTCCCGAAGCTGTCCCTCGCGCCTGAGCGGCTTGCGCAATTGCAACAGGAATACGTGCAGCGCTGGCAGGAACTGCTGCAGAGCGCGGGCAGCCAGTCCGCCCCCGTGCTGGCCGACAAGCGCTTCTCCCACGAAACCTGGCGGCAGAACACCCCCTTCGCCTGGACCGCTGCGCTGTACCTGCTGAACGCGGAGTTCATGCGGCGGATGGCCGACGCCCTCGACGGCGACGCTCGGGCCCGCGACCGCGTGCGCTTCGGCGTCCAGCAGTGGGTCGACATGCTCTCGCCGGCCAACTTCCTCGCAACGAATCCGGAGGCGCAGCAGAGGCTGGTCGAGACCGGCGGCGAGAGCCTGAAGGCAGGCATGCAGAACCTGCTCGCGGACCTCGAGAAGGGGCAGATCTCCCAGACCGACCAGAGCGCCTTCGAGGTCGGGCGCAACGTCGCGACCACCCCGGGGGCGGTGATCTACCAGAACGAGCTGATCCAGCTGATCCAGTACGAGGCGACGACGCCGCGGGTGGGTGCACGGCCGCTGCTGATGGTGCCGCCGAGCGTCAACAAGTTCTACATCATGGACCTGCAGCCCGACAACTCGCTGGTCGGGCACGCGATCGCCAACGGCCACACGGTGTTCATGGTGTCGTGGCGCAACGTGGGGCAGGAGCAGGGGCACCTTGGCTGGGACGACTACCTCGAATCGGGAATCTTCGAGGCGATCCGCGTGGTGCGCGAGATCACCGGTGCGGATGCGATCAACACGCTGGGCTTCTGCGTCGGCGGAACCATCCTCGCCACCGCGCTGGCGGCGCTGGCCCGACGCGACGAGCGGCCGGCGGCATCGATGACCCTGATGACCACGCTGCTCGACTTCGCCGAGCCCGGGGTGCTCGGCGTGTTCGTCGACGAGACCTCGCTGCGATTGCGCGAGCAGTCGATCGGCAATGGCGGCGTGCTGCCCGGACGCGACCTCGCCACCACCTTCTCGTTCCTGCGTCCGAACGACCTGGTCTGGAACTACTACGTCAGCAACTACCTGAAGGGCGAGCAGCCGCCGGCCTTCGATCTCCTCTACTGGAACTCGGACAGCACCAATCTTCCGGGGCCGATGTTCTGCTGGTTCCTGCGCCACATGTACCTGCAGAACGAACTGCGCATCCCCGACCGCCTGGTGTGCGCGGGCGAGCCGATCGACCTGCGCCGCATCGACCTGCCCAGCTTCGTCTTCGGTGCGCGCGAGGATCACATCGTTCCCTGGATCGCCGCCTACGGGGGTGCGAGGCTGCTCGCGGGCCCGGTGAAGTTCGTCCTGGGCGCGAGTGGCCACATCGCAGGAGCGATCAACCCGGCGACGAAGAACAAGCGCAGCTACTGGCTCGGGCCTGCGCCGGTGCTCGAGCCCGATGCCTGGCTGGCGGAGGCGGTCGAGACGCCGGGCAGCTGGTGGAATGAATGGACACGCTGGCTCGAGGCCTACAAGGGTCCGCTCGTGCCGGCTCCCCGGTCCGTGGGCTCGGCCGATCACCCGCCGATCGAGCCGGCTCCGGGCAGTTACGTGAAGCAGAAGGCGCCTTAAGGGCAATTGGAGTGGCGCCGGAGACGGCGTCAGCAGAGCGCAGAGACCTCGAAGGGAGACGAGCATGTCCAAGAAGAAGGTGGCATATGTGACCGGCGGGATGGGCGGTATCGGGACCGCGATCTGCCGGAGGTTCCATGACATGGGCTACACGGTGATCGCCGGATGCGGTCCGACGCGCGACTTCGCCAAGTGGCTCGCCGAGCAGAAGGCCGACGGCTATGCCTTCGCCGCCTCGGTCGGGAACGTATCGGACTGGGAATCCACGAAGGCGGCCTTCGAGAAGGTCAAGGCCGAGCACGGCACCGTCGACATCCTGGTCAACAACGCCGGGATCACCCGCGACGGTGTGTTCCGTCGGATGAGCCTGGACGACTGGAAGGCGGTGATCGACACCAACCTGAACTCGCTGTTCAACGTCACCAAGCAGGTGATCGACGGGATGCTCGACCAGAACTGGGGGCGCATCATCAACATCTCCTCGGTCAACGGCGAGAAGGGCCAGTTCGGGCAGACCAACTACTCCGCGGCGAAGGCGGGGATGCACGGCTTCACGATGTCCCTGGCCCAGGAGGTGGCGAACAAGGGGGTCACGGTCAACACGGTCGCTCCGGGCTACATCGCCACCGACATGGTGATGGCCGTGCGCGAGGATGTCCGCGACAAGATCATCCAGTCGATCCCGGTCAAGCGGCTGGGCAAGGCCGAGGAGATCGGCTCGATCGTCGGCTGGCTGACGACCGATGATGCGGGCTTCACCACGGGGGCCGAGTTCTCCTGCAACGGCGGCCTGCACATGGGCTGAGGCGGACAGGTCACGGGCAGGTTCGGGCACAGCGCCGGAACCTGCCCGCCGGCAGCCCGCAGCGAGGTTCATCCCCACATTTTCCCGGAGCACTCCTCGATGGCGGCCAACATCCGGCTGGTCAAGAAATACCCGAATCGACGACTCTACGACACGCGCACCAGCGCCTACATCACGCTGGCGGACATCAAGCAGCTGGTGCTCGACAACGAGGAGTTCGAGGTGGTCGACGCGAAGTCCGGCGAGGACCTCACGCGCAGCATCCTGCTGCAGATCATCCTCGAGGAGGAGGCGGGCGGTGCGCCGCTGTTCTCCTCGCCGATGCTCGCCCAGATCATCCGCTTCTACGGCCATGCGATGCAGGGCATGATGGGTTCGTACCTGGAGAAGACGATGCAGGCCTTCGTCGAGATCCAGGAGAAGATGCAGGATCAGTCCAAGGCCTTCTACGATGCGAAGGGCCTGCCCAGCCCGGAGCTGTGGACGCAGTTCATGGCGGTGCAGACGCCGATGATCCAGACGATGATGGGCAACTACATCGAGCAGAGCAAGAACCTGTTCGTCCAGATGCAGGAGCAGATGCAGCAGCAGGCGCGCACCATGTTCCAGAAGTTTCCGTTCCAGGCCTCCGAGAGCGAGGAGGAGCGGCGCTAGCACGGGGGCTGACCGGCGCACCCACCCGCCCGGCCGGGAGCCGGGGATGCCGGCGGCCGGCGCCTGAGGCGGGCGCGCGGAATGCGGATCGACTAGAATCCGCCCGGCCATGACCCGAACCGCATCCCCCGGGGGCTCCAGGCCCCGCAAGTCCCGAGCGCAGCCGCCACGCCCGCCCACGGTGGGCTTCGTCTCGCTCGGCTGTCCCAAGGCGCTCGTTGATTCCGAGCGCATCCTCACGCAGCTGCGTGCCGAGGGGTACGGGATCTCCGGCAGCTACCAGGATTCCGACCTGGTGGTGGTGAATACCTGCGGTTTCATCGACGACGCGGTCGCCGAGTCGCTCGATGCCATCGGCGAGGCGCTGGCCGAGAACGGCAAGGTCATCGTCACCGGCTGCCTCGGCGCCCGCACCACCAGTGGCGGCGCAAGCATGGTCGCCCAGGTGCATCCGAAGGTGCTGGCCGTCACCGGCCCGCACGCGACCGCGGAGGTGATGGGGCAGATCCACCAGCACCTGCCCAAGCCGCACGATCCCTTCGTCGACCTGGTGCCCGAGGCCGGGGTCAAGCTGACGCCGCGGCACTACGCCTACCTGAAGATCTCCGAAGGCTGCAACCATCGTTGCAGCTTCTGCATCATTCCCTCGATGCGCGGCGACCTGGTGAGCCGCCCGATCGGCGAGGTGGTCCGCGAGGCCGAGGCGCTGGTGCGCGCCGGTGTGCGCGAACTGCTGGTGATCTCGCAGGACACCAGCGCCTACGGTGTCGATCTTCGCTATGCCGAGGGCATGGTGCGCGGGCGGCCCGTGCGCACGCGGATGGCCGAACTGGTGCAGGAACTCGCGCAGCTCGGCGTCTGGGTGCGGCTGCACTACGTCTACCCGTATCCGCACGTCGACGAGATCCTGCCCCTGATGGCCGAGGGCAAGGTCCTGCCTTATCTCGACGTGCCCTTCCAGCACTCGCATCCGCGCATCCTGAAGCTGATGAAGCGTCCCGCCTCGGGCGAGCGCAACATCGAGCGCATCCAGGCCTGGCGCAGGATCTGCCCGGATCTCACGATCCGCAGCACCTTCATCGCCGGCTTCCCCGGAGAGACCGAGGACGAGTTCCGCCATCTGCTCGACTTCCTCCAGGAGGCCCAGCTCGACCGCGTCGGCTGCTTCGCCTACTCCCCGGTGGAGGGGGCGACGGCCAACGCGCTGCCCGGTGCGCTTGCGCACGCGCTGCGCGAGGAGCGCCGCGCGCGCTTCATGGAGGTCCAGGCGCGGATCAGCGCGAAGCGCCTCCAGCGCTTCGTCGGGCGCACCATGCGTGTGCTGGTCGACGGCTTCGAGGAGACCGACGATGGCCTGCTCGCCGTCGGGCGCACCTCGATGGACGCGCCCGAGATCGATGGCGTGGTGCGCTTCACCGGCAGCGGCAGGCTCGGGGCAGGGCAGTTAGTCGAGGTCGCGATCACCGGCAGCGACGAGCACGACCTGCGCGGAGAACTGCGCGGCTGACTCCCCACCGGGCCGCGGCAGCGGCCGGCCGACCGGGCGATAAGCATAGAACCGTCGTGGCATAACTTGCCTCGCCGGTGGCAGCTGTCATCCTTTCAGGTTCCTTCGACCAGGAGCAGACGATGAAACTCGAGACCCTAGCGGTCCATGCGGGCTACACGCCCGAGCCGACGACCAAGTCGGTGGCGGTGCCGATCTACCAGACCACTTCCTACGCGTTCGATTCCGCACAGCACGGCGCCGACCTGTTCGATCTGAAGGCCCCCGGCAACATCTACACGCGGATCATGAACCCGACCAACGACGTGCTCGAGAAGCGGGTCGCGGCGATGGAAGGCGGGATCGGCGCCCTCGCGGTCGCCTCGGGGCAATCGGCGATCACCTACGCGATCCAGACGATCGCCGAAGCCGGAGACAACATCGTCTCGGCCACGCGCCTGTATGGTGGCACCTACAACCTGTTCGCGCACACGCTTCCGCAGTTCGGCATCGAGACGCGCTTTGCCGACGGCGACGACCCGGCCTCGTTCGCGCCGCTGATCGACGCGCGCACGCGCGCCGTGTACGTCGAGAGCATCGGCAACCCCTCGGCCTCGGTGGCCGACATCGGCGAGATCGCCAGGATCGCCCACGAGCGCGGCGTGCCGCTGATCGTCGACAACACGGTGCCCTCTCCCTATCTGCTGCGCCCGATCGAGCACGGTGCGGACATCGTCGTGCACTCGCTGACCAAGTACATCGGCGGCCACGGCAACTCGATCGGCGGACTGATCGTCGACTCCGGCAAGTTCCCGTGGGCCGAGCACAAGGCGAAGTTCCGCCGCCTGAACGAGCCGGATCCCTCCTACCACGGCGTCAACTACGTCGAAGCGCTGGGTGCGGCAGCCTACATCGGCCGTGCGCGCGTGGTCCCGCTGCGCAACACCGGTGCTGCGCTGTCGCCGTTCAACGCCTTCCTGATCCTGCAGGGCCTCGAGACGCTGCCGCTGCGCATGGACCGCATCTCGGCGAACTCGCTGGCGGTGGCCGAGCACCTGGAGAAGCATCCGGCAGTGAGCTGGGTGGTCTATCCGGGGCTTGCCTCGAGTCCCCAGCGTGCCCTTGCACAGCGCTACCTGCCCAGGGGCGCCTCCGGGGTGCTGTCCTTCGGCGTGAAGGCGGGTCGTGCGGGCGGCGAGCGTTTCCTGGACGCGCTGCAACTCGTGCTGCGCCTGGTGAACATCGGCGACACGCGCTCGCTGGCCACCCACCCGGGGAGCACCACGCATCGGCAGCTCTCGCCGGAGGAACTGAAAGCCGCGGGAGTGACGCCCGAACTGGTGCGCCTGTCGATCGGGATCGAGCACATCGACGATCTTCTGGCGGACATCGATCAGGCGCTGGCCAAGGCTGCCGGCTGATCCGCCGGGCGGGTCTCCCGCCCGGCTGCGGCGCTACACTTCCGGGCACATGCGGCGGGCGCGATGAGAGGGAGGTCGCAATGAAGGGAAGCTGTCTCTGCGGGGCAGTGGCGTACGAGGTGGAGCGGCTCGAGGGGCCGGTCTTCCACTGTCATTGCCACACCTGCCAGAAGGCGCACTCGGCGCCGTTCGCGGCCACCGCGCGGGCGCCGCGGGCGGGGTTCCGCTGGCTGGCGGGCGATGGGTCGCGCGGCGCCTTCGAGTCCAGTCCGGGAAAGCTGCGGCACTTCTGCCGTGACTGCGGCGCGCACCTGATGGCCGAGTGGCTCGGGCGCGACAGCGTGATCATCCGCGTGGCCTCGCTCGACGAGGATCCGGGCGTGCGCTCGGCCCTGCACATCTGGCGCGCGCACGATCGGCCGTGGCTGGCCTACGAGGGCTTCCCCGAGCACGCGGAGTGGCCGCCCCCTGCACAGTAGGCGCGGTGCGCGCGCCGGTGGGGCGCTTGCCGCTCCCGGCCGGCGCGTGGCCGATCACGATCGAGTCCCGCGCGGCTCAGGCGAGCGGGCCTGCCGCCCCGGCCCGCAGTTCCTGCCGCGCGCGCGCCACCATCGCCGCGCACGCGACCAGGACCAGCGCCGCGAGCGCCGAAGGCGCGAGGAAGCTGCCGCTGCGCTCGGCCAGCCAGCCGCCAAGGCCCGGGCCGACGATCTGGCCCAGGCCGAAGGCGGCGGTCATTCGCGCCACCGTGGGGCCGCTCTCGCCGCGGGCGAGCACGCGACCGGTGGTCAGTCCGACGGCGGTGATCGCCATGAAGGTGCCCCCGAGCAGCACTGCGCCGAGCATCACCATCGGCAGGCTGCCGCCGACCACTGCCGCCATCACCCCGATCGCTTCGAGCAGGTAGGCGGCGATCATCGCCCGATAGGGATCGATCGCCTGCGCGACGCGCATCCAGAAGAAGTTCGAGGGCGCGCCCGCCAGCCCGACGCACATCCACACCGCCATCTCCCAGGCGCGCCACTCCGGGGTTGCGCGCACGATCACCACCAGGAAGGTGGCGGTGATCACGTAGCCGAAGCCGAGCAGCCCGTAGGCGAGGGTGAGCCACGCGAGCGCGCGGCGCTCGCTCGGTGACGGCTGCCCGGAGACCGGCGACGGGGCCGGGTCGGGCGCCGACTGCGGCGGGCCCGGCGGCTGCGGCGGATCGCGCAGGATCGAGGCCGGAGTCGCCAGCAGCGCCGCCAGCACGCCGAGCGCGATCCACATCGTCGCCGCGCTCGCGTGCGCACGCGACATCGCCTCGGTCGTCAGCGCGGTCAGCGTGATCCCGATGCCCACGCCCGCGGCGATCAGGCTGAAGAGCATCGGCCGGCCGGCCCGCGCGAGCGCGTCGAGCGCGATCGCCGCGCCGTGGATCATGATGTAGGCCGAAGCCCAGCCCGCGACGACGCGGATCGTCCCGAGCACCCATGGGGACTCGGCCGGGGCCATCCCGAGGGTGGTGGCCACGCTCGCCGCGAGCCCGATCAGGAACCAGGCGGTGCGCCGCTCGCGGGCGACGCGGATCGCCAGCAGGGCGCCCAGCAGATAGCCCAGGAAGTTGGCCGAGGCGACGTAGCCGGCGGCGGCGATGCTCAGGTCGAGGTCACGCTGCATCGCCGGCAGCAGCGGGGTGTACGCGAAACGCCCGATGCCCATGCCCGCGGCGAGCGAACATGCGCCTGCCAGCGCAAGGGCCACCGGGGAGCGCTCGATCGGGTCACGGCCCATCAGACGGTCCGGTTCACCAGTCCGGCGCGTCGGCGAACAGCCGCACCGCTGCGTCCAGGCCGCAGTGGTTCAGACCATAGGTGGTCTGCGCGCGCACCACGGGCTTGGCACGATAGGCGATCGAGACCCCTGCCACGCGCATCATCTCCAGGTCGTTGGCACCGTCGCCGAGCACCACCGCCTGCTTGGGGCTGCAGCCGATCTCCCGGCAGGCTTCGAGCACCGCATCGCGCTTGCCGGCGGCGTCGACGATCTCGCCGAGGACTCGCCCGGTGAGCCGGCCGCCCGCCACCTCGAGGGTGTTCGAATGCGCGAAGTCCAGGCCGAGCCGCTCGCGCAGCCGCTCGGTGAAGAAGGTGAAGCCGCCGGAGACCAGCAGAAGCCTCATCCCGGCGTCACGGGCGGCCGCCAGCAGCACGGGAGCGCCGGGCGTCAGTTGCAGGCGTTCATCGTAGACCCGCTGCAGCGCGCCTTCGTCCAGGCCTTCGAGCAGTGCGACCCGTCGGCGCAGGCTTTCCTTGTAGTCCCTGATCTCGCCACGCATCGCAGCCTCGGTGATCGCGGCGACCTCGGCCTTGCGGCCGGCGAAGTCGGCGATCTCGTCGATGCACTCGATCGTGATCAGGGTGGAATCCATGTCGAAGGCCATCAGCCGGAACCCGGCCAGGCGTTGTGCCGCGGGCACCAGTCCGGCGTCGACCGCGTGCTCGTCGCCAAGCGCACGGGCCGCGTCGTGTCCGAGAGTGACGCCGCTCCAGCGTGCGTAACCAGGGGCGCGCCGTGCGGCGGGCGCACCAAGCCGGGCGGTGATCGCCTCGACCGTGGCGTCGGAGAGTTCGGGATGCTGGACGACGAGGTTCATGACAGGGCCTCGAGCGCCTCGCGGATGCGCTGCACCCGGGAGGCGAGGTCATTGGATTTCACCGTGAGCCGCAGCCGATCGGGGCCGGCGAGCTTCGCGTCGCGTCGACTCTGGATGAAGCGGATGATCTCCTCCGGCTCGATCGGCGGCTGCGGAACGAACTGGATCGCGATCGCCTCGCCCGCGGCGTCGATGCGTGAAACCCCCAGGGGCTGCGACAGGATGCGCAGTCGGTGCGTCGCAAGCAGTGCGCGCGCCGCCTCCGGCAGCTTCCCGAAGCGGTCGATCAGCTCCTCCTGCATCGCGTCGAGCGCATCGGGCGTTGCGCAGTTGGCCATGCGCTTGTAGAGCGTCAGGCGTTCGTGCACGTCGCCGCAGTAGTCGTCGGGCAGCAGCGCCGGCAGGTGCAGGTTGATCTCGGTGGTCGCAGCCAGCGGCGCGGCGAGGTCCGGCTCGTGCCCGGCCTTCAGCGCGCGCACCGCCTGGTCGAGCATTTCGTTGTACAGCGCGAAGCCCACCTCGAGCATGTCGCCCGACTGGGAGTCGCCGAGCACCTCGCCGGCGCCGCGGATCTCGAGGTCGTGCATCGCGAGGTAGAAGCCCGAACCGAGTTCCTCCATCGACTGGATCGCCTCCAGGCGCCTGGTTGCGTCCTTCGTGATCGCGCCTTCGTCGGGGATCAGCAGGTAGGCGTAGGCCTGGTGATGCGAGCGACCGACGCGCCCGCGCAACTGGTGCAGCTGCGCCAGCCCGAAGCGGTCGGCGCGGTGCATCACGATCGTGTTGGCGCTCGGGACGTCGATCCCGGTCTCGATGATCGTGGTGCACAGCAGCACGTTGAAGCGCCGCTGGTGGAAGTCGCGCATCACGCGTTCGAGCTCGCGCTCGGGCATCTGGCCGTGGGCGACCCCGATCCGCGCCTCGGGCAGCAGCGCCTCGAGCATCCGGCGCCGGTTCTCGATGGTCTCGACCTCGTTGTGCAGGAAGTAGGCCTGCCCGCCGCGCTTGAGCTCGCGCAGCAGCGCTTCGCGGATCGTGCCCTCGGACTCCTTGCGCACGAAGGTCTTGATCGCCAGGCGGCGCTGTGGCGCGGTCGCGATGACGGAGAAGTCGCGGATCGACTCGAGGCTCATCGCGAGGGTGCGGGGGATCGGCGTGGCCGTCAGCGTGAGCACGTCCACCTCGGCGCGCAGGTTCTTCAGGGCCTCCTTCTGGCGCACGCCGAAGCGGTGCTCCTCGTCGATGATCACCAGCCCCAGGCGCGGGAACTTCAGCTCGGGCGACAGCAGCTTGTGGGTGCCGATCACGATGTCGACCTGGCCGGCCCGGATGCCTTCGACCGCGGCCTTGACCTCCTTCGCGGAGCGGAAACGCGAGAGCTCGGCGAGGCGCACCGGCCAGCCTGCGAAGCGGTCGCTGAAGGTCTGGAAGTGCTGCTCGGCCAGCAGCGTGGTGGGCGCCAGCACCGCCACCTGACGGCCATCGGCGACCGCGACGAAGGCCGCGCGCAGCGCGACCTCGGTCTTGCCGAAGCCGACGTCGCCGCAGACCAGCCGGTCCATCGGCCTGCCCGACACCATGTCCTGGACCACCGCGTGGATCGCGGCGAGCTGATCGGGGGTTTCCTCGAAGCCGAAGCCCTCGGCGAAGGCCTCGTAGTCGTGCGTCTGGAAGCCGAAGGCGTGCCCCTGGCGCGCCGCGCGGCGCGCGTACAGATCGAGCAGTTCCGCCGCAGTGTCGCGCGCCTGCTGCGCGGCGCGCCGCCGTGCCTTCTCCCACTGGCCGGAGCCCAGCGTGTGCAGCGGCGCCTCGTCCGGGCTGGCGCCGCTGTAGCGGCCGATCACGTGCAGCTGTGACACCGGCACGTACAGCGTGGCCTGGTTCGCGTAGACGAGATGGAGGAACTCGGTGGGGCCGTCGCCGAGGTCCATCGTGACCAGGCCCTGGTAGCGGCCGATCCCGTGCTGGGCGTGCACCACCGGGGCGCCGACCTTCAGCTCGGAGAGGTCGCGGATGATGGCGTCGACGTCGGTCTGCGCCTCGCGCCGGCCGCGCGGGCCGCGGCGCGCCACGCCCGCGAAGAGCTCCGCCTCGGTGGCCACCGCGATCCCTGCCTCGGGCAGTGCGAAGCCGTCGTGCAGCGGCCCCACGCCGATCGCGATCTCATCCTCGCCCTCGGCGAAGCTGCGCCAGTCGTCCGGTTGCGGCAGTCGGCCTGCGGCGCCGTCGAGCAGGCGGTGTTCTTCGAACAGCTGCACCAGGGTTTCGCGTCGCCCTGCGGACTCGGCGAGGATCAGCTTGCGGCCCGGCGCCTCGCGCAGCCAGTGCTCGAGCAGCGCCAGCGGCGCCTCGGCACGGCGGTTCACCGCCAGCGCCGGCAGGGGGACGCCGAAGCGCCGGGCGGCGGGCCCGGGAGTCGGGCGCACGGCCTGCGGCGCGGGCTGCTCCGGCGAGGCCGGCGGCGGCGTCTGCGGGCCGCGCGCGCCGGAACGGGGCGCCGCTGCGGCGGCCTCGGGGCCGGACGCTGCAGCCTCGGCAGCCGCAGACCCTGCTTCGGGCGCTGCGAGCGTCCATCGGCCGAAGCCCGCGGCCCGTGCGAAGAAGCCCTCGGCATCCAGGAAGAGCTCGTCGGGGCGAAGCAGCGGACGCTGCGCGTCGTGCGAGAGGAAGCGGTGTCGCTGCAGCGCTTCTTCGAAGAAGCGTCGCGCCGCGGCGTCGACGTCGCCGTGGGTGAGCACCCGCGCGCCCGGCGGCAGGTAGTCGAAGACCGTCGCCGTGTCCGCGAAGAAGAGGGGCAGCCAGTACTCGATGCCGGCGCCGGCGATGCCGTTGCCGATGTCGCGGTAGAGGGTCGCGCGCGAAGGGTCGCCCTCGAAGCGCTCGCGCCAGCGGCCGCGGAAGGCGGTGCGCGCGGCCTCGTCCATCGGGAACTCGCGCCCCGGCAGCAGGCGCACCCGATCGATCGGGTACAGGCTGCGCTGGGTGTCGGGATCGAAGGTACGGATCGAGTCGATCTCGTCGCCGAACAGATCAAGCCGATACGGCAGGGCCGCACCCATCGGGTAGAGGTCGATCAGCCCGCCGCGCACGCTGTACTCGCCCGGGCGGACCACCTGGGTGACGTTCTCGTAGCCGGCAAGCACCAGCTGGCAGCGCAGCGCCGCCTCGTCGAGCCGCTGCCCCTTGTCGAAGAAGAAGGTGTGCGAGGCGAGGAAGGCTGGCGGCGCAAGCCGGTGCAGCGCGGTGGTGGCGGTGGCGACGACCACCTGGCACTGGCCCTGCTGCAGCTGGTACAGGGTGTCGAGCCGCTCGGAAACCAGGTCCTGGTGGGGCGAGAAATCGTCGTAGGGAAGCGTCTCCCAGTCGGGCAGCAGGCGCACCGAGAGCGTCGGCGCGAAGTACGGGATCTCGCGGGCCAGGCGCCGGGCGTCGGGTGCGCTGGCGGTGATCACCGCCAGCGCAGCGCCCTCGGCGCGCTGCGCCAGGTGCGCGATCAGCAGCGCGTCGGACGAACCGACCGTCCGCGGCAGGGCGAAGACCGTGCCCGGCTTCGGCGGTCTGGCGGCGTGGGCGAGGAGATCGTCGGGCGGCGCGACGCGCGCGGGACTGGCGACGGCAGGATTCAAGGCAGGCTGCCAGGCGGCAAAGGCTAGAATCTTAGCCGATGAACGCGATGCCTTTCCCCGCGGCCCCCCCGGCGCCGCGCTTCTTCGCGGTGGTGCCTGCCGCCGGTGTCGGAGCGCGCCTCGGGGCGCCGGTGCCCAAGCAGTATCTGGAGATCGGTGGCGAGTGCGTGCTGGTGCGCGCGCTGCGGCCGCTGCTCGATGCCTCGTGGATCGCGCAGGTGCTGGTGGTGGTCGCGCCGGACGACACGCGCGCGCAGGCGGTCTGTGCGCCCCTGGCGGGCGCGAACCGCGGCCGCCTGCAGCTCGCGCCGATCGGGGGCGCCACGCGGCGCGACTCGGTGCTCGCCGGCCTGCGCTGGCTCGCGGCGCGGGCCGGCGCCACGGAGCGCGACTGGATGCTGGTGCACGACGCCGCCCGGCCCGGCCTGCGCGCGGCGGCGCTCGGGCGACTGCGCGAGCGCGCCGGCGGCCACCCGGTCGGAGGCCTGCTGGCCTTGCCGGTGGCCGACACGGTCAAGCGTGCAGGGCTGCGTGACGAGATCGTGGCCACCTTGCCCCGCGAAGGCCTGTGGCTGGCGCAGACGCCGCAGATGTTCCGCGTCGGTGTGCTGCGCGCCGCACTGGAGCGCCACCCCGCGGTCACCGACGAGGCGGCGGCGATCGAGGCCGAGGGGCTCGCCGCCCTGCTGGTCGAGGGCGATCGGCGCAACTTCAAGCTCACCACCGCGGACGACCTGGACCTGATGCGGGCGCTGCTGGGCGACGCGCGCAGGCCACAATGAGGGACAGCCGGAGGTGCGGACGATGACCGGAATCCGGATCGGGCAGGGCTACGACGTGCACGCGCTGGTGCCCGGGCGCCGGCTGGTGATCGGCGGCGTCGAGATCCCCCACTGCGCCGGACTGCTCGGGCACTCCGATGCGGACGTGCTGCTGCATGCGGTCACCGACGCGATCCTCGGCGCCGCCGGGCTCGGCGACATCGGTCGCCACTTCCCGGACAGCGATGCGCGCTTCCGGGGCGCCGACAGCCTGGCGCTGCTTGGCGAGGCCTGCGCGCGTGCGCGTGCAGCAGGCTTCGAGCCGGGCAACGTCGACGCGACCATCGTCGCGCAGGCGCCGAAGCTGGCCCCGTACCTGCCGGCGATGGTCGAGCGCATCGCCTCGGCGCTGGGGGTGCCTGCCGCGCGAGTGAACCTGAAGGCGAAGACCACCGAGCGTCTGGGCTTCGTCGGTCGGCTCGAGGGGATCGAGGCGCAGGCGGTGGCCTTGCTCGTCGAGCGCGGGCCGGGCGTGGGATGATCCGCCGATGAGGTCCATGCGCTGCGCGGTGATCGGACTGCTGGCCTTGCTGCAGCGGCTGGCGCCGTGGCTGCATTCGCACGCGGCGGCGCACCAGATCGTCGGCTGGCACCTGCACTTCGCGGCAGGCACGCCGGCAAGCCCGCTCGCTGCTGCTGCGCCGGGCGCGCAGGCGCTGGCGGCGCCGGCGCACGCGAGGCCTGGCGAATCCTCCGCGGCCGAGATGCCGGTGGAGTGGCTGCGCGATCCCTCCCTGGCGCTGGCGCCGGGCTGTGCAGCTTGCGTCGCGCGGTTTTCGCCCGCCCCGATGACGTCCTGGGTGCGCATCGGCGCGGGGGCGGCCCGTGCGGGCCTGCATCCGCGCTTCGCTGTCCTCGCCTATGCTGCCGCGGCGCCGCCGCCATCGCCCCCGATCTCCACCTGAGCGCCGTGTCGCGCCCCGCGCGGCACGGCCTGCGATCGCCGTTTCCCGCGAAGGTGTCCCGATGTCCACTCCAAGGTCTGCTGCGTCCGCGCGGACGCCCCGCTGGCGCGTCCGCGCCCTTGCCGCTTCGCGCCGGCTGGGGCTGCTGCTGGCTCTTGCGCAGTCTGTCGCGTATCCGGCGGGTGCGGTCCAGCCCGATGCCCCGGCGCGTCTGCCCCTGTCCGCAGCGCAGCGGCAGGCGCTGGGGATTTCGCTGGTGTCACCGATCCCGGTCGCTGCGGGTGCGCATTCCTGGCCTGCCACGGTCGTCGCCCCGGCCGCGCAGACGCAGTGGCTCGCCACTCCGGTCACCGGCCTGCTGTCGGCCGTGCACGTCGATCCGAACCAGCGCGTGCGCGCGGGCGACCCGGTCGCGACCATCCGCAGCGCCGCGGTCGCCGAGGCCGCCGCAGCCTGGCTTCAGGCCGAAAGCCAGTGGCAGTTCGCGCACCGGGAGAGCGCGCGTCAGCGGGCGCTGGTCGACGAGGGGGTGATCCCGCAGGCGCGCGCGACGCAGGCGCAGGCCGCCGAGGCGCAGGCGCGGGCCCAGCGCGACGCGCAGCAGGCCCGCCTGAAGCTGCTCGGCGTGGACCTGTCCGCACTGCGCGCGCCGCGTCCGGACGCAGGGCTTCCCACCGCGATCACGCTGCGCGCGCCGGTCTCGGGCGTGGTCGCCGAAATCCAGGCGAGCGCCGGACAGCGGCTGGAGGAGGGGACGGCCGTGGCGCGGATCGTGCGCACCGACCGTCTCGTGCTGTCGATCCGGCTGCCGGCTGCGCAGGCCGCGGGCTTGCGCCCCGGTACCGCGGTGCGCGATCCGCAGGGACGGCGGATCGCCCGACTGGGGCCGGCGCCGGCTGCGGTGTCGGTGGCCCAGACCGTCGAATTGCGCGCCCCGCTGGAGGGCGCAGCCTCGGGCGCGTGGTTGCCGGGCCAGTCGGTCGAGGTGCAGATCGACACCGGGCAGGCAGGCTGGCGCGTTCCGGTGGACGCCGTATTCAGGATCGGTGAGACCTCCTGGATCTACGTCGAGCGCGCGGGAGCGCTGGTGCCGGTCGCAGTGGAGCCGCAGGCGCGCGATGCCGAAGGAATCGTGGTGCGCGGGCCGCTCGACCCGACCGGGCGGGTGGCCTCCGGAGACGTGGCTGCGCTGAAGGGGGCGGCGATGGGGATCGGCCCGGTGCCGGCGGGCGAGGCCGCCGCGGAGACGTCCGCCAACGGCGCATCCAGGGAGGCCGGAAACCCGCAGCGCGCCCCCGGCGGCGTCGGCGGGGACGCTGGCACCATCGGCAGGTCCGGGAGCCGGCCGTGAGCGGCGGCGCGCAAGCGCAGGGGCCCCACGGACTGCTCGCACGGCTCGGGCGCGCCAGCCTGGGCAGGCGCGCGATCGTCATCCTGTTGCTGCTGCTGCTGGCGGGGGCCGGAACGCAGGCCTGGCGGGGTCTTCCGGTCGACGCCTTTCCGGACGTCTCGGTGCCGCAGGTGAAGGTGGTCATCAAGGCCCCGGGGATGACTTCCGAGGAGGTGGAGAGCCGGATCACCGTGCCGATCGAGCAGGAACTGCTCGGCATTCCAGGTCAGCGGATGCTTCGGTCGGTTGCGAAGTACGCGCTGACCGACGTCACGGTCGATTTCGACGAGGGCACCGACCTGTATCGGGCGCGCAACCAGGTCGCCGAGCGGCTCGCGCAGGTGCTGCCGGTGCTGCCGGAAGGCGTCAGCGGCGGGCTCGCGCCGGCGACCACCCCGCTGGGCGAGGCCTTCATGTTCACCGTGGAGAACCCGGCGCTGTCGCTCGCGCAGCGGCGCAGCCTCCTCGACTGGACGATCCGGCCGCGCCTGCGCACGATCCCGGGAGTCGCGGACGTCAACGCCCTCGGTGGAGAAGTGCGCAGCTTCGAGGTCATCCCGCGGGTGAACGACATGAACGCGCGCGGCGTGGACCTGGCGCAGCTTGCCCAGGCGCTGCGCGCCAACGCGCGAAACGACGGTGCGGGCCGCGTGAGGGAGGGCAGCGAGACCCTGCAGGTTCGCGTGGAGGCGGCGATCCAGGGGCTGGACGATCTGCGCGCGATCGGCGTGACCATGCGCGACGGCGTGCCGATCCGGGTCGGCGACCTCGCCGACGTGCGCATCGGCAGCCTCACCCGCTACGGGGCAGTGACGCGCGACGGCGAGGGCGAGACGGTGCAGGGCCTGGTGCTCTCGCTGCGCGGGGCCGACGCCCGCTCGCTCGTCGCCCAGGTGCGCGCCCGGCTCGCCGAGATCGAGCCGACCCTGCCGCCGGGCACCCGGCTGATCCCCTTCTACGATCGCGGCGATCTGGTGTCGCGGGCGGTGGGCACGGTGACCCGGGCGCTGCTCGAGGCTGCGGCGCTGGTCGTCGTGCTGCTGTTCGTGTTCCTGGGCAACCTGCGGGCGGCGCTGGTCGTGGCGCTGACCTTGCCTCTGGCGGCGCTCGCCGCCTTCGTCGCGATGCGCTGGGCGGGGATGTCGGCGAACCTGATGAGTCTGGGCGGGCTCGCGATCGCGATCGGCATCCTGGTCGACGGGGCCGTGGTGGTGGTCGAACACGCCGTGGCGCGCCTGGAGGCCGACGCCGGTCGCCGCCCCGCGCTGGAGACCATCGGCGAGGCGGTCGGCGAGGTCGCCCGTCCGGTGGCCACCGGGGTGGGCATCATCGCGCTGGTCTTCGTCCCACTGCTCACGCTGCAGGGCCTCGAGGGCAAGATGTTCTCGCCGGTGGCGCTGACGATCGTCTTCGCGCTGGCGGCTTCGCTGCTGCTCTCGCTCACCGCGATCCCGGTGCTCGCGAGCCTCGTGCTGCGCGCTCCGGTGTCTTCACGCTCCTGGCTGATGGCGCGCCTGTCGCCGCTGTACGAACGCGGGCTCGACGCGGCGATGCGGCGTCCGTGCACCGTCGTGGCCGCCGCGCTCGTGCTCGTCCTCGCAGCGCTCGCCGCCACGCCGCTGCTCGGGCGCAGCTTCGTGCCGACGATGGACGAGGGCGACGTGATCGTGCAGCTGGAGAAGCTTCCGTCGATCTCGCTGGAAGCTTCGCTCGCGCTCGACGGCCGCATCCAGCAGGCGCTGCGGGAGCGGGTTCCCGAGGTGCGCGGAGTGGTTGCCCGCACCGGCAGCGACGAGCTCGGCCTGGATCCGATGGGGCTGAACCAGACCGACAGCTTCGTCGTGCTCGCGCCGCGCGCGCAGTGGCGCGCGCCCGACAAGGCCTGGGTGGTCGACCGGCTGCGCGAGGTCCTCGCCGACTTCCCCGGGGTGGCAGCGACCTTCACCCAGCCGATCGAGATGCGGGTCTCGGAGATGCTCAGCGGTGTGCGCGGCGATCTCGCGGTCAAGATCTTCGGCCCGGATCTGGAGACGCTCAACCGGCTGGCCGAGTCGGTCGCCGGGGTGCTGAACGAGGTCCGCGGCGCCCAGGACGTGTTCGCGCTGCGCAACGAAGGCGTGCAGACCCTGCGCGTGCAGATCGACCGGCTCGCCGCGGCGCGGATGGGGGTCGACGCGCAGCAGTTGCAGCGGGCGCTGCGGGCGGTGATCGAAGGCGAGCCGGTCGGGCTCGTGATCGAGGCGGATCGGCGCACCCCCGTGCTGCTGCGCGGACCGGGGACCCTGCGGGAGGAGGCGGACGGGCTCGCAGGGCTGCAGCTGGCCATCGATGAACGCACGATCGTGCCGCTGGCCGCGGTGGCGCGGATCGCGCACGGCGAAGGGCCGGTGCAGATCGGGCGCGAGTTCGGACAGCGCTACGTCACCGTGCAGGCGAACGTGCGCGATCGGGACCTCGTCGGCTTCGTCGCCGAGGCGCGCGCCCTGGTTGCGCAGCGGCTGGTGTTGCCCGAGGGCTACCGGCTGGCCTGGGGAGGGCAGTTCGAGAACCAGCAGCGGGCCGCGGCCCGGCTGGCGCTGGTGATCCCCGCCGTCCTGGCGCTGGTGGTCTTCGTGCTGTGGCTGTCCTTCGGCAGCGTCGCCACCGCGCTGCTGATCGTCGCGCTGGCGCCCTTCGCCGCGGCCGGGGGCGTCTTCTCCCTGCTGGCCTTCGGCGAGTACCTGTCGGTGCCGGCCTCGGTCGGCTTCATCGCGCTGCTGGGAATCGCGGTGCTCAACGGGGTGGTGATGGTCGAGACCTTCGATCGTCGGGTCGCCGCCGGGGAGGCGCCGGCGGTGGCGGCTCGGGCGGGCGCGCTGGAGCGGCTGCGCCCGGTGCTGATGACTGCGACGATTGCGGCAGCGGGGCTGGTTCCGCTGCTGCTGGCCACGGGACCGGGTTCGGAGGTGCAGCGTCCGCTGGCCGTCGTGGTGATCGGCGGGCTGGCGAGCGCGACCGTCGTGACGCTGTTCGTGCTGCCGGTGGCCTGGCGCTGGCTCGCCCGGCATCGGCTGGAGGGCAAGGCATGATCGATGCGCGAAGGCTTGCACGCAGGTGCGCGATGGCGGCGACCTGGATTGCGCTCCAGGCAGGGTCCGGTTCCGTCCTGGCCGCCGGGGGCGCTGGCGGACAGACCGATCGGGAGCCGCAGGGTGCAGCGGGTGTGACGAGGGCGGTCGGTGCGCCCGTGGACGCGGCGACAGCGCCCTTCGCTTCGGGCGTGCTGCCTCCCGATGCGCTGGTCCGGGCTGCGATCGATGCCCATCCGCGCGTGCATGAGGCGCAGGCCACGCAGCGCGCGGATCGCGCAGCCGGCGAGCGGCTTCGCGCGGGCAGCCACGAGACGCTGCTCGGGATCGGCGGCCAGCGCAGGCATCTGCCGGGGATCGGCCCTTCCGAGTCCGACTGGTCGGTCGAGCTTGCGCGCCCGCTGCGGCTGCCGGCCAAGCGCGAGGCCGACCTGCGGATCGAAGCCCGCCTCGCGGAGCGCGGCCGGCTCGCGGTGCTCGAGGCGCGCCACGCGGTCGGCCGCGACCTGCTTGCTGCCTGGTTCGAGCGTCTGCGCAGGAACGAGGAGCTCGCGCTGCTCGCCGAGCAGGTGCGCGTGCTCGGTGCGCTCGAGGAGGTCGTGCGCCGCCGTCTGCGGGCGGGCGACGCATCGCGGCTCGAGACAGTGCAGGCCGAGGCGGCCTTGCGCGTCGCCGAAGGCCAGCACCTGGTGGCCGGCCAGCGCGCACGCGCCGCCGCGATCGCGCTCGAACGCCAGTACCCCGAGCTTGCCGGGGCCGAACCTTCCCGGGTCGACGCAAGTGCGCAGCAACCCGGGCTCGACGGGACCCGCGAGGAATGGATCGACCGGGTCCTGCTGGCCAACCACGAGATCGCGCTGCAGCGCGCGCAGGCGGACCTGCGCCGCGCACAGGCGCTGCGCGCGGGCGCCGATCGCACGCCCGACCCCTCGGTGGGTCTGCGCGCATCCAGCGACCGGGGCGGCCAGGACCGGATCCTGGGCGTCTTCGTCTCGATCCCGCTGGCCGGTGCGGCCCGGCAGGCCCAGCAACGCGAAGCGCTGGCCCTGGCGGCCGAGAGCGCGGCGCGCGTGGCCATCGTGGAGCGCGAGGTGCTCGTCGACGCGCAGACCGCCTTCGAGGCCGCCGTGGCCGCGGACCGCGCCTGGACGGCGCTGGCGCAGGCGCACGCACGCTCGGCGCAGGCGGCGCAACTCGCCGGCCGGGCCTTCGAGCTCGGCGAAGGCAGCCTGAGCGAGGTCCTCCTGGCGCGGCGCGGGCTGCTCGAGGCCAGGCTCGCCGAGAGGCAGGCTGCGCTGGACGCGCTCGAGGCGCGCGCGCGCCTGCACCTGGACGCCCACCTGCTCTGGGACTTCGAGCAGGATTGAACAGGCTGCGCGGACCGCCTGCGCACGGCGCTTGCGGTTGCCTGCGCCGCTGGGGGGTGCAGGGTGCGGGCGGGCGCTGCGCTATAGTTGCCGCGATGCGCAGACCCTGCCAATCCAGAGGAGAGACGACGTGGGCGAACAGCTGAAATACCTGCTCGACGAGAGCCGGATCCCCAAGCGCTGGTACAACATCCAGGCCGACCTGCCCAAGGCGATGCCGCCGGTGCTGCACCCGGGGACGATGCAGCCGGTGGGTCCGGACGACCTCGCGCCGCTGTTCCCGATGGAACTCATCATGCAGGAGGTGAGCACCGAGCGGGAAATCGACATTCCCGAGCCGGTCCGCGACATCTTCCGGCTGTGGCGGCCCACGCCGATGTTCCGGGCGCGCGCGCTCGAGAAGGCGCTCGGCACCCCGGCGCGCATCTTCTACAAGTACGAGGGCGTCAGTCCCGCGGGCAGCCACAAGCCGAACACCGCGATCGCGCAGGCCTTCTACAACCGGCAGGCCGGGATCAAGCGCCTGACCACCGAGACCGGCGCAGGCCAGTGGGGCTCCTCGCTGGCCTTCGCCGGCGCCCTGATGGGAATCGACGTCACCGTCTTCCAGGTGCGCGTCTCCTACGACCAGAAGCCCTACCGCCGCGCGCTGATGGAGTCCTACGGCGCGAAGTGCATCCCGTCGCCGTCGCCGGAGACTGCGTTCGGGCGCGCCGTCCTCGCGAAGGACCCGAAGCACCCGGGCAGCCTCGGGATCGCGATCTCCGAGGCCGTCGAGATCGCCGCGCAGCGCGACGACACCAAGTACGCGCTCGGTTCGGTGCTCAACCACGTGCTGCTGCACCAGACCATCGTCGGCATCGAGGCGATCGAGCAGATGCAGATGGCCGACGCCTATCCGGACGTGGTGGTCGGGTGCACCGGGGGCGGTTCCAACTTCGCCGGGATCTCCTTCCCGTTCATCGGCGCCGGGCTGCGCGGCGGCGCCAGGCCGCGCATCGTCGCGGTCGAGCCTGCCGCCTGTCCGTCGCTGACCCGTGGCAAGTACGCCTACGACTTCGGCGACACTGGTCACATGACGCCGCTGACCAAGATGCACACGCTGGGCTCCACGTTCACGCCGCCCGGCTTCCACGCAGGCGGCCTGCGCTACCACGGCATGGCGCCGCTGGTGTCGCACCTGAGGGAGCTGGACCTGATCGAGGCGGTGGCCTACCACCAGACCGAGTGCTTCGCCGCGGGCATCCAGTTCGCGCGCTGCGAGGGCATCCTGCCGGCGCCGGAGGCCAACCACGCGGTCAAGGGGGCGATCGAGGAGGCCTTGCGCTGCAAGCGCGAAGGCAAGGCCGAGACCATCCTCTTCAACCTGTGCGGGCATGGTCACTTCGACATGCAGGCCTACATGGACTACACCGCGGGCAAGCTCACCGACCAGTCCTACGACGAGAGCGAACTGGCGATGGCCCTGTCGGGCCTGCCCAGCGTACCGGAGCCGGCCTGAGTCCGGACCGCGCCAGATGCAGGTGCAAGTCCGCCACGAACCCGCCGCCTCGCGCTTCGAGGCGGTGGTCGATGGCGCGCTGTGCCGGGCCGATTACCGGCTCGAGGGCGGCATCATGTACGTCGTGCACACCGAGGTGCCGCCGGCCCTGGAGGGCAGGGGCATCGCAGGCGAACTGGTCCGGGCCGTCTTCGCCCACGCCGGGCGCGAAGGCCTGATGGTCGCGCCGGTGTGCTCCTACGTGCGCGCCTGGGCGCGGCGCCATCCGGAGGTGGGCCGCCTGGTCGCGCCAGGCTGGTAGCTGCGCTCAGCGTGCGGAACCGGCCGCGGCCGCAGGCGCGGCCGTCGCCCGCGCGGCGGAATCGGGCAGACGCACTGCCGCGACGAGGCCGCCGCCCTCGCGGTTGGCCAGCGCGCAGTGGCCGCCGTAGCGCTGGGCCAGGCGCTGCACGATCGCCAGGCCCAGCCCGCTGCCGCCGCGGTCGCTGCGCTCCTCGCCGATGCGCGCGAAGGGCCGCAGCAGGCGTGCGAGCTGCTCCTCGGGCACTCCCGGGCCGCGATCGGCGACTTCGAGCAGCAGGCCATCGGCCTCGCGATGGACGCGCAGCTCGACCAGCGCGCGGGCGTCCTCGTGCCGCCCGTGGCGCGCGGCGTTCTCCAGGAGGTTGACGACGATGCGCGCGAGGTCCAGCGGGTCGCCGCGCCAGCGCAGTCCGGGCCCGAACTCGCTGCGAAGCTCGGGGGCGCCGGCCTCGGTGCGGTCGCGCCAGGCGGCCAGCAGTGGCTCGATCGTCACGAGCACGTCGACCTCCCCGTGCGCCGTGCCGCCGGACTCCACGGTGGCGCCGCTGCGCGCGTACTCGACGAACTTGCCGACGATCCCGTCGATGCGTTCGATGTCCGCCGCCATCGCCTGCCTGGTGATCTCGTCGAGCGGGGAAAGCTCGATCTCCATGCGCAGGCGGGTCAGCGGCGTGCGCAGGTCGTGGGAGATTCCGGCGAGGGCCAGCGCCCGGTCGGACTCGAGCTCGGCCAGTTCGTGCGCCATCCGGTTGAAGCGCCGGTTGAGCTCGGCGATCTCCGATGGGCCGTGCTCCGGAAGCGGGGGAGCGGGCTCGCTGGAGCTCACGCGCGCGATCGCCCGCGCCAGGGCTGCCAGCGGCCGGTTGACCAGCCGGCTGATCGCCATCGCTCCGAGCACAGAGACCAGGATCGCCAGCGACGCGATCAGCCACCAGGGCGGCCCGAGCTGACGGGTCCAGCGCTCCAGCCCCATTGCGAGCCAGTAGCGGTCGTCGTCGATGTCGAAGCTGACCCACAGCCCGGGCTCGCCGTTGACTGCGCCGGCCACCCGGGTGTCCGCTCCGAGCATCCCCGCCAGCCGCTGCTGCAGCCGGGCAGCGTCCTCGCGGTCCGGCAGCGGGGCAACGCGGTCGCCGGGCTCCAGCGGCGAGACCCGTACCTGCTCCTCGCGGGCGAGCTCGTCGAGCAGCTGCCAGCGTCGCTCGCCCTGCGAGCTCACCAGCGCCGAGCGCGTCAGGTTGACCACCGAGGCGATCTCCCAGGCCAGCCGCTGCTCGGGGGGCACGCGCTCGAAGGAGCGGACCAGCTGCAGCGTCGCGGCGAGGCTGAAGACGATCAGTCCGCCGATCAGCAGGAAGGTGCGCCAGAAGAGGCTGATCCGCATCGGGGGCGTGCGCTGCCTGCCGCGCCTGTCCGGGCGCTGCGATCAGCGCTCGTCGGGAATGAACACGTAGCCCACGCCCCAGACGGTCTGCAGATGGCGCGGGTGCTGGGGATCGACCTCGATCAGCTTGCGCAGCCGCGAGATCTGGACGTCGAGGCTGCGGTCGAAGGCCGAGTACTCGCGCCCGCGCGCCAGCAGCATGAGCTTCTCGCGCGACAGCGGCACGCGCGGGTGGCGTGCGAAGGCCTTGAGCACCGCGAACTCGCCGCTGGTCAGCGGCACCGGCTCACCGTCGCGGTGCAGCGTCCGCTGCGCCAGGTTGAGCACGAACTTCCCGAACTCGACCTCCGCGGGCTCGACGCTGGGGGCGCCGGGAAGATCGCCCGCCGGCTGCCTGCGCAGCACCGCATGGATGCGCGCGAGCAGCTCGCGCGGATTGAAGGGCTTGGCGAGGTAGTCGTCGGCGCCCATTTCGAGGCCGACGATCCGGTCGACCTCGTCGCCCTTGGCGGTCAGCATGATCACCGGCGTGGTGTTGCCGCCCCCGCGCAGGCGCCGCACGATCGACAGGCCGTCCTCGCCGGGAAGCATCAGGTCGAGCACGATCAGGTCGACCGGCTGTCGCAGCAGCAGGCGGTTCATGGCGGGGCCGTCGTGCGCCAGGCTGACCTCGAACTGGTTCTCGGTGAGGTAGCGGCGCAGCAGTTCGCGCAACCGGGGGTCGTCGTCGACCACCAGCAGGTGTTTGCCTTGCGTGGACATGTGCCGATGATACCGGTGCCCCGGCGGGCCATGCAGGCGCATCCGGCGGGCCTCACCCTTTGTTACAGGATTTACCCGTTGCGGGCTGGTACGGCGCGCAGGCTTGCCTAGAATGCCGGTCGTGGACAGAACCCAGCCCGCCAGGCCCGCAACGGCCGTGCTGCGCACCCTCCTCGCCGGTTCGCGCGCGAGGGCGTTCGCGGTACTCCTGCTGTTCGCAGCTGCCTTCGCAGCCGGCGTGACCGGGCCTGCGCCCGCGCACGCGAGGCCGAGGCTCGATCGCGAGGAGCGCGAGCAGCTTCGCAACGAACTGCGCCGCCAGGCGCGCGAGGAGCGGCGGGCCGGATGGTCGCAGCGCGACGACTCCAGGCGGCTTGCGCACGACGGGTACCGGCCGCCGGATCCCCCGGGACGCTTCGGTGCCCGTCCCGATGGTGTGCCGCCCGAGAGCGCGCCTGTTCGGGAGCCGGGCGGGCAGCGCAGCACGTCGGATGCTCCCGCGGGCCCAGGTGCAGGCGACTGGCGGGGGCGCTGGCGCGGCGCCGGTGACGAGCCGGGCGGCTGGCGCGGCCCGCCTCCCGGCGGGGATCGGGCCGAGCGCCGTCCTTCGCGCCGGGAGCGGCCGGATCACCTGCGGATGCCGCCGGCCGAGCGCGAGCAGCTTCGCCACATGCTGCGCGAGCATCGGCACGGTCGGCGCGGTGACTGACACTAGAATGCCGGGGTGAACCCGGAACCAGACATCACGCCAAGCAGCGGCGCGAGCGCCAGCGTGGGCAGGTCGCCCCGTTGCCTGCTCGCGCTGTCGACCTCCACCGACTGGTGCTCGGTGGCCCTGCGGATCGATGCTCCGGGCGGAGCGCGCACTGCGTTCCTCGCCGAGCGGGCAGGGCACGGACACTCGCGCATCCTCCTGGTGATGGCGCGCCGCCTGCTCGACGAAGCCGGTCTCCGCTTTGCCGACCTGGACGCGATCGCCTTCGATGCAGGGCCCGGCAGCTTCACCGGCCTGCGCATCGGATGCGGCGTGGCCCAGGGCCTGGGCTTTGCGCTGGACCGGCCCCTGGTTGCGGTCAGCTCGCTCGAGGCACTGGCCCGGCAGGCCGAGGCGCCGCTGGCGCTGGCGGCGATGGATGCGCGGATGCAGGAGGTCTACTGTTCGGTCTTCGAGCTCACCGACGGTGAGCCGGTGCCGCTTGTCGCATCGAGGGTGCTTGCGCCGGCGGCAGCGCTGGACTACCTGCTCGGGGCGCTCGGACGCGCAGGCGGTCCCGGGAAGGCTGCAGTCGCGATCGGCGACGCCTACGCGCGCCACCCGCAGATGGCGCAGGCACTGGCGGCGCGGGGGCTGCGGGTGCTCGACGACGCCTGGCCGCGGGCCGATGCGCTGGCCGAGGTGGCGGCATGGAGGTTCGCTCGCGGTGGGGCAGTGCCGGCCAGCCAGGCGGCGCCGCTCTACGTGCGCGACAAGGTCGCGCTCGACGTGGACGAGCAGCAGCGCCTGCGTGCGGCGCGCGCGGCACGATGAGCGCGCAGCCTCGTCAGGGCCTGGCACTGCGCTGCCGCCCGATGCAGCCTGCCGATCTGGCGCGGGTGATCGAGATCGAGGTCTCGGTCTATCCCTTTCCCTGGACCATCGGCAACTTCAGCGATTCGCTGAGCGCGGGCTACGACGGCTGGGTGTTCGAGTCGCCCGACGCCGCGCCCGGGACGATCGCTGGCTATGCGGTCCTCATGTGGCTGCCCGACGAGGTCCATCTGCTGAACCTCAGCGTCGACGCCGCGCACCAGGGCCGGGGGCTGGGCCGCGCGATGCTCGACTGGCTGTGTGCGAACCTGCGTCTGCGTGGCGCGCGCTCGATCCTGCTCGAGGTGCGTCCGTCCAACCTCCCGGCCAGGCGGCTCTATGCGTCCAGCGGCTTCGAGTCGATCGGACTGCGTCGCGGCTACTACCCGGACCAGGGCGGGACACGCGAGGACGCGCTGGTGATGCGCAAGGACCTTGCCCGTGGATGAGCGTCGGCAGCGCGCCTGGCAGGCGCTGGAGCTCGGCCCGCTGTGGCGGCTGCGTGGCGTTCCCGCGGCCGGTGCGCACGCAGCCCCCGAGGATGACGAAGCGCCCGCGGCCGCGCTGCCCCCGCAGCGATTCCCAGCGCCCGGGCTGGAGCCGGGCTCGCCGGCCGTGCACGACCCGCTGCCCCGGGCGGCCGCGTCGATGCGGCCCGATCCGGCGCCGTCGCCCGGGCCGCCGCATCCTGAAGACGCCCCCGGGCTGTCCCGGCCGCCGGCTGGGGCGCAGGTCGAGGTCGCTTCGAGCGGATGGCCGGAGCTGCGCGCCGCAGTGCAGTCCTGCCGGGCCTGCAGCCTGAGCGAGGGACGCAATCGCACCGTGTTCGGGGTCGGCCCGCAGGAAGCGCGCTGGCTGGTGATCGGCGAAGGCCCGGGCGCGGAGGAAGATGCCAGTGGCGAGCCCTTCGTCGGGCAGGCCGGCCGCCTGCTCGACGCAATGCTCGCCGCGATCGGCCTGGATCGGCAGCGCAATGTCTTCATCGCCAACGTCGTGAAGTGCCGGCCACCGGGCAACCGCAATCCGCTGCCCGAGGAGATCGCCTGCTGCCTGCCTTTCCTGCGGCGGCAGGTCGAACTGCTCGCGCCGCAGTTCGTGCTCCTGCTGGGGCGGGTGGCCGCGCACGCGATGCTGGGCACCGAGGCCTCGGTGGGCAGCCTTCGCGGCCAGGTCCACCGCCTGCGCGTCGGCGCGCTCGATGTGCCGGCGGTGGTCACCTGGCATCCGTCCTACCTGCTGCGCAGGCCCGAGGAGAAGGCGCTCGCCTGGGCCGACCTGTGCCTGGCGCAGGAGCACTTCGAGGCGGCCGGAAGGGCCGAGCGAGGCGACTGAGAGGCCGCAGCAGCACGCGGGGCGGCCGGTGCCGGGCCCGCGGCGCTCAGTGACGCGGTTCGCCGATCAGCGTGACCGAGTCGAACTCGCGCTGGTTGGCGTTGTGCCGCCCGATCACCAGCAGCATCGTCGAGGCGACGAACAGGCCGAACAGCAGCACGATCCAGTTGATGTGCAGCCCGAGCCGGATCAGCAGCGCGTACAGCCCGAGCATCAGCAGGATGTTCAGGTTCTCGTTGAAGTTCTGCACCGCGATCGAATGTCCCGCGCTCATCAGCACGTGACCCCGGTGCTGCAGCAGCGCGTTCATCGGCACCACGAAGAATCCGGCGAGCGCGCCGATCAGCACCAGCAGCGGCCAGGCCGCGGTCTCCGAGGAGACCAGGGTCATCAGTGGCACCAGCAGCCCCATTCCCACCCCAACCGGCAGCACGCGCAGCGAGCCCTTCAGCGGAACCAGACGGGCGGCGCCGACCGCGCCGAGCGCGATGCCCACCGCAACCACGCCCTGCAGGATGGCCGCCTTGTCCAGCGGCATTCCCAGCGCCGTCCTGGCCCAGTCGAGGACGATGAACTGCAGCGTCGCGCCTGCGCCCCAGAACAGGGTGGTGACCGCCAGCGAGACCTGGCCGAGCCGGTCGCACCAGAGCACCTTCACGCAGCGGGCGAAGTCCACCAGCAGGCGTACCGGATGCGCCTGCTGGTGCGGATAGCGCGCGCCGGTGTCGGGGATGCGCAGATTGAACAGCGCCGCGATCGCATAGAGGACGGCGATGATCAGGATCGCCGCCTCGGCCGGAGTGTCGATCCCGGTGTCCAGCCCCGGGACGTCGAACGTCAGCAGCACGTCCGACACCGAAGGGTTGATCAGCGCGCCGCCGACCACGGTTCCCAGGATGATCGAGCCGACCGTCGTGCCCTCGATCCAGCCGTTGGCGGCCACCAGTCTCTCCGGCGGAAGCAGCTCGGTGAGGATCCCGTACTTGGCCGGCGAGTAGGCGGCCGCGCCGAAGCCCACCACCGCATAGGCGAGCAGGGGGTGGACGGTGAAGAACATCAGCAGGCAGCCAACGATCTTGATCGCGTTGGTCACGAACATCACCCGCCCCTTGGGCATCGCATCGGCGAATGCACCCACGAACGGGGCGAGGACCACGTAGGAGATCGTGAAGAAGAGCTTGAGCAGCGGCTTCATCCAGTCGGGAGCCGCCGTCTCGATGAGCAGGGCGATCGCGGCGATCAGCAGCGCGTTGTCGGCGAGCGACGAGAAGAACTGCGCCGCCATGATCGTGTAGAACCCGCGTTTCATCTGTTCCCGGCAGGGGCCCGGTGGATGCCGGGGCGCACGCGTTATACCACGAAGGCCTGCGCTGGCCGCCGCGGGGAAAGTCCATCGGTCGGCCTGCGGCCGACGGCCTGACGCGCGAACCAGCGCCTTGACCAGGGCCGATGTCGAGGCGAGGGCGGCGAGCGATGCCGGGGAGTGCGTTGCGAGCGGGTATAGTTCCAGGGCCTTCCCGCCCGTTGCCCGCATGCCCCGACCCACCAAGGCGATCATTTCGGTTGCTGCAATGCAGCATAACCTCGAGCTCGCCCGGCGACGCGCAGCCGGCGCGCGCATCTGGGCGGTGGTCAAGGCCAACGCCTACGGTCACGGGCTGGCGCACGCCCTGCGCGGTTTCGCGCTGGCCGACGGACTCGCGATGGTCGAGTTCGACCAGGCCCGATGGCTGCGGGAGTCGGGCTGGGCAGGGCGGATCCTGATGCTCGAGGGAGCGTTCGAGCCCGTGGATCTCGACGAGGCGGCCGCGCTCGGGCTGGAGCTCGTCGTGCACTGCGAGCAGCAACTGGGCTGGCTCGAGGCGCGCAGTCGCGGCCCGGTGATCGCGGTGCAGCTCAAGCTCAACACCGGGATGAACCGTCTGGGGTTCCAGCCGGCGATGGTCCGGCAGGCCTACGCGCGGCTGACGGCGCTGCCCACCGTGCAGCTGCGCGGCCTGCTGACGCACTTCGCCGACGCCGACCTGCCCGGCGGTGCCGATGCTGCGCGGGCGCGCTTCCTCGAGCTGGTCACAGGCCTGCCGCAGGAGTCCTCGCTTGCGAACTCCGCCGCGCTGATCGATCAGTGCCACGGTCGTGGCGACTGGGTGCGTCCGGGAGTCGCCCTGTACGGCGCCAGCCCCTTCGCCGGACGCAGCGCTGCCGGGCTTGGCCTGCGTGCGGCGATGACGCTGGCCTCGCGGCTGATCGGCGTGCAGCAGCTGCAGGCGGGCGACCGGGTCGGCTACGGCTCCACCTTCACCGCGCCGGCCCCGATGCGCATCGGCGTCGCAGCCTGCGGATACGCGGACGGCTACCCGCGTCGGGCGTCCACCGGCACGCCGGTCGCGGTGGCCGGGGTGCGCACACGCGTGGTCGGGCGGGTGTCGATGGACATGCTCACGGTCGATCTCACTCCGGTGCCGCAGGCCGATGTCGGCGCCGAGGTCGAGCTCTGGGGCGAAACGGTGCCGATCGACGAGGTGGCCGCGGCCGCAGGCACGATCGGCTACGAACTGATGTGCGCGCTCGCGCCACGCGTGCGGGTCGAGGCGATCGGCTGATGGCCAGGGAGCGCGTGCGTTTCGTCTGCAACGCCTGCGGCGGCGTCAGTCCGAAGTGGCTCGGACAGTGTCCGCAGTGCAATGCCTGGAACACCCTGGTCGAGACCGTCGAGCCGGACCGGTCGGCAGCGAAGAACCGCTTCGCCGGACTGGCGCCGGCGGCCGACGTGCAGCTTCTCGGCGAGGTCGCGGCCCAGGAACTCGACCGGATGCCCAGCGGGATCGACGAATTCGACCGGGTGCTCGGCGGCGGCCTGGTCGAAGGTTCGGTGGTGCTGATCGGCGGCGACCCTGGAATCGGCAAGTCGACCCTGCTGCTGCAGTCGCTTGCGCATCTGTCGACAGGGCGCGAGGTGCTCTACGTGAGCGGCGAGGAGTCGGCCGCGCAGGTCGCGCTGCGTGCCCGCAGGCTCGGCGTGGATGCGCAGCGGCTGCCCCTGCTGGCGGAGACTTCGCTGGAGCGGATCTGCGCGGCGATCGAGGCGCGGCGCCCGTCGGTGGTCGTGGTCGACTCGATCCAGACCCTGTACTCGGAGCAGTTGCAGTCGGCGCCGGGCTCGGTCGCGCAGGTGCGCGAGTGCGCCGCGCAGCTCACCCGCCTGTCCAAGCAGACCGGCACCTCGGTCGTGATGATCGGGCACGTGACCAAGGAAGGCACGCTGGCGGGACCGCGCGTTCTCGAGCACATGGTCGACACGGTGCTCTACTTCGAGGGCGACACGCACTCGTCCTTCCGGCTGGTGCGCGCCTTCAAGAACCGCTTCGGTGCGGTCAACGAGCTCGGGGTGTTCGCGATGACCGACCGCGGCCTGCGCGGCGTGTCCAACCCCTCGGCGCTGTTCCTCTCGCAGCACGCGCAGCAGGTGCCGGGCGCCTGCGTGCTCGTCACACAGGAGGGCAGCCGGCCGCTGCTGGTCGAGGTGCAGGCGCTGGTCGACACGGCCCACGTCCCGAACCCGCGCCGGCTGTCGGTGGGGCTGGAGCACAATCGCCTCGCGATGCTGCTCGCGGTGCTGCACCGGCACGCGGGCATCGCACTCTACGACCAGGACGTGTTCGTCAACGCCGTGGGCGGGGTGCGCATCGGCGAGCCCGCTGCCGACCTGGCGGTGCTGCTGGCAGTGGTGTCCTCGCTGAAGAGCCGTCCCTTGCCGGCCGGGCTTGCGGTGTTCGGGGAGGTGGGGCTGGCCGGCGAGATCCGGCCCGCGCCGCGGGGCCAGGAGAGGATGCGCGAGGCGGCCAAGCTGGGCTTTGGCAAGCTGCTGCTTCCGCGCGCGAATGCGCCCAGACGCACGCCCGAAGGGCTCGAGGTGCTTGCGCTGGATCGCATCGACCAGGCGCTGCAGGCTGCCTGGGACTGAAGCCGCAGGCTCAGCCGGCGAGGATCGCCTCGGCGGCTGCCTCGCCGCTTCGCACCGCAGCTTCCAGCGTCGCCGGGTAGTCGGGCCAGAGCCAGTCGCCGGCAAGCCACAGGCCGGGCGCCTGTGCGTGCAGGTGATCCGGCGTCAGCCGCGGCCGCTGCGGTGTGCAGCGAAAGGTCGCACGTCGTTCGGTGAGCAGCCGGATCGCCACGGGCGGTGCGCCCCCGAAGGCCTCCTGCAATTGCGCGACGACTCCCTCGCAGACTTCGGCTGCGGCAAGCCTCTCGATCCGACTCGCCACGCTGATCACGATGCCACCGACCCGCGCCGCCCCTGCCGGGGCTGCCGTCTGCGCTGGGCCATCGTCGGCCTGCAGGACTCCGCGGTCGAAGAACCATTGACCGTGGCGCCCGCGCGCCGGGTCCTCGTCCAGCAGGCCCCAGCGCGGCAGATCCGGGGCTTGGTGCGGGCGCCAGAAGGCCCATGCGGTGGCGATCGGCTCGGGTTCGAAGGCGCGCAGGGCTTCGCAGCGGATTGCCGAGGCTTCGAGCAAGCCGGCCGCAGCCCAGGGGGGCAGCGCGAGCAGCAGCGCGTCGTGCCTTGCGCCGGCGCCGGGCGCCTCGCGCAGCGTCAGCGCGCGCCAGCCTGTCGCCTCGCGCAGCACGCGCTGCACCGGTGCGCGCAGCCGGACGCTGGCGCCGAGCGCGGTGAGCCGCGCGAGCGCGGGCTGCGGCAGCAGTTCGCCCAGCGGCGCGTCGCTGGTCACGAAGTCCGATGCACTGCGGGCTGCGCCCAGCGAGTCACGCAGCACCGCAGCGAAGGCCGCGGCGCAGGCTGCCTGTGGCAGGGTGTTCAGCGCCCCGACGCACAGCGGCTCCCAGAGCCGCCGGACCAGCCCCTGCGGCTGGCGATGGCGTGCGAGCAGGGCGGCAACGGTCTCTCCGGCAGGCGTGCGCCAGCCGGCGCCCTGCAGGCCGAGGATCAGCCGCATCATCCCGGTGCGCGCACCGGGGCCCAGGCCGCGTGCGGTGAGCGTCGCCCAGGCAAGGTGCAGCGGCGCCGGCAGCGCTGCGGCCCGAAGCGCGACACCGGACGCGGACCTGAGCGCCAGGCGGGAGCGGCGCAGGTGCTCGCCCGCCCCCAGGTCCTGGATCAGGGCCAGCGTGTCACGGTAGGCACCGAGCACCAGGTGCTGGCCGTTGTCGAGCGTGAAGCGGCCCAGCGAGGTGCGGATCGACGCGCTGCGCGCCCGCCCGCCGGCGATCGGTGCTGCCTCGAACAGCGTGACCTGCGCGCCGAGGCCGGTCAGGCGCAGCGCTGCTGCCAGCCCGGCCCAGCCGGCGCCGACCACCGCGACCTTCATCCGGCGCGGATCTTTGGCGGACCGGAGCGCATCCAGGTTCGCCAGGCGATCCACAGCTTGCGCGCGGGAGTGAGCGCCACCCGGTGCCGCAGGACCTGGAAGCCGTCGTCCTCGATTTCGTCGAGCAGCGCGGCGTAGATCGCTGCCATGATCAGCCCGGGGCGCTGCGCACGGACGGCCGGGGGAGGCAGCGCGGCGAAGGCCTCGCGGTAGAAGGCGCGGGCACGCTGGGCCTGGAAGCGCATCAGCGCGACGAAGGCGTCGCTGCTGCGCGCGGCGAGGATCTCGTGCGCGGCCACGCCGAAGCGGCGCAGGTCGTCGATCGGCAGGTAGATGCGCCCGCGGCGCGCGTCGTCGCCCACGTCGCGGATCACGTTGGTGAGCTGCAGCGCGATTCCCAGCGCCTCGGCGTAGTCGCGGCAGGGTTCGCCACCACCGGCGAAGATCCCTGCCGACAGCGTGCCCACCACGCCGGCGACGCGGTGGCAGTACAGCCGCAGCCCCTCGAAGTCGACGTAGCGGTCCTGGTCGAGGTCCATCTCCATGCCGTCGACGATCTCGTTCAGGCGGCTGCGATCGATGCCGAAGGCGCCGAGATGCGGCTGCAGCGCGCGCGTGACCGGGTGCTCCGGGTGGCCGTCGAAGAGGCGCCCGAGCTCTTCGCGCCACCAGCCCAGCCGCGTGCGCGCGAGGCCGGCGTCGCTGCTCTCGTCGACCACGTCGTCGACCTCGCGGCAGAAGGCATAGAGCGCGGTGATCGCACGCCGCTGCGCGACCGGGAGGAACAGGAAACTGTAGTAGAAGCTCGATCCGCTGCGGGCGGCCTTGTCCTGGCAGTACTCGTCGGGGCTCATCGTGGGCGGGGCGGGCAGAGCATCAGGCGCAGCAGGGCGGGGGCGTCGCGTGCGTGCAGCCGGGGACGGCGGGCGATCGGGTCGTGGCCGCCGGCGTCCAGGAGCTCGAGGATGCGCCGCGCGCCGGCCAGCGTCGCCCGCAGCTCCCAGGCCAGGCGCCGCGGCACGAGCCGCGGCAGAGGCGCGCCGGATTCTAGCAGCGCACCGGCGCGACGCGCCTCGCGGGCGATGCAGCGGCGCAGCGCGGGGCTCGCGCGCCCGGCGCGCACCGCGCCTCCAACCGCCGCCGCGTCCAGGCCCTCGTCGGCCAGGCTGTCGAGCGGCAGATAGAGGCGGCCGCGCTGCCAGTCGGGGGCGACGTCCTGGAGGAAATTGACCAGCTGCAGCGCGGTGCAGATCGGATCGGCAAGCGCCTCGGTCTGCGCGTTGCGGCATCCGAACAGCTCCAGCACGAGATGGCCGACCGGATCGGCCGAGCGTCGGCAGTAGTCGCGCAGCTCGGCGAAGCTGCGGTACCGGGTGACCGTGACGTCCTGCCGGAAGGCCGAGAGCAGCGCGAGGCAGTCGTCGCGCGACAGACCGTGGGCCGCGAGCCAGGGGCGCAGTGCAGCGACGACCGGATGATCGTCCGCCGAACCGGCTGCCGCGGGGCTGCGCAGCGCCGTCTCCATCTGCGCGAGCTCCGCCAGCCGCAGCTGCGCGGGCGCGTCACCCTCGTCGGCGACGTCGTCGGCGTAGCGGGCGAAGCGGTAGAGCGCCAGCAGTGCGGGGCGCAGCCGCCGGGGAACCAGGACCGACCCCACCGGGAAGTTCTCGTAGTGATCGACGCCGGTCAGCAGGCCGGCCCTGCGCTGGGCGTGCATGGAAGGCATTGTAGGCGCGGCCGATCCGCTACAATTGCGGGTTTATCGCGGCCGTGGCGGAATTGGTAGACGCACCAGGTTTAGGTCCTGGCGCTGCAAGGCGTGAAGGTTCGAGTCCTTTCGGCCGCACCACGCGGGTGTCGGCCGTCTGCACGGAATCCGGCACCGGACGCGTACGAACACCCCCCCTCGACAACGGATCTCACTGAAGATGGCAACCCAACTCGAAACGATCGGCACCCTCGAACGACGCCTGTCCATGGCGGTGGCCGTCGCCGATGTGGACAAGGAAGTCGGCGAGCGGCTGCGCAAGCTCTCGCGCACGGTCAAGATGGCGGGGTTTCGGCCCGGCAAGGTGCCGATGAAGATCATCGAGCAGTCCTACGGCCCGCAGGTGCACGCCGAGGTGCTCGGTGACGCGGTCTCGCGCGCCTTCTCCGACGCGGTTGCCGAGCACGCGCTTCGCGTGGCTGGCCAGCCCTCGATCGAGCGGCGCGAGGACGCCCCCGAGAACGAACTCGGCTTCTGGGCAAGCTTCGAGGTCTATCCTGAGGTGAGCCTGGGCGACGTCTCCACGCTCGCAGTCGAGCGCGTCTCGTGTGCGGTCGGCGAGGCCGAGGTCGACCGCACCGTCGACATCCTGCGCAAGCAGCGCGCCACCTGGGCAGCGGTGGAGCGCCCCGCCCAGGACGAAGACCGCCTGACGATCGACTTCAAGGGCACGCTCGAAGGCGTCGCCTTCGAGGGCGGCACTGCCACCGACTTCCAGTTCGCCCTCGGCCAGGGCCGGATGCTCCCCGACTTCGAGACCGGGGTACGGGGCGCGAAGGCCGGCGAGACCCGCAGCTTCGACGTCCGGTTCCCCGAGGAGTACGGCGCCGCCGAACTCGCCGGCAAGACCGCACAGTTCGAGGTGACGGTGAGGCAGGTCGAGGAGCCGGTGCTGCCCCCGCTCGATGAGGAGTTCGCCAGGCAGTTCGGCGTCGCCGACGGGAGCATCGAGAAGATGCGTGCCGACGTGCGCGCCAACCTCGAGCGCGAGGTCGGCCAGCGCGTGCGCGCCCGCACCAAGAACGCCGTGATGGACGCGCTGCCCGCGATCGCGTCCTTCGAACTTCCCCGCGCGCTGGTGGAGTCCGAAGGCCAGGCCCTGACCGAGCGCGCGCTTGCCGATCTGCAGAGCCGCGGAATCGACGTCAAGAACATCCCGGTGCCCCCGGATGCCTTCAAGGAACAGGCCGAGAAGCGCGTCCGGCTCGGCCTGCTGGTGGCCGAGATCGTCAAGGCCAACGGCCTGCACGCCAAGCCGGACCAGATCCGCAAGCAGATCGAGGAGTTCGCCCAGTCCTACGAGAACCCGGCCGAGGTGATCCGCTACTATTTCAGCGACCGCAACCGGCTTGCCGAGGTCGAGGCGCTGGTGGTCGAGCAGAACGTCGTCGACTGGGCGCTGGCCAACGCACAGGTGTCCGACAAGGCCCTGAGCTTCGACGACCTGATGAGCGCCGGCTGAGCCGGACCATGAAACCCACAGGAGCCAGCCGATGAGCTTCAACAGCATCGTCGAGGATCTCGTCAACGCCCATCTCGCCCAGCGCCAGGAACCGCAGGGACTGGGAATGGTGCCGATCGTGATCGAACAGAGCGGCCGCGGCGAACGTGCCTACGACATCTACTCGCGCCTGTTGCGCGAGCGCGTGGTGTTCCTGGTCGGGCCGGTGATGGACCAGGTCGCCAACCTCGTGATCGCGCAGATGCTGTTCCTCGAGTCGGAGAATCCCGAGAAGGACATCTCCTTCTACATCAACTCGCCCGGTGGCTCGGTCTCGGCAGGTCTGGCGATGTACGACACGATGCAGTTCATCAAGCCCGACGTGAGCACGCTGTGCATGGGGATGGCGGCCAGCATGGGCGCCTTCCTGCTGGCTGCGGGCACCCGGGGCAAGCGCTTCGCGCTGCCCAACGCACGGATCATGATCCACCAGCCTTCCGGCGGCGCGCACGGCCAGGCGGCGGACATCGAGATCCAGGCCCGTGAGATCCTCTACCTTCGCGAAAGGCTCAACAGGATCCTCGCCGACAACACCGGCCAGCCCGTCGAACGCATCGCCAGCGACACGGACCGGGACAACTTCATGGCCCCGGAAGATGCGGTAAGCTACGGACTGATCGACAAGGTCCTGGCCCGCCGCGGCGACGGCGCCTGACGCCTAGGCGTCGAGCGGAGTGGGGTGCACCGCACCTCGCGCCGCGTCCGGAGAAAGCATGTCCGAAAAGAAAGGATCCAGCGAGAAGCTGCTTTACTGCTCCTTCTGCGGCAAGAGCCAGCACGAGGTTCGCAAGCTCATCGCGGGTCCGTCGGTGTTCATCTGCGACGAATGCATCGAGCTGTGCAACGACATCATCCGTGACGAGACCCAGGCCGAGGCCGAAGCGGGCAGCGCCAAGGCCGGGCTGCCGACGCCGGCCGAGATCTGCGCAATCCTCGACCAGTACGTGATCGGCCAGGCGAGGGCCAAGCGCATCCTCGCGGTCGCCGTCTACAACCACTACAAGCGGCTGCGCCACAAGGGCGGCAAGGACGAGGTCGAGCTCTCCAAGAGCAACATCCTGCTGGTCGGGCCCACTGGCTCCGGCAAGACCCTGCTGGCGCAGACACTCGCGCGCCTGCTCAACGTCCCCTTCGTGATCGCCGACGCGACCACGCTCACCGAGGCCGGCTACGTCGGCGAGGACGTCGAGAACATCATCCAGAAGCTGCTGCAGAACTGCAACTACGAGGTCGAGCGGGCGCAGAGCGGCATCGTCTACATCGACGAGATCGACAAGATCTCGCGCAAGTCCGACAATCCCTCGATCACCCGGGACGTCTCCGGCGAGGGCGTCCAACAGGCGCTGCTCAAGCTGATCGAGGGTACCCTGGCCTCGGTGCCTCCGCAGGGCGGACGCAAGCATCCGAACCAGGACTTCGTGCAGGTCGACACCACGAACATCCTGTTCATCTGCGGGGGCGCCTTCGACGGCCTCGAGAAGGTGATCCGCAACCGCTCCGAGCGCTCCGGGATTGGCTTCGGCGCCGAGGTGCGCGCCGCTTCCGAACGCTCGGTGGGCGAGGTGCTGCGCGAGGTCGAACCCGAGGACCTGATCAAATTCGGGCTGATTCCCGAACTGGTCGGGCGGCTGCCGGTGGTGGCCACGCTGGACGAGCTCACCGAAGCGGCGCTGGTCGAGATCCTGGTCGAGCCCAAGAACGCGCTGATCAAGCAGTACCACAAGCTGTTCGCGATGGAGGGCGTCGAGCTCGAGATCCGGCCGGCGGCGCTGCAGGCGGTCGCGCGCAAGGCGCTCAAGCGCAAGACCGGTGCGCGCGGCCTGCGCTCGATCCTCGAGCAGGCCCTTCTGGACAGCATGTACGAGCTTCCGGGCCTGCAGAACGTCCAGAAGGTGGTGCTCGACGAGAACGCGATCACCGGCGAGGGCAAGCCGCTGATCATCTACGCGGACGCCCCGAAGGTCTCCGGCAGCAACTGAGCAGGCGCGACGGGGTGCTCCCCGCGCGCAGCTTCCCCTTCCTCCTCCTGCCGTCGCGGGCAGGAGGCCTTCGCGGAAATTCCCTCGCATCCACTGCCACGCGCCGCGCCGGCCGCCGATCGGCGCTATGCTGGCCGTGCGGCGCCCCACGATTCTGCGTCCGTCTTGAATTCGCGGTCCCATGACCGCATCTTCGACGGACCCTCTCCCGGAGATCACGATGCCCGAAGCACTGACACCCGCCACCCAGACGCTGCCGCTGCTGCCGCTGCGCGACGTGGTGGTGTTCCCCCATATGGTGATTCCGCTCTTCGTCGGCCGCCCCAAGTCGATCAAGGCGCTCGAGGCGGCGATGGAGGTGGGCAAGAGCATCATGCTGGTCGCCCAGAAGAACGCCTCCAAGGACGAGCCTTCGGCCGACGACATCTACGAGATCGGCTGTGTCTCGAACATCCTGCAGATGCTCAAGCTGCCTGACGGCACCGTGAAGGTGCTCGTCGAGGGCGGCCAGCGCGCGCGGATCACGCATATCGCCGAGACCGAGACGCACTTCACCTGCGAGCTCTCCGACATCGCGTCGGCCGGCGAAGGCTCGCCCGAGATCGAGGCGCTGCGTCGTGCGATCCTCGCGCAGTTCGATCAGTACGTGAAGCTGAACAAGAAGATCCCGCCGGAGATCCTCTCGTCGCTGGGCGGGATCGATGACGCCGGCCGCCTGGCCGACACGATCGCTGCGCACCTGCCGATCAAGCTCGAGCAGAAGCAGGACGTGCTCGAGACCACGGGAGTCGCCGAGCGGCTGGAGAAGCTGCTGGGCCAGATCGAAACCGAGCTCGACATCCTGCAGGTCGAGAAGCGTATCCGTGGCCGTGTCAAGCGGCAGATGGAGAAGAGCCAGCGCGAGTACTACCTGAACGAACAGGTCAAGGCGATCCAGAAGGAACTCGGCGAGGGCGAGGAGGGCGCCGATCTCGAGGAACTCGAGAAGCGCATCCGCGCTGCGCACATGCCCAAGGAGGCGCGCAGGAAGGCCGATGGCGAGCTCAAGAAGCTCAAGCTGATGTCGCCGATGTCGGCCGAGGCCACGGTCGTTCGCAACTACATCGACACGCTGATCAACCTGCCCTGGAAGAAGAAGAGCAAGATCAACAACGACCTCGCCAACGCCGAGAAGGTGCTCGACGAGGACCACGCCGGGCTCGAGAAGGTCAAGGAGCGCATCCTCGAGTACCTCGCGGTCCAGCAGCGGGTGGACAAGCTGAAGGCGCCGATCCTCTGCCTGGTGGGGCCGCCCGGAGTGGGCAAGACCTCCCTGGGGCAGTCGATCGCGCGCGCGACCAACCGCAAGTTCGTGCGCATGGCGCTGGGCGGCGTTCGCGACGAGGCCGAGATCCGCGGCCATCGGCGCACCTACATCGGGTCGATGCCCGGGAAGATCCTGCAGAACCTGACCAAGGTGGGTGTGCGCAATCCCCTGTTCCTGCTCGACGAGGTCGACAAGATGGGGATGGACTTCCGTGGCGATCCAGCCAGTGCGCTGCTCGAGGTCCTCGACCCCGAGCAGAACGCCACCTTCACCGACCACTACGTCGAGGTCGAGTACGACCTGTCCGACGTGATGTTCGTGGCCACTGCGAACACGCTCAACATCCCGGCGCCCCTGCTGGACCGGATGGAGGTGATCCGCCTGTCCGGTTACACCGAGGACGAGAAGCTCGACATCGCCCAGCGCTATCTGCTTCCGAAGCAGATGAAGAACAACGGACTCGAGCCCGAGGAGCTGTCGGTGGCGGAGGGCGCGATCCGCGACATCGTCCGCTACTACACGCGCGAGGCGGGCGTTCGTGCGCTCGAACGCGAGATCTCCAAGATCTGTCGCAAGGTGGTGAAGATGCTTCTGCTGGGCAAGCAGGAGAAGAAGGAGAAGAAGGTGCAGGTCACCGCCAGGAACCTCGACAAGTTCCTCGGCGTGCGTCGCTACAGCTTCGGGGTTGCCGAGAAGGAGGATCAGGTCGGCCAGGTCACCGGGCTGGCCTGGACCGAAGTGGGCGGCGAGTTGCTCACCATCGAGGCGGTGGCGGTTCCCGGCAAGGGCAAGACCACCTTCACCGGCAAGCTCGGCGACGTGATGCAGGAGTCGATCAAGGCGGCGATGACCGTCGTGCGGCGGCGCGCCGATCGGCTGGGCATCCCGCCGGACTTCCACGAGAAGCGTGACATCCACATCCACGTTCCGGAGGGCGCCACGCCCAAGGACGGGCCCAGCGCGGGAATCGCGATGACCACTGCGCTCGTCTCGGTGCTCGCGAACCTCCCGGTGCGCGCGGACGTCGCGATGACCGGAGAGATCACGCTGCGGGGCGAGGTGCTGGCAATCGGCGGGCTCAAGGAGAAGCTGCTGGCCGCGCATCGGGGAGGCATCAAGACGGTGCTGATTCCCGAGGAGAACGTGAAGGATCTCGCCGAGATCCCGGACAATGTGAAGAACCGCCTGGAGATCGTGCCGGTCAAGTGGATCGACCGCGTCCTCGAGGTCGCGCTGCAGCGCATGCCGCAGGCCCTTGCCGACGAGGACGCCGGTGATGCCTCACCTGGCGTCGCCGCGGCATCGCAGGACGGCGGAAGCGACCTGATCGCGCATTGACCCGCATCGGGTGATCGCCCGGAAACTGGCTTGACACAAGGGTTTCCGGGCGATCTAATAGCTCGGCTCCCGCGCATCGCCGCTGCATGCAACGCGGGGCCGCGAGACCGTCGAATCGCCTGATCGACGCGTCCGCAGGGCTCGCCCGACCGATGCTTCTCGCCGCTTCGCCTGGCCGGGTCGCCTGCGGGACGAGCCAGCGCCGCGCGGCAACCGCTCCGCGCCACGCAATCCGCCAATTCGAAAGTTCGTTGTGAGGGGGTTCCTGTGAACAAGACCGATCTGATCGACCATATCGCCGTGCAAGCCGACATCTCCAAGGCGGCTGCGGGGCGTGCACTCGACGCCTTCGTCGGCGCGGTGCGCACGACCCTGAAGAAGGGTGGTTCGGTCACGCTCGTCGGTTTCGGCACTTTCGTGGTCGGCAAGCGCGCCGCACGCAGTGGCCGCAACCCGCGCACCGGCGCGTCGATCAAGATCAAGGCCGCGAAGGTGCCGAAGTTCCGGCCTGGCAAGGGCCTGAAGGACGCGATCAACGCAGGCCGCTGATTTTCGGCGCGGGGCTTGCACGTCGAAAAGAATAGTGTGTATAATTGCTGCTTCGCATGTGACAACGCATGACGACACGCTTAACGGGGGTGCTTAGCTCAGCCGGTAGAGCGGCGCCCTTACAAGGCGTAGGTCGGGAGTTCGATCCTCTCAGCACCCACCAGTCGTCGAGCGGTTGCGATGGATTCAGGAGTGGTAGTTCAGTCGGTTAGAATACCGGCCTGTCACGCCGGGGGTCGCGGGTTCGAGTCCCGTCCACTCCGCCAGACGAAAACCCCAAGCAGGCTGTCCTGCTTGGGGTTTTTTTTCAGGCTACGCCATGTTCGACTCGATACGAAAACACCAACGCATCCTCCAGTTCGTCCTGGTGCTGCTGATCTTCCCGGCCTTCGCCTTCTTCGGGGTTTCCGGCTACGACCGCTTTCTCGGCGAGGACGACGCGGTGGCCAAGGTGGCGGGAACCCGGATCAGTCGCGCGGAATACGAGGACGCGATGCGCCGGCAGCTCGACCAGTTGCGCCAGACCCTTGGCGAACAGTTCGACGCGAAGATGTTCGATTCGCCCGAAGTGCGCCAGGAGATCCTCGAGGGCCTGGTGGCGCAGCGTGCGCTGCTCGTCGAGGCGCACGCGCGGCGCGCGGCGGTCAGTGACGCGCGCCTGCGCGAGGCGATCAGCACGATCCCCGGGCTGAGCCAGCCCGACGGCCGCTTCGACATGGAGCGCTATCGCGCGCTGCTCGCGGCCCAGGGCATGAACGAAGCGGCCTTCGAGGCCGAGATGCGCCGGGATCTCGCGGTGCAGACGCTGCCCGATGCGGCCGCGCGCTCGGCGATGGTGCCGGGGGTCGTGCTCGAGCGTCTGATCGCGCTGCAGGAGCAGGTGCGCGAACTGCGCGCGCAGAGCTTCCGCCCCCAGGACTTCGTCGCCCGCGTCGCCCCCACCGAGGAGCAGCTGCGCAAGTACTACGAGGAGAACGTGCGCAGCTTCGAGACGCCGGAAGCCGCGAAGATCGCCTACCTCGTGCTCAGCGCCAAGGCGGTCGAGGCGCAGGTGAAGCTGTCTGCCGATGACCTGCGCGACTACTACGAGCAGAACAAGGCGCGCTACACGGTGCCCGAACAGCGACGCGCCAGCCACATCCTGGTGCAGGTGGCGCAGGGGGCCGGCGAGGAGGCCCGCAAGGCCGCCCGCGCGAAGGCCGAGGAACTGCTGCGCAAGGCGCGCGAGGGTGCCGATTTCGCTGTGCTGGCGCGCGAGAACTCCCAGGATCCGGGGTCGGCGCGCGAGGGGGGCGACCTCGGTTTCTTCCAGCGCGACGGGATGGTCAAGCCTTTCGCTGACGCGGCCTTCGCCATGAAGGAGGGCGAGATCTCCGATGTCGTCGAGTCGGAGTTCGGCTTCCACGTGATCAAGCTCACCGGGGTGCGCGCCGGAGCGCAGAAACCCTTCGACCAGGTGCGCGCCGAGATCGAAACCGAGCTGCGGCGTCAGCAGGCTTCCCGGCTGTACGCGGAATCGGCGGAGGCCTTCTCGAACATGGTCTATGAGCAGGCCGACAGCCTCGAGCCTGCGGCCAGGCACTTCGGGCTGCAGGTGCACACGGTCGAGGAGCTCACGCGCGCCGGGCAGGCGCACGGGGCGCCGCAGGACGATGCGCGGCTGCTGGCCAATCCGAGATTGCTGGCCGCGCTGTTCGCGCCGGAATCGATCACCGGGAAGCAGAACACCGAGGCGATCGACGTCGGCGGCGGCACGATGATCTCCGCGCGCATCCTCGAGCACCGGCCTGCGCAGCGCCAGCCCTTCGAGTCGGTGCAGGCACAGGTGCGTGCCCGCCTGGTCGAGGTCGAGTCGCGCCGGCTTGCCGGCGAGGCCGCGAAGGCGCGGGTGGCGGCGCTGCAGGGCGGCGCGCAGGCCAGCGATTTCGGGCCCCTGCTCAAGGTCTCCCGCGCCAATCCCGGCGAGCTTCCGCCGCCGGCGCTCGAGGCGGTGTTCCGCCTGCCGGCGGACAAGGTCCCGGGCTATGTCGCGGTGGATCTGGGCGCCGCGGGATTCGCGGTCTACCAGCTCTCCAGGGTGGCCGAACCGCCCGCGCAGCAGGTCGCGCAGCGCCGTGCCGCCTACCGGCAGCAGGTGGAGCAACTGTTCGGCCAGCAGGATGTCGCCGACTTCATCGCCTCGCTGAAGGCGCGCTCGAAGGTGGAGCGGCATCCGGAGCGGCTCGGCGCCAGCAGCGCTGGCAGCTAGGCGGGGAAGGGCAGGGGCTGCGGCCTCGCCCGGGCCGGTCCGGGGCCGGCTTGGGCACTGCGCTGCGGCGGGCCTCGCAGCGGCTCAGCCGGGGAGGGTGTCTGGCGGCTGCGCGGCGTGGGGCGCCGGCAGGCGTTGGGCGCATTCGAGCAGGGCCTGCGCAGCGGCGTCGAAGGCGGCAGCTCCGGCTCCGTCCAGCCGCACCCGGGGTGCGTCGCCGACATGCGGGAAGTTGCGCCTGATCGATCGGTCATAGGCCGGGTCGTAGTGTTCGCGCAGCAGCGTGGCGACGAACTCGGTCCAGTGGCCGGCCTGCGCCAGCTCGATCCATCGTTCGACGCGGGCTCGGCCATGCAGCGCGGTGAGCGCCGACAGCCGTGCTGCCAGCTGCTCAGGCTGCTCGACGAAGTGCCGATATTCGCCCAGAAGCACCTGGACGCGCACTGCGTCCTCGGCTTCCAGCACGACGCAGGCCGAGGCGCGCATCCGCAGGATCAGCTGTTCGGGCAGCTGGCACTGGCCCACCTTGCGGCTTTCCGATTCGACGAAAACCACCCGGCCGGGGTCGAAGTGGCGCAGATGCTCCCACAGCAGCGTCTCGAAGCGCTTCTGCGAGGGTTGCGGCCGATCGGGAAGCTGGCCCAGCACCGAGCCGCGGTGGCAGGCGAGTCCTTCGAGATCGAGGACCTGGGCGCCCTGGGCGGCAAGCCGTTCCAGCAGCAGGCTCTTGCCGCTGCCGGTGCGGCCTGCGATGACCACGAAACGCAGTCGCGCCGGCAGCAGCGCGAGCTCGGCGATCACATGGCGGCGGAACTCGCGGTAGCCACCCTCGAGCACCGAGACCTGCCAGCCGATCCGTGCGAGCACGGTGGCCAGCGCGCCGGAACGGTTACCGCCGCGCCAGCAGTAGACCAGCGGGCGCCACTGGCGGCCGATTTCGGCGAGCGGACCTTCGAGGAGGGCGGCGATGTTGCGCGAGACCAGGGCGGCGCCGACCCGCTTTGCTTCGAAGGAGCCCTGCTGCTTGTGCAGCGTGCCGACGCTCGCGCGCTCGGCGTCGGAGAGGACCGGCGTGCTGGATGCCCCGGGCAGATGATCCACGACGAACTCGCCGGGGCTGCGGGCATCGAGGATCGCGTCGAAGCGGTCGAGCCCGGCGACGGCCGTCGCGACCGGAATGAGGCGCGCGTCTTTCATCGGCGCGATTCTATCCGCTGCCGACCGATGCGCTGCGCTGCAGCCGCCCCGGGGGCGCGCAGCGCAGCGATAGTCGATACAATCGAACGAGGAGCAATCGAACGTGACGATGAAAGTGTTCAACCTCGGCTGTGCGCAGGACCACCGGTTCGAAGGCTGGTTCGCGTCCGCCGATACCTTCGAGTCGCAGCGTGAGCGTGGCCTCGTCGAGTGTCCGGTCTGCGGCGACCAGTCCGTGCGCAAGCTGCCCAGCGCGCCGCGGCTGAATCTTTCGTCGACGGCCCGCGAGGAGCCGCGCAGCCCCGAGGCGGCGGCGCTCACCCCCGAGAAGGTGCAGGCGCTGTGGCTGCGGATGGCGCGCCACATCCGCGAGAACACCGAGGACGTGGGCGATCGCTTCGCCGAGGAAGCGCGGCGCATCCACTACGAGGACGCCCCCAGTCGCGGCATCCGCGGAGTGGCCACCCGCGAGGAAGCGGCCGAGCTTGCCGACGAAGGCATCGAGGTGGTGTCCTTCCCGATGCCCAAGGGATCGAACGAGCCGCTGCAGTAGGCGCGGCCCGTCCCGTCCTGCGCATCCGGCTTCAGGCGTGCCAGCCTGGTGCGCGCATCGGGAGCCGGCGCACGCATTACGATGCGCCCGGCGACACCCGCTCAGCGCCGGTTCACCAGCCAGATTCCCCCTGCAACGCCCACGAGCGCGAGCAGCAGTTTCACCGTGAGCGTCTCGCCCAGAAGCGCCGCGCCGAAGCTCAGGCCGAATACGGGCGTGAGGAAGGTGAATGAGGAGACCCGGGTCGCCGGGTAGTGGCGCAGCAGCCAGAACCAGCCGAGGTAGCTCGCAAAGGCCACCACCACGGCCTGGAAGAAGAGCGAGCCCAGCGCCCAGCCCTGTGGCGGCCAGGCCATCGACTCACCGGCCAGCAGCGAACCCGCGAGCATCACCGGCGCAGAGACCGCAAGCTGGTAGAAGAGGGTGCGCTCGGGAGTCTCGCCGGACAGGCGGGTGGCCCGCACCACCAGGGTGGTCGCCCCCCAGAGCAGACCGGAGAGGATCGCCAGCGTGTCCCCGAGCCACTGGTTCGGGGCGCCCGCCGACAGCCCTTCCCGGAACGCAAAGGCGACGCCCGAGAATGCCAGCGCCAGCCCGACGATCTGCGTGCGCGACAGGCGCTCGGCGCGCGAGATGAAGGGCATCCCGGCGGCGACCACGAAGGGCGCGAGGTAGAGGAAGACCACCAGCCGGGAGGCGCTGGTGTACTGCAGCCCGAAGTAGATGCAGCAGAACTCCAGCCCGAAGAGCACGCCGGCGGCGACGCCCGGCCAGCCGGTGCCGTCGCGGGCGAAGAGCCTTATGCCGCGTTGCGTGGCAAAGGCCCAGAGCAGCACCGCTGCGATCGTCGAGCGAAGCCCGCCCTGCAGCAGCGGCGGAACCATCGGCAGGGTGACCTTGACCACCACCTGGTTCAGGCCCCACAGCGTGCAGCACGCGAGGATGATCGCGAGCGCGAGCCAGTCCAGGCGTTCGCGACGGGTCTCGGGGATGGGCACGTTCGTCGGACCGGAGGTGGCTCGTCGGTGCCGCACCTGCGCCGCCCGGGGCGGCGCAGGTGCGGCAGCGGCAGCTGCCTGGCGGGGGGATCAGGCCTTGGCGGGGATCGGCAGGTGCTTGGCCAGCTCGACCTTGGCGATCGCGTTGCGGTGCACCTCGTCCGGGCCGTCGGCAATGCGCAGCGTGCGCTGGTGGCAGTACAGGCTGGCCAGCGGGAAGTCCTGGCACACCCCGCCGCCGCCGTGGGCCTGGATCGCCCAGTCGATGATCCGCGTCGACATGTTCGGCGCGATCACCTTGATCATCGCGATCTCCGCCTTGGCCACCTTGTTGCCCACCGTGTCCATCATGTAGGCCGCCTTCAGCGTCATCAGCCGCGCCTGGTCGATCATGCAGCGCGCCTCGGCAATGCGCTCCTGCCACACCGTCTGCGTCGACACCGTCTTGCCGAAGGCCACCCGCGACGACAGCCGCTTGCACATCAGCTCCAGCGCCCGCTCGGCCGCACCGATCGAGCGCATGCAGTGGTGGATGCGCCCCGGCCCCAGCCGACCCTGCGCAATCTCGAACCCGCGTCCCTCGCCCAGCAGGATGTTGCCCACCGGAACCCGCACGTTCTCGTAGATCACCTCCGCGTGCCCGTGCGGCGCATCGTCATAGCCGAACACGCTCAGCGCCCGCTTGATCTTCACCCCAGGCGTGTCGGCCGGCACCACGATCATCGACTGCTGCTCGTGTCGCCCCGCATCCGGGTTGGTCTTGCCCATGAAGATGTGCACCTTGCAGCGCGGATCCGGCGCCCCCGAGGTCCACCACTTGCGCCCGTTGATCACGTACTCGTCGCCCTCGCGCCGGATGCTCGACTCGATGTTGGTCGCATCCGACGAGGCCACCAGCGGCTCGGTCATCGCAAACGCCGAGCGGATCTCCCCGGCCAGCAGCGGATCGAGCCACTTGCGCTTGATCTCCTCGCTGGCGTAGCGCTCCAGCGTCTCCATGTTGCCCGTGTCCGGCGCCGAGCAGTTGAACACCTCCGAGGCAAACGGCACCCGACCCATGATCTCGCACAGCGGCGCGTACTCCAGGTTCGACAGCCCCTCCGGAACCCGCGCCGAGTGCGGCAGGAACAGGTTCCACAGCCCCGCCGCGCGCGCCTTGGGCTTGAGCTCCTCGATCACCTTCGTGGCCTGCCACGCATTGCCACCCGCTCGGTTGGCCTCCACCTCCTCGTGGTAGCGCTGCTCGTTCGGGTAGATGTGCTCGTCCATGAACGCGATCAGACGCTCGCGCATCTGCTTCACCTTCGG
>CAUJHG010000021.1 GCA_963204785.1 Pseudomonadota bacterium | reverse complement strand
ATGAAATTCCGTTTCCCCGTCATCATCATCGACGAAGACTGGAAGTCCGAGTCCTCCAGCGGCCTGGGGATCCGGGCGCTCGCCAAGGCGATCGAGGAGCAGGGCATCGACGTGGTGGGGGGGTTCACCTACGTCGACGTGACCATGGTCGCCAACCAGGCGGCGCGTGCGTCGGCCTTCATCGTGTCGATCGACGACGAGGAGATCGGCGAGGAGGGTCAGGAGAGCGCGGCGATCCGCGAGCTGGAGAAGTTCATCCGCGAGACGCGCCGGCGCAACGCCCACATCCCGATCTTCCTCTTCGGCGAGACGCGCACCTCGCAGCACATCCCGAACGACATCCTGAAGGAGCTGCACGGCTTCATCCACATGTTCGAGGACACGCCGGAGTTCGTGGCCCGCTACATCGTCCGGGAAGCCAACAACTACCTGAACTCGCTCGCGCCGCCCTTCTTCAAGGCGCTGGTCAACTACGCGAACGACGGCTCCTACTCCTGGCACTGCCCTGGCCACTCGGGGGGAGTGGCCTTCCTGAAGAGCCCGGTGGGGCAGATGTTCCACCAGTTCTTCGGCGAGAACATGCTGCGCGCGGACGTGTGCAACGCGGTCGACGAACTGGGCCAGCTGCTCGACCACACCGGACCGGTGGCGGCCTCGGAGCGCAACGCGGCGCGCATCTTCGGCACCGACCACCTGTTCTTCGTCACCAACGGCACGTCGACGTCGAACAAGATCGTCTGGCACAGCAACGTGGGCAGCGACGACGTGGTGCTGGTCGACCGCAACTGCCACAAGTCGATCCTGCACGCGATCATGATGACCGGCACGGTGCCGATCTTCCTGCAGCCCACGCGCAACCACCTGGGGATCATCGGGCCGATCCCGCTCGACGAGTTCAGCCCGGAGAGCATCCAGCGCAAGATCGACGCCAACCCGCTGGTCAGGGACAAGGGCGCCAAGCCGCGCGTGCTCACGATCACGCAGTCCACCTACGACGGCGTGATCTACAACGTCGAGCGCATCAAGCAGACGCTGGGCGATTTCGTCGACACGCTGCACTTCGACGAGGCCTGGCTGCCGCACGCGGTCTTCCATCCTTTCTATCACGAGTTCCACGCGATCGCGCCGGACCGGCCGCGCTGCAAGGAAGCGATGGTCTTCGCCACGCAGAGCACGCACAAGCTGCTGGCCGGGCTCTCGCAGGCCTCGCAGATCCTGGTGCAGGAGTCCGAGACCCGCACGCTGGACCGGTACCGGTTCAACGAGGCCTTCCTGATGCACATGTCCACCAGCCCGCAGTACGCGATCATCGCGTCCTGCGACGTGGCGGCGGCGATGATGGAGCCGCCCGGCGGCACGGCGCTGGTGGAGGAGTCGATCTTCGAGTCCCTGCAGTTCCGTCGCGCGATGCGAAAGGTGGACGCGGAGTTCGGCGACGACTGGTGGTTCCAGGTCTGGGGCCCGGACGAGCTGGCCGCCACCGGCATCGGCGGACGCGAGGGCTGGTTCCTGCGCGCGGGCGACGGCTGGCACGGCTTCGACCAGCTGGTCGACGGCTTCAACATGCTCGACCCGATCAAGGCCACGATCGTCACCCCGGGCCTGGACATCCGCGGGGAGTTCGCGCAGTGGGGGATCCCTGCCGCGATCGTCACCAAGTACCTCGCCGAGCACGGGGTGGTGGTCGAGAAGACCGGGCTGTATTCGTTCTTCGTGATGTTCACCATCGGCATCACCAAGGGCCGGTGGAACACCCTGGTCACCGAACTGCAGCAGTTCAAGATGGACTACGACGCCAACGAGCCGCTGTGGCGGGTGATGCCCGAGTTCGTCGCGGCCAACCCGAGCTACGAGCGGGTGGGGCTGCGTGACCTGGCCCAGCAGATCCACGAGGAATACCGTCGTTACGACGTGGCGCGCGTCACCACCGAGATGTACCTGTCGGACATGGTGCCGGTGATGAAGCCCTCGGATGCCTACGAGTGCCTTGCGCACCGCAAGGTGGACCGGGTGCCGATCGACGAGCTCGAGGGGCGCGTGACCACGATGCTGGTCACCCCCTATCCGCCGGGGATTCCGCTGCTGATTCCGGGCGAGCGCTTCAACCGCTCGATCGTCGAGTACCTGAAGTTCGCCCGCTCGTTCAACGAGCGCTTCCCCGGCTTCCACACCGACGTGCACGGGCTGGTGGTGGAGAAGGGGCCGCGGGGGCTCGAGTACTTCGTGGACTGCGTGAGGCAGGAGAGCTGAGTCCCGCACGGGGCGGTTCAGTCGGCACTCGTCGCGCGTGGCCCGCCCTCAACCCTTCAAATGCACCAGCCGCGTCCCCGCCACCACGTCATACAGCGCGCGGTGATCGCGGTCCACCAGCACCCACAGGAAGGGCGCGAGGATCAGCAGCCACAGCGCGCCGTGCACGAAGCTGCCGGCTGCCGCTGCGAGCAGCAGCATTGCGCAGGCGGCGACGAAGCGGGCGAAGGCGCGCCCGCGCGACAGTGGCGCACCCTCGGCAGTCACGACGCTCACCATCATCGTCTTCATCGGCAGCGTGCGCCGGCCCTCGCTCCAGGACCAGCCGAAGTAGGCCGCGAGCACCAGGAACACGAAGCCCTGGAAGGCCCAGCGCACCGGGCCGGGCTGACCCTTGAACTGCGCAAGCGCCGAGAAGCCGTAGCCGAAGAAGAACAGCACCCCGAAGAGCAGGATGCACTCGTAGGCGACGCACATCATGCGCCGCCAGGGCGTTGCGGGCGGCATCAGCGCGTGGCCCCTGCCACCGGCTCGGGCGACTTCGCGGGCGGATCTTCGGCGGGCTTCCAGATCCACTTGAAGATGCGCCGCCACAGCGGCTGCGAGGCCTCCTTGGCCAGCCCGGTGGGCGCGCCCGCGTGCCGTGCCGCAGTGTTGCTGGTCCAGCCGGCCTCGCGCAGCACTTCGCGCTGTTCGCTGGTCATCTGCCGGTACTGCTGCCAGGTGGCCACGCGTTCGTCCTTCGGCAGTTGCCGGGCAAGCCGATAGTTGTTGCGCGCCAGCCGTCGCTGCTCGGGCGTGAGCGAGGCCCATTCACGAATGCGCTTCTCGGCCCTGGCGCGCGCGTCGGCGTCCATCCCGGGGATGCGCGCAGCGAGCTTCAGCCACGGGCGCTTCTCGTCGCGGGTCAGGGTATTCCACTGCGGTTCGAGCGGCGCGAGCACCTTGCGCTGCGACTCGCTCAGCTCGGACCACAGCGGCTGGACGAGCGGGAGCAGCGAAGGCTTCCGGGCTGCTTCCTGCGCCTGGGGGGGCGCCGGGGAAGGAGGCGCTGCGGCCGCCGGCGGGGCGGCGATGGCCTCCGGCGAGCCTGCGGGGGAGGCGGGAAGATCGGCGAGGGGCGTGTTCCCGGAGGTGGGCGAGGAGTCGGCGCCCGGTGTGCCTGCGGGCGCTGCCGTGCCCGAGGCGGAATCGATCGGTGCGTTGGCAGGCGGGCTGGCCGTCTCGCTGCCGTCGCGCGCAGTGCCCACAGTGCCGGCAGCAGCGGAGGGCGCCTCGGAGCTGGGGCTCTGGGCGGAAGCGGCCTGCTCGGCACCCGCAGCGCCTCCGCGTTCGGGCGCAGCGGCCGGGGCTGCCTGCCTCGAGCCCGCTGAAGCGGATGGCTGTCCCGCAGCCGCTGTCGGCCGCTGCGAATCGCCAGGGTCCGACGCGCTTGCCGGGGCCAGCGCGAGGGCCAGGGCGATGCCGGCAGCCAGCGTGCAGGCGGACGCAGGCCGGGTGCCCGTGTCTGCAGCGGCGGGCTGTCCCGGAGTTCGGGCGAGCCTCGACGAAACCCCCATCACTGCGCGTTCTTCTTGAGGTTCTCGATGAACACACCGAAGCCGCGGTCGGCATAGGCGGAGATCGGGACTTCGTCCGTGAGCACGGCGAGGTCGATGTCCGCGGCCTCGTCGGCCCTGTCGATCTCGGTCCATTCCGAGATCGCGTACAGGCCGCCGGCCACCACCAGCGCCGAGAGCAGGCCCATTGCCAGCCGGCCCCAGCCGGCCGGGACGTGGGCGCGAGGCGGGCCATCGGCCAGCGCGAGTGCTGCAGCGCCCGACGGCGAGGGCATGGCGAGCACCTGTGCGGGAAGTTCCTGTGGCTCGGTCATCCGGCTCAGTGCGGCAAGGCGGGCGGATTGCAGCCGATAGCTGACGCGGTAGGGCAGGCGCTCGCTGGATTCCTCGAGCGCGAGGCGGATCTGCCCGGCGAATCTCTGTTCGTTGTTCATAGTGTGATTCCCCGTGCTTCCAGGGCACGGGCCAGTGCGTGCGTGGCCCGCGAGCAGTGCGTCTTGACGCTACCCTCGGAACAGCCCATGACCGCAGCGGTCTCGGCCACGTCCATCTCTTCCCAGTAACGCAGCAGGAAGGCCTCACGTTGACGTGCCGGCAGCTTGCGGATCTCCGTTTCGATCGCCCCCAGCACCTGGGCGCGCTCGACCTGGTCGGCGGCGCTCTCCGCGCGCCCGGTTCCGGGCTCAGGCTCGATCGAATCGAGCGGATCGTGCCCGGATCCGTCGTCATCCGATGGCATCAGCGAAGAAAGCAGCGTCACCCACGTGTTGCGAACCTTCTGTCTGCGGAAGTGATCGGTGATGCAGTTCTGCAGGATGCGCTGGAACAGCATCGGCAGCTCCGCCGGCGGCTTGTCCGCATACTTCTCGGCGAGCCTGGACATCGCATCCTGGACCAGGTCCAGCGAGGTGTCCTCGTCGCGAACCGCGAACATCGCATGCTTGAAGGCGCGGCGCTCGACGGAGGCGAGGAAGTCGGAGAGCTCCTGGCGGGTGGCCATTGCGTGGCGTCGGGTTTCGGCCAGCGCAATGCTAGCAGGTGTGTGCCTTGACCCTGGTGTTGCGCTGCAGTATTCTGCCCCGCTTACCAAGGACGGCCTTCCAGGCGGCCTTCGAGGCTGCGTCAGGGGGTCGTCGTCTTTCAGTCTGCGGGCCCACCCGCAAGCAGACGCAAAAGACGCGCATGCCGGTGCGACGCCTCACGAGGGCGTACGCACGGCGTCCGATCAATATCTCGCAGGCCCCGTTCGAGGCCTGCGTCGGGGCGCGGGCCGACCAGGCTGCGTGCGCTGGCGCCGGCGGGCGGGCTCCCTCGGTCTTGAAAGGAAGATCATGGAAATCACAGGCGCGGAAATCGTCGTGCGCTGCCTCGCCGAGGAGGGTGTCGAGCACATCTTCGGCTACCCCGGCGGTGCAGTCCTCTACATCTACGACGAAATCTTCAAGCAGGACAAGGTCCAGCACATCCTGGTGCGGCACGAGCAGGCGGCGGCGCACGCGGCCGATGCGTACTCGCGTTCCACCGACAAGGTGGGGGTGTGCCTGGTCACCAGCGGCCCAGGGGTCACCAACGCGGTCACCGGCATCGCCACCGCGTACATGGACTCGATCCCCATGGTGATCATCTCGGGCCAGGTGCCCACGCACGCGATCGGACAGGACGCCTTCCAGGAGTGCGACACCGTGGGCATCACCCGCCCATGCGTCAAGCACAACTTCCTGGTCAAGAACGTCAAGGACCTGGCCGACACGATCAAGAAGGCTTTCCACGTGGCGCGCAGCGGCCGTCCCGGCCCGGTGCTGGTGGACATCCCGAAGGACGTCACGCGCGACAAGTGCCGCTTCGAGTACCCGAAGACGGTGGAGATGCGCTCCTACAACCCGGTGCAGAAGGGCCACCAGGGGCAGATCAGGAAGGCCCTGAGCCTGCTGCTGCACGCCGAGCGGCCGTTGATCTACACCGGTGGCGGGGTGATCCTGGCCAATGCGTCCGAGGAACTGAACCGGCTCGTCGACATGCTCGGCTTCCCCTGCACCAACACGCTGATGGGGCTGGGCGGCTTTCGCGCCAGCAACCCGAAGTTCGTCGGCATGCTCGGGATGCACGGAACCTACGAAGCCAACATGGCGATGCAGCACTGCGACGTGCTGATCGCGGTGGGCGCGCGCTTCGACGACCGCGTGATCGGCAACCCGAAGCACTTCGCGCAGAACCCGCGCAAGATCATCCACGTCGACGTCGACCCCTCGTCGATCTCCAAGCGCGTGAAGGTCGACGTGCCGATCGTCGGCGACGTGCGCGAGACGCTGCGCGACATGATCGCGCTGCTCGAGGAGGGCTTCGCCGGCGGACAGAAGACCAACGCGAAGGCCGTCGATGCCTGGCTGGCGCAGATCGCCGAGTGGCGCAGGAAGGACTGCCTCAAGTACGACCGCAACTCGAAGACCATCAAGCCGCAGTTCGTGGTCGAGCGGCTGTGGGAGGTCACCAAGGGCGACGCCTTCGTCACCTCGGACGTCGGTCAGCACCAGATGTTCGCGGCGCAGTTCTATCGCTTCGACAAGCCGCGTCGCTGGATCAACTCCGGCGGCCTGGGCACCATGGGCGTGGGCCTGCCCTTCGCGATGGGCGTGGCGCTGGCCAACCCCGGTGCGCCGGTGGCCTGCGTGACCGGCGAGGGCTCCATCCAGATGTGCATCCAGGAGCTCTCCACCTGCAAGCAGTACCACCTGCCGGTGAAGATCGTGAACCTGAACAACCGCTACCTGGGCATGGTGCGGCAGTGGCAGCAGATCGAGTACGGCAGCCGCTACTCGGAGTCCTACGTCGACGCGCTTCCCGATTTCGTCGCGCTGGCCGAGGCCTACGGTCACGTCGGCATGCGCATCGAGAAGCCCGAGGATGTGGCGCCAGCGCTGCAGGAGGCCTTCCACGGCAAGTACAAGGACCGCACCGTGTTCCTCGATTTCATCACCGACCAGACCGAGAACGTCTGGCCGATGGTGCAGGGGGGCAAGGGCCTGACCGAGATGCTGCTCGGCTCGGAGGACCTGTGATGAAGCACATCATTTCGATCCTGCTCGAGAACGAGTCGGGCGCGCTCTCGCGCGTGGTCGGGCTGTTCTCCGCGCGCGGCTACAACATCGAGTCGCTCACCGTCGCGCCCACCGAGGACACCTCGCTGTCGCGCATGACGATCGTCACCACCGGTTCGGACGACGTGATCGAGCAGATCACCAAGCACCTGAACCGGCTGATCGAGGTGGTCAAGGTGGTCGATCTCACCGAGTGTCCGTACAGCGAGCGCGAGCTGATGCTGATCAAGGTGCGGGCGGTGGGCAAGGAGCGCGAGGAGATGAAGCGGATGGCGGACATCTTCCGCGGCCGCATCATCGACGTCACCGAGAAGACCTACACGATCGAGGTGACCGGCGACTCCACCAAGCTCGACGCGTTCATCGACGCGCTCGACCGCGCTTCCATCCTCGAGACGGTGCGCACCGGCAGCTCGGGAATCGCCCGCGGCGAGCGCGTGCTGCGCGTCTGATGCAGCGAACAGAATCGGATCCAACAGGAGTGACTCAATGAAGGTGTTCTACGACAAGGACTGCGACCTCAAGCTCATCCAGGGCAAGAAGGTCGCGATCATCGGCTACGGCTCGCAGGGCCACGCGCACGCGCAGAACCTGAACGACTCGGGCGTGAAGGTCACGGTGGGCGTGCGCAAGAGCGGCCCGTCGTGGGAGAAGGTCAAAAAGGCCGGGCTGAAGGTTGCCGAGATCGGGGACGCCGTCAAGGGCGCCGACTTCGTCATGCTGCTGATGCCCGACGAGCACATCGCCGCGGTGTACAAGGCCGAGGTCGAGCCCAACATCAAGGAAGGCGCGACGCTCGCCTTCGCGCACGGCTTCAACGTCCACTACGGCCAGGTCGTCCCGCGCGAGGATCTCGACGTGGTGATGATCGCGCCCAAGGCGCCGGGTCACACGGTGCGCTCCACCTACGCAGCCGGCGGCGGCGTGCCCACGCTGGTCGCGGTGCACCAGGACAAGAGCGGCCTGGCGCGCGACCTCGCGCTGTCCTACGCCTGCGCCAACGGCGGCGGGCGCGCCGGGATCATCGAGACCAACTTCCGCGAGGAGACCGAGACCGATCTCTTCGGCGAGCAGGCCGTCCTGTGCGGCGGCACGGTCGAGCTGATCAAGGCGGGCTTCGAGACGCTGGTGGAGGCTGGCTACGCTCCGGAGATGGCTTATTTCGAGTGCCTGCACGAGCTCAAGCTGATCGTCGACCTGATCTACGAGGGCGGCATCGCGAACATGAACTACTCGATCTCCAACAACGCGGAGTACGGCGAGTACGTGACCGGCCCGAAGGTCGTGACCGAGGCCACCAGGGATGCGATGCGCCAGGCGCTGCGCGACATCCAGACCGGCGAGTACGCGAAGTCGTTCATCCTCGAGAACAGGGCGGGGGCGCCGACGCTGCTGTCGCGTCGCCGCCTCACCGAGGAGCATCCGATCGAGCAGGTCGGGGAGAAGCTGCGCGCGATGATGCCCTGGATCAAGGCCAACAAGCTGGTCGACAAGACCCGCAACTGAGCCACGCGCGAGGCCGTGGCGCGGCAGGAGCTGCCGCCCGCGGTTCTCGCGGCCGCCCGCAGCCTTCGCGGCGGCTATACTTGCGCCCCATGAGCGCTGTCCCCGAGTCGCCGCCGGTTCCGCGTCCGCCGCACGCGCAGCGCGTGGAGCCGATGCGTTGCGCTCCGGCCAGGCAGCGCCGCGCACGCCAGGGGCGACGCAGCACATGAAGCCGTCCCGGCGCCGCAAGCTGCGGCCGGCGCGCCCGGCGAGGGCGCTGCCGCCGACCCCCTCCACTGCGACGTCGGTGCGCCGGCGTCGCGGCATCTACATCCTTCCCAACGCGTTCACCACCGCAGCGCTGTTCTGCGGTTTCTACGCGATCGTCCACGCGATGGACGAGCACTTCGTGCATTCGTCGGTCGCGATCTTCCTGGCGATGGTGTTCGACAGCCTGGATGGGCGCGTGGCACGGATGACCAACACGCAGAGCGCCTTCGGCGAGCAGTACGACAGCCTGTCGGACATGGTGTCCTTCGGCGCCGCGCCGGCGCTGATCATGTACGAGTGGGCGCTGCGCGGCCTGGGCAGGTGGGGCTGGCTGGCCGCCTTCATCTACTGCGCCGGTGCCGCGCTGCGCCTGGCGCGCTTCAACGCGAACATCGGCGTGGTCGACAAGCGCTACTTCCAGGGCCTGCCCAGCCCGGCAGCGGCAGCGCTGGTGGTCGGACTGGTCTGGGTGGCGACCGATCTTCGCGAGACGCGCTGGATCACCGCGACGCGCCACGACCTGGTCTGGGTGGCCTGGACGTTCACGGTCTACGCAGGCCTGACGATGGTCTCCAACGTGCCCTTCTACAGCTTCAAGGACATCAACCTGAAGCGCAGCGTGCCCTTCTTTGCGCTGCTGGGGCTGGTGCTGTTCTTCGTCGTGGTTTCCAGCGATCCGCCGCTGGTGCTCTTCTCGCTGTTCGTCCTCTACGGGCTCTCGGGCTACGCGCTGTGGGCCTGGCGCAGGTTCCGTGGGGGCGCGCAGGCCCCGGTCGCCACGCCCTCGGCGGCGCCTGCGGCCCCGACGCGCGACGCACAGGGGCAGGGCGCACGCCAGGATCGCCCTGCGGATTGACCCGTTGCGCCTTCGCAACGTAGAATCTCCGGTTTCCTGTAACCTCTCCCCCGTCTTCACATGACTCTGGGCAACAGGCCGGGCAGCGGGCCGCGCACTGCGCTCGTGGTCGGCAACTGGAAGATGAACGGCGACTTCGCGGCCAACGGCAGCCTGCTCGAGGCGCTGCGTGCCTCGATCGACGCAGACCTGCTTGCACGGGTGGAGGTGGCGGTGTGTCCGCCATATCCGTACCTGGCGCAGGCCGCGACGGCGCTGCGCGACAGCGGCATCGCCTTGGGCGCGCAGGATCTCGCCGCCTACGCCAACGGCGCCTACACCGGTGAGGTCTCCGCGCAGATGCTCGCGGACCTCGGCTGCCGCTGGGCGATCGTCGGGCACTCCGAGCGGCGTACGCTGCTGGGCGAGACCGACGCCACCGTCGTGGCCAAGGCCGGGCGCGCGCTCGATGCCGGCCTCGGGGTGATCGTCTGTGTCGGCGAGACCCTCGAGGAGCGTGAGCAGGGCCGCGAGCGCGAGGTGCTCGCCCGCCAGCTCGACGCGCTCGCCCCGCTTGCGGCAGCCGAAGCCACCGACTTCGTCGTCGCCTATGAGCCGGTCTGGGCGATCGGCACCGGACGCACCGCAACGCCCGAACAGGCCCAGGCGATGCACGCGTTCATCCGCGAGCGGCTGGCCTCGCGGGGCTTCGCCGCGGCGGCGCGCCTGCGTCTGCTGTACGGCGGCAGCGTGAAGGCCGCCAACGCGGCCAGTCTTTTCGCGATGGCCGACATCGACGGCGGGCTGATCGGCGGTGCGGCCCTGGTGGCCGAGGAATTCGCGGCGATCGCGCGCAGCGCGGCGCTCGCCTGAGCAGGAAGCTTCGAATGGAAATGCTCCACACCCTCGTGATCGTTCTCCAGGTGCTCAGTGCGCTCGGCGTCATCGTCCTGGTGCTGCTGCAGCACGGCAAGGGAGCCGACATGGGTGCGGCCTTCGGCTCGGGCGCCTCGGGCAGCCTGTTCGGCGCCACCGGATCGGCCAACTTCCTGAGCCGGCTCACCGGTGGGCTCGCGACGGTCTTCTTCGTGTGCACGCTCGGACTGGCCTTCGTGACGAACAAGGCTGCAGCGCCTTCGAGCGTGATGGATCAGGTGCAGACGCCCGGTGCGGTGCAGGCGCCCGGGGCCGATGCCTCGATCCCCCCGGTTTCCGCGCCTGCTGCTGCGGGCGCTGCCGTTCCTTCGGCGCCTGCTGCCGGAACTTCTGGCGCTGGAACTGATGCAGCGCAAAAAGAAGGGCGATCCAGCGAGATTCCGAAGTGATTTCGCGTTAGAATAGCGTGCTGTATCGGGCGTCCTCGGCCCGATGAATCCGGTGCTTCCGGATGCAGGCAGCAACGCAGTGAAGTGCAATGCCGACGTGGTGAAATTGGTAGACACGCTATCTTGAGGGGGTAGTGGCGAAAGCTGTGCGAGTTCGAGTCTCGCCGTCGGCACCAGTCAAGACAAACGCGCGGTGGGAATGCCCACCGAGGAAGTCGCTGTCCGGTATGGCGCCTTCCTGACCAGGGGTCGCCGTGAACCTCGATCAATATCTGCCGGTCCTGCTCTTCATCCTCGTCGGTGCAGCCGTCGGCTTCGGCCCGCTGATCATCGGCAAGCTCCTCGGCCCAGCCCGCCCGGACCCCGAAAAGCTCTCTCCCTACGAGTGCGGCTTCGAGGCCTTCGAAGACGCGCGGATGAAGTTCGACGTGCGCTACTACCTGGTGGCCATCCTCTTCATCCTGTTCGATCTCGAGATCGCCTTTCTCTTTCCGTGGGCGGTGTCGCTCGACGCCATCGGCTTCTTCGGCTTCGTGTCGATGATGGTCTTCCTCACCATCCTCGTCGTCGGGTTCGTCTACGAGTGGATGAAAGGCGCGCTCGACTGGGAGTGATCCCGGACGCGTCTCCCCTGCATTTGCTTCGGAGCGGTATCAATGAGCATCGAAGGCGTTCTCGGTGAAGGTTTCGTCACGACCCAGGTCGACAAGCTCGTCAACTGGGGGCGCACCGGGTCGATGTGGCCGATGACCTTCGGACTGGCCTGCTGTGCGGTCGAGATGATGCACGCGGGCGCCTCGCGCTACGACATGGACCGCTTCGGCGTGATGTTCCGGCCCAGCCCGCGCCAGTCCGACGTGATGATCGTGGCCGGAACGCTGTGCAACAAGATGGCGCCCGCGCTGCGCAAGGTCTACGACCAGATGGCCGAGCCGCGCTGGGTGATCTCGATGGGCTCCTGCGCCAACGGCGGGGGCTACTACCACTACTCGTACTCGGTGGTGCGCGGCTGCGATCGCATCGTTCCGGTGGACGTCTACGTTCCCGGCTGTCCGCCCACCGCCGAGGCGCTGCTGTACGGGATCCTGCAACTGCAGAACAAGATCCGTCGCACCAGCACCATCGCCCGCTAAGTCGCGAACCCGCCCGATGACAAGACTCGAAACCCTGAAGACGGCCCTCGAGCAGGCCTTCGGTGAGCGCGTCAGCCTCGCCGAGGCCTTCGGCGAGATCACCCTGGTGGTCTCGGCGGCCGACTACCTCGAAGTCTGCAAGCGGCTGCGTGACGAGCCCGCGCTGCGCTTCGACACCCTGATCGACCTCTGCGGGCTCGACTACTTCGGCTGGCGCGACGAGCCGCGCGAATCACAGCGCTTCGCGGCGGTCTCGCACCTGCTGTCGGTCGAGAAGAACTGGCGGCTGCGGGTGCGTGTGTTCTGCCCCGACGACGATTTCCCGCTGGTGCCCTCGCTGATCGAGATCTGGCCGGCGGTGGGCTGGTTCGAGCGCGAGGCCTTCGACCTCTACGGCATCGTCTTCGAGGGGCACCCGGACCTGCGCCGCATCCTGACCGACTACGGCTTCGTCGGTCATCCCTTCCGCAAGGACTTCCCGATCTCCGGTCACGTCGAGATGCGCTACGACCCGGAGCAGAGTCGCGTGGTCTACCAGCCGGTCTCGATCGAGCCGCGCGAGAACGTTCCCCGCGTGATCCGCGAGGAAGGCTACGGCATCGGGCGCTGAGCGAACGACATGGCTGAAATCAAGAACTACACGCTGAACTTCGGGCCGCAGCACCCGGCCGCGCACGGGGTGCTGCGCCTGGTGCTCGAGCTCGACGGCGAGGTCGTGCAGCGCGCCGACCCGCACATCGGGCTGCTGCACCGGGCAACCGAGAAGCTCGCCGAGACGCGCACCTTCCTGCAGAGCGTTCCGTACATGGATCGCCTCGACTACGTCTCGATGATGTGCAACGAGCACGCCTACGTGATGGCGATCGAGCGGCTGATCGGGGTCGAGGTGCCGCTGCGGGCGCAGTACATCCGGGTGATGTTCGACGAGATCACGCGCATCCTGAACCACCTGATGTGGATCGGCGCGCACGCGCTGGACTGCGGGGCGATGGCGGTGCTGCTCTACGCCTTCCGCGAGCGGGAAGATCTCTTCGACGTCTACGAGGCGGTGTCGGGTGCGCGCATGCACGCCGCCTACTACCGCCCGGGCGGCGTCTACCGCGATCTCCCTGACCGCATGCCCCAGCACCGCAGCTCCACGGTGCGCAGCGAGGCGGCGATCCGCGAACTCAACCGCGACCGCCAGGGCTCGGTGCTCGACTTCATCGAGGCCTTCACCAATCGCTTCCCGACCTGCGTCGACGAATACGAGACGCTGCTGACCGACAACCGGATCTGGAAGCAGCGGCTCGTCGGCGTGGGTGTGATCGACCCGGATCGCGCCAAGGCGCTGGGCTTCACCGGCCCGATGCTGCGGGGCTCGGGCGTGGCCTGGGACCTGCGCAAGACGCAGCCCTACGAGGTCTACGACCTGGTCGATTTCGACATCCCGGTGGGCCGTAACGGCGACTCCTACGACCGCTACCTGGTGCGCGTCGAGGAGATGCGCCAGAGCAACCGGATCATCAGGCAGTGCGTCGAGTGGCTGCGCAACAACCCGGGCCCGGTGATCACCGACAACCACAAGGTGGCGCCGCCCTCGCGGGTGAACATGAAGTCGGGGATGGAGGACCTGATCCACCACTTCAAGCTCTTCACCGAGGGCATGCACGTGCCGGAGGGCGAGTGCTACGCCGCGGTCGAGCACCCGAAGGGCGAGTTCGGCATCTACCTGGTGTCCGACGGCGCAAACAAGCCTTACCGCCTGAAGATCCGCGCGCCCGGTTTCGCGCACCTGCAGGGGCTCGAGGAACTCACCAAGGGCCACATGCTTGCCGACGTGGTTGCGGTCATCGGCACCCTGGACATCGTTTTCGGAGAGATCGACCGGTGAGCGCAGTCCCCAACACCCAGCGCCTTCTGTCCGACGCCGCCTACGCGCGCATCGACCGCGAAACGGCGAAGTTCCCCGTCGAGCGCAGGCAGTCCGCGGTGATGGCCGCGCTCGCGATCGCCCAGGAGGAGAAGGGCTGGGTGTCGCCCGAGGTCATCGCCGACATCGCCGGCTACCTGGGCATGCCGCCGATCGCGGTGCACGAGGTCGCCAGCTTCTACAACATGTACGACACCAAGCCCGTGGGCCGTTTCAAGCTCGCGGTGTGCACCTGCCTGCCCTGCGCGCTGCGCGAGGGCGTGGCTGCCGGCGAGTACCTGAAGGAGAAGCTGGGCATCGACTACAACGAGACCACTGCCGACGGCATGTTCACCCTGAAGGAGAGCGAGTGCCTCGGCTCCTGCGCCGACTCTCCGGTGATGCTCGTGAACAACCAGCGGATGTGCAGCTTCATGGGCGCCACCGAGATCGACGCCCTCATCGACGAACTGAGGTCCAAGGCGTGAGCGAAGCGATGGGGACCACTGACTTCCGGGCCGCGCTCGCCGACGTGCGCGCGCAGGAAACCTGCTTCCACGGTCGGCACATCCAGCCGCAGATCTACGCGGGGCTGACCTCGCCCGACGGCTGGCGGCTGAAGGACTACGAGGCGCGCGAAGGGTACAAGGCGCTGCGGCGCATCATCGCCGAGAAGCTCACTCCGGACCAGGTGGTCGCCGAGATCAAGGCCGGCGTGCTGCGCGGCCGCGGCGGAGCGGGCTTTCCCACCGGACTGAAGTGGAGCTTCATGCCGAAGCAGCACCAGGGGCCGAAGTACCTGGTGTGCAACTCCGACGAAGGCGAACCGGGCACCTTCAAGGATCGCGACATCCTGCGGTACAACCCGCACATCGTGATCGAGGGAATGATCATCGCGGCCTACGCGATGGGCGCCACCGCCGGCTACAACTACATCCACGGCGAGATCTTCGACACCTATCGCCGCTTCGAGGAAGCGCTCGAGGAGGCGAGGGCGGCAGGATATCTCGGCGAGCGCATCCTCGGTTCGGACTTCTCCTTCCAGCTGCACGCCTTCCACGGCTACGGCGCCTACATCTGCGGCGAGGAGACTGCGCTGCTCGAGTCGCTCGAGGGCAAGAAGGGGCAGCCGCGCTTCAAGCCGCCGTTCCCGGCCAGCGTCGGCCTCTACGGCAAGCCCACCACGATCAACAACACCGAGACCTTCGCCGCGGTGCCCTGGATCATCCGCAACGGTGGCCAGCAGTACCTCGAGATCGGCAAACCCAACAACGGCGGCACCAAGATCTTCTCGGTCTCCGGTGACGTCGAGCGTCCCGGCAACTACGAGATCCCGCTGGGAACCTCCTTCGCCAAGCTGCTCGAACTGGCCGGCGGAGTGCGCCGCGGCCGCAAGCTGAAGATGGTGATCCCGGGCGGATCGTCCAGCCCGGTGATTCCCGGCGAGCAGATGATGACGCTCGACATGGACTACGACTCGATCGCCAAGGCCGGCTCGATGCTCGGCTCCGGCGCGGTGATCGTGCTCGACGAGACGCGCTGCGCGATCAAGTCGCTGCTGCGGCTGTCCTACTTCTACTTCGAGGAGAGCTGCGGCCAGTGCACGCCCTGTCGCGAGGGCACCGGCTGGATGTGGCGGATGGTCGAGCGCATCGAGCACGGCAAGGGCATGCCCGAGGACCTGGTCAAGCTGGGCGAGGTCGCCGACAACATCATGGGCCGCACCATCTGCGCGCTCGGGGATGCGGCGGCGATGCCGGTGAAGGCCTTCCTGAAGCACTACTGGAACGAGTTCGAGTACCACGTGGAGCACCGGCGCTGCATGGTGCCGGCCTACGTCTGAGCGCCGCGGCGCCCGGCATTCCAGTCAGACCCAGACCAGACGGACAGATCGAGCCTGCAGATGGTTGAACTCGAAATCGACGGCAAGAAGGTGGAAGTGCCCGAAGGCAGCATGGTCATGCATGCAGCCACCGAACTCGGCATCTTCGTTCCGCACTTCTGCTACCACAAGAAGCTGTCCATCGCGGCCAACTGCCGGATGTGCCTGGTCGAGGTCGAGAAGGCGCCCAAGCCACTGCCTGCCTGCGCCACGCCGGTCACTCCCGGGATGAAGGTCTGGACCGCCTCCGAGAAGGCGATCAAGGCCCAGAAAGGGGTGATGGAGTTCCTGCTGATCAACCACCCGCTGGACTGTCCGGTCTGCGACCAGGGCGGGGAGTGCCAGCTGCAGGATCTCGCCGTGGGCTACGGCGCTTCGTCGTCGCGCTACACCGAAGCCAAGCGCGTGGTGTTCCACAAGCCCATGGGTCCGCTGATCTCCGCCGAGGAGATGACCCGCTGCATCCACTGCACCCGCTGCGTGCGCTTCGGCCAGGAGATCGGCGGAGTCATGGAGCTGGGCATGGCCAACCGCGGCGAGCACTCGGAGATCATGAGCTTCGTGGGCCGCTCGGTCGACTCCGAGCTCTCGGGCAACATGATCGACCTCTGTCCGGTGGGGGCGCTCACGTCCAAGCCCTTCCGCTACAGCGCCCGGACATGGGAGCTTGCGCGCCGCAAGTCGGTGGCGCCGCACGATGCGCTCGGCTCGAACATCATCGTCCAGGTGAAGGCCGACCGGGTCATGCGCGTCGTTCCCCTGGAGAACGAGGCGGTCAACGAGTGCTGGATCTCCGACCGGGACCGCTTCTCCTATGAAGGCCTGAACAGCGAGGAGCGGCTTGCGCTCCCGATGATCCGGCAGGACGGCGCCTGGGTCGAGACCGACTGGGAGACTGCGCTGGGCTACGCGGCAACCGCGCTGGCCCGCGTGGCTGGCGAAAAGGGTGCATCGGCGATCGGCGCGCTGGCCTCGCCGGCGTCCACGCTCGAGGAGCTCCACCTGGTGGGCAGGCTCGTGCGTGGCCTGGGCAGCGACAACGTCGACTTCCGCCTGCGCCAGCGCGACTTCTCCGCGCAGGGCCGCACCCGTGGCGCGCCCTGGCTCGGGATGAAGATCGAGGAGATCGGCTCGCTCGAGCGGATGCTCCTGGTGGGCTCCTTCCTGCGCAAGGATCACCCGCTGCTGGCGGCGCGCGTGCGTCACGCCGTCAAGCAGGGTGCGCAGGTCTCGGTGGTGCACGGCGCCGACGACGACCTTCTGATGCCGCTGGCGGCGCGCGTGATCGCTGCGCCCAGCCGCTGGGTGCGCACGCTGGCCGGCATCCTGGTGGCGGTCCTGCAGGGGCAGGGCAAACCGCTGCCCGCGGCCCTGGCCGAGCTCGTGCCCGACGACGGCGAGCGCGCGATCGCGGCCAGTCTGGCCAGCGGCGAGCGCAAGGCGGTCTTCCTGGGCAATGCCGCGGTGCAGTGCGACCGCGCGGGCATCATCGCGCAGTTCGCGCAGGCGATCGCCGACGCCACCGGGGCGCGGCTGGGCTTCCTTGGCGAGGCCGCCAACTCGGTGGGCGGCTGGATCGCCGGCGCGCTTCCCTCGGGCGCCGGACGCGATGCACGCGCGATGATCGCGGAGCCCCTGGCGGCCTACCTGCTGCTGGGCACCGAGCCCTGGCTGGACCATGCGATGCCCGAGCCAGCGCGCGCCGCGCTGGCCGGCGCCGATGCCGTGATCGCGCTCACCAGCTTCCGCTCGCCCGAGCTGATGGAGCTGGCCGACTGCCTGCTGCCGATCGCGCCCTTCACCGAAACCTCCGGCACCTTCGTCAACTGCGAGGGGCGGGTCCAGTCCTTCAACGGCGTGGTTCGCCCGCTGCGCGAAACCCGGCCGGGCTGGAAGGTGCTGCGGGTGCTGGGCAACCTGCTCGGGCTGCCGGGCTTCGATTTCCAGTCGCCCGAAGGCGTGCGCGCCCAGGCGCTGCAGGGTGAGGTCGCGGCGCTGCTCGACAACCGCATCGAGGTCGACCTCGATGCCTTGTCGCTCCAGCCCGTCGCGGCGCTGCCCGCCGGAGCGCTCGAACGGCTCGCCGATGTGCCCATCTACGCGGTCGATCCGCTGGTGCGCCGCGCCGACAGCCTGCAGCGCACGCGCGACGCCCGCGCGCCGCAGGCGCGTATGAACGCGGCGACCCTGGCCGCGTTGGGCCTTTCCGCCGGCGAGCGGGTGCGCGTGACGCAGGGCGGCGGCGAAGCGGTGGTGGAGGCGGTATGCGACGACACGGTGGCCGAAGGCGTGCTGCGCCTGGCCACCGCGCACCCGAGCACTGCAGGGCTCGCCTCGATGTTCGGTGCGGTCACGGTCGCCCGGGCCTGAGGCTGCGGCAGGAGAACACGGAACAATGGACCAACTGCTGCTGTCGATCACCACTGCCGGGGAGGGCCTGCTCGGCGGCGCCTGGCCGGTCGTCTGGAACCTGATCAAGATCATCCTCGTCGTGCTGCCGCTGATGGGCTGCGTGGCCTACCTGACGCTGTGGGAGCGCAAGCTGATCGGCTACATGCACGTGCGGATCGGTCCGAACCGGGTCGGCCCGGGCGGCCTGCTGCAGCCGATCGCCGACGCGCTGAAGCTGATGGTCAAGGAGATCATCGTCCCCAGCCAGGCGAGCAAGCTCCTCTACGTGCTCGCCCCGGTGCTGACGATCACCCCGGCGCTGGCCGCCTGGGTGGTGATTCCCTTCGGCCCGGAGGCCGCGCTGGCCAACGTCAACGCCGGGCTGCTGCTGCTGCTGGCGATCACCTCGCTCGAGGTCTACGGGGTGATCATCGCCGGCTGGGCATCGAACTCGAAGTACCCGTTCATCGCCGCGATGCGCGCAGCCGCGCAGATGGTGTCCTACGAACTGGCGATCGGCTTCGCGCTCGTGGTGGTGCTGATGGTGTCGGGCAGCCTGAACATGACCGACATCGTGCTCGGGCAGGGCAAGGGCATCTTCGCCGACATGGGGCTGAGCTTCCTGTCGTGGAACTGGCTGCCGCTGCTGCCGGTCTTCGTCGTCTACTTCGTCGCGGGCGTGGCCGAGACCAACCGCCACCCCTTCGACGTGGTCGAGGGCGAGTCGGAGATCGTCGCCGGGCACATGGTCGAGTACTCGGGCATGGGCTTCGCGGTGTTCTTCCTCGCCGAGTACGCGAACATGATCCTGATCTCGGTGCTGGCCGTGATCATGTTCCTGGGCGGCTGGTATCCGCCGATCGACATCCCGCCGCTGAACTGGATTCCCGGCTGGATCTGGCTCGGCGTGAAGACCTTCTTCGTGGTCTCGTTCTACATCTGGTTCCGCGCGTCCTTCCCGCGCTACCGCTACGACCAGATCATGCGCCTGGGCTGGAAGATCTTCATCCCGGTGACGCTGGTGTGGCTGGTGCTGGTGGCGATCTGGATGCAGACGCCCTGGAACATCTGGAAGTGACGATCGCAGGGGACTGACGAACCATGCAAGCAGTCAAGGATTTCTTCTCCTCCTTCATGCTCCTGGAGATGCTGAAGGGGATGCGCCTGACCGGGAAGTATCTGTTCTCGCGCAAGATCACGGTGCTCTACCCGGAGGAGAAGACTCCGCTGTCGCCGCGCTTTCGCGGGCTGCACGCGCTGCGCCGCTATCCCAACGGCGAGGAGCGCTGCATCGCGTGCAAGCTGTGCGAGGCGGTGTGCCCGGCGATGGCGATCACGATCGAGTCCGAGGTGCGCGACGACGGCAGCCGGCGCACCACGCGCTACGACATCGACCTCACCAAGTGCATCTTCTGCGGCTTCTGCGAGGAGTCCTGCCCGGTGGACTCGATCGTCGAGACCCACGTCCTCGAGTACCACGGCGAGAAGCGCGGCGACCTCTACTTCACCAAGGAGATGCTGCTCGCAGTGGGCGACCGCTACGAGAAGGACATCGCGGCCGCACGCGAGGCCGACGCCCGCTACCGCTGACGCGAACACCGGACGCACACGCACCGACATGGACGCCAAGACCCTACTCTTCTACATCTTCGCTGCGATCGCGGTGCTTGCGGCGCTGCGCGTCGTCACCGCGCGCAACCCGGTGCACTCGGCGCTGTTCCTGGTGCTCACCTTCTTCAACATCGCCGCGATCTGGATGCTGCTCGGGGCCGAGTTCCTGGCGATCACGCTGGTGCTGGTCTACGTCGGCGCGGTGATGGTGCTGTTCCTCTTCGTGGTGATGATGCTCGACATCAACCTCGACAAGGCGCGCGAGGGCTTCTGGCGCAACCTGCCGGTGGCGCTGTTCGTCGGCGTGGTGGTGGTGCTCGAACTCGCTGCGGTGATCATCCACGCCTTCTCGGGCGTCAAGGCCGCCGACGCCCCCATCCAGCCCGAGGGCTACAACAACACCAAGGCGCTGGGTCAGCTCATCTACACCGATTACGTCTACCCGTTCGAGCTCGCGGCCGTGCTGCTGCTGGTGGCGATCGTCGCGGCGATCGCGCTGACGCTGCGCCGGCGCAAGGACGCCCGCTACACCGATCCCTCCAGGGCGGTGCGCACGAAGGCAGCCGACCGCATCCGGCTGGTCAGGATGCCCGCGCAGCCGAAGGATTCCGCCCAATGACCCTCACGCTCGCTCACTACCTGGTGTTGGGCGCGATCCTGTTCGCGATCAGCGTCCTCGGCATCTTCCTGAACCGGCGCAACGTGATCATCGTCCTGATGGCGATCGAACTGATGCTGCTGGCGGTGAACCTGAACTTCGTCGCGTTCTCCCACTTCCTGGGCGACGCGGCCGGCCAGGTCTTCGTGTTCTTCATCCTCACGGTGGCCGCTGCCGAATCGGCGATCGGCCTGGCGATCCTCGTCGTGCTGTTCCGCAGCCTCGGCACCATCGACGTCGAGGATCTCGACGAGCTCAAGGGTTAAGGAAAGGCGCATGAAGACGGCCTATCTGTTCGCAGCCTTCGCGCCCCTGGTCGGCGCGCTCGCCGCCGGCCTGTTCGGCCGGCAGATCGGACGCGCCGGTGCGCACACGGTCACGATCCTCGGCGTGGCGGTGTCGCTGGCGGCCTCCCTGTGGACGCTCGCCGACGTGCTCGCCGGCAACACCTTCGACGGCACGCTCTACATGTGGTCTGTGGTCGGAGGCCTGAACTTCCAGGTGGGCTTCCTCGTGGACACGCTCACCGCGACCATGATGTGCGTGGTCACCTCGGTGTCGCTGATGGTGCACATCTACACCATCGGCTACATGAAGGACGATCCCGGCTACCAGCGCTTCTTCGCCTACATCTCGCTGTTCACCTTCTCGATGATGATGCTGGTGATGGCGAACAACTTCCTGCAGCTCTTCTTCGGCTGGGAAGCGGTGGGCCTGGTCTCCTACCTGCTGATCGGCTTCTGGTACACCCGCCCGAGCGCCATCTACGCGAACCTGAAGGCCTTCATGGTCAACCGGGTCGGCGACTTCGGCTTCGTGCTGGGGATCGGCCTGGTCGTCGCCTGGTTCGGCAGCCTCGACTATGCCGCGGTCTTCCAGGCGGCTCCGGGGCTGGCCGAGGAAACGGTCGGCTTCGGGCTGTGGGGGCCGGAGTGGTCGCTGCTGACGGTCACCTGCATCTGCCTGTTCATCGGCGCGATGGGCAAGAGCGCGCAGTTCCCGCTGCACGTCTGGCTGCCCGATTCGATGGAAGGTCCGACCCCGATCTCCGCGCTGATCCACGCCGCCACCATGGTGACCGCGGGCATCTTCATGGTCGCCCGGATGTCGCCGCTGTTCGAGCTCTCCGACGTCGCGCTGGGCGTCGTGATCACGATCGGCGCGATCACCGCGCTGTTCATGGGCTTCCTCGGCGTGGTGCAGAACGACATCAAGCGCGTGATCGCCTACTCGACGCTGTCGCAGCTCGGCTACATGACCGTGGCCCTGGGCGCCTCGGCCTACAGCGCGGCGATCTTCCACCTGATGACGCACGCCTTCTTCAAGGCGCTGCTGTTCCTGGCGGCAGGCTCGGTGATCATTGGCATGCACCACGACCAGGACATCCGCAACATGGGCGGCCTGCGCAAGTACATGCCGATCACCTGGATCGTCTCGCTGGTCGGCTCGCTGGCGCTGATCGGCACGCCCTTCTTCTCGGGCTTCTACTCGAAGGACGCGATCATCGAGGCGACCAAGTTCGCCACGGTCCCCGGCGCGGGCTTCGCCTATTTCGCGGTGCTCGCAGGCGTGTTCGTCACTGCCTTCTACTCGTTCCGGATGTACTTCCTGGTGTTTCACGGCAGCGAGCGATGGGGCAGGGCGGATGCGCACGGCGAGGACGCGCACGGTGACGACGAGCACCACGGGCTGGCCGCCGGCGACAAGCCGCACGAGTCGCCGCTGGTGGTGACGCTGCCGCTGGTGCTGCTGGCCATTCCCTCGGCGCTGATCGGCCTGTACACGATCGGCCCGATGCTGGCCGGCGACTTTTTCCAGGGCGTGATCCACGTCGACGCCGATCGCCATCCGGCGATGGCCGAATTCCTCCAGCGCTTCCACGGCTGGGCCGCGATGGGCGTGCACGCCTTCTCCACCGCGCCGTTCTGGCTCGCGCTGGCCGGGGTGGTCTGCGCCTACTACTGCTACATCGTGAACCCGGCGCTGCCCGCGGCGATCAGGCGCTCGATGTCGGGCGTGTACGCGCTGCTGGTGAACAAGTACTACCTGGACCGGATCAACGACTTCGTCTTCGCCGGTGGCGCCCGCCTGCTGGGCAAGGGGCTGTGGAGGGGCGGCGACCAGGCGCTCATCGACGGTCTCGTGGTCAACGGCAGTGCGCGTGTCGTGGGCTGGTTCGCCTCGGTGACCCGACTGGTGCAGTCCGGCTACATCTATCACTACGCGATCGCGATGATCGTCGGGGTGGCCGCGCTGCTCTGGTGGTTCGCACCGCTGCTGAAGCGCTGAGCAGGAAGCCCGTCACGTCATGAGTCCCGCAACCTCCATGTTCCCGTACCTCAGCGCGGCCATCTGGATTCCGATCCTCTTCGGTGTCCTGGTGCTTCTCGTCGGCAACGACCGCAACCCGGGAGCGGCGCGCCTGCTCTCGCTTGCGGGCGCACTGCTCGGCTTCATCGCGACCCTGCCGCTGTTCACCCGCTTCGACGGGGCCAGCGCCGACTTCCAGTTCGTGGAGAAGTCGGTCTGGATCGAGCCGCTGTCGGTCCACTACCACCTGGGCGTCGACGGCCTGTCGGTCTGGTTCGTGCTGCTGACCGCCTTCATCACGGTCTTCGTGGTGATCGCTGCCTGGGAGGTGATCCAGGACAAGGTCGCGCAGTACATGGCCTCCTTCCTGATCCTCTCGGGGCTGATGATCGGAGTGTTCGCAGCGCTCGACGGGCTGCTGTTCTACGTGTTCTTCGAGGCCACGCTGATCCCGATGTACGTGATCATCGGCGCCTGGGGCGGCCCCAACCGGGTCTACGCGGCCTTCAAGTTCTTCCTGTACACGCTGCTCGGCTCCCTGCTCACGCTGGTGGCGCTGATCTACCTGTACCTGCAGTCGGGCTCCTTCGAGATCGCCGACTGGCATGCACTGCCGCTGACGATGCAGGAGCAGGTGCTGATCTTCCTCGCCTTCCTGATGGCCTTCGCGGTGAAGGTGCCGATGTGGCCGGTGCACACCTGGCTGCCCGACGCGCACGTCGAGGCGCCCACCGGCGGCTCCGTGGTGCTGGCGGCGATCATGCTCAAGCTCGGCGCCTACGGTTTCCTGCGCTTCTCGCTGCCGATCGCGCCGGACGCCAGCCAGGAACTTTCCTGGCTGATGATCACGCTGTCGCTGGTCGCGGTGGTCTACATCGGCCTGGTCGCGCTGGTGCAGGCGGACATGAAGAAGCTGGTCGCCTACTCGTCGATCGCGCACATGGGCTTCGTGACCCTGGGCTTCTTCATGTTCAACCAGCTCGGCGTGCAGGGCGCGATCGTGCAGATGATCTCGCACGGCTTCGTCTCGGCGGCCATGTTCCTGTGCATCGGCGTGATGTACGACCGCCTGCACTCCCGGCAGATCGCCGATTACGGCGGACTGGTCAACACGATGCCCAGGTTCGCCGCGCTGTTCCTGCTCTTCTCGATGGCCAACTGCGGGTTGCCGGCCACCTCGGGCTTCGTGGGCGAGTTCATGGTGATCCTGGGCGCGGTGCAGTACAACTTCTGGATCGCGCTCGCGGCGGCCAGCGCCCTGATCTGGGGTGCCGGTTACTCGCTGTGGATGTACAAGCGCGTGGTCTTCGGCGCGGTCGCCAACGAGAACGTGCGCCAGATGAAGGACGTCAACCGGCGCGAATTCTGGATGCTCACCGCTCTCGCCGTTGCGGTGCTCTGGATGGGTTTGTATCCGAGGCCGGTCACCGACATGACCGACGCCTCGGTGGCGAAACTGCTCGAGCACGTGGCCGTCTCCAAGATCAAGTAAGGCGAAATGGAAAAGCTCAACCTCCTCGCGGCCCTCCCCGAGATCGTCCTGCTGGTGGCCGCCTCGCTGGTGCTGCTGGCCGACGTCCTGTCCGAGCGCCTGAAGCAGACGGTGGGCATCGACCGCCTCGCCCTGCTCGCGCTGGCGGTCACCTTCCTGGTCACTTGCGCGCAGCTCGGCGACTCCACCCAGTACGCCTTCAACGACATGTACGTGTCGGACGCGCTGGCGCGCATGCTCAAGCTGTGCGCCCTCGTCGCGGTGGCGGTCACCCTGGTCTACGCGCGCGGTTACCTGCGCGAGCGCGACATGTACCGCGGCGAGTTCTACGCACTTGCCCTGCTGTCGCTGCTCGGGCAGATGGTGATCATGTCGGCGAGCAACCTGCTGGTGATCTACATCGGCCTGGAGCTGATGACGCTGTCCCTGTACGCGATGGCCGCGCTGCGCCGCGACCACACGGTCTCCGCGGAAGCGGCGATGAAGTACTTCGTGCTCGGCGCGCTGGCGTCGGGCTTCCTGCTCTACGGCCTGTCGATGATCTACGGCGGTACGGGCAGCCTCGATCTGCGCGAGATCGCGCAGGCCTTCGGCGCGTTCGACACCAACCGGCTGGTGCTGGTCTTCGGGGTGGTGTTCATCGTCGCGGGCCTGGGCTTCAAGTTCGGCGCGGTGCCCTTCCACATGTGGGTTCCGGACGTCTATCACGGGACCCCGACCGCGACCACCCTGCTGATCGCCGGCGCCCCCAAGCTCGCTGCCTTCGCGATGGCCTTCCGCCTGCTGGCCGAGGGCCTGCCGGGCCTCGCCTTCGACTGGCAGCAGATGCTCGTCGTGCTCTCGGTGGCCTCGCTGGTGATCGGCAACCTGGTGGCGATCGCGCAGCGCAACTTCAAGCGGATGCTCGCCTACTCGACCATCGCCCAGATCGGCTTCGTGCTGCTCGGCCTGGCCACCGGAGTGGTCGAGGACAGCGCGGACGCTGCCACCGGCGCCTATGGCTCGGCGATGTTCTACGTGATCGCCTACGTGCTCACCACGCTGGGCACCTTCGGCCTGATCCAGCTGATGGCGCGCATGGGCTTCGAGGCCGAGGAGATCGACGATCTGCGCGGGCTGAACCGTCGCAATCCGGGAATGGCCTTCGTCGCGCTGATCCTGATGTTCTCGCTGGCGGGCATCCCGCCCACCGTCGGCTTCTACGCAAAGCTCGCCGTGCTGCAGGCGGTGGTAAACGCCGGCCAGGTCTGGCTGGCGGTGCTTGCCGTGCTGGCCTCGCTGGTGGGTGCGTTCTACTACCTGCGCGTGGTCAAGGCGATGTACTTCGACGAGCCGGTGGAGCAGGTGGCGGTCGCCACCGCCGGCGGTGCGCGGGTCACGTTCGCGCTCAACGGCGCGGCAGTGCTGCTGCTGGGCATCCTGCCTTCGCCGCTGATGAGCGCCTGCCTGGAAGCGGTACGCCAGGCGCTTGCCAGCTGAGCAGGGACGGCCCCGGGCGTCGTCGATGAGCGAGCGGCTGCGCGAGACCGAGATCTCGTCGGAGATCGTCTACGAGGGCATCTTCCTCAAGCTGCGCCGCGACGAGGCGCGCATGCCCGATGGGGCACAGCGCGCCCGCGAGTACCTGATGCACCCGGGGGCGGCGGCGATGGTGCCGCTGTTCGACGACGGGCGCGTGCTGGTCGAGCGCCAGTTCCGTTATCCGCTGCGCGAGGTCTTCGTCGAGTTTCCCGCCGGCAAGCGCGACCCGGGCGAATCGGCGCTCGACACCGCGCGGCGCGAGCTGCTCGAGGAGACCGGCTACCACGCTGCCGAGTGGGCCCATGTCACGCGGATCCACCCGGCCATCGGCTTTGCCGACGAGGCGCTCGACATCTTCCTCTGCCGCGGCCTGACGGCGGCCGCGCACGAGCGCGATCACGACGAGTTCCTGGAGCTGGAGATCGTCACCCTCGGCTGGCTCTTCGACGAACTGCGCGCCGGCAGGCTCTCGGACGTGAAGACGCAGATCGCCGCCTTCTGGCTGGAGAAGTACGTGTCCGGCCAGTGGCCCTGGCCGCAGTTCGCCCGCCCCTGATCCGCTTGCCACGACGGTGCCGCAGCTTTCCCCGGCAGGACAGCCTGTGCGAGGATGCAGGCCCACAGGAGTCCATACGACGATGCACTACGAGAAGACGACCCTCGAGTGGGCGCGGCTGCGCGCCCGTGACCGCAGTGAGAAGCTGGCGTTCGTGACGCCGGCGCGCACCTGGACCTTCGGGCAGACCGACAGCTTCAGCAACCGCATTGCCCAGGGGCTGCTCGCGATGGGCGTGGGCGCCGGTGATCGCGTCGCGATCCTCACCAAGCAGACCGCCGAGTGCCTGGCGCTGATGCTCGCGGCGCAGAAGGTCGGCGCAGTCTGCATGCCCGTGAACTGGCGACTTGCGCCTCCGGAGATCGACTACATCATCGGCAACGGCGAGGCGAAGCTGCTGGTGGTCGACGCGGAGTTCCTGCCGCTGGTCGCCAGGCTCGATGCGCCGAAGCTCGAGCTGCGCCTGCTCACCGACCGTCCGGTGGGCGGCGACCTGCAGCTTCTGGCCGACTGGGCCGCGGCACACGAGGACCGCGACCCAGGCTACGACGGCAAGCCGGACGACACGGCGCTGCAACTGTACTCGTCGGGGACCACCGGCCTGCCCAAGGGCGTGGAGCTGTCGCACCGATCGCTGGCCGCGGGCTACGAGCGTGCAGTGCCCGAGTGCATCGAGTACGGCGGCGAGGACAGCGTGATGCTCAATGCGCTGCCCACCTTCCACATCGCGGGGATCGGCATGGCGCTGATTGCCTACATCGCCGGCGGCACCACGATCATGATGCCGGACTTCGATCCGGCGAAGGTGCTCGACGCCATCGAGGAGCACCGGATCACGCACGCCTTCCTGGTGCCGGCGATGATCCAGTTCCTGCTGCAGGTGCCCGGCGCGCAGCGGCGCGACTACTCGTCGCTGAAGGCGATCTCCTATGGCGCATCGCCGATCAGCGAGCGCGTCCTGGTGGACGCCCTGCAGACCTTCAAGTGCCACTTCATCCAGGTCTACGGACTGACCGAGACCTGCGGCGCGATCGCGGCGCTGCCGGCCGAGGATCACGTGATCGAGGGTCCCAAGGCGGCGCTGCTGCGCTCGGCCGGCAAGGCGATCCACGCGGTCGATCTCGGCGTGTTCGACCCCGCCAGCGGCAAGCGACTGGGCGATGGCGAGGTCGGCGAGATCTGGATCCGCTCGCCGCAGAACATGAAGGGCTACTGGCGCAACGCGAAGGCCACCGCGGACGCCTTCGTCGATCTGGATGCCGAAGGAATCGGCTGGTTCCGCTCGGGCGACGCGGGCTACATGCGCGGCGACTACGTGTTCATGCACGACCGGATCAAGGACATGATCATCTCCGGCGGCGAGAACATATACCCGGCCGAGGTCGAGAACGTCCTGATGAAGCACCCGGCAGTGGCCGACGGCGCGGTGATCGGGGTTCCCGATCCCACCTGGGGGGAGGCGGTCAAGGCGATCGTGGTGCCCAGGCAGGGAATGGAGCCGACCGCAGCCGGGATCATCGCCTTCATGCGCGAGCGCCTGGCCCACTACAAGTGCCCCAAGAGCGTCGACATCGTGCAGGAGATTCCCCGCAACCCCAGCGGGAAGATCCTCAAGCGCGTGCTGCGTGAGCCTTACTGGCAGGGGCGGGATCGCAAGGTGGGCTGAGCTCCGCCTGCGCGCTGCGGCGTCCGGGCACCGCCGCAGCGCTATAGTTCGACCTCCGGAAGCGTGGCAGAGTGGTCGATTGCACCGGTCTTGAAAACCGGCAACGGGCAACCGTTCGGGAGTTCGAATCTCCCCGCTTCCGCCAGTCCGTACAGGGGAGTATCCATGGTCTCGATCGATCCCACACCCGCCAGCTTCAAGGCGCTGTTCACCGCGTTCCCGCAGGGGGTGCCGGTGGTGATGCTCAACCTGCTGCGCTTCCGCGAGCGTGCCGAGTACGCGCCTGGCTCGGGCGAGCCGCCGCGCAGCGGGCGCGAGGCCTACGCGGAGTACACGAAGCGCGCGATGGAGCAGGTGCTCGCGGTCGGCGGACGCAAGATCTGGGGCGGCACCGCGCTGCACGCGGTGATCGGACCGCAGGACGAGGCCTGGGACGAGGTGTTCCTGATCGAGTATCCGTCCACCGCGGCCTTCATGGACATGGTGCGTGCGCCGCAATACCAGGCCTTCACCCACCATCGGACCGCAGGACTGGCCGATTCGCGGCTGATCGCCATCCGCGCCGACGCGGTCTGAATCCGCCCTCACGCGATGACGGCAAGGCGCGCGTCCTCCCTTCGCGGGGCGGGTGCGCTTGTCGATGTCCCGGCTGATCCTCCTGAACAAACCCTCCGGCGTGCTCTGCCAGTTCTCAGATCGGCAGGGCCGTCCGACGCTGGCCGATTTCGTCGCGGTGCCCGGTGTCTACGCGGCCGGCCGGCTCGACGCCGACAGCGAGGGGTTGCTGCTGCTCACGGACGACGGGATGCTGCAGCACCGGATCACTGATCCGCGTCACGCGCTGCCGAAGACCTATCTGGTGCAGGTCGAGGGCGTTCCCGGTGAGGCGGCGTTGCAGGCGCTGCGCGACGGGGTGGCGCTGCGCGACGGGCGTACGCTGCCCTGCGAGGCGCGGCAGTGCGATCCGCCGGCATGGCTGTGGGAGCGCGATCCTCCCGTGCGCGTGCGGATGACGGTGCCCGATGCGTGGCTGGAGATCGTGATCCGCGAGGGCCGCAACCGTCAGGTGCGCCGGATGACCGCGGCAGTGGGGCTGCCGACCTTGCGCCTCGTGCGCATCGCAGTGGGGCCCTGGCGGCTCGGGGACCTGGCTCCAGGCCAGTGGCGGGAGCTTCCGGTCACTGGTGCGGCCCTGCGCGGCCGGGGCCGAGCCGAGGCCGGCCGCAGGCCCATCACTCCGGCTCCCCGACGGGGCTGGTGAGGCGGGTAACGCCGACCAGTCGCGCGATCGCACCGAGCGCTGCGCGCAGCTTCGATCGCAGCAGCGTCAGCATCGCGCCAGCGCTTGCCGGCAGCCGGGGTCGTGCGCGTCGCCCGCGCAGCGGGGCGCGCGCGTCTCAGGCGCCGCGACCGCGCGATCCCGCTTGCGCGCGAGGCATCTGCTTGCCGTCGCGTGCAGTGGTGCGTGCCGGTTGCTTCGCCGGGGCCTTCGCCCGGGCCCCGGAGTTCCCCGCAGCCCGTGCCGAGGCCTTGCCGGCGGCAGGCGCAGCCACCACGCGCACGCTGGCGGCGGGGGAAGTCTTCGCGGCCGACGGGCGCGCGGTCCTGCGGACCGGTGCCCTCGGTGCAATGCCGGCGGCGTGCACGCTGCGCGTGCGCGCAGGTATGAGCTCCTTGGCACCGGATGCCTCGCCGGCAGCAGGCGCGTGCCCGGTGTCGGCGATCCGCACGAAGCCCGGCTTGATCGCGGTGGCGACGATCGAGCGGTCGCCGTCCTCGTCGGTGAGCAGGGTCTGGGTGGCTGCAGGCTGCACCAGGAGGCGCATTCCGCGCCTGACGCCGCGCTTGATGTCGTTCCACGCGGCCAGCGTCGCCGCCGACAGGCCGTACTTGCGGGCAATCGTGGCCAGCGACTCCTTGCGGCCCACCGTGTGGTAGACCGCGGGCTTGCTGATTTCCTCGTAGACGCGGGGGGCCTTGAAGTTCTCGACCCCGGTCTCGTCCTCGACCGTCTTCTGGGGTGCGATGATCCGCGTTCCCGCGACGATGCGCTGGGATTCGCGCAGGCTGTTGGCTTCGAGGATTTCCTGCGGGGCGACGCCCCCGCGTCGGGCCACCGCCTCGATGTTCTCGCCTGGCTTGAGCGTGTAGGGCTGCCAGCTTGCCAGGGGCTTGCGGGCCTCCTCGTGGCGCTCGACTGCCGCGAGGAAGGCATCGACCCGCTCGGCAGGCAGCTTGATCTGGTTGTTGCGGGTGGCCGAGATCACCGGCCGATTGTGCGCCGGGTTCAGCGCGACGAACTCCTCCACGCTCATCCCGGCGAAGCGGGCGGCGAGCTTCAGGTCGATCGGGCGGGTCTTCTGGATCGTGACGAAGTAGGGGCGGTTGGCCAGCGGCGGGAGCACGACGCCGAAGTGCTCGGCGCGCATCACGATGTTCTTCAGCGCGATCAGCTTCGGGACGTAGTGCCGCGTCTCCGCGGGCATGTCCAGGCTGAGGTAGTCGCCAGGGCGGCCGCGGGCCTGGTTCTTGCGCACCGCACGTGCCACCGATCCTTCGCCCCAGTTGTAGGAGGCCAGCGCCAGGAACCAGTCGTTGCCGTGCATCTCGTAGATGCGCTGCAGGTAGTCGAGCGCCGCGTGCGTCGACTTCACCGGGTCGCGCCGGTTGTCCACCCACCAGTTCTGGTGCAGGTTGTACTGCTTGCCGGTGGATGGGATGAACTGCCACAGCCCGGCTGCCTTGGCCGACGAGACCGCGGTCGGGTTCATCGCGCTCTCGACGAAGGGCAGCAGCGCGAGTTCGGTCGGCATGCCTCGACGCTCGAGTTCCTCGACGATGTAGAAGAGGTAGCGCTCGCCGCGGCGGAACATCCGCTGGAGGTAGTCGGGCTTCGAGACGTAGAAACGCTCTTTCTCGGCGACCAGCGGCGTGTCCAGTTCGGGCATCGCGAAGCCGGCGCGGATGCGCTCCCAGAGATCCCGCTGTTCGGGCACCTGCTGCGCCGCGGCGGACGGTGCCGGAATCGGGCGTGCAGGGGTGGCGGGAAGCGGAGCGGGTGCTGCGGCGACCGGGGCTGGCGCCTGCCCGGAGACCGCGACCGAGGCCGGGTCGTCCTGCCGGGAGATATCGCCGACCGAGGCGCAGCCGGCGAACAGGGAGCTCAGCACTGCCGCTGCCGCCCCAAGGCGCGCGGCGCGGGGGCCGGTTCTGCGAAGTCGCTGCAACGGCTTCTCCTAAATCTCTGATTCGTCTCCGGAATGCGCTGCGCCCGGAAACCCTTGAAACAGCTGTCGGATGCTAAGAGAGGCGTCGGGTCAGGTCAAGGAAAACGTGAACGATGTCACAGGCACAGGCGCACGGAGGCGCGGTGCTGCGCCTTGCGGGAGCGTCCCCCGGGCGTCCGCGCGACAGCCGGGAACGGTCACCGGAAGACGTTCTTCCACTCGCGAAGTGCGGCGAAGCACTCGGCCTCGGAGTGCGGCTCGCGGCCCAGGCGCGCAGCGGCCGCGGCGCGCACTGCCGGCTGCGCGGTGCGCAGGAAGGGGTTGGTGGCCAGTTCGACGCCCATGCTGCTGGGCACGGTGGCGAGGCCCTGTTCGCGCTCGTCGATCACCTCCTGCAGCCGCTGTGCGACCTCGCTGCACTGCGGCTCCACCGCCGCGGCAAAGCGCAGGTTGGACAGCGTGTACTCGTGCGCGCAGTAGACGAGCGTCTGTTCGGGCAGCGCGGCCAGGCGCTGCAGCGAGCTCAGCATCTGCTCGGGCGTGCCCTCGAACACGCGCCCGCAGCCGCCTGCGAACAGCGTGTCGCCGCTGAAGAGCAGCGGGCGGGGGTCCTCGCCCAGGCGCCGCGCATGGTAGGCGATGTGGCCTCGCGTGTGGCCCGGCACGTCGATCACCTCCAGCTCCAGCCCCAGCGGCGCGATTTCCACCGCGTCGCCCCCGGCCACCCTGCGGTCGACACCCTGGATCTGCTCGTCACGCGGCCCGATGACCAGGGCGCCGCGCGCCTTCAGGCGGACAACCCCGCCGGTGTGGTCCGGGTGGTGATGGGTCAGTACAATCGCGCTCAGTTCGAGTCCGTGCCGATCGAGCACCGCCTCGACCGGCCCGGCATCGCCGGGATCGACGACTGCGGCTGCCCGCGCGCCGGGAGCGCGGATCAGCCAGATGTAGTTGTCGCTGAACGCGCGAATCGCCTCGATCTGCGGGTGCGGTTGCGCACGGTGGTACCGGGAAGTCTGCAAGGGAGTCACCGTCATCTTGGATGATCCGATCATGGAAGGGGCAGTCGGCGGGTCGGCGTGGCTGGACTCGCCGCCGCTGGCCTACCTGCTGCGCTGGGAGCAGGCGCAGCTCGACGCTGCGCTTGCCGATGTCTTCGGCTACTACGCGCTGCAACTGGGGTTCGACGGGATCGACCTGCTGCGTGCGAACCGGATCTCGTGCCGCGTGCAGGCGCGCCTTGGAGGCGGTGTGCGCTGCGCACCCGGCTCCGGATCCGAGGGGCCGGCCCTGGTGCAGGTCACGCAGCCCGAGGAGCTGCCCTTCGCGTCGCAGTCGCTCGACCTGGTCGTGCTTCCCCACGTGCTCGAATTCGCTGCCGATCCGCACCAGGTGCTGCGCGAGGTGGACCGCGTGCTGCGGCCCGAGGGACGTCTGGTGCTCACCGGGCTGAACCCGATCAGCCTCTGGGGAGTCAGGCACCTGTTGCGGGGCGGACTGCTGCCTGGCCTCATGCCACGCGCTGCGCGGCTGATCGCGCAGCCGCGGCTGCGCGACTGGCTCGAACTGCTGGGCTTCGCGCCGGAGCGCGCGCAGTACGGCTGCTACCGGCCGCCGTGCCGCACCCAGGCCTGGCTGGACCGTACCGAGTTCGTCGAGCGTCCGGGCGATCGCTGGTGGCCGATCTGCGGTGCCGTCTACCTGCTCTCGGCAGTGAAGCGGGTGCGCGCGCTGCGCCTGGTCGGGCCGGCCCGAAGGAAGCCGGCCAGCGCGCGCGCAACTTCGCCCGCGGTGGCCGCCTGCGCGGGGCCGGCAGTCGACGCTGCGGCGGCGCGGGCCCGCGAGGAGCCAGTGCCGGCGGTCAGCGGTACACGTATTCGCGAGACAGCGGCAACGGACTGAAGGCACCGTCGACATCCTTGCGTGGCCGCACCGCGAGCAGCTGGTAGATGTTGATCCAGTTGTGCGCGAAGGCGTGCGCGCAGCCCGCGAGGTAGGTCCGCCAGATCCGCGCCCGTCGCTCGCCGGCGAGTTCGGTCAGCCGGGCCAGGTGGGTCTCGAAGCCGTCCGACCAGAACCAGAGGGTCTTCGCGTAGTGGCGCCGCAGCGACTCCGCATCGGCGAGCTCCAGTCCCGCTTCCGAGAGCTCGCGGATCGCCAGCGACACGTGCGGCAGCTCGCCGTCGGGGAACACGTAGCGGTCGATGAATTCGCCTGCGCCCATGCCGACGCTGCGGCTGTCGGTGTCGCTGGACGTGATCCCGTGGTTCAGCGCAACTCCGCCCGGCGCGAGCAGGCGGTGCACGATCTCGAAGTAGCCGCGCAGGTTCTTCAGCCCCACGTGCTCGAACATGCCGACCGAGGAGATGCGGTCGAAGGCGCCATCACCGGGAATGTCGCGGTAGTCCTGGAGGCGGATCTCGACCTGGTCGCCGAGGCCGGCAGCCCTGACCCGCTCGGTGGCGAGCTCGAACTGGTTGGTCGACAGGGTGACGCCCAGCGCCTTGACGCCGTGGTGGCGGGCGGCGTGGATGGCGAGCGCGCCCCAGCCGCAGCCGATGTCCAGCAGGGTCTGGCCCGGCGCGAGCATCAGCTTGCGGCAGATGTGCTCGAGCTTCTGGGTCTGCGCGGTGGCGAGGTCCTCGTCGCCCGTGCGGAAGTAGCCGCAGGAGTAGACCATCTGCGGATCGAGCCACAGGGAGTAGAACTCGTTGGAGACGTCGTAGTGGTATTCGATCGCCTTGCGGTCGCTCTTGCGTGAGTGACGGCTGAGCCAGCCGGGCAGCAGGCCGCGCCCGCCACGGGTGTCCTGGTCGCGGGCGAGGCCTTCGGCGACCTCGATCACCGAGCGGATCGGCCCGTCGACGTCGATCATGCCCTCCACGTAGGCCTCGCCCAGGGCGTCGAGCGAGGGCCTCAGGAAGTGCCGCGCTGCCTGCGGCGACCTCAGGGTGACGGTGACCTCGGGCGAGTCGTCCAGGCTGATCGTGGCGCCGTCCCATAGCCTCACCCGCAGCGGCAGCGGCTGGCGCGCGCGCAGTTGTTCGAGGTAGGTGGCGACCTGCTTCTCCAGCATCTCTCTCCTCCAGCACGGCTGACCCTGGACATCCGTGGTCCAGGTGCTGCGGCAATTAGAATGCGCTGCGCGCGGTGCGACAAGTCCCGGGCGGACGAATCGGACCGGCCCCCGCCGGCCGGTGGAACGGGCGTCCGGGCGCGGCGGACGCGGCGCGCGGGCACGAGAGAAGGGACGGGCGAACGGCGATGGAGGACACGGTGGTCGAGATCTACTCCGACGGTGCCTGCAAGGGCAATCCTGGTCCGGGGGGCTGGGGCGCGGTGCTGCGCTACGCAGGGCACGAGAAGGAGCTGTTCGGTGGAGAGCGCCACACGACGAACAACCGGATGGAACTGCTGGCCGTCATCCGCGCGCTCGAAGCGCTCACCCGGCCGATGCAGGTGGAGGTGCACACCGACTCGCAGTACGTGCAGAAGGGGATCAGCGAATGGATCGCCGGCTGGAAGGCGCGCGGATGGAAGACCGCCGACCGCAAGCCGGTCAAGAACGCCGATCTCTGGCGTGAACTGGATGCGCTCGCAGGCCGGCACCGGATCAGCTGGCACTGGGTGCGCGGCCACGCCGGCCACCCGGAGAACGAGCGTGCCGACGCGCTCGCCAACCGAGGGGTCGAGTCGGTGCGGTGAGCGGTGCGGGCGGGGGCTGCGCCCTGCACCGACGGGCCTCGTCGGGCCGTGCTAGATTGGGCTTCCTGGGAGCGAGTGAATGAAGAGAGTCTCGGTGATCGTGCTGGCCCTGGCCGGGCTCGCAGCGATCGGCTGGTGGGCATACCAGTCCCAGCGAGTCGTTCCGGGGGCGGCCGTCGAGATCACCGAAGGAAAGCCGCTGGCCGATGCGCGCCAGCAGCCAGGCGCCGCCGCGCGCAAGCAGCCGGGAGCGGCTGGCCAGGCTCAACCGGTGGACGTGGAGGTCGCGTCGGCGTCGAGCATGGCGCTTTCCGACGAAGTCCAGGCCGTGGGCACGCTGAGGGCCAACGAATCGGTGGTCGTGCGGCCCGAGATCGCCGGGCGGATCGTTGCGATCGGCTTCACGGACGGGGCGCGGGTGCAGCGTGGCGCGCTGCTGGTGTCGCTCGACGACTCGGTGCTCGCGGCGCAGGCCGAACAGGCGCGCGCCGAACTCGGGCTCGCGCGCACCAGCTTCGAGCGCACCCAGGATCTCGCCGGACGCAAGTTCGTCAGCGGCAGCGCGCTCGACCAGGCTGCGGCAACGCTGAAGGTCCAGCAGGCGCGCCTCGCGCTGGCCGAGGCCCAGTTGTCCAAGACCCGGTTGCGCGCGCCCTTCGCAGGCGTGCTGGGACTGCGCAACGTCAGCGTGGGCGAGTACGTCAAGGATGGGCAGGAGCTGGTGACCCTCGAGGACCTCTCCAGCATGAAGGTCGACCTGCGCCTGCCGGAGCGCTTCCTCGGCCAGTTGCGTCGCGGGCAGTCGATCTCGGTGGAGGTCGACGCGTTCCCGGGTCGCAGCTTCGTCGCGGTGCTCGACGCGCTGGACGCGCAGGTCGACGCCGACGGGCGTTCGCTGCTGGCACGCGGCCGGCTCGCCAACCCGGATGGCGCGCTGCGCTCCGGAATGTTCGCCAAGGCGCGCATCGTCCTGCGCGAGAAGCCCCAGGCCACCGTGGTTCCCGAGGAGGCGATCCTCCCGGTGGGCGCGGACACCTTCGTGTTCCGCGTCGCCGACGGCAAGGCGCTGCGCACGCGGGTCACCACCGGCCTGCGTCGTGAAGGACGGGTCGAGATCGTCGAGGGCGTGCAGGCGGGCGACGCGGTCGTGGTCGCCGGGCAGCAGCGGCTCACCCGCGACACGATGCCGGTGCGGGTGCTCGGGCCGCAGCAGGGATCCGAGCAGGCGACGCGCCCGCGCGGAGTCGCTGCCGCAACGGCCCGCGGAGGCTGAGGTGGGCCTGCCCGATCTGTGCATCCGGCGACCGGTGTTCGCCACCGTGCTCTCGCTGGTGGTGGTGCTCCTGGGGCTGGTTTCCTACACCCGGCTGCAGGTGCGCGAGTATCCGCGCATCGACGAGCCGGTGGTCACCGTGAGCGCCCGTTACGCAGGGGCGTCGGCCGAGATCATCGAGTCGCAGGTGACCAAGCCGATGGAGGACTCGATCGCGGGAATCGAGGGCGTCGACATCCTGACCTCGATCTCGCGGCCCGAGCAGAGCCAGATCACGGTGCGCTTCCGCCTCGACCGTGACCCGGACGGCGCGGCTGCCGACGTGCGTGATCGCGTCGCGCGGGTGCGCCAGAAGCTGCCGCAGGAGGTCGACGAGCCCGTGGTCGCGAAGGTGGAGGCCGACGCCAACCCGATCATCTGGCTGGCCTTCTCCAGCGAGACGCTGTCGCCGCTGGAGGTCTCCGACATCGCCAACCGCTTCGTCAAGCCGCGGCTGCAGACCCTGCCGGGAGCGGCCGACGTGCGCATCTTCGGCGAGCGCAAGCTCTCGATGCGGATCTGGCTCGACCCGGACCGGCTGGCGGCCTTCCGCCTGACGCCGCTCGACGTCGAGGACGCGCTGCGGCGCCAGAACCTCGAGCTGCCGTCCGGGCGCATCGAGAGCCTGCAGCGCGAGTTCACCGTGGTCTCGCAGACCGACCTGCAGCGGGTCCAGGAGTTCGAGAACGTGGTGGTGCGCACCGTGCGCGGCTACCCGGTGCGCGTACGCGACGTGGCGCGCGTCGAGGTTGCGCCGGCCGACGAGCGCACCAGCGTGCGCTTCAACGGCCGCCCGGCGATCTCGCTCGGGGTGATCAAGCAGGCGACCGCCAACCCGCTCACGCTTGCGCAGGCGCTCAAGCAGGAGCTGCCGCGCATCCGCGACGAACTGCCCGTGGGCGTCTCGGTGGACATCGCCAACGACACGACCCTGTTCATCGAGCGCTCGATCGAGTCCGTCTACCGGACGATCGTCGAGGCGGTGATCCTGGTCGCGCTGGTGATCTTCCTCTTCCTCGGCTCGCTGCGCGCAAGCCTCGTCCCGCTGGTGACCATCCCGGTGTGCCTGGTCGGCGCCTGCGCGATCATGCTGGCGGCCGGGTTCACGCTCAATACGCTGACCCTGCTGGCGCTGGTGCTCGCGATCGGCCTGGTGGTCGACGACGCGATCGTGGTCCTCGAGAACATCCACCGACACATCGAGGAGGGGATGGCGCCGGTGCAGGCGGCCCTGCGCGGCGTGCGCGAGGTCGGCTTCGCGGTGATCGCGATGACGCTCACGCTCGCGGCCGTCTACGCGCCGGTGGCCTTCACCACCGGACGCACCGGCCGACTGTTCATCGAGTTCGCGCTCACGCTGGCCGGCGCGGTGCTGGTCTCGGGCTTCGTCGCGCTGACGCTGTCGCCGATGATGTGCTCGCGGCTGCTCAGGCACGAGGCGCAGCCCGGACTGCTGGCGCGCACGATCGACCGCGGGCTGTCGGCGCTCGCCCGAGCCTACGCGTCGGCGCTCGCCTGGACGCTGGATCGGCGCTGGCTGGTGCTGCTGGTCGGCGGCGCCGTGGCCGCGGCGAGCGGGCTGCTCTGGACCGGGATGAAGCGCGAGCTCTCGCCGATCGAGGACCGCGCGACGATCGTGAGCATCTTCAGCGGCCCCGACGGCGCCTCGGTCGACTACACGCGTCGTTACGCGGAGCAGATCGAGCGGATCATGCTCGACGTCCCGGAGGTGAACCGCGCGTTCGTGGTCGCGGGAAGCCCCACGGCGACCCAGGGGATCAGTTTCACGCGCACCGTCGACTGGAGCGAACGCAAGCGCTCGGTCCAGGAGATCATCCGCGAGATCCAGCCGAAGCTGCTGGGCATCCCGGGGGTGCTCGCCTTCGCGGTCGCACCCGCCTCGCTGGGCCAGTCGCCACGCGAACGACCGATCAACTTCGTGGTGATGAGCTCCGATCCCTACGAGCGGATGCTCGCCACGATCTCGCCGATGCTCGCCGAACTGCAGCGTGACCCGCGACTGCAGGGCGTCGACAGCGACCTGAAGCTGAACAAGCCCGAGATCCGCGTGCGGATCGACCGCGACCGCGCTGCCGATGTCGGTGTCGCGGTCGAGGCGATCGGCCGTGCCCTCGAGACCTCGCTGGGTGGCCGCCAGGTGACGCGCTTCAAGCGCGAGGGCGAGCAGTACGACGTGCTCGTGCAGTTCGATCCCGCCCGGCGCAGCACCCCGGGCGACATCTCGAACATCTTCGTGCGCGCGCGCAACGACGCGATGGTGCCGCTGTCGAGCCTGGTGAGCGCGCAGGAGGCGGTGACCGCGCGCGAGCTCAACCACTTCGGCCAGCGGCGCGCGGTCACGATCACCGCCAGCCTGGCCCCCGGGGCCTCGATGGGCGAGGCGATCGACCTGCTCGAGCAGGCCGCGCGCAGGCACCTGAAGCCCGGCTACGCGATCGACTACAACGGGCAGACGCGCGAGTTCAAGCAGTCGTCCTCGGCGCTGCTCGTGACCTTCGCGCTCGCTCTCGCCTTCATCTACCTGGTGCTGGCAGCGCAGTTCGAGAGCTTCGTCGACCCGTTCATCATCATGCTCACGGTGCCGCTGTCGATCACCGGCGCGCTGGCGCTGCTGCAGTGGAGCGGCGGCACGATGAACGTCTACAGCCAGATCGGGCTGATCACCCTGGTCGGGCTGATCACCAAGCACGGGATCCTGATCGTCGAGTTCGCCAACCAGTTGCGCGACGAGGGCAGGGCGATGGTGCCGGCGGTGATCGAGGCGGCCAGGCTCAGGCTGCGCCCGATCCTGATGACCACCGGTGCGATGGTGCTGGGCGCGGTGCCGCTTGCACTGGCCACCGGCGCGGGTGCGGAGAGCCGGCGCCAGATCGGCATGGTGATCGTGGGCGGGATGACGCTGGGCACGCTGCTCACCCTGTTCGTCGTCCCCACCGTCTACACCTTCCTGGCCCGGCGCCGGCGCGAGGGGGCGCACCCCGCGGCGCACGAGGTGCAGGCAGCGGCAACCGGAGAGGCATCGTGAGGCAGATCGTCCTGGACACCGAGACCACCGGCCTGTCGGCCGAGGACGGCCACCGGATCATCGAGATCGGCTGCCTGGAGGTGGTCAACCGACGCGTCACCGGCGCGACGATGCACTTCTACGTGAACCCGGAGCGCGACATCGACGAAGGGGCGGTCGCGGTGCACGGGATCACCCGCGACATGCTCGCCGACAAGCCGCGCTTCGCCGAGGTGGCCGACGAACTGCTGCGCTTCGTCGAGGGTGCGCAGGTGATCATCCACAACGCGCCATTCGATCTGGCCTTCCTGGATGCCGAACTCGCGCGCCTGGAGCGTGGCGGTTTCCGCACTTGCTGCGCCGACGTGCTCGACACCCTGGCGATGGCGCGCGAACTGCACCCGGGCAGGCGCAACTCGCTCGATGCGCTGTGCGACCGCTACGGCATCTCCAACGCGCACCGCAAGCTGCACGGAGCCTTGCTCGACGCGGAACTGCTCGCCGATGTCTACCTCGCGATGACGCGCGGGCAGGAGAGCCTGGAGATCGCGCTGCACGCCGAGAGCGACGCGCCGGGCGCCTCAGGCGTGGCCGAGACCGGCTGGCCGCCGGCCGGGCTCGGGGTGCTTGCTGCGAGCGCGGCCGAGCTCGATGCGCATTCGCGACTGCTCGAGTCGATTGCAAAGGATGCGCGCGGCCCGGCGCTCTGGACGCGTCTGGAGGACCCGACGGCGGCTTGAAGGAACTGGGATAAAATGCAAGGTTCCCCCGCTTGTCGCTTGCAGCGCCGTCTCCCCCGATGAAAGAACCCCGCCACGCGCGCAGCCTGCGCGAAAGAAAGTCCCACCTCTCTCCGGATGCGGAGCGCCTGGTGGCGGCGGCGCTCGGGCTGGCGAACTCCGGCAGCCGCAGCGAGGACCGCTACTGGGAGGCCGCGCTGGCCGAGCGGCTCTCCAGGCTGCTCGAAGGCGTCAACCCGCAGGCGGTCTACGACGCGCTCGACAGGCTGAACCAGACCGACGGCGAGGCCTACGGTGCGCTGATCGAGGCAGTCGAGGACGCCTCCGAGTCGCTCGGGATCGAGGTCGACGGACGTGCCTGGGACTGCCTGCTGGTGTCCGCGCCGCTGGTGGCCTGGACCCGCTTTCGCATCCCCTCCGGAGCGCTGCCGGCCGAGGCGGCAGCGGCACTGTCGGCGCACTGGCAGGCGCACGTGCTCGCGCGCGATGCGCGCCTGTGCCTGGCTCCCGTCCTGTACAGCGTCGACCAGTTGCCGCGCGACTTCTCCGAGCTGCGCAAGGCCACGCGGCGGCTGGGCGCGCTTGCCGTCGCCGGCCAGCCGGCGCGTCGCGAGGGGCGCACGCTTCCCGACACCGCCGAGATGCTTGCCGACACCCGCTACCTGCTCGGGGTCGTCGCGGTGCCGCGCGGGCAGGCCTTCTTCCGGTGGCAGGAACTCGACGCCGGCGACCACGCCAGCCGTGTCCAGTGCCTGGAGCAGTGGATCGCCCAGGCGCGGCCCAACCTGGAGCCCCTGTTGCCGGGCTGCGGCTTCGAGTGCCTGCTGCCCGACGCCTACCACATCAACCTGCGCGAGTCCGATCGCCGGGTGCGCCCGTATGCAGTGCGTGCGGCGGTCCACTTCCTGGTCCACGCGATGGCGGTGGACGCCTCGCAGCTGAGCGCCGCAGTGTCGGCCTTCGGCGACGAGCGCGTCGACGAGTACCGGATCGGGCTGAGCGTCGAAGGCTCCGACGAGGTGGTCCAGGGGGTCGTGTGGCCGTTGCTGGGGGCCGAGTCCGAGACCGACGAGCCCTCGCCGCTGGAACTGGTGCGCGACACGCTGCGCGATGCCGGCATCACCGAGATCCGCGTCTGGCCCGAGCTCAACGAGCCCGAGTTCTGCGAGGACTGCGGGGCGCCGCTGTATCCGGACATGAAGGGCGAGATCGTCCATGCCGAGATGCCCGACGACCTCGAACCCGAGGCTTCGCACTTCCACTGACGCGCGCCGATGACGCTCTCGCGCCGTCAGTCGCTCGAGGCCCTGGGCGGCCTCGGACTGCAGGCCGCGCTGCTCGCGATCGGGCTGCTTCCCGGGGGCGCGCATGCGCAGGCGGCGCAGGCCTTCGATCGCGCCGCCTTCGGCGCCAGGACCATTGGCGAGGCGCTGAAGGCGCTCGGCGCCCTTGCGCCGACCGAATCGAAGGACGTGCTGATCACTGCGCCCGAGATCGCCGAGGACGGCGCGGTGGTGCCGGTCTCCATCCGCAGCGCGATCCCGGGCACCGATTCCATCGCGCTGCTGGTCGACAGGAACCCGAATGCGCTGGCCGCCGTCTATCGGCTCCTCGAGGGTGCGCAGCCCGAGATCGGCATGCGGGTGAAGATGAGCGAGAGCTCCGATGTCGTGGCGATCGTCCGCGCGGGCGGGCGCCACTACATGGCGAGGAAGCAGGTCAAGGTGACGCTCGGAGGCTGCGGTGGCTGATCGTCTGCTGCCACGCCCGTCGGCGCGCAGCGCGCCCGGAGCCCCGGTGAAATGACCGAAGCGTCCAGGATCCGCGCCACCGCCAGGGATGGCGTCGTCGAGGTGCGGGCGCTCATGGCCCACGAGATGGAGTCGGGGCAGCGCAAGGACGCCAACGGCAGGCCGATCCCGGCCTGGCACATCACCGAGGTGACTGCGTCGCTCAATGGAAAGGTGGTGCTGATCGCCTACTGGGGGCCCGCGATCTCGAGGAATCCTTTCCTGCGCTTCCGGATCGCGGGGGCGAAGGCCGGCGACAAGGTCGCGATCTCCTGGGTGGACAGCAAGGGCGCCAGCCGCAGCGACGAAGTCACGGTGGGCTGAGTCTGCGCCGCCATCTGCCGGCGCACGGTCGACGCGCCCGGGCCGCTCGGGCATTCTTCGGGTCCGGACACCGCAAGGCCCCTGGATGCCGACGGACACTGCCCAGCAGGGCGCACTCACCGACCACGACGTCTACCTGTTCCGCGAGGGCACGCACGCGCGGCTCCACGAGCGTCTCGGCTGCCAGGCCGATCGCGCAGGCGCTGGCGCGCACTTCGCCGTGTGGGCGCCGAACGCCATCCGGGTGTCGGTGGTCGGCGACTGGAACGGCTGGTCGGCCGACGCGGACCCGATGTCGCCGCGCCCGGACGGCTCGGGAATCTGGGAGGCGAGGGCGGCTGGCGCACGCACCGGACACGCCTACAAGTACCGGATCGTCGCCGCCGACGGCAGCACCGTCCCGGACAAGGCCGACCCCTTCGCCTTTCGCAGCGAGGAGCCCCCGCGCACCGCGTCAGTGGTGCATGCGTTCGACTTCGAGTGGAGCGACGCCGAGTGGATGGCGACGCGGGCCGCACGCAACGGGCTCGATGCGCCAGTGTCGATCTACGAGGTGCACCTGGGCTCGTGGCGGCGCGACGCCGACGGCCGCTTCCTCGGCTACCGCGAGATCGCCCACGCGCTTGCGGACTACGTGAAGGACGCGGGCTTCACGCACGTGGAGCTGCTTCCGGTCACCGAGCATCCGTTCTACGGCTCCTGGGGCTACCAGACCACCGGCTACTTCGCGCCGACCGCGCGCTATGGCAGCCCCGAGGACCTGATGTACCTGGTCGATCACCTGCACCGGCATGGAATCGGTGTGCTGCTCGACTGGGTGCCCTCGCACTTCCCGACCGACGGGCACGGGCTGGCCGTCTTCGACGGCACCCACCTCTACGAGCACGCCGATCCGCGCCAGGGCTTCCACCCCGAGTGGAGCTCGTCGATCTTCAACTACGGCAGGCACGAGGTGGCGGCCTTCCTGCTGTCGTCGGCGATGTTCTGGCTGGACCGCTATCACGTCGACGGGCTGCGCGTCGATGCGGTCGCCTCGATGCTGTACCTGGACTACGCGCGCCAGCCTGGCGAGTGGGTGCCCAACCGGCACGGCGGTCACGAGAACCTCGAGGCAGTGGCCTTCCTGCGGCTGCTGAACACGCTGGTCTACCGCGAGCACCCCGACGTGATGACGATCGCCGAGGAATCCACCGCCTGGCCGATGGTCTCGCGCCCGGTACACCTTGGCGGCCTGGGCTTCGGGCTCAAGTGGAACATGGGCTGGATGCACGATTCGCTCGCCTACATGCGCGAGGATCCGGTGTTCAGGCGCTATCACCACGGCCGGCTGACCTTTTCGCTGTGGTATGCGTTCAACGAGAACTTCCTGCTGCCCCTCTCGCACGACGAGGTGGTGCACGGCAAGGGCTCGCTGCTGGGCAAGATGTCCGGCGATGCCTGGCGCAGGCTTGCCAACCTGCGCGCGCTCTACGGCTACATGTGGGCCCATCCCGGCAAGAAGCTGCTCTTCATGGGCGGCGAGTTCGGCCAGCGCAGCGAGTGGGCGCACGAGGCCGAGCTCGAGTGGGGCCTGCTCGACGACCCGGGCCACGCCGGCCTGCGCCGCTGGGTGGCCGACTTGAACCGCGTCTACCGCGAGGAGCCGGCGCTGCACCAGGTCGACTTCGATCCGGCGGGTTTCGAGTGGGTCGACTGCGCCGATGCCGATGCGAGCGTCATCGCCTTCCTTCGCAAGCCGGCCGATGCGCGCGCGCCCTGGGTGCTGGCAGTGTGCAACTTCACTCCGGTGCCCCGCACCGACTACCGGCTCGGGCTGCCGCACGGCGGACGCTGGGAGGAGATCCTCAACAGCGATGCCCCTGTCTACGGGGGCTCAGGCTGGGGCAACTTCGGCGGAGTGGATGCGCTCCGTGAGCCCTCGCACGGGCGCCCGTGGTCGGCGCGACTGACGCTGCCGCCGCTTTCGGTGCTCTGGCTGCGCGGGCGCCGGTGAGCGCAGCGCCGTCCGCGGATGCGCGGCGGTCGGTGAGCACGCGGCGCTCGGGCAGACCTGGGCTCGTCTCGGCCCGCTCCGGCGCTGGCAGCGCCTACAATGCCGGAGCAGGGGCCGTCACACCGACGGTCCGGACACCGCAGGGGGAAGGATGCAGACGATCGTTGCAGCCACCGATTACTCGGCATGGGCGCACTTCGCGCTGGCGCGCGCGGCCCAGCTCGCGCGCGCCAGCGGGGCGCAGCTTCACGTGCTGCACGCGCCCTCGCACGGGCGCTGGTCGCAGGGTGGCGGAGTGCTCTCGCAGTTCTTCGGCGGCGGCAACGAGCCTTCGATCGAGGATGAACGTGCGCGCCTGGCGCAGGAGGCCGCTGGGCCGGCCCGGCGCTTCCGCGTCAGGCCGCAGTGCCATCTGCTGCCGGGGCGCCCGGCCGAGGAGATCTCGGCCTTCGCAAATGCACGGGAAGCCGACCTGGTCGTGATGGGCACGCGTGGCGAGAGCGGGCTGCGCGCCCAGGCAGTCGGCAGCACGGCGCTCAAGGTGCTCTGGCAGTCGCTGCTCCCGGTGCTGATGGTGCGCCAGGCGGTCGACGCTCCCTACCGTCGGATCCTGATCGCGACCGACCTCTCCGAGCGCTCGCTGCACGTGGTGCGCACCGGGCTGGCGACCTTTCCCAAGGCGGCCGCGACCCTGCTGCACGCCTACCGTGGCGAACACGAGGCGACCCTCGAGCTCACCGGGGCGTCGGCCGAGGCGCGCCGCAACTACATCGCCGCCGAGGCGCAGGCCGCCGCCGACGGGCTGGAGGCGCTGCGGGTGCAGGCGCTCGAGGGCAGCCGGCGACGCCTGGCACGCTTCATCGCGCACGGGCATCCGGTGCCGGTCATCCAGAAGGCGGTGGCCGAACTGAAGCCCGACGTGGTGGTGCTGGGCAAGCACGCGGGTGCGCGCTGGCAGGAGCAGGTCCTGGGCAGCGTCGTGCAGAACCTGGTGCAGCAACTGAAGGTCGACGTGCTGGTCGTCGCCTGAGACCGTGCGGGGTTCACCGGTCGGGACGGTGCCCGGCCCCGCATCCTGATCGCGCAGAATGTTCGCCTTCCCGACCGACAACGCGGGGCGCACGCGCCTGCTGCCCGCGTCCATTCCCTTCCGCTATTTCGTGGCCGCAGCCGGTTTCGACCTTGCCGGCTGGCTGCTGCTGCTGTGGCCGGGGCTTGCGCCTGTCTCGTTCTCGGGCGGACTCGGCCCCACGCTGGCCGCGCTGCACGCGATGACGCTGGGCGTGCTCACGATGACCGTGGTCGGCGCGAGCATGCAGTTGCTGCCGGTGGCAACGGTGCAATCGGTGCGCGCCCCCCGCCTGGGGCGCGCGCTGTGGTGGCTGATGGTGCCGAGCGTGGCGGTGCTGGTGGCAGCCATGGCCGTGCGCGCGGCCGCCGTCGCGCTGTGGGCGGGGGTCGTCGCGGCCACGGCGCTGGCAGTCTACGCAGGCCTGCTCGCCGCGCTGCTTGCCGGGGCGCGGCGTCAGCGCGCGATGACCTGGCACGGCTGGATCGCGCTCGGCTGTCTCGCGGGCGTCGCGATCACCGGTCCGCTGCTGCTGGTGCAGCAGCACAATGGCTGGCTCGACGATCCGCGCAGCGTCGCGCTGGCCCACCTGGTGCTGGCCGGGTATGGCTTTGCCGGGCTGCTGGCCACCGGCTTCTCCTACCTGCTCGTGCCCATGTTCGTGGTCTCGAAGGGGCCGGTCGAGCAGGTGCAGCGCCGCCTGCTGGCCGGCCTCGGCACGGTGGTCGTCGCAGCCTCGGTGCTGCTGCTCGCCGATGCACCGCGCATCTGGGTCGGGGTTGTCGCTGCGCTGGGGCTTATCCCTGCCGGCGTGCACGTCGGCCTGCTGCTGCGGGCGCTGGCGCGCCGGCGCAGCAGCGAAGGCCCGTGGACCCGCATGCTGATGCGGGCCGCCTGGGCGGGGCTGCTGGCGAGCGTCGGCCTCGCGGCTGCCCTCGCTGCCGGCCTTGTCGCTCCCGCGTCGGGATCGGTGCTCGTGACGCTGCTGGTGCCGGGCTGGCTGATTTCCTTCGTGCTGGCGATGCTGCTGCGGATCGTTCCCTTCCTGGCCTCGGTCCATGCGAAGCTGGCCGGCGGGCCCGTGTTCACCGTCGGCGACCTCGCGCCGGCGCCGCTGGCCTGGCTGGTGGCGCTTGGTCACCTGAGCGCAGTGATGGCGCTGCTGACCGGCCTGCTTGCCGGGCAGTCCTGGCTGATCCGCGTGGCAGCGGTCGCGGGGGTGGCAGGGGCCCTCGGGCTGCTCGGCTTCCAGGCGGTGGTGCTTGCGCGCACCAGGCTGATTCGTTGATCCCGGGCAAGGATTGCCGAGCTTGCGCCGGATAGGATTCGCCTACACCGTCCTCCTGGTGTTTTTCGGGCGAACCTCCTGCCGATCCGCAGGTTGTTCGCCTTTTTGTTTCCCCTTCGCCTGCCTGTCTGGCAGCTACCCGCTCAGCCGCGCCCGGCCGGAACGAAGGCGTCGGAATAGCAGGCGTCCTCGGAAAGACCCTGCGCCACGAAGGCGGGGCGCGCGTTTTCCACCATGCGCACCGAGCCGCAGGCATAGACCGCGTAGCCGGAGAGGTCCGGATGGTCGGCGAGGATGGCCTCGTGGACCAGCCCCACCCGACCCTGCCAGTGATCCTCGGGCGCCGGCTCCGAGAGCACCGGAACGAACTTGAAGTTCGGGTGCTCGCGCGCCCAGCGCTCGGGCAGCTCCGCCATGTACAGGTCGCGGCGCGAGCGCACGCCCCAGTACAGTTGGAGGGGCCGCCGGATCCCGAGGACGAAGGCCTGCTCGAGCAGGCTCTTCACCGGCGCGAAACCGGTCGCACCGGCAACGAAGATCAGCGGCTTGTCGCTGGGCTCGTGCAGCGTGAAGCTGCCGATCGGCCCTTCGAAACGAACCAGGTCGCCGGGCTTCATCGTCTGGAAGAGCGCAGTGGTGAAGCGGCCGCCCTCGGCCAGCCGGATCTGCAGCTCGACCAGGTCGGTGCTTCCGGAGGGCCCGGTGAACGAATAGCTGCGCCGGGCGCCGTCGTCCAGGATGATGTTGATGTACTGGCCGGCCTCGAAGGTGATCCGCTGCCCCTCGGGCAGCCGCAGCGCGAGCAGCATCACGTCGTGGCCGAGCGGTTCGAGGCGTTCGATGCGCGATTCGTACTCGTGGATCTCGGTGCCGCGTCTGGCCGCGTCCTCCTCGTACTCGAACTCGACGTCGGTCAGCGCGCAGGCGCAGCAGGTCAGGATGCGGCCGGCGCGGCGCTCGTCCTCGGAGAGGGCGCTGGTCTGGTAGCCGGTCATCTCGACCTCGCCGCCGATCATCGTCGCCTTGCACACGCCGCATCCGCCGGAGCGGCACTCGTAGGGCAGGGGGATGCCCGCGCGCAGGCCGGCGTCGAGCAGGGTCTCACCGGCGCGCACCGGTGCGTTCACCCGCCCCGGGTGCACGGTCATCGTCATCGGCGCGCCCTTGCCGATGCGCTTGGGCGGCAGCCACGGCAGGGCCATCAGGAACAGCGTCGCGGCACCCACCGCGATCCACAGCTTCAGCGGATCCCAGGCGTAGATCAGCGGGTAGACGGTCAGGTAGAACCAGTCGAAGGAGATGGTCTGGGGGACGGTTCCGAAGTCCGCCTCGGGCCCGCTGACGATCGGCTTGACCAGCGCCATCGCGAGCAGCATCAGCACCAGGCCGATCGCCAGTCGGCGCGGCGGCACCAGGGCCGCGCGCGGCACCCGCTGCGTGTGGATCCACAGCGCCAGCAGCACCACCAGCGGGATGCCGATGTGCAGGAAGGACAGCAGCGAGAACAGACGGTCGGTGACCGCCTCCGGAGTGATGAAGTTGCGCGTGAGGATGCCGTTGAAGACCGGCAGCGCGTCCATCCACTCGGTGGTGGCGACCACGACGAACTGCGCGAGCTTGTCCCAGGGCAGCATGAAGCCGTTGACGCCCGAGGCATAGACCAGCCAGAGCACCACGACGCCCGACACCCAGGAGAACGCACGGAAGCTGCGATAGCGGTCGAAGACGAAGTGGCGCACCATGTGCAGCAGCATCGTGAGCACCATCGCGTCCGACGCATAGCGGTGCACGCTGCGCATGATCCCGCCCGCGAACCACTGGCCGTGGGTGATCCGCTCCATCGAGGTGTAGGTCTTGCCCACGCCGGTGTCGTAGAAGGCGTAGACGTACAGGCCGCTGACCACGACGATCCAGAACATCCAGTAACTGATCGTGCCGAGGTAGTACATGGGGTTCAGCCTGTCGCCGAACACCTTGTTGCCCACCGCCTCGAAACGGAGGAACACCCACTGCCCGAGGGCCTGAAGTCTTCTCAGCAAACCGGTCTCTCCGTGGATCAGGCGCGGGCCGCGCCGGCGCGCAGTGCGTGGTTGGCGGCGAGCGCCGCGATGAAGACCACCGCCGCCACGCCCTGGTGCGTGGCGCCCAGGCCGATCGGCACCGCGTGCAGCAGGGTGGTGATCCCCAGGCTCACCTGCAGCACGATCAGCCCGAGCAGCAGGTGGGCGCTGGCCATGGGCCGCCCGGTGGCGCCCGCGCGGCGCACGCGCAGCCAGAGCCAGGGCACGAGCACCGCGAGCGCCCATGCGCCCAGGCGGTGGTCGAACTGCACCGTTGCCATGTTGTAGAAGAAGTTCCGCCACCAGGGCTCGATCATCATGATCTCGGGTGGCACCCAGTGTCCGTCCATCAGCGGGAAGGTGTTGTACGCCTTGCCGGCGCGGATGCCTGCGACGAGCCCGCCGGTGAGCACCATCCAGGTGACCGCACCGGTGACCCACCACGACAGCCGGCGGGCGCCGCGCAGCGCGGGGCTTGCCGCGCCCGGGCGCTGCGGGAAGAGAAGACCGAGCGCGACCCAGAACATCGCGCCCAGGATCAGGAAGGCGATGGCCAGGTGGGCGGTGAGCCGGAACTGCGAGACGTGTGGGTTGTCGACCAGCCCCGACTTGACCATGTACCAGCCCATCGCGCCCTGCAGCCCGCCGAGGACGAAGATGGCGCCGAGCCTCAGCGCCAGGCCCGCGCCGACGCGCCGGGTCAGCGCGAACCACACCAGGGGCACGAAGAACACCACGCCGATCAGCCGCCCGAGCAGGCGGTGGAAGTACTCCCACCAGAAGATGCCCTTGAACTCCTCGAGCGACATCGCGTGGTTGACCAGCATCCCCTCGGGGGTCTGTCGGTACTTCTCGAAGACTTCGAGCCAGGCCGCATCGCCGATGGGCGGCAGGGTGCCGACGATCGGCTGCCACTCGACGATCGACAGCCCGGAATCCGTGAGGCGCGTGACGCCGCCGACCACGATCATCGCCAGCACCAGCGCGCAGCAGATCAGCAGCCATGCGGCCACCGCGCGCGGCGACGAGGACTGCGCCAGCGGCGTTGCCTGGGCGCTGCGTTGTGCGATCGGCCGCGAGCCGGCCGCGTGCGATGAAGACGACACTTACTGTTCCTGTCCGTTGGCAACCCGCGAGATTACGCGCGTGGCCATGGTGAACCTTTGATTCCCGTCAAGGCCGAAGGGGTGCCCAAAGATGAACATCCGAGGCACGTTTGTCCGATAAAACCTAGGAGGAAAAATCATGGCCGAGCCGGTCAGCGGGGCGCGGGGCGCCGACGCATCCGAAGAAAAAGTCCCAGTCATGCAGCAGGTGCTCGACAATCCGTTCCTGCTGCTGTTCCTCGGCGTGGCCCTGCCGACGGTGCTCTACATCCTCTGGGGGGTGATGGAGATCGCTACGGTGCCCGTCAGCCCGCTGGCCAAGTAGAGCATCCGGGAGAACCCCATGAGCGCAATCCTGCCTCCGCAGCAGCGGATCTGGTGGAAGGAACCAGTGGACAAGGTGGAGATCCTGTGGATCGTCATCGCCTTCATCTGGTGCATGATCATGTTCTTCATGATGCCGTACTGGCACGTGTACGGTAAGCAGAACCTCTCGCCGGAAACCTACAAGGTCAAACCGGAACTCTTCGCCCGCGCGACACAGGAGATGGTCGACAAGTACACGGTGCGCACCGAGACCGAGCAGAACATCCCGGTGGTGGCCCCCCCGGCCGGCAGCGACGTCTACCTGATCGCCCGCCTCTGGGACTGGTGGCCGATCCTCGAGCTCGAGAAGGACAAGAGCTACCGCCTGAACCTGACCGCGATGGACTACCAGCACGGCTTCTCGCTGCAGCCCGAGAACATCAACATCCAGGTGCTGCCTGGTTACCATCACGTGATGACGATCACCCCGAACCGCTCGGGAACCTACGCGATCGTCTGCAACGAATTCTGCGGCATCGGGCACCACAAGATGGTCTCGAAGCTGTACGTCAAGTAAGGGGGGCAACATGGCAAGCGCCGCACCGATGTTCCGCATCTGCCCCCGAACGGGGCTGCAGTTCCACAAGTCCGCTGAATCGCTGATCAAGGCCAACGCGGTTGCCGCGGTCGTCGCCCTGCTGGTGGGCGGCGTGCTGGCACTGCTGATCACGCTGACGCGCTGGCAGGCGATCCACCTGATCGATGCCGACAACTTCTACCTGTACCTGACCGCGCACGGGCTCGACATGCTCGTCGTGTGGATCATCTTCTTCGAGATCGCGATCCTCTACTTCTGCTCGTCGACACTGCTCAGGTGTCGATTGGCGACGCCACGCATAGCGTGGCTTGCCTGGGCGCTGATGATCATCGGCACGATCACCTTCAACGTGGCCGTCTTCACCGGCAACGCGACGGTGATGATGACCTCGTACGTGCCGCTGCCCGGTCACCCGGCCTTCTACTTCGGTCTGATCCTGTTCGCGGTGGGCGCGCTGATCGCCTGCTTCGTCTTCCTGGGCACGCTGGTGGTGGCCAAGGCGGAGAAGACCTACGAGGGCTCGGTGCCGCTGGTGACCTTCGGCGCGCTCACGGCCTGCATCATCGCGATCTTCACGATCGCCTCGGGTGCGATCATCCTGATCCCCACCTGGCTGTGGTCGATCGGCTACATCGCGCACATCGACCCCGCGATGTACCGGGTCATCTGGTGGGCCTTCGGACACTCGTCGCAGCAGATCAACGTCAGCGCCCACGTGGCGGTCTGGTACGCGATCGCTGCCATCGTGTTCGGCGCCAAGCCGATGTCCGAGCGGATCAGCCGCAGCGCCTTCCTGCTCTACATCTGCTTCCTGCAGCTGGCCAGCGCGCACCACATCCTCGCTGATCCGGCGGTGGGCATCGAGTGGAAGATCTTCAACACCAGCTATGCGATGTACCTGGCGGTGCTGGCGTCGATGATCCACGGCCTTACGGTGCCGGGCGCGATCGAGGTCGCGCAGCGCGAGAAGGGCTACACCAAGGGCCTGTTCGAGTGGGTGCGCAAGGCGCCCTGGGGCAACCCGGTGTTCTCGGGGATGTTCATCTCCCTGATCGGCTTCGGCTTCCTGGGCGGCATCTCGGGCGTGATGATGGGCACCGAGCAGCTGAACATGATCATCCACAACACGATCTACGTTCCGGGCCACTTCCACGCAACGGTCGTGATCGGCACCACGCTCGCGTTCATGTCGATCACGTACTTCCTGCTGCCCACGCTGTTCAACCGCGAGCTGATCCTCCCGGGCTGGGCGAAGTGGCAGCCCTACGTGTTCGGCCTCGGGATGGGGGTGTTCACGCTGGCGATGATGGGCGCAGGCACGCTGGGCGTCCCGCGTCGTCATTGGGACATCACCTTCGCCGGTGCGGCGCTGCCCTACGAGTACCCGGGAACGGCGCTGCTGATGATCGCGATCTTCGGGGTTGCGGGCGTCATCGCGGTGATCGGCGGAGCGATGTACGTGATCATCACCGTGGGCACGCTGCTGTTCGGCAAGCGGCTCGATTCCGGCGCCTACACGCCGCGCGTCGACCCGCTGCGCCTGCCGGTGCAGGCGGCGCTCAGCGGCCACGGCGGTCATGGCGGCGGCTTCGCCGCCCCGGGCACCTTCGTGTTCGCCCTGGTGTTCCTGGTCGCGTTCGTGCTGTACTACTTCGTGAACTGGAAGTATCTCTCCACGGTCTGGGGCCTCAGCTGAACCTGGCCGCCGGCGGGGCGGGCGCGCGCAGCGCCCGGCCCTGCCGTCAGGCGCGGGCATTCCCCTGACCACACCGCAACAGGAGGCGGGAATGAAGACGGTGCTCAACCTCTTCAAGCTTCGCATCGGGCTGGCAATCGCACTGACTGCGGTGGCCGGCCTGATGATCTCGCCCGGTGGGCGCATCTCCGCCCTGCATGCGACGATCCTGACGCTCGCGGTGCTGCTCTCGTCGGCTGCTGCGGGCGCCTTCAACCAGTTCTGGGAAGTCGACCTCGACCGCCGGATGGCGCGCACGCGCAACCGCCCCTTCGTGAGCGGGCGCATCCGCCACCACGGCGGCTGGCTTGCGCTGATCGTCGCGCTGACCGGAATCGCGGTCGCCGGCGCCTGGCTGGCCACCAACGCGCTTGCCGCCCTCTACACCTTCCTGGGGGCCTTCTTCTACGCGGTGGTCTACACGGTGTGGCTCAAGCGGCGCACCCCGTGGAACATCGTGATCGGGGGCCTCGCGGGAAGCTTCGCGGTGCTGGCCGGCGCGGCCGCAGTGCAGCCCGAGCTCTCGCCCGAGGCGCTGCTGCTGGCGCTGATCCTCTTCCTGTGGACCCCGCCGCACTTCTGGAGCCTCTCGATCGTCTGTCGCGACGACTACGCCGAGGCAGGCGTGCCGATGCTGCCGGTGGTCAAGGGCGATGTCTGGACTTCACGCGCGATCCTCGCGCACACGCTGGTGCTGGTTGCACTGTCGCTGCTGATGGCGCTGCTGTCGCCGGGCTGGATCTACACGGCCTGCGCCGCGATCGGCGGCTGGATGATGGTGCGTGCCGCCGTGCGGCTCTACCTGAAGCCGGGCCGTGCCACTGCACTGTCGAGCTTTCACGCTTCGCTGGTTCAGCTGTCCCTGCTGCTGCTCGGGGCGATCGCGGACGGCTGGATGCGCAATGCCCTGGCGGCTTGAGCGCATGCTGCGGCGCCTGCGCGCCGCCCTCGTGCTGCTGGCCGGTCTTCTGCTGCTGCCGGGCCTGGCCGCGGCCGAGCAGGACTATCGCAAGGTCCTCGAGACCAGCCAGGCGGCGATCGGGCGCGAGGTCGGCGACTTCGCCTTCACCGACAGCAAGGGCAGGGAGGTCCGCCTCTCCGACTTCCGCGGCCGGCCGCTGCTGGTCAGCTTCATCTATACCGGCTGCTTCGAGGCATGCCCGGTGGCCACGCAGTTCCTGATGGAGGCCGTGAAGGAGGCGCGCAGGTCACTGGGCGACGACCGCTTCCAGGTCCTGTCGATCGGCTTCAACCAGCCCTTCGACAATCCCGTCGCAATGGCCGCCTTCGCCCGGCAGAACCGGATCGACGACCCGCGCTGGCTCTTCCTCACGCCCCGGGCCGGCGAGGTCGACGCGCTCGTGCAGCGCTTCGGCTTCGTCTACGAGCGGACCGCGGCCGGATTCGACCACGTCACCCAGGTGTCGATCGTCGATCCCGACGGGGTGGTCTACCGGCAGGTCTACGGGGACCAGTTCGACCTGCCGATGCTGATCCAGCCCCTGAAGGAACTGCTCTCGGGGCAGGCTTCGAAGTCCCTGACGATGGAGAACGTGTGGGAGAAGGTGAAGCTCTACTGCACGGTCTACGACCCGAACGCGGGGCGCTACAAGTTCAACTACGGCATCTTCGTCGAGATCTTCGCCGGGCTGACCACGCTGGGCGCGATCGTCTGGGTGGTCTGGCGGGAGTTTCGCCGGCCGCGCGGGGTCTAGGCAGGCTGCCCGCCCGCGACGCGCCGGCAGGCTGCGGCGGTGACGCAGGCTCGGCTTCGCTTGACGCGGATCAAAGCCCGGGATTACCCCTGGACGGGACCATCGCGGCACCGGACGCCCCGCGCAGGGCGCGGCCGGGCCGTTCACGATGACTCCGAGCCCATTCGCCCCCACCAACCCTGCCGAAGCCGGTCTGCCGGGAAGTGGTCGGTTCGCCAGCGCGGTGCGCGCGCTGGAGCGGCGGTTCGACGCGATCTGTGGCGCCCAGGACAACCCTCTGCGCCAGCTCGGGGCGCTCGGCTTCCAGCTCTTCTGGCTGGTTTCGGTGACCGGCGCCTATCTGTACGTGTTCTACGACACCAGTGTCGCCGGGGCGTGGTCGTCGGTGGAAGCGCTCAGCCGGGAGCAGTGGTGGGCGGGGGGCGTGATGCGCAGCCTGCACCGGTATGCGTCGGACGCCTTCGCGCTGGTGATCGCGGCGCATCTGCTGCGGGAGTTCGCCTACGGGCGCTTCCGTCACTTCCGCTGGTACACCTGGCTGACCGGCGTGCCCACGCTCTGGCTTGCCGCGGCCTCCGGAGTGATCGGCTACTGGCTGGTGTGGGACGAGCTCGCGCAGTTCACGGGCGTCGCGGTCACCGAGTGGTTCGGGGCGCTGCCCGGCTTCGGGCCGGCGCTGGTGCGAAACTTCATCGCCGATGCGGCGATGTCCGACCGCTTCTTCTCGCTGCTGGTCTTCCTGCACATCGGGGTGCCGCTGGTGCTGCTGCTGGCGATGTGGATCCACATCCAGCGGCTCGCGCGTCCGCGCACGGTCACCAGCCGAGCGGTCACGCTGTGGACCCTGGGCGTGCTGACGCTGCTCTCGCTGGCAGCTCCGGCGCAGTCGCTGCCCGCGGCCGATCTCGCCCGCGTACCTGCGAGCGTTCCGATCGACTGGTTCTACCTGGCGCCGCTTCCGGCCATCTACGCCGCCTCCCCGGAGCTCGTCTGGGCGGTGCTGGCTGGCCTGACCCTGCTGGTCGGGGCGCTCCCGTGGCTTGGCCGGCGCGTGCCGCGGCCGCCGCCGGCCAAGGTGGCGCCGGATCACTGCAACGGTTGCACGCGCTGCTTCGTCGATTGCCCCTACTCGGCGATCACGATGGCGCCGCATCCGAGCGGGCGTGGGATGATCGCGGTCGTCGACGAGGATCTGTGCGCGAGCTGCGGGATCTGCGCCGGCTCCTGTCCGTCGGCGACGCCCTTCCGTTCCCGCCAGCGGCTGGTGAGCGGGATCGACCTGCCGGACCGGGAGGTGGGCGAGTTGCGCGAGGAACTGGGTGCGGCGCTGCGGACGAGGCTGGCGCAAGGCGAGGGCGCGCCGGTGGTGCTGTTTTCCTGCCAGCGCGGTGCCGGTTTCGACCCCACCCCGCAGGCCGAGGACGATCGTCGCAGCGGCGGGGTGCTCGCGTTCGGACTGCCTTGCGCGGGAATGCTGCCGCCGTCCTTCGTCGAGTACGCGCTGCGGCATGGCGCGGCAGGGGTGGTGCTTGCCACCTGTCCTGCCGAGGACTGCGAATTCCGCTTCGGCGTACAGTGGACGCGCGAGCGGCTGGAGGTGAAACGCGAGCCCTATCTGCGCGCTTCGGTCGACCGGCGCAGGGTACGGATGGTGGAGGCGGCGCGCGAGGATCGCGCGGCGCTGCAGCGGAGGGTGAAGGCCTTTCGCGAGGAGCTCGGGTCGCTGGAGGCGGCGGCACGCGAGCAGGATCGGATGGCGACTGACTGATGGAATCGGAAATGAGTGCTGCTGGCAAGGTGGTGAAGTTCGGAGGGCAGGCCTTCCTCTATGCGCTGTTCGCGGCGTTCGTCGGCTGGTTCTCGACCTCGCCGCCCTATCGGCACCTCGGCGACGACCAGGCCCTGCTGCGGGTGTCGTTCAAGCACCCGGGCCAGTACGTGACCGACTGCCGCGAACGCAGCGCCGAGGAGCTCGCGAAGCTGCCGCCGCAGTTGCGTGCGCAGATGGACTGCCCGCGCGAGCGCTCGGCGGTGAGGGTGCGGGTCGAGCTCGACGGTGCCCCGCTCTACGACGAAGTCTTCCAGCCCGCCGGCCTGCGGCGTGACGGCGCAGCCAGCGGCTATCACCGCCTGCCGATCGCCGCCGGCGAGCACAAGCTGCTGGTGCAGGTCAACGACGACGCGCGCCGCGAGGGCTTCACGCACGAGCGCGAGGCGACGGTGCGGCTCGACCCGGGCCAGGTGGTGCTGATCGACTTCATCGCCGACAAGGGAGGGGTGGTGATCCGATGAAAACCTCGATGACGGACGGGCCGGGCGGCTTCATGACGGGCCTGTCCGCGTCGCGGCGGTCCGACCGCTTCGATCTTGCCCTGCCCGCGGCGGAGCAGCGGACGATGGCGGCGGGCTGGCTGATGCTGGGAGTGGCGGCGCTGATCGGCTCGGGGCTGTTCTCCGTGCTGCTGGTGCTCGCGCGCACCCCGCACCTTTCGGCGCTGGTGCCGGGCGTCGACTTCTTCCATGTCGCGCTGGTGGTGCACGTCGATCTCTCGGTGCTGGTCTGGTTCGTCTCGATGGCCGGGATGCTCTGGTCCTACGACAGCGCCCGTCGCGCCCACGGCCTCGGCTGGCTCGCGCTCTGGACGACCGCGATCGGAACGCTGCTGCTCGCGGCCTCTCCCTTCCTCGGCGTGCCCCGCCCGGTCATGTCCAACTACGTGCCGGTGCTCGAGAGCCCCGTCTTCCTCTACGGGCTGGCAGTGTTCGGCACGGGCTTCGCGATGCTCACGCTGCGCAGCTTCCTCGCCCCGGTGCGGATCGGGCTGGGGCTGGACGGCAGCGACGCCCTGCGGATCGGCCTGCGCGCCGCCGCGGTCGCCAGCGCGGTGTCGCTGATGGCGATGGTGTGGTCCTTCGTCGAAGTGCCCGCCGAGCTCGAGGGCAAGACCTACTACGAACTGCTGTTCTGGGGTCCGGGACACGTGATCCAGTTCACCTGGACGCTGCTGATGCTGGTTGCCTGGGCCTGGCTGGCCACGCTCACCGATGCTCCGCTGCCGCTCAGCCCCAGGGTGGTGGTGCTGGTCTACGGGATCGGGCTGGTGTCGGTGTTCGCCGCCCCGCTGATCTACCTGAACTGGAGCGTGCTCTCGGTCGAGCACCAGAAGATGATGACCTGGCTGATGCGCTTCGGCGGCGGCCTGGCGATCCTGCCGATGGCGCTCGCGCTCGCGCTCGCGCTGGCGCGCGCGCCGCGGGCCTCGGATCTGGCGCGGCCGCTGCGCGCCGCGCTGATCACCTCGCTGCTGCTGTTCACGATCGGCGGCGGGATCGGTTTCCTGATCCAGGGCTCCGACGTGCGCGTCCCGGCGCACTACCACGGCTCGATCGTCGGCGTGACGCTGGCGCTGATGGGGCTGGCCTACGCGCTGCTGCCGCGGCTGGGCTTCGGTGCGCCGCGCGGCCGGCTCGCGCACTGGCAGCCCTGGCTCTACGGCGGCGGGCAGCTCCTGCACATCCTCGGCCTGGTCTGGTCCGGCGGCTATGGAGTGCAGCGCAAGGTGGCGGGAAGCGGGCAGGTGCTGCGCACGACGCAGGAGGTGCTCGGCATGGGGGTGATGGGCCTGGGCGGCCTGATCGCGATCGCCGGCGGGGTTGGCTTCATCGTCGTCGTGCTGCGCTGCATGCGTGCACGCAGCGAGGCTGCCACGTGCTGATCCGCTGGCTGGCGCTCGTCGCCTGCGTGCTCACGCTGTGCGTGACCGCTGCCAGCGCCTTCATCCGTCACACGCAGAGCGACCTGGGCTGCCAGCCCTGGCCGCAGTGCCAGGCCACGGCGCGCAAGGCGCGGGCGCAAGGGGCTGAGTCGATTCCGTCCGGGAGTGCCGTCGCGGCGACATCCGATGCGGTGAGCATCGCGCGCGCGACGCACAGGGTGAGCGCAATGCTCGTGGGCCTGCTCGCGCTCGCGATCGCATTGTTCGGATGGGCGCGGCTCGGCGGTGCGGACCGCATCGCGGTTGCGTTCGCGCTCCTGGACACGCTGTTCCTGGCCTGGCTGGGCCGCTACACCCCGCACGACCTGCCGCTGGTCACGATCGGCAACGTCGTTGGCGGCCTCGCCCTGGCGGCGGCCTTCGGCTGGATCGCTGCCGCGACGCTGCGCGGCAGGTCTGCTGCCCCAGGTGAAGAGCCTCGGGGGGAATTCGGCTCAGGCGCGGCGCGAGCGGGCGCGGCGGGCAATCGCGCAGTGCGCGCACGCGGCCGGGTGAAGTCGCTCGCCTGGCTCGGGCTGGGCCTGGTCGTGCTGCAGTCGGCGCTCGGCGTGATGATCGCTGCCCGGGGCGCGACCGCCGCCTGCGCGCAGGCGCTGTGCCTGCCGGGGGCAAGGGTCGATCCGGCAGTGTTCGATCCCGTCACGGCGATCGTGACGGCTTCGCCTGCCGATGCGGTGGCACTTCACCTCGCGCATCGGCTGGTCGCCCTGGCGCTGGTGCTGCTGCTGGCGATGCTCCTGAGGAGCGGACGCGGTCTGCGCAGGGTGACCGGGCCGGCCGCATCGGCGCTCGTGTGTGCGCTGCTGCTCGCACCGCTCGGCATCGCCATCGCCTCGGGCACGGTCGGCGTGGCTGGCGGCACCTTGCACAACCTGCTGGCCGGGTGCCTGTGGGTTCTGCTGGCGGTGCTCGCAAGAGGCGGCGCAGCCGCCGACGGAATCAGTTCTCGTCTGGAACGAGTTCGCGCCGGAGCCCATCCCGCGGGTTGAGTGGCATCCGGCACCGCAAGACAGGAGGTCAGGACACCGATGAGCAAGCAACTGTTGCAGATCCAGAACCCGGCTGCACCGCAGGCGGGGGCCAGCGGACCTTCCGCGCTCTGGCGCCTCGGTTTTCGTCCCTTCTACCTGCTGGGCGCCCTGTTCGCGGCGCTGGGCGTTCCCGCCTGGGTGGCGGTCTACGCGGGGGCGACCACGCTGCCCGCGGGCCTGCCGCCGCAGACCTGGCACAGCCACGAGATGGTCTTCGGCTTTGCGATCGCGATCGTCACGGGCTTCCTGTTCACCGCGGTGCGCAACTGGACCAACCAGCCCACCCCGACGGGGGGCCGCCTGGCGGTGTTCGCGCTGCTGTGGATCGCCGCCCGCGTGGCCTTCGTCGCCGGAGCGTCCACGGTCGGCCTGCTGACCGAACTGCTCTTCCTGGTGCTGGTCGCAGCAGCGCTGTTCCAGGCGCTGCTGCGTTCGAGGAACCGGCGCAACTACTTCGTCGGCGCACTGTTCGCGGTGCTGGCGCTTGCCGACCTGCTGTTCTGGGCGGGTGCGCAGGGGTTTCCGGCCGCGCCGAACCCGGACACCGTGGTGCGCTTCGGCCTGTACCTGGTCGCGACGCTGACCTTCGTGATCGGCGGGCGGGTGATCCCGATGTTCACCGCCAACGCGGTGCGCGGGGTCAGCCAGTATCGGGACGTCCGCCTGGATCGAGCGGCGATCGGCGCCAGCGTCGTGGCCTTCGCGCTCGAACTGGCCGGCGCCTCGGGCGTGCTGCCGGCGCTGATCGCGCTCGCGGCGGCCCTGCTGCAGGCGGCGCGCGTGATCGGCTGGGGCCCGCAGGGCACCCTCGGCAAGCCGATCCTGTGGATCCTGCACGCTTCCTACGGCTGGGCTGCGATCGGGCTCGCGCTGATCGCGGCAGCCGCGCTCGACTGGGTGCCGCGCTCGCTCGCGGTGCACGCGCTCGCGGTGGGGCTGGTGGGCGGCCTGATCATCGGCATGATCACGCGCACTGCGCTGGGCCACACCGGGCGCATGCTGGTGGCGGGGCGCTCCGAGACGACGATGTATGCGCTGGTGCAGATCGCTGCGCTGCTGCGTGTGTTCGGGCCGCTGATCGCCCCGCAGTGGACGGTGCGCTTCGTCGAGACCTCCTCGGTGCTGTGGAGCGCGGCCTTCCTGCTCTACCTGGTGGTGTACTGGCCGCGCCTGTCGCGTCCGCGGATCGACGGCCAGGACGGCTGAGCCGCCGCGGCCGGCGCTCAGCGCTGGCGCGTCGGAACCAGCAGCACCGGCCGGCGGCTGCGCCCCAGCACCGCCTGGGCAACCGAGCCCAGCAGGGCAGCGGCCAGGCCGGTGCGCCCGGCGGTGCCCAGGCAGATCAGCTCCGCGTCGATCGCATCGGCCGCCATGAGGATCGCCGTCGCGGGCTCCTCGCCCCCGACGAGATCGATCTCGACCGAGATCCCCCGTTGTCGCAGATCGGCGGGCAGCAGCGCCTCGAGATCGGCCCTGCACTGCGCGCGCCAGGCCTCGTGCTCCGGCGTCTGCCGCGCCTCGAGGCCCGGGCGGGCGTGCGGCGGCGCGCGGCGCGGATGCAGGACGCTCATCAGCCGCACCCGGCTGCCGTCGGGGATCAGCGCGAACGCGGTGCGTGCGGCGTGCCGCCCCTCGGGTGAGAGCGCGACCGCGACCAGCACCCGCCGACCCTCGGGCGCGGCGGCCGGCCCGAGCGACTGCGCGATCGAGGCCGGCGCCACCAGCACGCTCGCGGCGCACTCGCGCAGCAGCCCGATCGACACCGACCCGCGCCGTGCGCGATCGAAGCCATGCCGCTGATGACTGCCCGCCAGGACCAGATCGGCAGCCTCGGTCCGGGCGAGCCCGGCCAGGCGCTGCGCCACCGCGCCGCCGGCGGGCGCCACCACGATGCGCGCGGCATCGGGGCCGAGCCGGCGGCGAAGCCGGTCCTCCAGGTGCAGGCGCGCGGCCTCGTCGGGTCTGGGGTCGATGCGCGCTGCCACCAGCTCGCAGTCGGCGATCAGCCGCAGCCGCCGCATCCACTCGATCGCCGCCTCGGAGGCGAGCGAATCGTCGAGCGCGCACAACACCCGCAGCCGGTGCTCGCCGAGCAGCCAGCGGCGCAGCGGTGCGGCGTCGCGCACCGTGAGCAGCGGTGCCGATGCCCGTGCGGACACGCGCTCCGCAGTGCTGCCCAGCAGGCTGCGCGGGGCGTTACCCGCGCCGGTGGCGGCCAGCACCAGCAGCTCGGCGCCGACCTCCCCGGCGGCGCGCAGCAAGGTCTCGTCGGGCCAGCCCTCGAGCACCCGCGCCTGCACTTCGGCCCCCAGTTCGCGCAGCCTGGCGAGTTCCGCGTCGAGGCGCTGGGCCGCGCCGTGCTGGAGCGCATCGAGCACTGCCGCCTGGTTGAACAGCACCCCGCGCGTGTCGAGGGCGTGCACGAGCACCAGTGGACGGTCGAGCCGCCGCGCCAGCAGTGCGGCGACAGTGCCGGCCTCGGCGGCCGGGTCGCTGAAGTCGGTTCCGCAGACGATGTTCATCGTTTCCGCTCCTCGGGGGTCAGGGAAGGGCCCTGGGAAGCCAGAGCACCGCGTGCAGCACGATCGTCGCGATCGCGATCAGGTTCAGCCAGAACCCGGCGCGGCACATCTGTCCGATCGTCAGCATGCCGGTGCCGAAGACGATCGCATTTGGTGGAGTCCCCACCGGCAGCATGAACGCACAGCTGGCGCCGAGCGCGCTGGCCACGATCAGCTGGAGCGCGTCCACGCCCAGCACCGGCGCGATCGCGGCGAGCACCGGGGTGGTCGCGGCGACCTGCGCAGTGTTCGAGGTGACTTCGGACAGGAAGGCCGAGGCGCCGACGATCGCGCCGAGCGCAGCCAGGTCGGACACCGAGCCCGCGGCGCCTGCGGCTGCGGCGAGCATCCGGGTCACGCCGTTGGCCTCGATCGCCGCCGCCAGCGACAGCCCGCCGCCGAACAGCAGCAGCACGCCCCAGGGCAGCTTCGCTGCGCTGCGCCAGTCGAGCGCGAACTTCCGCTGCCGCAGGTCGACCGGCCAGGCGAACAGCAGCAGCGCAGCACCGACCGCGATTCCGGCGTCGCTCAGCCCCGACAGCGGGCGCGTGCCGCCGATCTCGAGCGCGGTGAGCAGCGGCCGCAGCAGCCAGAGGAGCGCAGCGGCAGCGAACGCGAGAAGGGTGGCCTGCTCGCCGCGCGACATCGGCCCCAGCCCGCGTCGTGCGGCCTGCATCAGCGCACGACCGCCGCCGAGCTCGGCCAGCCCGTGCGGGTACAGCACGCGCGTGAGCAGCAGCCAGGTCAGGGGCAGGAGCACCAGCACCAGCGGCAGGCCGATGGCCAGCCAGCGCACGAAGGAGATTTCCTGTTCCAGGAACTGCCCGGCGTAGCGCGCGACGATGCCGTTGGGTGGCGAACCGATGAGGCTGCCCATTCCGCCAATCGACGCGGCATAAGCCACCGCGAGCAGCAGCGCCACCCCGAAGCGCCGCGCCTGCGGGCTGTCGCCGGCCAGGCGGATCAGCGACAGTGCGATCGGCACCATCATCGCCGCGGTTGCGCTGTTGGAAACCCACATGCTGACGAAGGCGGTCGCGGACATCACGCCCAGGATGATGCGATCCGGCGTCGTCCCGGCCAGCCCGACCGTTGCGTAGGCGATCCGCCGGTCCAGTCCCCAGCGGGTCATCGCCGCGGCCAGCATGAAGCCGCCGAGGAAGAGGAAGATCACTTCGGACGCATAAGGGCCCAGCGCCTGCGGGAGGGTCGCGACGCCCAGGAGCGGGAAGGCTGCCACCGGCAGCAGCGCGGTGGCCTCGATCGGCACGGCTTCGGTCACCCACCACAGCGCCATCCAGATCAGCATGCCCACGGTGGCCCGGGCCGCCGGAGTCAGCAGCTCGCGCTTGCCGTCCGCCGCGGTGAAGCTCTCGGGCAGCGCGAGCGCCACCGCCAGCGCGAGCAGCGGTGCCAGCACCAGTGCCGCAAGCCGCCAGTGCGCTCGCGGGCCCTGCGTGCGGGCCTGATCGGCCGGCGCCGGTGCGTCGGCCGTGCTGTCCGTGTCGATTCCCTCGCCCATCGTGGGTCTTCTTCCTCCGGTTATCCTTGCCCGGTCTGGCCGGGGCAACCGGTGAAAGGATACCGGTCGCCGCAGGCCGGGCTGGAGGGATCGATGGATCTGGGGCTCGAGGGCAGGGTCGCGCTGGTCACCGGCGCGAGCAGAGGGATCGGACTGGCCTGTGCGACCGCGCTGGCGCGCGAGGGGGCGACCGTGATCGGCGTGTCGCGCAGCGAAGCGAACCTGGCGCAGGCCAACGAGCGGATGCGCGCGCTGGGCCTCGGGATGCACCCGATCGCTGCCGATCTGGTCGACGCCGCGGCGGCAGCGCGTCTGGTGGACGAGGTCTGGCAGCGCTTCGGCCGGATCGATGTGCTGGTGAACTCCGCAGGCGCTGCGCGCCGCTACGCGCCCGACGAGCTCGACGCGCAGGCTTTCCGGCAGGCGATGGATGCCAAGTACTTCAGCTACGTCCACGTGGCCGAGCCGGTGGCGCGGCGCATGGCGCAGCGCGGGCAGGGCGCCATCGTCAACGTGATCGGCCAGGGAGGACGGCAGGCCGGGGTCTTCCACATCGCAGGCGGCGCTGCGAACTCGGCGCTGATGCTGGCGACCGTCGGCCTGGCGCGTGCCTACGCCGACAGGGGCGTGCGGGTCAACGCGGTCAACCCGGGCCTGACCCGCACTTCCCGGGTCGACGAAGGGCTGGAGGTCGCAGCGCGCGCCAGCGGACGCAGCAAGGAGGTGCTGCTCGAGGAGGAGGCGGCGCGCATCCCGATGGGCCGGCTCGCCGAGCCCGAGGAGATTGCCGACGCCGTCGTGTGGCTCGGGTCGGCGCGGGCGAGCTATGTCTCCGGCGCGATCGTGCCGATGGACGGCTGCGCGGTGTCGGTGATCTGAGCATGAGCGCACCGTTGCGGCGCACGGACGCCGATCATCGCCCGCAGCCCAGATCCAGGCTGCGCCGACTTGCCTGGGGCGGGGCGCTGCTTGCCGTGGCCCTGGGCGCACTGGCCGCGTGGCGCGTGTCGACGACGCCCGACGCCAAGACGCTGCCGCCGCTGGCGATGGCCGACGCCCGGCAGATCGAGGAGGGGCGCGCGCTCTACGCGCAGCACTGCGCGGCCTGCCATGGCGTCAAGCTGGAAGGCGAGCCCGACTGGCGCCAGCGCAAGCCCTCGGGCCGCCTGCCGGCGCCCCCACACGACGACAGCGGACACACCTGGCACCATCCGGACGAGGTCCTGCTCGAGATCACCCGCAAGGGCATGCGCGCGCCGATCGCCCCGGAGGGCTATGAGAGCGACATGCCCGGCTTCGAGGGCGTCCTGAGCGAGGCGCAGATCCGCGCCGTGCTCGGCTACATCGCGAGCCGGTGGTCGGAGCGCTCGCGCGCGCACCAGGCGCGCGTGGAGCGGGCCTGGCGCGAGGCCGGGAGTTGAGGCGCCGGGGCCAAGCAGGGCCCCGGCCGCACGAATCATTCCAGGGGCAGGAAGCCCTCGACCGACAGGTAGCGCTCGCCTGTGTCGTAGTTGAAGCCGAGCACGACTGCCCCAGCGGGAAGCTCGGGCAGCTTCTGCGCGATCGCCGCCAGCGTCGCCCCCGAGGAGATGCCGACCAGCAGGCCTTCCTCGCGCGCGGAGCGCCGCGCCATCTCGCGCGCCGGGTCCGCGTCGACCTGGATCACGCCGTCGAGCACCGTGGTGTCGAGGTTCTTCGGAATGAAGCCCGCACCCAGGCCCTGCAGCGGATGCGGGCCGGCCTTCCCGCCGGAGATCACTGGCGAGGCCGAGGGTTCGACCGCAAACACCTTCAGCTTCGGCCAGGCGGCCTTGAGCACCCTGGCGCAGCCGGTGAGGTGGCCGCCGGTGCCCACCCCGGTGATCAGGGCGTCGATGCCGTCGGGGAAATCCGCGAGGATCTCCTGCGCCGTGGTGCGCGCGTGCACCTCGGTGTTGGCCGGGTTGTCGAACTGCTGGGGCATCCACGCCCCGGGGGTCGATGCGAGCAGTTCCTGCGCCTGCGCGATCGCGCCGTTCATTCCCTTCTCGCGGGGGGTGAGCACGAAGCTCGCCCCGTAGGCGAGCATCAGCCTGCGGCGCTCGATCGACATGCTGTCCGGCATCACCAGCACCAGGCGGTAGCCCTTGACCGCGGCGACCATCGCCAGACCGACCCCGGTGTTGCCCGAGGTGGGCTCGATGATCGTTCCGCCGGGCTGCAGCAGGCCCTTGCGCTCGGCGTCCTCGACCATGGCCAGAGCGATCCGGTCCTTGATCGATCCGCCGGGATTTGCACGCTCGGACTTGATCCAGACTTCGTGGGTGGCGCCGAAGAGGCGATTGATGCGCACGTGCGGCGTGGCGCCGATGGTTTGGAGGATGTTGGCTGCTTTCATCGTTCAAGGATATTCGTTTGGGGGGCTGCGTGGCCAGTCCATGCCGGCGGCGCATTTGCTCATTCTCGCGCACGCGGGTCGAAGGCGTCATGCGCAGCGGGGCGGAGCTCCCCGCCAGGTCCTCGCCCGCGCGCAGGCGCTGGCTGCATAATGCCCGGCGCCGTCCCTGCAGCACCTGAGGGCCGAATTGCCACGGATCCGAGATGCGAAGCCTGAAAGTGGTCCTGACCGCGACGATGCTCGTCGCGCTCGCAGCAGCGTGGTGGTGGTATCGCGCGCAGCGCGACGCACCGGTTGCGCTCTCGGCGCGCTACCGCTTCGCCGAGATCGAGCGCGGACCGATCGAGCAGTCGGTGAGCGCGAGCGGCACGCTCAACCCGGTCACCCTGGTCAACGTGGGAACGCAGGTCTCGGGAACGATCCGCGCGGTGCACGCGGACTTCAACCAGCGGGTGCGTGCCGGGCAGCCGCTTGCCGAGATCGACCCGGCGCTGATCGAGGCCCAGCTGGTCCAGCTCCAGGCCAACCTGCAGGAGGCGGACACCCAGCTTCGGCTGGCGCAGCGCAAGCTCGCCCGCAGCGAGGAACTGATGGCGCGCGGCTTCGTCTCCGGCGCGCAGATCGACGACGAGCGCCAGGCGATGGAGGCCGCCAGGGCGCGCACCCGGGCGATCCAGGCGCAGATCGACCGTGAGCGCACCAACCTCGGCTACACCGTGATCCGCTCGCCGATCGACGGGGTGGTGATCGCCCGCAGCGTGGACGTCGGACAGACGGTGGCAGCGAGCTTCCAGACACCGCAGCTGTTCCTGATCGCGCGCGACCTTCGCGACATGCAGATCGACACCAACGTCGCCGAGGCCGACGTCGGGTCGGTCGCGGTCGGGATGCACGCGAGCTTCCGGGTCGACGCGCTGGGCGAACGCGAGTTCCAGGCGCGGGTCCGGCAGATCCGCCTGAACCCGAAGGTCGAGCAGAACGTGGTCACCTACAACGTGGTGCTGGCTACCGCCAACGACGACGGCCGCCTGCTGCCGGGAATGACCGCCACGGTGCGCATCCGGGTCGCCTCCAGGCCCGAGGTGCTGAAGGTGCCGGCCACGGCGCTGCGCTTTCGTCCGTCCGATCCGCAGGCGGTGGTGCGGCGCGATGCCGCGCCGGGCGGGCAGGGCGGCCGGCGGGCGGTGCTGCACGTCGAGTCGCAGGCCGAGGGACGCCCGGTGCTGGCGAGGGTGCCGGTCTCGGTGGGACTGTCCGACGGCAGCTGGACCGAGCTGATCGACGCCGCGGGACTGCAGCCTGGCGCGCGTGTCGCGGTGGGCGAGATCGTCGGGGCGACCGACCGGGGAACGGGTGCGGGCGGCTTTCGCCTGCGCCTGTTCTGACCCGATTGCCGCCGCGGCGCGCGAACCGGCCCTGCGTGCAGCGACGACGATGCGGCTCGACCTCGGCAGCGAAGCCTGGAAGGCGCTGGCGCGCCGGCCGCTGCGCACCGGGCTGGCGATGCTGGGAATGGTGGTCGGCGTCGCGTCGGTGGTGGTGATGATGGCGGTCGGACAGGGCTCGCAGGAGCGGGTCCGGCAGGTGATGCGCTCGCTGGGCAGCAACGTGATCGTCGTGGCTTCGGGCGCGCCGACCGCCGCAGGCGTGCGGCAGGCCTCGGGAAGCGCGCCCACGCTCACGCTCGGCGATGTCGCGGCGATCGCAGGCCTGCCTTCGCTGACCGCGGTCGCGCCGATGTCCTACGGCAACGCGCAACTGGTCTACGGCGCGCAGAACTGGCTCGGTCCGGTGCAGGGCAGCAGCCCGGACTTCTTCACGGTGCGCGACTGGGAGTTCAGCGCGGGCGCGCCCTTCGACGTCGAGGACCTGCGCGCCGGCGCGCGCAAGGCCGTGCTGGGCGCGACGATCGCCGAGCAGCTCTTCCTCGGCGAGGACCCGGTGGGCAGGACCTTGCGAATCCGCAACGTGCCCTTCGTCGTTTCCGGCGTGCTGGCCCCGAAGGGGCGCTCGCTCGAAGGCAGCGACTTCGACGACCTGGTCGTGGTGCCCTTCAGCACCGCGCGCCGCGACCTCTACCGCTGGAGCCTGCCCAACCGCATCTGGCGGATCATGGTCAAGGCCGACGAAACGGCAGGAATCGCGCAGGCCGAGGCGGACCTGCTCGCGCTGCTGCGCACCCGCCACCGGATCGCCGAGGGCGCCGAGGACGACTTCAGCGTGCGCCGGCAGGACGCCGCCTACGACAGCGCGCAGGAGGCCGCGCGCAGCATGCGCGTGCTGCTGGCGACGATCGCGTCGGTCAGCCTGGTGGTCGGCGGCATCGGCATAATGAACATCATGCTGGTGACCGTCACCGAACGCACCCGCGAGATCGGGCTGCGCATGGCGGTGGGCGCGCGTCGACGCGACATCCTGCTGCAGTTCCTGCAGGAGTCGGTGGTCATCTGCGTGGTCGGCGGCGTGCTCGGGCTGCTGCTCGGAGTGGCGGTGGCCTGGCTGGTGGCCGAGCGCTGGGCGATGCCGGTGATCGTCTCGCTGCAGGCGGGGCTTGCGGCCTTCGTCGCGAGCGCGCTCACCGGGGTGGTGTTCGGCCTCTATCCGGCGCGGGTCGCGGCGCGGATGCAGCCTGCCGATGCGCTCAGAGCGGAATGAGCCACGGCCCGAACCTCTGCCGCTTGATGGAGAATGCAGGCTCTTCCCCGTAAACAGGCCGTGCCAGCACGGCGAGCACCCAGAGGAGACACCATGGGACAGAAGATCGAGTTCGCGCGCCCCGACGGCGGGCGCACCGGCGGTTACTACGCCGAGGCCGGCAAGGGCCGCCCCGCGGTGATCGTGATCCAGGAGTGGTGGGGGCTGAACGACCAGATCTGCGGCGTGGCCGACCGCTTCGCGCGGGCCGGCTACAACGCGCTGGCGCCCGATCTCTACGCGGGCCGGGTCACCCAGGAGCCCGACGAGGCCAGCCACCTGATGGACGGGCTCGACTTCCCCGGCGCCACCCACCAGGACATCCGTGGCGCCGCACAGCACCTGGCCGCGAGCGGCGCCAAGGTGGCGGTGATGGGCTTCTGCATGGGCGGCGCGCTGACGATCGCCGCGTCGGTGCACGTTCCCGAGCTGTCCGCGGGCGTGTGCTTCTACGGGATCCCGCCCGAGCAGCTGGCCAGGCCCGCCGACATCCGGATCCCCTTCCAGGCCCACTTCGCCAACAGGGACGACTGGTGCACGCCGGCGGCAGCCGATGCGCTCGAGGCGGCGATGAAGGCCGCAGGGCGCTCACCCGAGATCTACCGCTATGACGCCGCCCATGGCTTCTTCAACGAGCGTCGCGCCGACGTCTACGACGCGGGCTGCGCCGACCAGGCCTGGCAGCGGATGATGGATTTCCTCCGCCGCTCGATCGGCTGATCGGGCGTCGATTCCGGGCGGGGTCCGCGCGGCTCGCCCGGAGCTCCGGACTTTCGGATCGCCAGGGCCCGGTCAGGAGGATTTCGGTTTCGGCCGGGTGGCGCTGCGCCGCGCGACGCTCATCGCTGCCCTGATCAGCCGGTCGGCCAGGCCTGGCGTCAGCGACAGCAGCTTGGAGAGCTCGCCCGCGCCGGGCGGCACCGAGAGCTCGCGCAGTCCGTAGCGCGCCGCGAGGAAGATCGCAGCCACCACCCATTGGGGCGGCATGTTCAGCGCCCGGGGCCAGATCTGCCCGAGCTCCGGGCTCTGCGTCATCCCGCTCTCGTACATCGGCGTGTCGACGATTCCGGGCAGCACCAGCGACAGCTGCACGCCACTGCCGTCGAGCTCCAGCCGCATGGCTTCGGTGAGGCCGATCAGCGCGAACTTGCTTGCCGAGTAGCCTCCGATCGGTGAGTACGCCCGACGCCCGCCCAGGGAGGCGACGTTGACGATGCTGCCGTGACCCTGCCTGCGCATCAGGGCCGCGGCCTGCTGCATCACGTGCAGCGCACCGAACAGGTTGACGTCGAGCATCGCGCGCAGGTCGCGATCGCGGATCTCCTCGACACGCCCCGGGATCATCACGCCAGCGTTGTTGACGACCAGGTCGATGCGCCCGAAGGCCCCCGCGGCTGCGGCAAAGGCCGCCTTCACCTGGGGCGTCCTGGTCACGTCCGTGGCCAGTGCCAGCACCCGGGTGGCGGGGTGCCCGGCCGCATCGGCCTGGGCAAGCGCCTCCTCGCGCACCGCCTGCAGAGCGTCGGCGCGACGGGCGAGCAGCGCGACCTCGGCGCCGGAGCGTGCGAAGGCCAGCGCGGCCTCGCGGCCGATTCCGCTGGAGGCTCCGGTGACCAGCACCGCGCGCCCGGCGAACGAGGGCAGCGGGATCACCGCCGAAACCCGTCCAGGTGTGCCATGCGGGCGCTCGCGTGCCTGGCCGTGCGCATGCGGGCCCAGGCCGCCATGTCGTCGGGCTGCCTTCTCAGTAACCGGCCATGCCTGCCAGCCGGTCGGCGTGGAAGTCGGCATCGCCCAGCAGCTCCTGTGCGACGCGCACCCGCTTCATGAACAGACCGATGTCGAACTCGTCGGTCATGCCCATTCCGCCGTGCATCTGGACGCCTTCCTGCACCGCGAGCGTCGCGCTCGCGCCCGCGCGCGCCTTGGCCAGCGCCACCAGCCGCGCGGCGTGGGCAGGGTCCTGGTCGAGCGCCTGCTGCGCCTTGAGCACCGCGGCGCGGGTGACCTCGATCTCGCAGTACAGGTGGGCGGCGCGATGCTGCAGCGCCTGGAAGCTGCCGATGGGCTGGCCGAACTGACGGCGGTCCTTCAGGTAGGCGAGCGTCCGCTCGAAGGCTTCGTCAGTGGCTCCGACGAGCTCGCTGGCGAGCGCGGCGCGTCCGGCGTCGAGCGTGGCGTCGAGCACCGCCCGTGCGGCACCCAGTGTGCCGAGCACTGCGTCGGGACCGAGCTGGACGCCGTCGAAGCGCACGCGCGCCGCATTGTGGGCATCGACCATCACGGTGCGTTCGATCGAGACCCCGCGGGCCTTCGGGTCGACCAGGAAGAGCGTGACTCCGTCGGCGTCGTCCTGCGCGCCGGAGGTGCGGGCGGCCACCAGCAGCAGGTTCGCGACGTGGCCGTCGACCACGAAGCGCTTCTCGCCGCTCAGCGTGTGGCCTGCGCCTTCGGCGCGCGCCTGCACCGCGATCCGGCCGGGCCGGTGCTTGCCGCCTTCGTCGACGGCCAGCGCGACCACCGCCTCGCCGGCGGCGATCTTCGGCAGCCAGGCGGCCTGCTGGGCTGCGTTGCCGCCGCGCAGCAGCGCGGTGACGCCCAGCACCGAGGTGGACAGGAAGGGGGAAGGCGTCAGGTTGCGCCCGATCGCTTCCATGATGACCCCTGCCTCGACCGCGCCGAGGCCCAGGCCGCCATGGGCCTCGGGCACCAGCGCGCCGGCGAAGCCCATCGACGCGAAGCCGCGCCAGAGCTCGGTGGAGAAGCCGATGGCGTCGCGATCGTCGCGCAGCTTGCGCAACTGGGCGATCGGGCCGTTCTCGGCCAGGAAGGATTGCGCGCTGTCGCGCAGCATCGTCTGTTCTTCGTTCAGTACGAGGGCCATGGTGTGCTGGATCCGGATGCGTTCGTGGGGGCGTGCTCGGTGGGACCTGGACGGGTCAGGCGTCCGGCAGGCCGAGGATGCGTTTGGAGACGATGTTGAGCTGCACCTCGCTGGTGCCGCCCTCGATCGAGTTGGCCTTCGAGCGCAGCCAGTCGCGCGCCGCGGCGCCGCCCGAGGAGCGCTCGCTCTCCCACTCGAGCCCATCGGCGCCGAGCGCCGACATCGTCAGCTCGTTGCGCCGCTTGTTCAGTTCCGATCCGTAGTACTTCAGCACCGACGAGAAGGCCGGATTGGCCTGGCCGGTCTTCATCAGGTCGATCGAGCGTTCCATCGCGTAGCGGAATGCGAGCTCGTCGACCTCGAAGGACGCGACGCGCGCGCGCAGTTGTGCGTCGTCCAGGCGGCCCAGCGCATCGCGGCCCACCGCATCGGCGGCCATCTGCCCGAGCGATGCGCCCTTGTTGCGCTCGCCCATGCCGCCGATCATGTTGCGCTCGTGGGTGAGCAGCGCCTTGGCGACCGTCCAGCCCTTGTCGAGTTCGTGGACCAGGTTCTCCTTGGGCACCCTGACGTCGTCGAAAAAGGTTTCGCAGAACGGCGACTTGCCCGAGATCAGCAGGATGGGCCTGGTGGAGACGCCCGGCGTGGTCATGTCGAAGAGCAGGAAGCTGATGCCTTCGTGCTTCTTCGCCTTCGGGTTGGTGCGCACCAGGCAGAAGATCCAGTCGGCCTTGTTCGCGTAGGAGGTCCAGATCTTCGAGCCGTTGACCAGGAAGTGATCGCCCTTGTCCTCGGCGCGCGTCTGCAGCGAAGCGAGGTCGGAGCCGGCGTTGGGCTCCGAGTAACCCTGGCACCAGCGGATCTCGCCGCGAGCGATCTTCGGCAGGTGCTCGCGCTTCTGCGCCTCGTTGCCGTACTGCAGCAGCGCCGGACCGAGCATCCAGATCCCGAAGCTGTCCAGTGGCGAGCGGCAGCCCAGGCGACGCATCTCCTCGCGCAGCACCTTGGTCTGGTCGCGCGAGAGCCCGCCGCCGCCGTACTCCTGCGGCCAGTCGGGGACGGTCCAGCCCTTGGCCACCATGCGGTCGAACCAGTCCTTCTGTGCCTGGCTGCTGAAGGTGGCATTGCGCCCGCCCCAGCAGCGATCTTCGTCGGTGAGCGCCGGGGTGCGCATCTCGGGTGGGCAGTTGGCTTCCAGCCAGGCGCGGGTCTCGGCGCGGAAGGTCTCCAGGGCGGTGCTCATCGCGGCGTGCTCCATTCGGACGGTAGGGTCGATCGGCAATGATGCCAAAGCCGGCTGCCCGGTCGTTCCGAATCGACTGCCACCGCCTGCACGCACGCGTGTCGTGCGCCTGTCCGAAGCGATCCGCCGTGCGGCCGGGCCCCGGCTCGGGCATGCTGGAGGGCTGGTCAACCCATGCAGCGAGTTGCGAGGCGATGCACTACAGCACCGAAACCAGGGACCACGGAATGCGCCACGATCCCTTCAAGGCGCTGGTGGTTCCGCGCCCGATCGGCTGGATCTCCACGCTGAGCGCCGATGGTGTCGTGAACCTGGCGCCCTACAGTTTCTTCAACGGCGTCAGCGACTCGCCGCCGATGGTGATGTTCGCCAGCGCGGGAACCAAGGACACGCTGCGCAACCTGCGCGAGACGGGCGAGTTCACCTGCTCGATCGCCACCTGGGAGCTTCGCGAGCAGATGAACATGAGTTCGGCGACGGTCTCGGCCGAGGTCGACGAGTTCGCGCTCGCGGGGCTCGAGCCCGCCGCCTCGCGCTTCGTGAAGCCGCCGCGCGTGGCGCGCAGCCCCGCCGCGCTCGAGTGCCGGCACTGGAAGACGGTGGAGCTGCCCTTCGACCCGAAGCGGCCGCAGCTCGCGTACTCGGTGGTCTTCGGGCTCGTGGTCGGCGTCTACATCGACGACGCCTTCGTGAAGGATGGCCGCGTCGACACCGGCGCGATGCGGCCGCTGGCGCGTCTGGGCTACATGGACTACTCCGTCCTTACCCCGGAGAGCGTCTTCTCGCTTAACCGACCGCAAGTGGCCGGGGACGGGCGCAGCGCCACGGTCCCCGGGGGCGCCTGGGACGGGAACTATCGCTGAAGCCCGGCTGGCGCGCGGCGCTCCGCGGGAGCACGCCGTTGTCGCCGTCGCGCGGGGCCCGGGGCGGCCGGGGCAGGGACGCGGCGGGCTCCTGAGCTCCCTTCAGTGGGCGGCCGCCACCGGACTGCGCTCGCCGATCGTGATCCTGCGCAGCAGTCGCGCGTGGCCCTGGTAGCCGCCGGTGGCTGCGTGCAGCAGGCAGCGGTTGTCCCACAGCGTCAGCATGTCCTTCGACCAGCGGTGCCGATAGACGAACTCGGGCCGCACCTGGTGCTCGAAGAGCTCCTTCAGCAGCGCGTCGGAGGCATCGCGCTCCATGCCGTCGATCCCGATCGTGTAGCCGGGGCTCACGAACAGCGCCTTGCGGCCGGTCTCGGGGTGCGCGCGGACCACCGGATGCAGCTGGGTGCCCCTGGCGCGCTCCGAGGTGAGGATCCGCATCGAACGCCCCTTCGCCTTGTCGCCCTCGCCGTACAGGCCGGCGGGCCCGTAGCCGCGGCGCGCCGAGTGCACGCCCATCAGGCCTTCGAGGCGCGCGCGGGTGGCCTCGGGCAGGGCCTCGTAGGCCGCGTACTGGTTGGCGAAGAGGGTGTCGCCGCCCAGTGGAGGGATCACCACGCCGAACAGCGCGGTCCCGGCCGGCGGGGTGGGCAGGAAGCTCCAGTCCGAGTGCCAGGCCTCGGCGAAGATCGGCGTCTGTTCGTCGGCTTCGCGACGCACTTCGACCACGTGCTGGTGACCGGGGATCGCCTCGATGTAAGGGTCCTCGCCGCGCGGCCCGACCTGCAGCGCGAAGCGCTCCAGGTCCTCGATCGACATCGGCTGGTCGGGGAAGGCGATCACCTGGTGCTCGAGCCAGATCGAGCGGATCTCCTGCATCAGCGCGTCGGAGACCGGCCGGGTCAGGTCGACGCCGCGCACCAGCGCCCCGCAGGTCTGTCCGGTGGGCTCGATGGAAAGGGCCATGGCTTCCTCCTGGTTTCGTTTCGAATGATGTCGGCGCGCCTGCGATGCGTTCTGGTGCGCATCCGGAGCGTCCCGCGCAACGATAGCTGATCGGCGCGCCAATGGCGCCCCCGGCCGCGCCCGCGGCGTGTCACCATCCGCTTGCGGCGCATCGTCGGCGCCCGGCTCCCGGCGCGCCGCCGGCGCCCGGCCCTTCCGGATCACCACGGGAACCCGATGCGCCCCGCCCAAGTCGCCCAGCTGCTGGTCCTCGCCCTGCTCTGGGGCAGCGCCTACCTGTTCATGCGGGCGTCGGTGCCGGCCTTCGGGGCGGCGCCGATGATCTTCACGCGCATGGCGCTGGGCAGCGCGGTGGTGCTGCTGCCCCTGGCGCTGTGGCGCTGCGGATGGCGACCCTTCCTGCGGCACTGGCGCGGGCTGCTGGTCTTCGGGGTCGCTTACACCGCTGTGCCCTTCTTCGGCCTGGGCTGGGCGGCGCAGTCGATCTCGGCGGGGATGCTGGCGGTGCTGCAGGCGGCCGCGCCGCTGTTCGCCGCCATCGTGGGCCGCGTGTGGACCGGTGAGCCGATCACGCGCGGGGGCGCGCTCGGGCTCCTGGTGGGCTTCCTCGGCGTCGGCATGCTGGTCTGGGACAAGGTGGGCGCATTCGACGCCGCCGGCCTGGCGATCCTGGTCTCGCTGCTCGTGACCGCGCTCTGGGGCGTCTCCTCGAACTACGCGCGCACGCGACTGCACGCGATCGATCCGGTGGTGCTGGCCGCGGGGAGCATCGGGATCGCGGCGCTCGCGCTGGCGCCGATGGCGCTGCTCACCTGGCCGGTCGAGCCTCCGGGCGCCAGGGCATGGGCCGAAGTGATCTTCCTCGGCCTGGCGTCGACCGGCATCGGCTTTCTGACCTACTTCAGGCTGCTCAGCACCATCGGTCCCGTGCGCGCGACCTCGGTGACCTTCCTGAATCCGCTGGTGGCGATCGTCTCGGGCGCGCTCTACCTGGGCGAGCCGATCACGCTGCAGGTCGTCCTGGGCTGCGCAGTGATCCTGGTGGGCACCGCGCTGACCCTGGGGCTGATCACGCCTTTCCGCAGATCTGCGGAAGCAGCTCGCTGATCGAGCCCTGCAGCACCGCGTGGGCGAGTTCGTCCATTGCGGTCTCCTGCGCGTTGACGATCACCACGCGCGCTCCCGCCTCGCGCGCGAGCGGAACCATCCCGGCCACCGGGTAGACCTGCAGCGTCGAGCCCACCGCGAGCAGCACCTGGGCCTCGCCCGCGACCCGCATCGCGCGCTCGATCACCTCGGGCACCAGCGCCTGGCCGAAGGAGATCGTGTCGCTCTTCAGGATGCCGCCGCACCGCCGGCAGGCGGGATCCTCCTCGCCGGCGCGCACGCGCGCCAGCACGTCCTCCATCGGCGAGCGGGCGCCGCATTGCCAGCACATCACGCGGCGCAGCGTGCCGTGCACCTCGATGACCCTGTCGGGGGTGTTCCCGGCGATCTGGTGCAGCTCGTCCACGTTCTGCGTGACCAGCGCGTGCAGCTTGCCGCGCCGCTCGAGTTCCACCAGCGCCAGGTGCCCCGCGTTGGGTCGTGCTGCCCAGGCCGTGTGCTCCATCCGTGCGCGCCACGCGGCCTTGCGCACCTCGGGCTCGGCCAGGTAGTTCTGGATCGTCGCCTGCTTCTCGGCAGCAGGGTTGCGTGTCCACACGCCCTGCGGGCCGCGGAAATCCGGGATTCCGGAGTCGGTCGAGATGCCGGCGCCGGTGAGCACGACGACGCGCCGGGCGTCGTCGATCCAGCGGCGCACCTCGGGGATCAGGTCGGTTGCGGACATGGGGCGGGCAGCAGTCGTTGGTCGTGTCCGCAGTCTGGCCGAAAAGCGGCGCATCTGGGAAGGTGCTGGCGCGACGGTGCGGCAGGCTCGGCGGCCCCGGTGCGTCCGCCGGCCTGCCCGGGGCGCCGAGGGCGCAGTCGGCACGCACGACGCGGCGCCGGGCGACCTGCGATACTTCGGGTCATGCGCACCTACCGTAGCCTGCTCGTCCTCGGCGCAGCGACCCTGCTTGCCGCCTGCACCATCCCCTTCGGCTCCTGGCCGGGCGCTGCCACCGGCGCTGCGGCTGCCGCGGCCCCCGGACCGGGCTACGCGGCGCTGCAGGGCGTCGACTGGACGGTCGACGACCCGGCCTTCATCGATCCCCGCGGCGGAAGGACGCCCACGCTGCGCTTCCTCGACGACGGGCAGGTGTCGGGCAGCGGGGGCTGCAACCGCTTCAGCGGCCCGGCGGTGGCCTCGGGCGCCGGCCTGCGTCTCGGGCCGCTCGCATCCACCCGGATGGCCTGCCTGGAGGACGCGATGGCGGTCGAGCATCGCTTCTTCGTGGCGCTCGACGCGGTGCGGGCCGCACGCATCGACGGCAACCGCCTGCTGCTGCTCGACCAGGCCGGCACGCCGGTGCTGCGCCTGGCCCGGGCGCCGGCGGCGCCCGTCGAGGCCGGGGAGGGCGCACGGTCATCGAATGGCGCTGCCGCCCCCCGAGCCGCGGGCGCGCCTGCCGCTCCGGGGCTGGTCGAGCGGGCGCTGGCCCGCGGCGTGCGCTTCCTCGGCCGTGGCAACGAGCCCGGCTGGCGGATCGAGATCGGCCCTGGCGACGCGGTGCGCGTGGTCTACGCGTACGGCACCGTGCGCGTGGACTTCCCGTCGCTGCCGGGGCATCGCGGCCCGGCCGGCGAGAAGATCCACGAAGGCAGCACCGGCGGACATTCGGTGCGGATCACGCTGCGCGAACTGCGCTGCACCGACGACATGAGCGGCGAGGTGTTTCCGGTCACCGTGCTGCTGCGCTTCGACGGCGAGGATCGTCGAGGCTGTGGCGCGCCGCTGGTGCGCTGAACGCCCCCGGCCGGAATTCACGCGAAGCAGACAAAGGAGGAGAACATGCGCGGTCGCACAGTCTTCATGGACAGCCTCGTCGCCCACGGGGTCCGGCACATCTTCGGCAATCCGGGCACCACCGAGAGCCCGCTGCTGGACGCGCTGCTCGACTACCCGTCGATCGAGTACGTGGTCGCGCTGCACGAGGGCATGGCCGTCGGCGCGGCGAGCTACTACGCGCGCAGCACCGGCCGCACTGCCGTGGTGAGCCTGCACGTCGCCCCCGGTCTGGGCAACGGCATCGGCATGATCTACAACGCGCTCAAGGCGAACGCGCCGGTGGTGGTCACCGCCGGCCAGCAGGACAGCCGGATGCTGCGTCGCGAGCCGATCCTCAGCCACGACCTCGCCGCGATGGCCGCTCCGGTCACCAAGTGGAGCACCGAGGTGCACATCGCCGACGAGATGGACGAGGTGATGCGGCGCGCGTTCAAGATCGCCAACGATCCGCCCTGGGGCCCGGTGTTCGTGTCGCTGCCGATCGACGTGATGGAGCAGGAGACCGCGCACGGCGCGCGCGCCCCCGGGAGGATGTATCGCAGCGCCCAGCCCGATCCGCACGGGATCGCCGACGCCTGCGCGCTGCTGGAGGCCTGCGCCTCGCCGGTCGTGGTGGTCGGCGACGAGGTCGCGCGCACCGGGGCCACCTCCGATCTCGTGCGGCTGGCCGAGCGCATCGGGGCGCCGGTCTGGTTCGAGGGCATCCGCGGTCACGCGTCCTTCCCGAGCGGACATCCCCACGCGCGCAGCAGCGTGCCGCTGGACGCTGCCGCGATCCGCAAGACCCTGGCCGGGGCGGATCTGGTGCTGCTGGTGGGTGGCGCCTTCTTCGAGGAAGTCTGGTTCACCGAGGGCAGCCCGTTTCCGGACGGCGCGCGCGTGGTGCAGATCGAGTCTGCCGCCAGGCCGCTGGCCTTCAATCATGCGGTCGACGTGGGGATCGTCGCCGATCTGAGCGCCGCACTGCGCGCGCTCGACATCGCAGTGGCCGCGGCCGCGGGGGAGCCGTGGCGCGCCGCTGCGGCCGCGCGCTGCGCGAAGCTCGCCGAGCAGAAGGCGGCCGAAGCCGCCGCGTACGCGGCCCGTCGCGAACGGGCCTGGGCGCGCAGGCCGACCTCGATGCCGCGGGTGATGGCCGAACTGCGCAAGGGCACGCCCGCCAATGCGCTGGTGGTCGAGGAGTCGATCACCGCCAGCGTCGACTTCGCCGCCGCCTTCGGTTTCGACGAGCCCGACCAGTTCCTGGGCGCGCGCGGCGGCGGCATCGGCCAGGGCCTCGCCGGCGCGATCGGCGCCAGCGTCGGCAACCCCGAGAGGCCGGTGCTCTGCGTGTCCGGCGACGGTTCGGCGATGTACTCGATCCAGGCGCTGTGGAGCGCCGCGCATCACCGCCTGCCGATCGTCTTCGCGATCCTCGTCAACCGCGAGTACCGGATCCTCAAGCACAACCTGGACACCTACCGGCAGCGCTTCGATGCGCAGTCGGACAAGCCGTATCCGAAGATGGACCTGGGCGGCCCGGCGCTCGGCTTCGTCGAGCTGGCCGCGGGCATGGGCGTGCCCGGGGTGCGGGTGAGCGATCCCGACCAGGTCGCCGCCGCGGTGTCGCAGGCCTTCGCCGCCGGCGGCCCGCGGCTGGTCGAGATCGAGATCGAGGGCAAGCGCTAGGCCTGCCCTGATCCTGGCTCCCGACGCATCGAGGGATTCCAATGCTGACGATCTACCACGTTCCCGTCACCCGTTCGCTGCGGGTGCTCTGGCTGTGCAACGAACTGGATCTGCCGCACGAGGTGCGGACCATCGATTTCGCCGCGGCCTATCGCGCCAGCCCGCAGTGGCGCAGCCTGAACCCGGTGGGCAAGGTGCCGGCGATGACCGACGGCGGCTTCACGATGTTCGAATCCGGCGCGATGGTCCAGTACCTGCTGGACCGCTACGGTGCAGGCCGCCTCCAGCCGCGCCCCGGCACCGAGGACCATGGCCGCTACCTGCAGTGGAGCTGGTTTGCCGAGGCCACCTATGCGCGGCCGCTGGGCGAGATCGTCAACCATCGCCGCGCCTTCGGCGAGGGCGGCGAGATCCCGGCCGCGGTCCAGGAGATGAAGGACCGTGCGCGGCTGTGCTCCGAGGCGGTCGACGCTGCGCTGCAGGGGCGCGACTACCTGCTCGGCGAGGAGTTCAGCGCGGCAGACATCATGATGGGCTACTCTGTGATGCTCGCGCAGCGTCTCGCCTCGATCGACGGGCTGGCCAATCTGCAGGCGTACTGGCAGCGGCTGTCGGCGCGGCCTGCCTACCAGCGGGCGGCGGCGGCCTGAGCACGCGGGGTGAGGGGGTAACCCGGGAGTTGCCGGTCACCCTGAACGCAGGCATCGGCCTGCGCTGGCGCGCTTGGCCGCGAATGACAACGGCAAGGCGATCGCTCCCGGGAGCGTCGCGCCTACCGGTCGGCCAGGAAGCTGCGGATCTCCTCGAAAGCCTCTCGCCCCTGCGGCAGTTCCGGATGGAAGATCTGCCAGACGTGGACCATGTGCCGCCAGGTCTGCAACTGCACCGGCGAACCTGCGGCGACGGCCTTGTTCACGTAGCGACGGGCGTCGTCGCGCAGCATCTCGGCCTCGCTCGCCTGCACCAGCACCGGCGGCAGGCCCCCGAGTTCGCCCATGACCGGGGAGACGATCGGGTCGCACGGGTTGATCCGGGTCTGCAGCCAGGCGCCCCAGAGCAGCAGCGCGCGGGGCACTTTCGCCATTGCGCCGAACAGGGGGCCGAGCATCGGATCGCTCGCAAGGTTCTCCTTCAGGCTCGGGCTGCCCAGGGTCGCGTCGGTGAGCGGTGACAGCGCCACTGCGGCATCCGGTGCGCGCATGCCCTGGTCGCGGATCCAGGCCAGCAGCGACAGGGTGAGGTTGCCGCCGGCGGAGTCGCCGGCCACGTAGACGCGGCTGGCGGGCGCCGCGCCCTGCGGACCGTTGGCGAGCAGCCAGCGATAGGCAGTGCGGCAGTCCTCGATGCCCGCGATCCGCCGGTGTTCGGGCATCAGCCGGTAGTCGATCGCCAGCACCGCAGCCCCGCTGATCTCGGAGAACCTGCTGGTGAGGCGGCGGTGGCTCTTCGGGCTGCCCATCATGAAGGCGCCGCCGTGGATGTAGAGAAGCCGCCGGGACGGGTCGGCGCCGGGGGCGAGCACCCATTCCGCGCGCACCCCGGCAGCGCTCGTGGGCGTGATGCTCACGTCGGACGGGTGCTCGGGGAAGAGAGTGTCGAGGTAGTCGCGCAGCACCGCGACCTGGCGATTGCGAGGCACCCCCTCGAGCAGGTCGAATGCGCCGCCCAGCGACGCGACCACGGCGCGGTGCGCGTCGCCGGGCTCCCCCGGAGGCGACAGGCAGCGCCCGGCTGGCCGGTCGAAGGCGGAGAGATCCGGGCCCTGCAGCAGGAATCGCGCCACTGCCCAGACCAGCAGGGCGATCGCGAGCAGCGCGAGCAGGAGGGCGAGGAGGATCGACCCCGCGGCATATCCGTCGGGCACGTCCACGCTCAGTCGACGAATCCGGGGAGGAACAGGCTGATCTGTGGAAAGGCGACGAGGATGCCCACCACGACCAGGTCGACCACCAGGAACCAGAGGAGGCCGCGGAAGATCGTGGTGAGCGGAATCTGGTCGCCGACCACCGACTTGATCACGAAGGCATTCAGCCCGACTGGTGGCGTGATCAGGCCGATCTCCAGCAGGATCACCACGAGCACCCCCATCCAGATCATGTCGAGTTGCACGGCCTCCCACATCGGCATGAGGATCGGCAGCGTGATCAGCATGATCCCGATCGGGTCGAGGAAGCAGCCCAGGATCAGATAGACCACGACCATGAACGCGATCACGCCGTAGGGGCCCAGGTCCATGTCGGCCACCAGCGCGCCCATGAAGTCGGGTACGCCCGAGATCGCGAGAAAGCGCGTCAGGATCACCGCCGAGACGGCAATGAGGAACAGCGATGCGGTGGAGTGCAGCGTGTCCACGATGCTGTGCCGCAGCGCCTGCAAGGTCAGTCCGCCCTTGAGCAGGGCGATCACCAGCGCGGAGAACGCTCCGAAGGCCGCCGCCTCGGTCGCTGTCGTCAGCCCCGAGTAGATGCCCCCGATCACGCTGAGCACCAGCAGCGGCGACGGCCAGATGTCCAGCAGGATCGCGAAGCGCTCCTTCCAGGTGGGATCGTCATCAGGGGGCGGTGCGATCTCGGGGCGCAGCCTGCAGTGGATGATGATGTAGGCGGCGAAGAGCGCGGCAGTGAGCAGGCCGGGGAGGATGCCCGCGATCAGGAGCTTGCCGATCGGGGTCTCGGTGTACCAGCCGAACAGCACGAAGGCGATCGAGGGCGGGATGATCGCACCGAGCGTCCCGGCTGCGGCAACGGTGGCGCAGGCCAGGCCCGGGTCGTACCGGTACTTCAGCATCTCGGGGATCGCCAGGCGGCCCATCGCCGCGGCGGTCGCCAGCGACGAGCCCGAGGCGGCCGCGAACAGCGCGGAGGCGAAATTCGCAGCCACCGCGAGGCCGCCGGGAAGCTTCGCGAGCCAGAGCCGCGCGGCCTCGAACAGCGACGCGGTGAGCCCGCCCCGGTAGGCGAGGTTGCCCATCAGCAGGAACATCGGGATCGCCGACAGCTCCCACGAGGCGCCGAACTCGAACGGCGCCGAGCCGATCACACGGAGCGCAGCGTTGGGGCCGAGCAGCCAGGCGATGCCCGCGAAGGCCGATAGTCCGAGGGCGACCGCGATCGGAACGCGGATCGCCATCAGCGCCATCATGCCCGCGAGGCAGAGGAACGCGATCTGGACGGAATTCACAGTCTCAGATCTCCAGTTCGCCGAGCCGTCGTTCGAGCGCGTCGGCGTCGGCACCGCTCGAGGGCGTGCGCCGCCCGAACGCCTGTGTGATCGCGATCAGCGCGGCGACGCCGCAGCAGATGGCCACCACCCAGCGCATCGGCCAGATCGGCAGCTCGAAGTAGGTCGCATCGGCGGTCTCGCCGATCTCGGTCTTGCCGATCGCGAGCAGGCCGCCCCACCACGCGATCATCCCCAGGTAGGCGAAGGTGAGCAGCGCGCCGAATGCGTCGAGGCGCGCGATGCTGCGTTCCGACATCTTCTGCGTGAACAGCTCGACCAGGATCAGCGAGCGGCTGGCCTGGACGTGCGGCAGCGGCAGGAAGATGCAGGCGACCATGTAGACGTAGGTCACGAGTTCGAGCGTGCCGATGATCGGCCAGCCGATCGAGACCTTCAGGAGGACGTCGGCGGTGACGTGGAAGGTCATCAGCAGGATGATGACTCCTGCGAGCGCGATCAGCGCGTCCGCCGCGCGCCCGAGGATTCGTTCGATGATCGCCAAGATCAGCCTCGCGTCGGGGCCCGCGCGCCGGCCGCGGGCGATGCGTCGTTCACTGCAGGTTCAGCTTGCTGAAGATCTCGCGCTCGAGGGCCTCGGTGTAGGCCTTCCGGTCGCGCTTGGTCGAGGCGACGATCTTCTCCCACTTCGCCACCGTCTTCAGGTAGTCCTCGACCTGGGCCCGTGCGTTCTTCAGGCCGGCCTTCTCGCCGGCGCTGGCCACCCGCTCGACCTCGACCTTCAGGTACTTCTGGTAGGCGTCGCTCACGTCCTGCCCGGCCTTCACGAAGCGGACGCCCTTGGCGCGCGCGCCTTCGCGCGCCTCCTGGCTCTCCTCCTCGTACCGGAACGCGCTGTCGGCGGCGAGTTCGGCCAGGTTCCTGCGGATGACCTTGCGGGCGTTCGGCGACAGGCTGTTCCAGGCCTCGACGCTGACGCCGAGGACCAGATTGCCGTGATAGGTGCCGATCGGGAAATCCAGCACCACCTTGACGACGTCCCAGAGCGTGTACGACTTCAGCCACGCGTCCGACCCCGAGGTGCAGTCGATCTGCCCGCGCTGCATCGCCTCGTAGGTCTCGGTGCTCGGGACGTTGACCGGGACCATGCCCATCTCCTTCAGGACCATTGCCCAGGGGCCGGTGGCACGGACCTTGCGGTTCTTCATGTCGGCGAGCGACTTGACCTCGTCCTTGCACATCAGCATATAGGGAGTGGTCGAGACGAAGACCAGCGGGATGCTCGACCCCTTGATCATCTCCCGGCGGCAGTCGTCGCAGCGCAGCAGTTTCTGCTCGTTGGTGGCGGCCGACATCACCAGCGTATCGGTGCCGAGCAGGGCCAGGTCGCTGATCACGGAGTTCATCGGCAGCGACTTGCGGGCGTAGAGATCGACGACCATCGCCGAGCCGACGATGCCGTCGCGCAACGTGTCGAGGGCCGCGTTGCCCTTGGAGATCGCGCCGCCCGCCAGGATCTTGAAGGTGACCTCGCCCTTGCTCTCGCTTGCCACGCGCTCGGCGAACCCGGTCATCGCGCCCTTGATCAGGACGTGGGTCGCTGGCAGCAGGGTGTTGTACTTCAGCTCGGTTGCCGCGGCCGGGGCGCTGGCGGCGACGAGGGTTGCCGCGGTGAGCAGCGAACTGGCGAGATGCCTGAGCATGGGGTGTCTCCTCCGCCTTTGGGCGAGTTTTCGTGTGTGCGGCGCGTGCGCCCGACCTGCCGCGGCGCGCGGACCATCTGCTGCGCCGAAATCTTAGCAGTCCGGGCGGCCCGGCGGGCCCGTTCGAGCCCGCCCTTCCGGGTTCGTGCATCCTTCCGGAGCGCGGCGGGCTGCGCATCGGCGCGCGCTGCGCAGCGCTTCAGCGCACCCGCCCTGCCACTGCGCGAACCTTGCCCGGCGAGGCGCGCCAGATCGCGATGATCGAGAGCACCGCGAAGCCGAGTGCGAGCCAGAAGCCGGCGACGTAGTCTCCGGTGGCGTCGTGCAGGGCGCCCAGCGCCCAGGGCCCCGCAGCCCCGCCGGCGATCGCGCCGAGCATCAGCGTCCCGAAGATCGAGCCGAAGTGCGGTCCCTCGAAGATCTCGGCCGGGATCGCGCCCACCACCGAGGTCATCCCGTAGCCGACCAGGCCCTGCACGCCCACCATTAGGTACAGCAAGGGCAGGCTGGGCCGCCCCTCGAGCGCGAGCAGCAGCAGGTAGGTCATCACGAAGCCCAGGCAGGCGATGGTCCAGACGATCTCGCGCCCGACCCGGTCCGACAGGTGCCCGAGCGCGATCTGTCCGGGCACTCCGGCCAGGCTCACCGCGCCCAGCGCCCAGGCGGCCTCCGAGGCGCTGAAGCCGACTTCGGTCAGGTACTTGGTCTGGTGGACCTGCACCGCGTACCAGGTGAACAGTGCGCCGAAGTAGCCGACCACGATCCACCAGAAGCGCGCAGTGCGTGCTGCGCGGGCCAGCGTCCAGTCGGTGGCCGCCCAGGCCTGGTCGACGACGTTCTTCTTCACGCCCCCGGCCGTGGTGAGCGCGGCCTCGGGGTCCCCGTCCGGGGTCAGACCGAGGTCCTCCGGGCGGCGGCGCAGCAGCAGGTTCAGCGGACCCGCGACCAGCACGACGACGATTCCCAGCGTCCAGCACGCGGCCCGCCAGCCGGCCGTCTCGATGACGCCCTGGAACCAGGGCATCATCACGATCGAGCCCGCGCCCACGCCGGCGAAGGCGATCCCCGTGGCCAGGCCGCGGCGACGCACGAACCAGTTCGGCAGGAACAGGGTCTGTCCGGTGTAGCCCAGGGCCACGCTGCCCGCGCCCACCAGCACGCCCAGCGTCGCGTAGAGGTGCCAGGGCCGGGTGGTCAGCGTGGCCAGCACAAGCCCCGCGCCCGTGACCGCCACCCCGAGCAGCATCACGACGCGCGGGCCCCGCGTGTCCATCAGTCGTCCCAGCGTGGGGCTGAGCACTGCCGAGACCAGGAAGCCGAAGGAGAAGGCGCCGGCAGTGACTCCGCGGTCCCAGCCGAACTCGGCGAGCACCGGCGGCATCAGCAGCGAGAACGCGGTTCGCGCGTTGACGCCCAGCGCCATCGTGACGAACACGACTGCGACTACCGCCCAGCCGTAGAAGAAGGGCAGGCGCCTGACGAGGCTCGCGGTCACTGGGCGCTCCTGGGCTGGGGTGACCGCTGGATCATAGCCTCGGCCCGCCGGACTGCTGCGGCGGGCGAAGCCCGGTGCCCGACTGCGGCTTTCAGAAAACCAGGGCCGCGACGAACACGCCGATCATCGCGAAGGTGATCGCGATCTTCACCACCGCGCCGAGCATCATGCCGATCCAGGTCCACATGCCGACGTGGGCCGCGCGCGCGAAGTCACGGATCGCGAGGTACTGGCCGATCGCTGCGCCCACCAGGGGCATGAAGAGCAGCCCCCACAGGCCGGTGAAGACGCCCAGCAGGGTGCCCGCGACGCCGCCCGCGATCGCCTGCCTGCTGGCGCCGGCCTTGCGCGCGCCCAGCACGCCGGATGCGTAGTCGACGATCCAGGCGAGCACGGTGAGCGCGCCCAGCACCGTCAGCGTGAGGGCGCCGACGCGCTCGAGGCGGTCGATCCACGCCCCGAGCAGCATTCCGCCGAAGACCAGCGCCGCCCCGGGCAGCGCCGGCATCACGGTGCCGACCACGCCGATCACGATCAGTGCGGTCGCGAGCGACCACAGAACGATTTCCACTTCGAGTGCTCCAACTGTCTGGTGCGTGCAGGCGCAAGCCATCGGCGCGGGCCGACGGGCTTGCGCTGGTCGACGAAGGGGCCGCAACCCGTCGCGTCGCTTGGCCGATCCGGCCGGTGCCGGCGCCCGAAGCCCCGTTGCCGTATCCTTGCATGATCCAATCGGCAAAGCGAAGGAGCAGGCAATGGCCAGCAACCAGACTCCGAAGAGCGGCGTGCGCAAGGGCATGGCGATCGACATCGGCATCAGCGACGAAGACCGGGCGGCGATCGCCGGCGGCCTCAGCCGGTTGCTCGCGGACACCTACACGTTGTACCTGACCACCCACAACTTCCACTGGAACGTCACGGGGCCGATGTTCAACACGCTCCACGCGATGTTCATGGAACAGTACACCGAGCTGTGGAACGCGGTCGACCCGATCGCCGAGCGCATCCGCTCGCTGGGCCATCACGCGCCGGGTTCCTACGCGGAGTTCGGCAGGCTCGCGTCGATCGCCGACGCGCCGGCGCAGCCCCCGAGGGCGCTCGACATGGTGCGCATCTTGGTCGACGGCCACGAGTCGGTCGCGCGCACCGCGCGCGAGATCTTCCCGATCGTCGACAAGGCCGACGATCAGCCCACCGCAGACCTGCTCACGCAGCGCCTGGCGGTGCACGAGCAGACCGCCTGGATGCTGCGCAGCCTGCTCGAGGAATGATACTGGCGCGCCGCGCCAGGCCTTCCCCGGCCGCACGACGCTGCGGCCACGCTGGCCGCTTCGCTCGCCGGTCGCTGTTGCCGGTCGCGCCGCCCGCCGCCCTCGGCGGCGCCAGGCGCGCGCAGCCGGGGCCGGCGGGCCAGTCCGTGTTCCGAGAATGACCGAAGACCTCCTTCACACCGCCGGCGCCGGCTTCGAGTCGGCGCGCCGGCTGCATCGGCTGCCCGAAGGGCACCGCGCGCGCCGACCGCACGGCCACTCCTTCCTCGCCAGGGTCCGGGCGCGGCTGCCCGAAGGCTGGGGCGGCTTCCCCGGCGGCGAGGTCGATGCGCTCGCCGCCTGGCTGGCCGAGGCCGTGGCGCCGCTCGACTACACCGAGCTCGACGAGCAGATCGAACTGCCCACCGACGCCGGACTGGCCCGCTGGCTGCGCGCCCGACCCGGGCTGCCGGGGGTCGACAGCGTGGGAATCCGCAGCACGCAGCACGCCGGCGTCGACCTCGACGCCTCGGGGCACGCGCAGCTCTGGCGCCGCTACGTGTTCCAGTCAGCGCACCGTCTGCCCAGGGTGCCACCCGGACACAAGTGCGGGCGGATGCACGGACACGGCTTCGAGGTGGTCCTGCATGCCGACCAGGATCTGGGCACGCACCCGGCCGGCGTCGATCACGAGCATCTCGATGCGCTCTGGGCGCCGCTGCACGCACGGCTTCACCACGCCTGCATGAACGACATCCCGGGCCTGGAGAATCCCACCAGCGAGATGCTCTCGAGCTGGATCTGGGAGCGGCTCGCGCCCCGGCTTCCCGAGCTCTCGTCGGTGACGGTGTACGAGACCGGGAGCTGTGGGGCGCACTTCGACGGCCAGCACTACCGGATCTGGAAGGAGCTCACGCTCGACAGCGCGGTGCGCCTCTCGCGCGCTCCCGAAGGCGACCCCCGCCGGCGCATCCACGGCCATACCTACACGCTGCGGCTGCACCTGCACGCGCCGCTGGACGAGGTGCTCGGCTGGACCGTCGACTTCGGCGACGTGAAGTCGCTGTTCGCCCCGATCTTCGAGCGTCTGGACCACCAGCCGCTGCACGAGCTGCCGGAACTGGTCGACGCCGACACCGCCAGCCTGGCGCGCTGGATCCGCGCGCAGGCCGCGCCGCTGCTGCCGCAGCTCGACCGCGTCGACCTCTTCCAGAGCCGTGACAGCGGCGTGATCCTGTCCTGGGGCCCGCTCGGGGCGGCGCTGCCGGTATGAGGGCTGCCGGGCGCACGCGGCATCCTTCCGGAGGTCTGCGGCGATGACCTACAGCGTGAAGGAGATCTTCTACACGCTGCAGGGCGAAGGCGGCAACGCCGGGCGCCCCGCGGTGTTCTGCCGCTTCGCCGGCTGCAACCTGTGGACCGGCCGCGAGGAGGACCGTGCCCGCGCGATCTGCAGCTTCTGCGATACCGACTTCGTGGGCACCGACGGCGAGGGCGGGGGCAAGTTCGCCGACGCCGACGCGCTTGCCGACGCGGTCGCGGCCCGCTGGCCGGATGCCGCGCGCCGGGGGCGCCCGCTGGTCGTGTGCACCGGCGGCGAGCCGCTGCTGCAGCTGGATGCGCCGCTGGTGCGCGCCTTCCACGCGCGCGGCTTCGAGGTCGCGGTCGAGACCAACGGCACGCAGGACGCCCCGCCGGGGATCGACTGGGTCTGCGTGAGCCCCAAGGCGCACGCTGCGCTGAAACTGGTCCGCGGACAGGAACTCAAGCTGGTCTTCCCGCAGCCGGCGGCGATGCCCGAGCGCTTCGAGGCGCTGGACTTCGAGCACTTCTTCCTGCAGCCGATGGACGGGCCTGCGCGTGAAGCGAACACGCAGGCGGCGATCGCATACTGCCTGGCCCATCCGCAGTGGCGGCTGAGCCTCCAGACGCACAAGCTGCTCGGAATTCCCTGAGCCGCCGCCCCGCATGCCCCTGCCGTGGCGGGGGTTCCGGAGAAACCCCTTTCCGGAACCGGTCTTGCATACGGGGTGCTGGCGCCGGTCAATAGATGAATCTAAAATGCATCAAAAGCGCCGTGGGTCCGATGGGCGGGCAGCGGCGCTTCGCATTGCGCGGAGGAATCGGGTGCACCGCAACACCTTCGATGACGGCGTCGTCCGTCTGTTCCTGCTGGCAGCAGCAGTCTGGGGCCTCGTGGGCATGTCGATCGGCGTGTTCGCGGCGGCGCAGCTGGCCTGGCCGGCGCTGAACTTCGATCAGCCCTGGCTGTCGTTCAGCCGGATCCGGCCGACCCACACCTTCGGCGTGATCTTCGCCTTCGGCGGGTCGGCGCTGATGGGCACCTGCTACTACGTGGTGCAGCGCACCGGCCACGTGCGCCTGGCCCTCGGCCGGCTGGCCAGGTTCACCTTCTGGGGCTGGCAGCTCGCCTGTCTGCTGACGGTGATCACCGTGCCGATGGGCTTCACCCAGAACAAGGAGTACGCCGAGGCCGAGTGGCCGATCGATCTGCTGATCGCAGTGGTGTGGATCTCCTTCGGCACGGTCTTCTTCGCCACGCTGGCCCGCCGCCGGATCCAGCACATCTACGTGGCCAACTGGTACTACGGCGCGTTCATCATCGCCGTGGGCCTGTTGCACGTGGTCAACAACCTGGTCGTCCCGGTCTCGCTGACCAAGTCCTATCCGATCTACTCGGGCGTGGTCGACGCGATGGTCCAGTGGTGGTACGGCCACAACGCAGTGGCCTTCTTCCTGACCGCAGGCTTCCTGGGGATGATGTACTACTTCGTCCCGCGCCAGGCGCGCCAGCCCCTGTGGAGCTACCGCTTCTCGATCGTCAACTTCTGGGCGCTGATCTCGATCTACATGTGGGCGGGGTCGCACCACCTGCTCTACACGGCGCTTCCCGACTGGGTCCAGTCCGTCGGGATGGCCTTCTCGCTGGTGCTGCTGATGCCCAGCTGGGGCTCGGCGGCCAACGGCCTGCTCACCTTCAACGGTTCCTGGCGCAGGGTCAGCGTCGATCCTGCCGCCAAGTTCATGGTGGTGGCGCTCGTGTTCTACGCCGCGTCCACCTTCGAGGGGTCGATGATGGCGATCAAGACGGTCAACTCCCTGTCGCACTACACCGACTGGACCGTCGCCCACGTGCACTCCGGCTCGATCGGCTGGGTGGCGATGATCACGATCGGATCGCTGTACGCGATGGCGCCGCGCGCGCTCGGCCGTGCGGAGATGCACTCGACCGCGGCGATCGAGCTGCACTTCTGGCTGCACACCGGCGGGCTGCTGCTCTACGTGGTCTCGATGTGGGTCGCCGGGGTCACCGAAGGCGTGATGTGGCGCACCACCCTTGCCGACGGCACGCTCGCGTACTCCTTCCTCGAGAGCCTCGAGGCGATCCATCCGCTGTACATCGTCCGCTTCCTCGGTGGCCTGATGGTCGTCTCCGGCATGGCGGTGATGGCCTGGAACCTCTGGCACACGGCCGCGCAGGCGCGTGCGCACCTGATCGTCCCGGTGCCGATCCCTGTGCCGGATCCGGTGGTGCACCAGGTTCCGACGCCGCTGCCGGCGACCGCTTGAGGAGTTGCAGATGGCTGGTGGTTACAGATACTTCGAGAAGATCGAGAAGCACGCAGGGCTGCTCGGCTTCGGCATCGCGATCATGGTGTCGATCGGCGGCCTCGCCGAGGTCACGCCCCTGTTCATCCGCGCGCAGACGGTCCAGCCGCCTGCGCAGGTCAAACCCTACGATCCGCTCAGGCTGATCGGCAAGGACATCTACGTGCGCGAAGGCTGCTCGCTGTGCCACACGCAGATGATCCGTGCGCAGCGCTTCGAGGTTCAGCGCTACGGTCCCTACTCGACTGCCGACGAGTCCTTCTACGACCGCCCCCACCTGTGGGGCTCCAAGCGCACCGGCCCGGACCTCGCCCGTGTCGGCGGCAAGTACTCGGACGACTGGCATCGGCTGCACCTGCTCGACCCCCGCGCAGTGGTGCCCTCGTCGAACATGCCCTCGTTCAAGTGGCTCGAGCACGCACCGATCGATGCGGCGGACGTCCAGGCGAGGATGCGCACGCTGCGCTTCCTCGGCGATCCGTACAGCGACGAGGAGATCGCGGCAGCTCCCGATGCGCTGGCGGGCAAGACGGAGATGGACGCGATGATCGCCTACCTGCAGGGGCTGGGCACGACCCGGACCGTGGCGGGCCCGGACGCAGCGCCGGGAGAGCAGCGATGAGCCCCTTCTGGGGTGGCTTCGCGGGCGTGGTCACCGTGGTGCTGATGCTCGTGTTCATCGGCATCTGGTACTGGGCGTGGCGTGCGCGACACGCGCGCGTGTTCGACCGGATGTCCCGGCTCCCGATGGAGGACTGTGGCCCCGGGGATGACGAGGACAATCGGAAATGAGCACCTTCTGGTCCGGCTGGGTGATGCTGCTGGTCACCTTCAATCTTGGGATCACGCTGTTCCTGTTCCTGTGGGGACTGCGGGTGCGCATCCCGACGCTGCCCGACGGCACGACCGGCCATGTCTGGGCCAACGGGGTGCTGCGCGAAGGGGTGCGCCCGCTGCCGCTGTGGTGGGTGCTGGTGTCCGCAGCGATGTTCATCGCGGGGATCGGCTACCTGGTCCTCTACCCGGGCTTCGGAAGCCATCGCGGTGTGCTCGGCTGGACCTCGCAGGCGGAGCTCGCCGCCGATATCGAGGCCAATCACGCGAAGCTCGAGCAGCTCCTGGCCGCACATCGGAACGAGCCGGTGGAGCAGCTGGCCCGCGAGCCCGGGATCGTGCGCCTGGGCCACCGGATCTTCCTGGACAACTGCGCGGCCTGCCACGGCAAGCAGGCGCGAGGTTCGCAGGCGATCGGCGCGCCCGACCTGACCGACAGCGACTGGCTGCACGGGGGCAGCGGTGAGGCCCTGCTCGCCACGATCCTGGACGGCCGGCGCGGCGCGATGCCGCCGATGGGCGCGGCACTGGGCGCCACGGGCGTCGAGCAGGTGGCGCAATACGTGCTGAGCCTGTCGGGCAGGGCTTCCGATCCGGTCAAGGCGGCAATGGGCAAGCAGCAGTTCGCTGCCTGCGCCGCCTGCCACGGGCCGGACGGCAAGGGCAACCAGGCGCTCGGGGCTCCCAACCTGACCGACCATCTCTGGCTCTACGGCGGCGCGCTTGCCCGGGTCGAACAGACCATCCGCGAGGGCCGCAACGGCGAGATGCCGGCCTTCCGCACCCGCCTGAGCGAGTCCGAGGTGCGTGCGGTGGCGGCCTGGGTCTATGCAGGCGCCCATCCGGGGCAGGGTGCGCAGTGAGCGCGCAGCTGCGCGAGTCCGGGTCGCCCGGGTCCGGCGCGCCGCGGGGCGAGGGCGCCGGCTGGCACCGGCATCCGCTGACCTGGCTCGGCGCGCTGATCCTCCTGGGGTCGCTGGCCGGCTGCGTGTGGCTGATCGTGATGGCGCAGCGCCACCCCGATCCCGTGCTGGACGAGGTCGGCATGAAGATCCTGCGGATGCCCCTGGAGGCTGCGCCCGTGCGGACCGCCGCGCCGCCGCGATGAGCCGGCGGGCTGCGCGATGGGAATCCTGCCGATCCTGGTCCTGAGCTCGCTGCTGGTCGCGCTGGGCGCCGCGCTGGCCTTCTTCTGGGCGGTCGAGCACGACCAGTTCGAGGACCTGGACTTCCCTGCCTTCCTGCCGCTGCTCGACGACGCGAGCGCACCGGCGACCGGAAGCGCTCCGGATCGAGACGCCCGACCCCTTGGCGCGCCGGCGGATGCAGTACGCTTGCCCTGATCCGCCACCCGCATTCCAAAGGAGCTCCGATGGCACTGAAGAACCCCGAGACGATCCTCTACTCGGTCGAGGACGGCATCGCGACGATCACGCTGAACCGGCCGGAGAAGATGAACGCGTTCACCGCGAAGATGCGCGACGAGGTCATTGCCGCGCTCGACGAGACTGATCGCGACGACTCGGTGCGCGCCGTGATCTTCACCGGCTCGGGCGACCGGGCGTTCTGCGCCGGCGCCGACCTCTCCAGCGGCGGCAACACCTTCGACTACGCCGATCGCAAGGAGTCCGCGCGCGAGGAAACCCTGGTCAACGGCGTCTACCGTGATGGCGGCGGGCTGACCACGCTGCGCATCTACAAGAGCCTCAAGCCGGTGATCGGCGCGATCAACGGCGCGGCCGTCGGAATCGGCGTGACCATGCAGTTGCCGATGGACATCCGGCTGGCCTCCACCACAGCGCGCTTCGGCTTCGTCTTCTCGCGCCGCGGCATCGTTCCCGAGGCCGCATCGTCCTGGTTCCTGGCGCGTGCGGTGGGCATGCAGACCGCGCTCGAGTGGTGCTACACCGGCCGGGTCTTCGATGCCCAGGAGGCCCTGCAGCGCGGGCTCGTGCGTTCGCTGCACGCTCCCGAGGACCTGATGCCCGCGGCGCGCGCGCTGGCGCGCGAGATCGCCGACAACACCGCGCCGGTGTCGGTCGCGCTCACCCGCCAGATGCTCTGGCGCCTGTCGGCGCTCGACGACCCCATGTTCGCGCATCGGGTCGACAGCCGCGCGATCCAGGCCCGCGGCAAGGCGGCCGACGCCAAGGAGGGGGTCAGCTCCTTCCTCGAGAAGCGCAAGCCGGTCTACCCGAACAAGGTGTCCAGCGACATGCCCGATTTCTTCCCGTGGTGGAAGGAAGTGCCCTTCGAGTGAGCTGATCGCAGCCCGGGCGCCGCAGCAGCGGGGCCCGGGTTGGCGGGCCCTCGGCCGGGGCCCGACCGAGCCCGGTCAGACCGCGCCGGCCTCGCGCAGCCCGGCGATCGCTGCGGCGTCGTAGCCGAGCTCCGCCAGGATCTCCTCGGTGTGCTCGCCCACGGTGGGCGCGCGGCGCCGGATTCCGCCCTGGGTCACCGACATGCGCAGCGGCACCGCCGAGATCGGCGCCGGCCTGGGCAGGCCCGGATAGTCGATCGGCTGGTACAAACCCAGGGCGGCGGTCTGCGGATGCTCGAGCGCCTGCTGCGGTGAGAGCACCGGCCCGCAGGGGATCTTCGCCTTGCCCAGCGCCTCGATCGCCTCCTCGCTGGTGCGCTGCGCGCACCAGTGGCCCATGCGCTCGCTGATCAGTTCGCCGTGGCGTCCGCGCGACTCGTCGTCCGCGAAGCGGGGGTCGGTCAGCCACTCGGGCTCGCCCATCAGTTCCACCCAGCGCTTGTACAGCGGCTGCCCGACGACCTGGCAGAGCAGCCAGCCGTCCCTGGTGCGGTAGATGTCCACCGGCGCGGCGGTCTGTCCGCGGTTGGCGGTCGGAACGCGGTTCGGGGCGGTGACCGCCTGCTCGATCAGCGCGGAGTTGTTCAGCGCCAGCGCAGTGCCCAGCAGCGAGCCCTCGATCTTCTGGCCGCGCCCGCTCTGTGCGCGCTCCATCAGCGCCACCAGGGTGCCGACCGCCGAGTGCAGCGCGGTGCCGAAGTCCACCCAGTTGATCGCTGCCCGGTAGGGCTGGTCGGGTTCGCCGGTCATGTAGACCGAGCCGCACATCGCCTGGCCGACCCCGTCGAAGCCGACGTAGCTGCTCAGCGGACCCGTGGGCCCGAAGGCCGAGCTGGTGGTCAGGATGATGTCCGGCTTGATCGCGCGCAGCGAGTCGTCGTCCAGCCCCATCTGGACCAGCGCCGGCGCGGGCAGGTTCGCGACCACCACGTCGGCAGTGGCCACGAGCCTGCGGACCACCTCGCGCCCGCGCTCGGTCATCGGATCGAGGGTGAGGCTGCGCTTGTTGCGATTCATCTGCATGAACAGCCCGCCCTCGCCCTGCGCGGTGATCGGCGCGGTGAAGCGGTCCTCGCTTCCGGAACGTTTTTCGATGCGGATCACGTCGGCGCCATACTCGGCCAGCAGCGCGGCGCAGTAGGGGCCTGCGATGTAGCGGCCGAAGTCGAGGACGCGGATTCCTTCCAGGGGCAGGCGGCTCAAGTCGATCTCCCGACGATTTCGTGAAGGAGTCGATCCTAGCGGGCTGCGTCGGTCGTGGCCCGAAACGCGACCCGGTTTCGGAACCGCCGGCTGCGGTATCGACGTATGCTCGGGCCGAGTCCCGCCCATGAGGAGATCAGCCGATGACCACCACCGTCAATCGCCAGGTCCTGCTTGCCGAGAAGCCCGCAGGCAAGCTGGGAGTCGAGCATTTCCGGCTGCGTGAGGCCCCGATGCCGGTGGCGGGCGAGGGCGAGGTGCTGGTGCGCGTTCGCTATCTGTCGCTGGACGCCGCCAACCGCGCCTGGATGCAGGCCGCAACCTACCGCTCTGCAGTGGATGCCGGCACCGTGATGGCGGGTCATGCGCTGGCCGAGGTGCTCGAGTCGCGCGTGCCGGGCCTCGCCGCGGGCGATCTCGTCATGGGCGACACCGGCTGGCAGCAGTATGCGGTGCTGCCCGGCGCCGGACTGCAGAAGCTGCCCAGGCTCGAGCCGCTCACCCATCTGCTCAGCGTCTACGGGATCGCCGGGCTCACCGCCTACTTCGGCCTGCTCGAGATCGGCCGGCCGAAGGAAGGCGACACCGTGGTGGTTTCCGCCGCGGCCGGTTCGGTCGGGTCGCTGGTGGGGCAGATCGCGAAGATCCGGGGCGCGCGCGTGGTCGGCATCGCGGGCGGGGCGGCCAAGTGCGCCGTGCTCACGCGCGAGCTCGGCTTCGACGCTGCGGTCGACTACAAGGCAGGCTCCCTCTACAAGGACCTGAAGGCGGCTGCGCCCGGGGGGATCGACGTCTACTTCGACAACGTCGGCGGCGAGATCTTCGAGACCTGCCTGTTCCAGATGAAGCTGCACGGCCGCATCGCCTGCTGCGGAGCGGTCTCGCAGTACGACGGCGAGCCGCCGGCCCACGGGCCGCGGGGCGTTCCGGGGCTGATCGTCACCCGACGGCTGACCGTGCAGGGCTTCATCCTCCACGACTTCATGGCGCGCTCGGACGAGGCGCTGGCGCAACTGCAGAAATGGGTCGGCGAGGGCCGGCTGAAGGTGAGGGAAGACCTGGTCGAGGGCCTGGAGAACGCGCCGCGCGGGCTGGTCGGGCTGCTTGCCGGGGAGAACGTCGGCAAGCGGATGGTGCACGTGTCCTGATCGACGCCGGGCGGCGCCGCGCCTCAGCCCGGCTTGCGCATCACTGCCGAGATCCGTTCGAGCAGCATCTCTGTGGAGCCGTCGACGAAGCTTGCCACGCGGGCTCCGATCAGGTGGCGCCCGAACGGATGCTCCTCGCGCAGGCCCTCCGCGCCCATCGCCTGCGCGAGCACGTGCAGCTGCCGCTCGGCCATCCGGGTCGACAGCAGCTTGGCCTGGGCACTGGCGAGCTGGGCGTCGGCGCCCGCATCGATCAGCGCGGCCGCGTGCGCAACCATCATCCGGCACGCGGCCAGCTCGCTCGAGGCCTCGGCCAGGCGCCAGCGCCAGCCCTGATGGCCGGCAAGCGGCCCGCCGAAGCTGTGGCGGCGCTCCCCGTATTCCGAGGCGATGCGCAGTGCCTCCGCGGTCATTCCGCAGCTCATCGCCGCGATGTAGGTGCGCGCGCCGTTGATCGAGCCCAGCGCAGCCTTGAAGGCCTGGCCGGGCGGCTGCAGCATCTCCTCGTCGCGCGCGAGGTAGCCCTCGAGGCGGAAGCCTCCGGTGCCGATCGCGTGCTGGCCGGCGAGCTGGAACGCGGGTTCGCGCACGAAACCCTCGCGGTGCGCATCGATCACGAACCCGGCGATTCCACGGCCACCGGATCCGGGCTCGGTCTGCGCATAGAGCAGCACCACGTCGGCCTCCGAGGCGTTGGTGATCCAGGCCTTCGCGCCGTCCAGCCGCCAGCCCTGCGCGGTGCGCGTGGCCCGGGTACCGATCGCGGCGAAGTCGGAGCCCGCGCCGGGCTCGGTGAGCGCAGTGCAGCCGAGCAGCCGGCCCTCGATCAGGCCGGGGACGTAATGGCGCGCCAGCTCCTGCGGTGCGCTGCGTGCGAGCTTGGTGGCGACGTTCTGCGTATTGATCAGCGACATCGTGAACGCGAAGTCGGCTGCGCCCAGGATCTCCGCGACGCGTGCCTTGCAGCCGAAGGACATCGCGAGTCCGCCCCAGGCCTCGGGGACCTCGAGGCGGGTCAGGCCGAGGGCGGCCGCCTGCAGGACGGCCTCGCGTCCGATGCGGCGTTCGCGTTCCCAGCGGGGCGCGAGCACGCGGACCACCTCGTGCGCGAAGGTTTCGGTCTGCCCGAGAAGGGCTGATTCGGCTGCTGTCGTGGACATCTGCTCGGTCTCCGGGGCCTGGTGCGCGCGTGTCGGACGCAGGGGCTTTTCGTGGCAGGGGCGATCGCGAGGGCCGCCCCCGGCTCCCTCAGCGCCTGACGAACTTCAGCGTGAAGCGGTCGCTCTCGCCGATCGCCTGGTATCGGGCGCGGTCGACCTCCTTCAGCGCGAAGGAGGGCGGAAGTGTCCAGACCCCCTTGGGGTGGTCCTTCGTGTCGCGCGGATTCGCGTTGATCTCCGAGGACGCGACCAGCCGGAAGCCGGCGCGCTCGATCATTTCGATCGCCACGTCCTGCCGCACGTACCCGGTGCGCATCTGCGCCTGCTGCGGGAGCGTGTCGCGGCCACGGTGATCGACCACCCCCAGCACTCCGCCCGGCTTGAGCGCGCGGTGGAAGGCGCGCAGCGCCGCCTCGGCCTCGCCGCTGTCCATCCAGTTGTGCAGGTTGCGGAAGGTGAGGACGAAATCGGCGCTGCCCGGGGGCGCGATCTCGTGCCGGTCGGCCGCGAACTTCGTGACCGTCACGCGGTCGTACAGCGAAGGCTCGGCCTGCAGGCGGGCGAGCAGCCGCTGGTGGTCCGCGCGGTACGCGGGCGGCGCGGTCTCGTCGCGGCCTGCCGCCAGGTAGCGGCCCTTCTCGCGCAGCCAGGGCGCCAGGATCTCCATGTAGTAGCCGGCGCTGCCTGGGAGGATCTCCACGACGGTGCTGTCCGGGCGCACCCCGAAGAAGCGCAGCGTCTCGACCGGATGGCGATGGGGGTCGCGAGCCACGTTGGTCGGGCTGCGGTGTGCGCCGGCAGTCCAGCGCGCCAGGCCGTCGTCGGCCGGAGGCGAAGCCGGTGCCGCGCAGGCGCCGAGCAGGGCGACGGCGAGCATCGCGCCCAGCCGCGACACGAGGCTGCGGGGCGCACGCGGCGCACGGAGAGAGGAGCCTGCTGTGCTCATCGGAATGCTCCCGTAGGTCGGCGGAGGTCGGCTGCCGAGCATACCTGCGTCACCGGCCGGGCATTCCGAAATCCGGCTGCCGTCCGGGTGCATGACCCCGCGCGGGGCGGCTGGGGTGTCACTGGAAGCCTTGGCGAACCGGGCCTCGGCCCGTAAGTGGCATCATGCAGAGTTACCCGCGTCGGGCCACCCCAGGCATGCGCGCGGCGAGCGGTTTTCTCCCATCAGGTCGCCAGTCGGCGGTCGATCAACCCCCCTGGAGGTTTTCCATGCCCGAAGCTCTCATCATCGACGCCTGCCGCACCCCGCGCGGCATCGGCAAGGTCGGCAAAGGCGCGCTTGCCGACATGCACCCGCAGCACCTGGCAGCCACCGTGCTCAAGGCCCTGGCCGAGCGCAACAACCTGAAGACGGCCGAGGTCGACGACATCATCTGGGGCTGCAGCTCGCAGCGCGGCGTCCAGAGCAACGACATGGGTCGCATGGCGGCCCTCGACGCCGGCTACGACCAGCGCGCCAGCGGCGTCACCCTCGATCGCTTCTGCGGTTCGGGGATCACCTCGGTGAACCTGGCAGCGGCCTCGATCATGTCCGGCATGGAAGACCTCGTGATCGCCGGCGGCACCGAGATGATGTCCTTCACCGGCCAGCGCAACCCGAACGACGGTCCTTCGATGATGGACGCCGGCAACCTGCGCCTGCGCGCGCGCCATCCGCAGTCGCACCAGGGTGTGTGCGCCGATGCGGTCGCCACGCTCGAGGGCATCCCCCGCCAGGCCCTGGACGAGCTCGCGCTGGTCAGCCAGCAGCGCGCCGCGGTGGCGATCAAGGAAGGCCGCTTCGCCCGCAGCGTCGTCCCGGTCTACAAGGAAGACGGGAGCCTCGCACTGGACCACGAGGAGTTTCCGCGTCCGGGCACCACGCTGGAAGGGCTGGCTTCGCTCAAGCCGGCCTTCCCGGCGCTCGCGGACATGCCGCTGGACGACAAGGGAACGACCTACAGGAGCCTGATCCTGCAGAAATACCCCGGTCTGGAGATCCAGCACGTGCACCACGCGGGCAACTCCTCGGGCGTGGTCGACGGGGCCGGCGGCGTGCTGCTCGCCTCGCCCGACTATGCGAAGAAGAACGGCCTGAAGCCGCGCGCGCGGATCGTCGTGACCGCCAACGTCGGCGACTGCCCGACGCTGATGCTCAACGCCCCGGTGCCCGCGGCCCGCAAGGCGCTGGCCAGGGCCGGCCTGAAGGTCGAGGACATCGACCTGTGGGAGATCAACGAGGCCTTCGCCGTGGTCACCGAGAAGTTCATCCGTGACCTGAAGCTCGACCGCGAGAAGGTCAACGTGAACGGTGGCGCGATGGCGCTGGGCCACCCGATCGGCGGCACCGGCTCGATCCTGATCGGCACCCTCCTCGACGAGCTCGAGCGCCGCGACCTGCGCCGCGGCCTGGTGACCATGTGCGCCGCCGGTGGGATGGCGCCCGCGATCATCATCGAGCGCGTCTGATCGGCCCCTGACCGCAGGCGCCGGCGCTTGCCGCGCGGCGCCTCGCCGGCCTTCGCGGACCATCGCCGACCCCCGCGTTCCGAATACGGAGCGGGGGTCCGTCCTCGCGGACTTTCCAGGGTTGACGCCCAGTGGTACGGGTGTCAGCCTCCGCCCCTGCCAAGAAATCAGAGAGGAGGCTCCCGGTGGGCCCATTGATCGTCCGGCGACTGCTGGTGTCGCTGCCCGCTCTCGTCGGCGTGCTGTTCCTGTGCTTCGCGCTGCTGCAGATCGTTCCGACCGATCCTGCGCAGATCATCGCGGGGCCCGACGCGCGTCCCGAGGTGGTCGCGGAGATCCGCAAGGAGCTCGGCCTCGACCGCTCGGTCGTGGTGCAGTTCGCCGACTACATCGGCCG
>CAUJHG010000020.1 GCA_963204785.1 Pseudomonadota bacterium | reverse complement strand
GCTGCAGGCCGAGTTCAGCGACCTGGCCGAGCTCGAGTACCGCGCCCGCAACCTCGTCGACCGCATGGCGCTGGCGATCCAGGCCGCGCTGCTGGTGCAGCACGCCCCGGCCTTCGTCGCCGACGCCTTCTGCGCCTCGCGGCTGCAGGCGCAGGGTCACCACAACTACGGCACCCTGCCGCGCGGCGTCGACTGCGCCGCGATCATCGAACGCGCCACACCGCGCGCCTGAGGGCGCCAGATCGCAACGGAGGGTCGCAGCAGCAGCCCTCCGTTGCCTTCGTACCGAAAGCGCAGCGCATTCCGGATCACCGCTGGGCGAGCGCCGCTTCCAGCTCCCCGATCAGGGCGCCGACCGATCCGAGCCGCTCGCGCTCCTCGCGGAGCACCGCCCGCAGCGCCCGCGCGCGAAAGGACGTGTCGTCGACACGGCCGGGAATGTCGCGCCGTGCACTGCTCGACATCACGTCGAACAGGCGATCCACTGCGTGCAGGCGTCCCCAGAGGTAATCGTGCTCGCGCGCGGCCCGGCTGAGGAAGCCTCCGAAGCCCCCGAAGGAAGTGCCGCGCAGCCGCGTCATCGTCCCGCCGGGCCGCAGGCTGCGCGCGTCCTCCGGGCTGATCCGGTCGACCCTGATCTCCTGTCGTTCCGCGTGCCCCTGGGGTTCGTGCTCGCGCAGCATCGGCAGCAGGATGATGTCCCAGAACGGGTAGCCCAGGTAGGACACCAGGAGTTCCTCGCGGCACGCGCTGCCCAGCGCCAGCATCGCCGGCGAGGCCAGCACCGCATCGGCCTCCTCGTTCAGGCGCACCAGGTCGCACTCCTGCCTCAGGCTGGCGACCAGCGCATCCACCGCATCCGCGTTGTGCTCGAAGAAGGCCCTGGCGTCCAGGGTCACCCCTGTCTGCGGCGCCTCGGGAAGCGCACCGAACATCCTGCGGATCCTCGAGATCGACTCCGCGCTCAGGAACGAGACTCCATCGTAGAGCCGCATCGAGTCTAGGCAGCGGTACAGCCGACGCTTGAGCAGGTCGAGATCGCCCGGCAAGGTGCCTTCGCAGCCGGGCTGCGACAGCCGCGGATACAACCGGTTGATCGTACGGATCACGAAGTAGAGCCGGCGGTAGCGATAGGCGAGATCGAAGCTCACGATGAAGGCCATCGGCGCGTCCAGCTCCGATTCGCTGGCCACGTGGGGGCCGATCCCGTTGTCCAGCGAGAAGACGCCGTTGCGTTCGGCCCAGATCTCGAGCACCGCCTCGATCCATCGCCCCCGCGGGGACCTGGCGCGATAGCCGCAGGCCTCGCACACGAGGCGGGCGACGAAGCCCACTGCCTCGGCGATCATCAGCCGGACGAAGTGATCGTAGGGAATGCGCGCGTGCTCACCGAGCAGGCGTGCGCAGGCCAGCCGCCAGCGCCGGACCCGCTCGGTGCTCAGCGGTCCCCCGAGCTCCCCCTGCGCTGCCTCCTTCACGAGCGCCGCAACCTTCGGACGCGTGGCATCGGCGGCCGCATGCCGACGCCGGACCTCCTCGTTGATCCGCTCGATCCAGGCGAGCTCGTCGTTGATCGGCTCGTGCCGAGGAAGATCCGAGAGCGCCCCGCGAAACACGCCGAGCATGCCGGGCACTCCGGTGTCCGGGCGCAGTTGCGCGCGCGCCGGATCGGGTTCGACGTAGATCAGCCGCCGGTCCACCTCGCGGAAGGCCGGATGCCTGTGCAGCGCCTGCGCCGCGATCCGGATCGGCTTGTTGTCCAGGACTCCGCCGTCCAGCAGCACCGCATCCTCCGGCGCGATTCCCGAGCCGAGGTAGTGCCCGAAGTTGCGGGCGATGAAGGCGCCTCTTCCGCCCCAGGACTGGCGCCGCGCTGCGAGCAGCCCGTCCATCTCGCGGATCTGCGCGGGCGGGAAGGCGCCGGGGTAGGAAGATGTCGCCCGGGCGGCGAAAGCGAGCGACGCGAGCCCGTCACGATCGAAGTCCCCGCCCCGACCGGGTGGCGCGGACACGAAACGCAGCACGTGCCGGTGCTCGCGCTCGCGCACCACCGGAGGGTCGTGCAGGTAGAGCGCCCGCTCGGAGCCGTGGAAATCGGTGACCGTCACCAGCAGTTCGAGCTGCTGCCCGGGGGGCAGCAGCGAAGCCGTCGGAACTGCCGGATCGCCCATCGCCGCGAGCGCGTCCAGGAAAGTGGCGCACAGCCGGTTGCCGTCCAGCGGCGGACTGAACCAGCGCGAACGCAGGAAGAGCGAGAGTTTCTCGCGCATCTCATCGTCGTGCCCGTCGGGAAGCATCCCTTCACGCGCCATCCGGCGCAGCGCCGGGCCCAGCAGCGGTCGCAGGTACCACTTGTCCAGCCTCCCCGCGCGCGCATCGTCGGAGACCAGGCGCTCGATGTCCGCCTCCTCGAGCCACATGCGCGTCACCGGTTCGAGCGGCAGGTCGTGCGCGATCGAGCGCGCGAGCACGATGCCGTTGACGCCCCCCGCGGAGGCGCCAGCGATCACGTCGACGACCACCCGCAGATGCAGTCCCGCGGCCATCAGGGTCTCGAGGAATTCCCGGTAGACCGCCTGGGTCGATTCGCCGCCCCCTGCTGCGCCCGTCGTGCCCTCGTCGGATGGCGGCTCTTCCGGCGCGTCGTCCATGCCTGGCACCGTGCCCGGCGCCGGCGCCGCAGGGACCGGCGCCTTGCCGGACTGCGCGGCGTGGAAGAGCTGCGAGGCCTTCAGCAGCGAATGGATCTCGCGGGTGATCCCGTGCTCGTAGATCGCGAGCGAGACGCCACCGAAACAGACCAGCGCAAGGCGCAGTTCCTTTTCCTTGGGCGCCATCGCCGCCTCCCGTCGTCCATGGCAGGCCATGTCAGTACGGCCCGCTGCAAGCTCGGCCCGCAGCGGCGTCCCGCACTCAGGCGTGCTCGAGCCGCTGCCCGTGCTCCCGCGTGGCGTGGAAGCCCACCTCGGGCCAGCGCTCCTGTGTCACCGCCAGATTGTAGGAGGAGCTCGCCAGGAACACCGGATTGCCATCGACATCCTGGGACATCCGCAGCGCCTGCTCCTTCTCGAAGCGCTTGCGCATCGTGTCGTCGGGGAAGGTCACCCAGCGCGCCGTGTGGATGTCGGCCGGATCGTAGACCGCGTCCACCTGGTATTCGGTCTGCAGGCGGTGGGCGACGATCTCGAACTGCAGCACGCCGACCGCACCCAGAAGCGTCTGTCCGGTCGCCGTCTGGAAGACCTGGATGGCCCCCTCCTCGCCGAGTTCCTGCAGTCCCTTGGCGAGCTGCTTGGTCTTGAAGGGGTCGCGCGCACGCGCCAGGCGGAACAGTTCCGCAGCGAAATAGGGAATGCCCTTGAAGCCCAGCACCTCGCCTTCGGTGAGCGTGTCGCCGATGTGAAGCTGGCCGTGGTTGTGGATGCCGATGATGTCGCCGGCAACCGCACCCTCGCTCGAGACCCGCTCGTTGGCCATGAAGGTCAGCGCATTGCCGATCTTCATCTCCCGGCCCAGGCGCAGGTGCTGCACCTTCATTCCGGGGGAGTAGCGCCCCGAGCACACGCGCAGGAAGGCGATCCGGTCGCGGTGGCGCGGATCCATGTTCGCCTGGATCTTGAACACGAAACCGGTGAAGGCCGGTTCCTGGGGGTTCACCATCCGCACGCCCGCGTCGCGCGGCTGCGGCGGCGGCGCCCAGTCCAGCAGCGCCTGCAGGATCTCCTGCACGCCGAAGTTGTTGATCCCGGAGCCGAAGAAGACCGGCGTCTGGGTGCCGGCCAGGAAGCGCTCCAGGGAGAAGGGTTCGCTCGCGCCGCGCAGCAGCTCCACGTCGTTGCGCAGCGCGCCGACCTCGTCGGGGAAGAGCGCGTCCAGACGCGGATTGTCGACGCCCTCGACGCGTTCGACGTCCGAGCTCACCCGCTCCTCGCCAGCCGCGAAGCGCATCAGCCGATCCTCGAGCAGATGGTAGACGCCGCGGAAGCGCTTGCCCATCCCGATCGGCCAGGTCACCGGTGCGCACTGGATCTTCAGCACCGACTCGATCTCCTCGAGCAGCGCCAGCGGCTCCTGGACCTCGCGGTCGAGCTTGTTCACGAAGGTGATGATCGGTGTGTTGCGCAGCCGGCAGACCTCCAGCAGCTTGATGGTCTGCGCCTCCACGCCCTTGGCCGCGTCGATCACCATCACCGCGGCGTCGACCGCGGTGAGCACCCGGTAGGTGTCCTCGGAGAAGTCCTCGTGCCCGGGCGTGTCCAGCAGGTTGACCGTGTGGCCGCCGTACTCGAACTGCATCACCGAACTGGTCACCGAAATGCCGCGCTGCTTCTCCACCTCCATCCAGTCCGAGGTTGCGTGCCGGGCGCTCTTGCGCGCCTTGACGGTGCCGGCGAGCTGGATCGCTCCGCCGAACAGCAGCAGCTTCTCGGTGAGCGTGGTCTTGCCCGCGTCGGGGTGGGAGATGATGGCGAAGGTGCGTCTGCGCTTGACTTCATTGGCGATTTGCTCGTTCGACATCACCCAAGAACCCCGTTATGTACACAGCTATGTACGCATTTCTCGAGGTGCCCATAGCGGCGGCACACCGGCCCTCTCGTCTGAGGCTGGGAAACTCCTGGTCTTGAGGTCTCCCAGCGGTAGATATTCTAGCATACGCCTGCGGCTTACCGCTCTCAAGAGCGTCTTAGATCCTTTAAAATGCTCTTGAGGGCGTTTTCTCTTGAACCCCTCATCCCACCATGATACTGGTAGAGGATCTGAGAACGCTCATAGAGGTGCTCCGATGGCTGCCCGCAACAAGCTGCTCACTGCGCCACCCTACGCCGTCGAAAAGACGCTGAAAGGGCTGGGCGCGAACCTGCGCACGGCGCGGCTGCGGCGCAACCTCACCATCGGCGAGATGGCTGAGAAGATCGGCACCGGCGAGCGTGCTGTTGCCGACGCCGAGAAGGGGAAGCCCTCGACCGGCATCGCCGTCTATGCGGCGCTCCTCTGGGCACTCGACCTGCTCGATCAGCTTGATCTTGTCGCCACGCCCGAACGGGATCAGGAAGGACAGACCCTGGCGCTTTCTCGCGAGCGGGGCCGCGCTCGTCCGAAGACGGAGCTGAACAATGACTTCTGAAACACCGGGCGAGTGCTTCGTCTATATCACCCTGCCCGGGGAGACCGAGCCCGTTACGGCTGGGCGGTTCGCGCTCTCTGTTGACCGGCGGGGTGTGCCCGAGGGGCGCTTCGTCTACGGGCGCAGCTACCTTGAGCGGCCCAACGCCGTGGCGCTTGACCCTGTCGAGCTGAAGCTGACCCCGCGCACCTACGCAACAGCGTCGATGGGCGGCGTCTTCGGCGCGCTGCGCGATGCGAGTCCGGACTACTGGGGCCGCCGGGTCATCCAGCGGCATCTTGGCAAGGCGCAGCCCAGTGAGATGGACTACCTGCTGTACTCGCCCGATGACCGGGCGGGGGCGCTCGGCTTCGGGCTCAACCAGACGCCCCCCGCCCCCAAGCGCAGCTTCAACCGGACGCTCGATCTGGCAACAGTGCAGGCGATTGCCGATGCCATCGTGGCCGATGAAGATCAGCCCGCCGCCGGTGGCGGCAGTGATGCTGTTGCCGATGCCGATGCCGATCACGATCAGGTCGAGAAGCTGATGGTGATCGGCACGTCGATGGGCGGCGCACGTCCCAAGGCCGTGGTCGAAGACGACGACGGCCTCTGGATCGCGAAGTTCAACAGACCGGACGATCCTTGGAACAACGCCCGGGTCGAGCACGCCATGCTGACCCTCGCACGGGCCTGCGATATCGTCACGGCGGAAAGCCGGGTTGTCGAAGTCGCCGGGCGCGACGTGCTTCTGGTCAAGCGCTTTGACCGCGAGAAGACCGATGCAGGCTACCGGCGCGCACGCATGGTGAGCGCCCTGACCCTGCTGCGCGCGGAGGACACCTATCAATCCCGCGACAAGTGGTCGTACGTCTTGCTGGCCGAGGAGCTACGGCGCGTGTGTGCGGAGCCTCGGCAAAGCACTGCCGAGCTGTTTCGTAGGATGTGCTTCAACGCGTTGATCTCCAACGTCGATGATCACCCGCGCAACCATGCGGTCCTCGCCCGTGCTGCCGACTGGAGCCTTTCGCCAGCCTATGACCTGACGCCTGCGGTGCCGGTCAGCCTGGAGCGGCGCGATCTGGCGATGGAATGCGGTGATGCAGGCCGGTATGCGAATGCAGAGAACTTGCTCTCACAAAGCGCCCGCTTCCTGCTCGATCTGGACGAAGCGCGTGCGCTAGTCGATGCGATGGAAGCGCAGGTACGCGGCTCCTGGTACGCGATAGCGCGCGCGGCGGGCGTGAGCGAGCGGGACTGCGACAAGATCGCCTCGGCATTTGCCTATCCCGGCTTCCGCAAAGATGGAGACCCGCGGAGATGAAGAAGTACAAGGACTTCAGGAAGTCTGGACGCTTCGTGCTTTCTACGGGTGATGAACTACACGGAGAGCTTGTACTGAGCGGAGGGGCAACGTCCCTCGATCTCTATTCCCGAGAGTTCTTCTCAACGCAGACCAGTCGGGACATCTTCGGCACGTTTCACGATCTGTCAAAGGTCTCACTGCTCCACTGCATCACTACGCAGGGGTTGGGCACAGGCACTCGCGGCGACGAGCGCTATCACTTCGGAAGCGTCTTTCCTCGCTTTGTTCTCTTTGGCGACGAGCACATCAGCTCGGATGACCGCAAAGTAGCCGAAGTCAGCTTTGCGGTAGACGACGCGCCTACCCAAGCTGCGATGGCGCGGCGCGAGGGCACAGCCTCGGCGGCGAAACTGCTGATTATCGACTGACACCGGTATTCCCGCGTCCGGTGTCTGCTTGCTGCCCGAGTCGGCCATGGGGTGGGGGGCGCGAGCCAGCCCCCGTATGGCCTCGTGGGCTTGGTCGCAGCGGATTTGATCTATTGTGTCCGTACAAATGGCGTACAATATACAGACGAATGCGGAATCGTACTTCCCCGTTCAGCCAGGAGAGGCTGCCATGCCGAGTACCGTTGAAACGTCCGGCAAGCCGCGTAATGCGCGGCTGGAGGCACGCGTCTCCAGCGAACAGAAAAACCTCTTCCAGCGGGCTGCGGCCCTGTCCGGTCGCTCGCTGAGCGAGTTTGTCATCGACAGCGCACAGGAAGTCGCTGCAAGGATCGTCCAGGAGCACGAACTCATCCGGCTCTCGCGCGAGGAGCAGCTTGCCTTTGTCTCTGCCCTGCTGAATCCGCCGGAACCGGGCGCGCGCCTGCGCAAAGCCGTGGAAAGCTACCGCCGGAAGACGGGGCTGTGATTGCCGCTCATCCTGACCCCTGAGCACATCGTTCCCCTCGAAAAAGGGCACGACCGCAGCGCCTTCGACTGCAGCAACGACGATCTGAATCGCTATCTCAGGCAGCAGGCGCGGCAGGACGCCGAGAAGCATGTCGCCGTGCCCTTCGTTCTGCTCGAGCCCGGCAGCCAGGTGGTACGCGGTTTCTACACCCTTTCCGCGTCCATCATTCCCGTCGAGGAACTGCCGCCGGACATCATGAAGAAACTGCCTCGATATGGGCAGTTGCCCGTGACCCTGCTCGGCAGGCTGGCGGTTGACCGGACGGCCAAAGGGCAGGGCGTCGGGGAGTTCCTTCTCGTCGATGCGCTGCGCCGCTGTCTGGAAGGCGCGCAGCAGATCGGCGCAATGGCCGTAATCGTGGACGCGAAGGATGAGCAGGCGGAGAGCTTCTACAGGCATTTCGACTTCCTGCCCTTCCAGCTCACGCCAAGGCGTCTTTTCCTGCCTATGCGCCAGATCGCACAGCTCTTCTCTTAGCCGAACGAGAAGAACGGACAGCCCCACTCCTTGTCCGTGCCGTGGTCGGGGTCGGGCGGCTTCCGGGTGCCGCCATCCCCACGGCCCGCGTTCCCCAGCGCAGCTTCAGATGCACGGCTGAACGCGCTCAGCACATCGGGCGCGGACTGGGCATTCCGTGCTTGCGTTCGACCCGCACAAGGGCGAGCATGCGTGACATGGACCTCGCGAAACCCCACATGGACGTCGGCCTGTTCACGAACAGGCGCGACGACCAGCTGCACTTCTGGCAGCAGACGGTCGGCCTCGAGTACGACCACATGGGCAAGCTCGGTGGCGGCATGCAGCAACTGCGGCACCACATGAACGGCTCGATCCTGAAGGTGAATCACGCACGCGACCCGCTGCCTGCGGCGCCGCCCAGCGGAATCGTCCGGGTGCGCATCGCCCGCCAGGGACTGGATGCCCCGCGCGAACTCGCCGACCCTGACGGCAACCTCGTGCTGCTGGTTCCGCCCGGGCACGAGGGCGTGGTCGGCATCGCGATCGAGCTCGCGGTGAACGAGCGTGACGCGCACGACCGATTCTGGCGCCACGCGATGCAGTTCGACTCGCCCGCCCCGGGCACCTACGTCTGCGGCGACACCCGCGTGATGGTCGTCGAGGAGCGCAGGGTGGAGCGCTGCGACGACTGGCGTGCGCGCGGCTGGCGCTACACCACGGTGCAGATCCGCGACTGCGTCGCCGAGCACGCGGGCGTGCTGGCGCGCGGCGGCGAAGAGGGACGCCCCCCGATGCTGCTGGGCGACACCGTGCGCTACTCGTTCGTGCGCGATCCGGACGGCAACTTCATCGAGCTGTCACAGCGGGCGTCGCTGGTCGGGCGCCTGTAGAAGCGTGGGAGCTCGACGGGCCTGGCCAGACGCATCAGCTCGAGCGTGCGAGCCCCGTTCGGCCCGGCGAAGCGGGCGGATCACGCTCAGCGCGCCGCGGCGCCGCTCGATCGCGCGCTTGACCGCGTCGATCCGGTCGCCGCCCCAGAAGCGTGTACGGCAGCCACCTGAGCTCCACCGGATACTCGACCGCGAGCGCCAGCGTCGCGTTCTTCGCGACGTACGCGTACGGGCTCTTGTAATCGGTGTAGGCGGTGACGCGAAGCCGGGATCCGGACATCGTCGCTTCCCCTGACCGGGCCGCGCCGGTCAATCGACCACCGCCACCGCCTCGACCTCGAGCATCATGTCCTCGTGCACGAGCGCGGGCGTGGCGACCAGCGTGCTCGCCGGCAGGTGTCCGCCGAACCTGCGCGCGCGGATCTCGCGCAGCAGCGCCACCTTGGCCGAGGTGAGGTCGCGGACATAGGTGTTGAGCTTGACCACGTGGCGGAACTCCGCGCCGCCCGCGGCGAGCGCCGTCTGCAGGTTGTCGAAGACCTTCTCGGCCTGCTCGGCGAAGCTGGCGCCGACGACCTTGCCGGAGGCGTCTACCGCGACCTGACCCGAGACGTAGAGGGTGCGCCCGCCGGTGACGACGGCGACGTGTGAATAGCTTCCGCGGACCAGGCCCTCGGGCGTGGGGAACTGAACGGACATCGACGACTCCCGGACGAAAGTGTGCGCACGATTGTCGGCGCAAGCCGCGCCGCGCGCAACGCAGCGACGTCCCGATCCAGGCCCCGGGCAGCGGTCTGCCGCCTGCACCTCCCGCACCGGTCGGCGCGCGGGCGCGAGCCCTGCGCCGGGCTCAGGGCTGCGTGCGCGGCGCCCTGCCCAGCTCGGCGAGCAGCTCCTGCTTCAGCTTGTACTTCTCCACCTTGTTGGTCGGGGTCAGGGGCAGCGCAGCCACGAAGCGCACGTGCCGCGGCACCATGTACTTCGGCATCACCTCGCGCGCGTGTGCACGCAGCTCCTCCTCGTCCATCGTCTCGCCTTCCTTGAGCTCGACGAAGACCGCCACCTCCTCCTCGTCGCCGACCTCCGCCGGCACCGGTACCGCCGCGGTCGCGCGCACCTTCGGGTGGCCGTTGACCAGGTCCTCGACCTGATAGGACGAGACGTTCTCGCCGCGCACGCGGAAGAATCCCCCCATGCGGTCGACGAAGTACCAGTAGCCGTCCTCGCCCCGGTAGACCGCGTCCCCCGTGTGGAACCAGCAGTTGCGCAGCGCCTTGATCGTGGCTTCCGGCTTGCGGAAGTACTCCTCGAGCAGCAGGGAGGGAAAGCGCGGCCGGAAGGCCAGTTGCCCCACCTCGCCGTCGGCGCACTGCCCGTCCTGCGGATCGAGCGCCGCCGCCTCGAGCAATGGCGAGGGCAAGCCCATGAAGCCCTTGGCCAGCGGCATTCCCGGCGGGATCACCGGCAGTCCGAAGCTCGCCATCGTCGCGCGCATCGTGGCCTTGTCCGGGCCGCGCCAGAGGGCGCGCGGCGTGCCTTCCTCGTCGCCCCACTCGTCGAGAAGCGCGGCGAAGCCCAGGCCGGATTCGGTCTGCCCGAAACCACTGAGCACGAAATCGAAGCCGAAGCGCCTTGCAACCGCGTGGTGGTTCATCGGCAGCGGCTGCATGCTCACCTTGTTCAGGGTGTTCTCGCGATCACCAGGACGTGGCTCCGCGCTCATCAGCCACGGGATCATCACGTCGAGCAGCACCGCGTTGCTGCATCGTCCACGCGCGACTCGCCGCCAGAAGTCCGTCGGGCTGAAGCGGTCCCAGAGGCTGATGGTGTTGCCAACCCATGCCGCGCGCGCCACCAGGAAGTGCGCGCCCCCGACGTGATAGAGCGGCAGATCGCAATAGAGCACGTCGTCAGGCGCGGTGAGCTTGCGCATCACGTAGCTGTACTGGTTCATCCACCGGAAGCTCTGCACCACGCCCTTTGCCGGCCCGGTGGTTCCCGAGGTGTAGACGATGTTGGCGATGTCGTCGAAGCCGCGCGCCAGGCGAGGCACACTGCCCCCGCAGGCAAGCAGGTCGGCGAAGTCCGCAGTCCGCAGCCCTGCCCCGAACCCCGCAGCGAACGCGCCACTGCCGTGATCGTGCTCGCCCGGCCGCGGTCGATGCAGCACCACCGCCGGAATCGAGGTCTGCGCGAGCACCTCGTGCACCGCCTGCGCACAGTCGGCGCCCACGACGAACACGCTTGGCGCGGTGTCGTTCAGCTGGTAGGCCAGCAGCCTGCCCCTGTAGTTGAAGTTGACCGGGGCGTAGATGGTGCCGCTGCGCCAGCACGCGAACATCGTCAGCGCGGCCACCAGCGAGTTGCGGGTCATCACGCTGACGCGATCGCCGGGCGCCGCGCCCATGCGCGCCAGCCCTGCCGCAACGGCGTCGACCCGCCTGGAGAACTCGGCGAAGCCCAGCTGCAGGTCGTCCTCGCCGTAGTCGATGAACACCTTGTCGGGCTGCGTTGCGGCCCAGTGGTCGAGGCGGTCCAGGACCAGGTCGCCCTGGGCCACCATGTCCTCGAAGACCTGTCGTGAGCTCATCGCCTGCGATTCGCGCATCTCCATCTCCTCCAATCGTCCTCGTCCACCCAGTCAGCCGGTGCGCGACCTGCGCCTCGCGCCTGCATCGGCCGGCGTCGGAGCGGCCGGGCCCGTTCGCGCGACATGTCCCCGCGCGGCGCCGCGCTTCGCAGTCTTCGTCGTGCGCCTCTCGGGCGGCGCGACTGCGACGCGGTCCGCCGCCTTTCTCCGCTTCGCAGCCCCGGCATCCGCGCGCGCCTGCGTGTGCAGCAGGCGATGCACGTCGACCGTCTCGCCGCGCAGCCTGCCGAGGACGCGGATCGCCTGATCACGGTCGTCCTCGAGAAAGCCGCGCAGCAGGCGTTCGGCGGCTTCCCCGTCGCCGGCCGCGATCGCGTCGCGCACCTGCTTCATCCGCGCCGCCGACTCCCGCCGCCGCTGCGCGCCCAGGTAATCGAGCGGCGTCTTCCAGATGGTCGTCCACACGGTCTGGTTCGCGAGATTGACCATCATCTCGACCAGCAGCTCGTTGCCCGAGCCGCGCGCGATCGTGCGGATCGCGCGCGTCACCGTGTAGGCGAAGGCCAGCGGATCCGCATCCCCGCGACGCGCCATCGCCTCGAGCTCATCGACGCGGCGCCCCAGCGTCTGCAGAAAGCTCTCCGCGCGCAGCTGCGCCATCAGCCTGGCGGCAAGCGCCGACAGCGCCATGCGAACGTTGAAGAGATCCGCGATCGAGTTCAGCGAGACCGCACGCACCCAGGCCCCGCGGCGCGGCTGCAGCTCGATCAGATGGCGTCGCTCGAGGATGCGCAGCGCCTCGCGGATCGGCCCGCGACTGACTCCGTAGGTCTGCGCGAGCTCGGTCTCGGTCAGCCGCTCGCCCGCCCGGTGGCGCCCTTCGATGATCGCCGCGCCGACCTGCTCGGCCACCTGCTCGGGAATGCTGCGCGGCGTCACGGGATGCACCTCCGGCAGGACGACACTGGCCGATGCGGGTTGCCTGTCAGGTTCGGCTGATTTCAATTTCGGCGCGTCCGGTCTCTTGGATGTCGCGATCGATTGTCCACCAGATGCCGCTCCGAGGAAAGACGTCTGTCGATTGTCGACAATTTATGTGCTAGTCTGCCGCAAACGATGTCCGCACGCCGGCGCCCCTCCGTGTGCTCCGGCCGCGCCAGCGAAGACCGCGGCGCAGAGAACGACGAGGAGACGCAACCTTGCTTCAGGTCCAGGACCTGTCGATCGCCTTCCGCACGGCCGCCGGACCCCTCCCGGTCACCCGCGGAGTCAGCTTCTCGATCGCTCCCGGCGAACGGCTCGGCGTCGTAGGCGAGAGCGGCTGCGGCAAGACCGTCACCGGGCTCTCCATCCTGCGTCTTCTGCCGGCGCGCACCACCCAGATCACCGGACGCATCCTCTTCGAGGGAAGGGATCTCGTGCAGATCCCGGAGACGCAGATGCGCGCGATCCGTGGCCGCGACCTCGCGATGATCTTCCAGGAGCCCATGACCGCCCTGGACCCTGTCTTCACGATCGGCGCGCAGATCGGCGAGGCCTGGCGCACCCACTTCGGCGGCACCCGCGCCGAAGCGCGCGAGCGCACGATCGACGCGCTCGCCCGCGTCGGGATCCCGCTCCCCGCGCGACGCCACGACGAGTACCCGCACCAGCTCTCCGGCGGGATGCGCCAGCGCGTGATGATCGCCATGGCGCTGATCTGCGAGCCGAAGCTGCTGATCGCCGACGAGCCCACCACGGCGCTCGACGTCACGGTGCAGGCGCAGATCACCGACCTGCTCCTCGATCTCAGCGAGCGCGCCGGCACCGCGCTGATGTTCATCACGCACGACCTCGGCGTGGTCGCCGAGGTCTGCACGCGCATGCTCACGATGTACGCGGGCGAGGTGGTCGAGGACGCGCCGGTCGACGACGCGCTGGTGCGTCCGCGCCACCCCTACACCTCCGGCCTGCTGCGCTCGCTGCCGCGACTCGCGGCGCGACGCCAGCAGCTGCCCTCGATCCCCGGACGGGTCCCCACGCCGGCGATGATGCCGCCCGGCTGCCGCTTCCGCGAGCGCTGCGCCTACGCGGCCGAGGGCTGCGAGCGCGAGCAAGCCCTGGTCGATGCCGGTGCGAACCGCAAGGTGCGCTGCCACCGCGCTGGCGCGCTCGAGCTTGCCGGAGCGGTGGCATGAGCACCGGCGCAGACACTCCCCTGCTGAGCGTGCGCGACCTGCGCATCCGCTTCGCGACCCTCGACCAGGGCGCCACCGTGAAGGCGGTCGATGGCGTGAGCTTCGACGTCCGGGCGGGGGAGACCTTCGGGGTCATCGGCGAATCCGGATCGGGCAAGACCACCCTCGGGCGCGCGCTGGTCTCGCTGCTGGCGCCCACCGAGGGGAGCATCCTCCACGACGGCGTCGATCTCTCCGCCTTGTCCGGAAAGGCGCTGCGCGACAGGCGCAGGCACTACCAGATCGTCTTCCAGGATCCGAACGCCGCGCTGAACCCGCGCCAGCGCATCCTCGACAGCGTCAGCGAACCGCTCGAGATCGCCGGTGGACTCGGACGCGACGAGATCCGCCGTCGCGCGCTCGACGCGCTGTCGCGCGTGGGAATCCCCGCCGAGTTCGCCGCGCGCTACCCGCACATGCTGTCGGGCGGCCAGAAACAGCGGATCAACATCGCACGGGTGCTGACCCTGCGCCCGAAGCTGATCGTCTGCGACGAGGTGGTCGCGGCGCTCGACGTGTCCATCCGCGGCGACGTCCTGAACCTGTTCGCGGATCTGCAGCGTGAGCTCGGCCTGACCTACGTGTTCATCACGCACGACCTGTCGGTGGTCTCGCACGTCAGCGACCGCATCGCGGTCACCTACCTGGGGCGCTTCATGGAGCTCGGCCCGACCGAGGACGTCTGCGACCGCCCGCTGCACCCGTACACCGAGGCGCTGATGTCGGCCGAGCCGGTGCCGCTCCCGTCGCAGCTGCGCACCCGGAAGCGGATCGTCCTCGAAGGCGAGATCCCGAGCCCCATCGACCCGCCCTCGGGCTGCCGCTTCCGCACCCGCTGCCGCAGCGCGCAGGACGAATGCGCGCGCCGCGAGCCCCAGTGGCGCGAACTGCGTCCGGATCACTGGGTCGCCTGCCACTTCGCCACGCCCGACGGCCCGCCGCCGCCGAACCCGTGAGCACCCTTTCCGCTCTCGCACGCCCGACACGCGCGGGCACGAACCGAGACCACACCAACCACCGGACGAGGAGACCATGATGACCGATCCCAAACGCCCCCAGACGGCCGACGACGCCTGGGCGCTCGTGTCGCGCCGCGAACTGCTGACGATGCTCGGCGCAGGCGCCGTCGCGATGGGCGCCGGGATGCCCGCCTGGGCACAGGGCGCCGCAAAGCGCGGCGGGACGCTGCGCGTCTCCGGGACGGCCAACCCCTCGAGCCTCGATCCGGCCACCGGTGGCGCCGGCTCCGACCATACCTACCTGTGGACGATGTACGACACCCTGGTGGAGTGGGACTACGACACGCTCAAGCCGAAGCCCGGTCTGGCCGAGTGGAGCTACCCGAACCCGAACACGATGGTCCTGAACATCCGCCCCGGAATCACCTTCCACGACGGCACCCCCTGCGACGCGCAGGCGGTGAAGTTCAACCTCGACCGCGGGCGCACCCACCAGCGCTCGAACATCAAGGCCGACCTCTCCAGCATCGCCGCGGTCGAGGTCACCGGGCCGCTGCAGGTCACCGTGAAGCTTGCCAAGCCCGACACCGCGCTGCCCGCGATCCTCTCCGACCGCGCAGGGATGATGGTCTCGCCCAAGGCGGCGCAGGAGGCGGGCAACGAGTTCGACCGCAAGCCGGTGGGCGCAGGTCCCTGGAAGTTCGTCAGCTGGGCCGACAACCAGAAGATCGTGGTCGCCCGTTACGACAAGTACTGGCGCAACGACCGGGGCTTCGTCGACGGGATCGAGTTCTCGATCATCCCGGAACTCTCCACCGGCCTGCGCTCGGTGTCCGCCGGCCAGAACGACATGGCCTACGCGCTGCCGCCGCGGCTCAAGCCGGTGATCGAGCGCTCGAAGAACCTGAAGCTGGTCACCGGCCCCACGCTGTACTGCCTGCAGATCTACCTGAACCTGGCGAAGAAGCCGCTGGACAACGTCAAGGTGCGCCAGGCGATCAACTTCGCGCTGGACCGCGAAGCCTTCGTGAAGGCGGCGCTCTCAGGGATCGGCGAACCCGCGGCGATGAACATGCCGAGCGCGCACTGGGCCTACGACAAATCGGTGGCCTCGCTCTACCCGCACGACCCGGCCAGGGCCAGGGCGCTGCTCGCCGAGGCCGGCCTGAAGGACGGCTTCGAGCTGTCGATCGGCGGCTATACCGACCAGGACTCGGTGCGCCGCGGCGAGATCCTCATGGACCAGCTCGGCAAGGTGGGCATCCGGCTGAAGTTCACCAACGGCACGGTCGCGGAGATCAGCGCGCAGTACTTCGGCGCCGAGAAGAAGTTCGACGCGCTGCTGTCGGCCTGGACCGGACGTCCCGACCCCAGCATGACCTACGGCCTGATGTACTCGAAGGACGCCTACTTCAACGCCGGCCGGGTCGAGGTCTCGCCGGAGCTCAGCGCGCTGCTGGTCGAGAGCCGCGCCAGCGAGGACATCGAGACGCGCAGGAAGATCTTCGCGAAGATCCAGCGTATCGTGATGGAGCAGGCCATGGTGGCGCCGCTCGCGTTCACGCACGAGATGACCGCGCTCTCCGAGAAGGTGAAGGGCTACCGGACCAACCTGCTCGGCAAGCCGAAGTACGAGTTCATCTCCCTGGACTGACTGCGCGATGCTGACCCCCAGCCGACGCCGGGTGATCCGGCGCCGCCTGCTGCAGGCGGCGCCGGTGATCCTGCTGGCCACCTTCGTGGTGTTCGGACTCCTGAAGATGATGCCCGGGGACATCGCGATCACCCTGGCCGGCGAGAACGCGACCGAGGCGCGGATCGCCGAGATCCGCGAGCTCTACGGGCTGAACCGCCCCTTCCTGGTGCAGTACGGCAGCTGGCTGTTCCACGCGGTGCAGGGGGATCTGTCGCGTTCGCTCGCCTCCGGCGAGCCGGTGATCACGTCGATCGGCCGCAGCTTCCCGAATACGCTGCTGATCGTGCTCACCGCGATGGCGATCGCCCTGGTGATCGGCATCCCGCTGGGCATCCTGGCAGCCAGCCGCCCGGACGGCCTGCGCGACCGCAGCGTCACCGCGATCGCCTCGCTCGGGATCGCCGTGCCGAACTTCTGGCTCGCGATGATCCTGGTCTCCTGGCTCTCGCTCGAGCTCGGGCTGTTCCCGGCGACCGGTTCGCACCCCTTCTCCGCGGACCCCGGCCGCGCGCTGCACCACGCGCTGCTTCCGGCGATCGCGCTGGCTTCGGGCGGCGTCGCCGAGGTCTCCCGGCAGCTGCGCAGCTCCCTGGTCGAGATCATGTCGTCCCAGCAGGTGCGCACGCTGCACGCGAAGGGCCTGACACCAGCCGCGATCCTCTGGAAGCACGGGCTCAAGAACGTGAGCGTCAACCTGCTGACGGTCGCGACCCTGCTCTTCAACCGGATGCTCGCCGCGACGGTGGTCGTCGAAGCGGTGTTCGCGATCCCCGGCATGGGCAATCTCATCGTCAACGCCGCGCTCACCCGCGACCTCCCGGTCGTGCAGGGCGTGGTGTTCGTGATGGTGCTGGTCGTGATCGCGGTGAACCTGATCGCCGACGTTCTCTACACGGTGCTCGACCCGAGGATCAGCTGATGACCCGCCGATTCTTCAAGTGGCTGCGCTCCGACCTGCGGGCGGCGTTCAGCATCGCCTTCCTGCTGCTTCTGGTGCTGCTGGCGATCACCGCCCCGGTGATCGCCCCCTATTCGCCGATCGCGCAGGACCTCGACAATCCCCTGGGCGAGGCATCCAGCCTGCACCTGATGGGCACCGACGACCTCGGCCGCGACGTGCTCAGCCGCCTGATCCACGGCGCGCCGGTGACGCTCTACGCCAGCTTCCTGGCCGTCGGGATCGCCATCCTGCTGGGCGTCCCGGTCGGCCTGATCGCGGGCTTCATGGGTGGGCGCGTCGACGACGCGATCAGCCGCGTCATCGACGCGCTGCTCTCCTTCCCTGCGATCGTCCTGGCGATCGCGGTCACCGGGGCCCTGGGCATCGGCCTGACCAACGGGATGATCTCGGTGGGCATCGTGTTCTCGCCGCAGCTCGCACGACTGGTGCGTGCACGCGCCCTGGTGGTGCGGCAGGAGCTCTACGTCGACGCGTCGCGCTGCTTCGGCGCTTCCACCAGCCGGATCCTCTGGCGACACGTGCTTCCCAACACGGTGCAGCCGGTGATCGTGCAGGTCACCCTGCTGCTTGCGGCTGCGCTGCTGGCCGAGGCAAGCCTGAGCTTTCTCGGCCTGGGCATCCAGCCGCCGAACCCGAGCTGGGGCGCGATGCTCGCCCGCGCCTACCAGAACATGGAGATCGCGCCCGCGCAGATGTATCCGCCCGGGCTCGCGATCCTGCTGACCGCGCTCGCCTTCAACACGCTCGGGGAGTCGATGCGCATCGCGCTCGATCCGACCATGAAGCGCTGACCTCTGGGGTTCCTGAAGATGTCGCACTCCGCCACCGCCGCGCAGGACGAGCGCGCCTACCTCGAGCGGCTGCACGCGCTGTGGCGCAAGGCCTGGCCCGCGGGCAAGCCGACCGAACCGCACTACCCGCACGGCGAGATCCCGCTCACCGAGTACCTGCGCACCTGGGCGCGGTTGCAGCCGGACAAGCCGGCGCTGATCTACTACGGCAGCACCTTCAGCTACGCCGAGCTCGATAGGCTGAGCGACCGCATGGCCGCACTGCTGGCGCAGCACGGCGTCGGGCGCGGCGATCGCGTCGCCGTCTTCCTGCCGAACTGCCCGCAGTTCAGCATCGCGTTCTTCGGCATCCTGAAGCTGGGCGCGGTGCACGTGCCGGTCAGCCCGATGTCCGGCGCATTCGAGCTCGCCTACGAACTGGAGGACACCGGCGCGGTGGCCCTGGTCGCGCTCGACGAACTGATGCCGCTGGTGCGCGAGGTCCGCTCAGGCAGCGCGCTGCGCACGGTCTTCGTCACCGGCTTCGCCGACGTGCTGCCGCAGGCCCCGACCATCCCTGTGCCGGCGTCGCTGTGCGGCGCGCGCATCGCCTGCCCGGACGCGATCGAACTGATGCCCGCGCTCGAGGACCAGTCCGCGCCGCTGCCGGGATTCGTTCCGGGACTCGACGACATCGCGGCGCTGAACTACACCGGCGGCACCACCGGGATGCCGAAGGGCTGCGTGCACACGCAGCGCGACATGATCTACACCGCAGCCTCGAACGCCGGGGTCGCGCTCACGCTGGAACCGGACACCGTCTTCCTGAGCTTCTTCCCCCAGTTCTGGATCGCCGGCGAGAACGCCGGGCTGATCTTCCCGGTGTTCGGGGGCGCGACGCTGGTGCTGCTCACGCGCTGGGATCCTCTCGGGGTGATGAGCGCGATCCAGCGCCACGCGGTGACCACGGTCGTGATGCCGGTCGACGGCGCGGTCGAGATCATGGACCACCCGCGCTTCGCCGAGTTCGACCTCGGCTCGCTGCGCCAGGTCCGGGTGGTTTCCTTCGTCAAGAAGCTGAACCTCGAGTACCGCAGACGCTGGCAGGCGCTCACCGGAACGGTGCTGGCGGAGTCCTCGTGGGGAATGACCGAGACCCACACCTCGGACACCTTCACCTCCGGCTTCCAGGACGACGACTTCGACCTGCGCGTGCAGCCGATCTTCGTCGGGCTGCCGGTGCCAGGCACCGAATTCAAGATCTGCGACTTCGACACCGGCGCGCTGATGCCGCTTGGCGTCGAAGGCGAGATCCGCGTGCGTACGCCCTCGCTGCTGAAGGCCTACTGGAACAAGCCGGAAGCCAGCGCCGAGGCGCTGGTCGACGGCTGGCTGCGCACGGGGGACATCGGCGTCATCGACGAGCAGGGCTTCCTGCACTACCTCGGGCGCCGCAAGGAGATGCTAAAGGTGAAGGGAATGAGCGTCTTCCCGCCGGAGATCGAGGCGGTGCTGGGCCAGCACCCCGCGGTGCTCGGGTCCGGCGTGATCGGAGCCCCCGATCCCGAGCGCGGCGAGCTGCCGCTGGCCTTCGTCCAGCTTCAGCCGGGCAGCGTCGCCACCGGTCCCGAACTGCAGGCCTGGTGTCGCAGCCGGATGGCCGGCTACAAGGTTCCCGAAGTCCGGATCGTCGAGCAGCTGCCGATGACCGCGACCGGGAAGGTCAAGAAACAGGATCTGGCCGGATGGCTCGACAGGACATGAACACCAGACGTTTCGAACGACTTCTGATCGCCAACCGCGGCGAGATCGCGATCCGCATCGCCCGCGCCGCGGGCGAGCTCGGCCTGCCCACCGTGGCGGTGCACTCGAAGGACGACGCCGCGTCGCTGCACCTGCGCCACGCGGATCAGGTGGTCGCGCTCGACGCCGTCGGCGCCCGCGCCTACCTCGACGTCGAGGCGATCGTCGCCGCAGCGAAGTCGACCGGCTGCGACGCGCTGCACCCCGGCTACGGCTTCCTCAGCGAGAACCCCGTGCTGGCGCGCCGCTGCGCCCAGGAAGGCATCCGCTTCGTGGGTCCCCGGGTCGAGGCGCTCGAACTCTTCGGCGACAAGGTGCGCGCAAGGCAGCTCGCGCAGCAGTGCGGCGTCCCCCTGATCCCCGGCAGCAGCACCCCGGTCAGCCTCGAGCAGGCCCGTGCCTTCCTCGCGGGCCTGGGCGCGGGCCAGTCGATGATGATCAAGGCCGTGGCCGGCGGCGGCGGGCGCGGCATGCGCGCGGTGCGCACCCCGGCCGAACTGGACGAGGCCTACCCGCGCTGCCGCTCCGAGGCGCTGGCCGCCTTCGGCAGCGACGAGGTCTACGTCGAGCGCAGGGTCATGGACGCGCGCCACGTCGAGGTCCAGGTGATCGGCGACGCCCACGGCGGTGCGATCCACCTCTGGGAGCGTGAGTGCACGATCCAGCGCCGCCACCAGAAGCTCCTCGAGATCGCGCCCAGCCCCACGCTGGACCCGGCGCTGCGCGAGCGGATCACCGGCGCCGCGCTCGCGATGGCGCGGGCGGCCGGCTACGACAACCTGGGCACCTTCGAGTTCCTCGTCGATGCCGCAGTCGACCCCGGCTCGCCGCACGCCTTCGCCTTCATCGAGGCCAACCCCCGGCTCCAGGTCGAGCACACGGTCACCGAGCAGGTCTTCGGCGTGGACCTGGTGCAGACGCAGATCCGCATCGCCGCCGGCGCGAGCCTCGCCTCGCTCGGGCTGGACCAGGCCACCCTGGCCGGACCGCGCGGCCACGCGATCCAGCTGCGCGTGAACATGGAGACCATGGACGAGACCGGGGCGACGCACCCGTCGGCCGGCACCCTGCATGCCTTCCAGCCCCCGTCCGGTCCCGGGATCCGCGTCGACACCTTCGGGTATCCGGGCTACCGGGTCAGCTCCTCGTTCGACTCGCTGCTGGCCAAGGTGATCGCGCACTCGCCATCGCCGGACTACGCCGACGCGGTCGCCAAGGCGCGCCGAGCCCTGCGCGAGTTCCGCATCGACGGGGTCGCGACCAACATCGGCTTCCTCGAGGCGCTGCTCGCGCACCCGACGGTCGCCGCCAACGCGGCCAACACCCGGTTCATCGACGAACACGCTGCCCAGCTGGTCGCCTCGGCCAAGCGCGGTCCGCGCCTCTATGCGCAATCCGCCGACGACCCCGCGGGGCACGACGCTGCGCAGTCGAGCGCGAGCCCCGCGGTACGCGCAGTGCACGCGCCGGCGGGCACCGTCGCCGTCACCGCGCCGCTGCAGGGCACGGTGGTCAGCGTGGACGTCGAACCGGGCCAGGTGGTGCGCGCCGGCGAGCAGGTCGCGGTGCTCGAGGCGATGAAGATGGAGCACGTGGTCTGCGCCGAGACCGGCGGGATCGTGAGGGTGCTGGCCACCGAACCTGGAATCACGCTGATGCCGGGCGAGCCGATCGCCTACGTCGAACCGGCCGAGGTCGACGCCGGCCAGGTGGCGCAGACGAGCTCGGTCGACCCCGACCACATCCGCGCCGATCTCGCCGAGTCGATCGAGCGGCACGCGCTCACCCTGGACGAGCGTCGTCCGAAGGCGCTCGCCCGACGCCGAGCCACGGGCCAGCGCACCGCCCGCGAGAACCTCGCCCAGCTCTTCGACGAGGGCAGCTTCGTCGAGTACGGCGCGCTTGCGATCGCCGGGCAGCGCAGGCGCCGCAGCGTCGAGGACCTGATCGAGAACACTCCGGCCGACGGAGTGATCGCCGGCACGGGCACGATCAACGCGGAGCACTTCGGCGAAGCCCGCGCACGCGCCATGAGCGTGGTCTACGACTACACGGTCCTGGCCGGAACGCAGGGCCAGATGAACCACAAGAAGCAGGACCGGATGTTCAAGCTCGCCGAGAAGTGGCGGATGCCGGTCGTGCTGTACGCCGAGGGCGGTGGCGGGCGTCCCGGGGAGACCGACCGCCTCGGGCTGACCGGGCTGGACAACCACACCTTCTCGGGCTTTGCGCGGCTCTCCGGCCTGGTGCCGCTGGTCGGAGTGGTCTCCGGCTACTGCTTCGCCGGCAACGCGGCGCTGCTGGGCTGCTGCGACGTGATCATCGCAACGCGCAACGCGTCGATCGGCATGGGCGGGCCGGCGATGATCGAGGGCGGCGGGCTGGGCGTGTATCGTCCCGAGGAGGTCGGCCCGGTGAGCTTCCAGGCCCCCAACGGCGTGATCGACGTGCTGGTCGACGACGAGGAGCGGGCCACCGAGGCGGCGCGCAAGTACCTGTCCTACTTCCAGGGAACGCGCACCGACTGGACCTGCGCCGACCAGCGGCGGCTGCGCCACGCGATCCCCGAGAACCGGCTGCGCGTCTACGAGGTGCGCAGCGTGATCGAGCAGCTCGCCGACACCGGGTCGGTTCTCGAGCTGCGTCCCGACTTTGGCATCGGCATGGTCACCGCGCTGATCCGCGTCGAGGGCCGGCCCTTCGGTCTCATCGCCAACAATCCGCAGCACCTGGGCGGCGCGATCGACGCCGAAGCCGGCGACAAGGCGGCGCGCTTCATCCAGCTTTGCGATGCCTTCGACCTGCCGATCGTGTCGCTGTGCGACACGCCAGGCTTCATGGTCGGACCCGAGGCCGAGAAGACCGCCCTGGTGCGGCGCGTCTCCCGGATGTTCCTGCACGGTGCCAGCATCACCGTACCCTGGTTCACCGTGGTGCTGCGCAAGGGCTACGGCCTCGGTGCGCAGGCGATGGCCGGCGGCGGCTTCCACGACTCGGTGTTCACCATCGCCTGGCCCACCGGCGAGTTCGGCGGAATGGGCCTGGAGGGTTTCGTGCGGCTGGGCTACCGCAAGGAGATGGAGGCGATCGCCGATCCCGCCGAGCGCCAGGCCTGGTACGAGGCGATGGTCGCGAGGAAGTACGCGGAGGGCAAGGCGCTGTCGATCGCCTCGGTGCTCGAGATCGACGAGGTGATCGACCCGGCCGAAACGCGCAGCTGGCTTCTCGCCGGGCTGCGCTCGATCCCCGAACCGCCGGCGCGTCAGGGGCGCAAGCGACCCTGCGTGGACGCCTGGTAGCTTCGTCGCTCACGGGTTGCGCTGCGCGCGAGGCGGCTCTGCTGCGATAATCGTCGGCATCCCATCTTTCGCGTGACCGTCGCCGCGCGCCACCGGGCGCCCGGCTGCCGGCACGCCCGCCACCGATGAGAGTGCTGAAGCCGCTGTTCGACAACAACCGGGCCTGGGCCGAGCGCATCCTCGCGAGCGACCCCGAGTTCTTCGAGAAGCTCTCGCAGCAGCAGTCGCCGAAGTACCTGTGGATCGGGTGTTCCGACAGCCGCGTGCCGGCCAACGAGATCATCGGGCTTCCGCCGGGGGCAGTCTTCGTCCACCGCAACATCGCCAATGTCGTGGTCCATACCGACCTGAACTGCCTGTCGGTCATGCAGTTCGCGATCGATGTCCTCGAGGTCGAGCACATCATGGTGGTCGGCCACTACGGATGCGGCGGCGTGAGCGCCGCGCTTCGGCAGGATCGCGTCGGCCTGTCCGACAACTGGATCCGCCACGTCCAGGACGTGCGCGACAAGCACCCTGCAAGGCTGCGCCCGCTCTACCACGAGCACCACAGGGTCGACCGTCTGTGCGAACTCAACGTGATCGAGCAGGTGCGCAACGTCAGTCGCAGCACGATCGTGCGCGACGCATGGGAGCGTGGCCAGCGGCTGACGGTGCACGGCTGGATCTACGGACTCAAGGATGGGCTTCTGCGTGACCTCGGGGTCACCGCCTCCGATCCGAAGCAGGCCGCGGAGACCTACGAGGCTGCGCTCGCCGCGCTCGGATAGAACCCATCCTCCGACCGTGTTTCGAAAACGCGGTATGCCCGATCGGGATCCTTCGAGACGCTAGCCCGCTGGCGTCGGGCGGTCCGCGACGAAACACCGCGCCGTGTCCGGAAGGCACGGGATTGCGGTAGCGGCGAAACGCATGCTAGATTGTTGCGAACCACACGAGAATCCCGGGTCGCGGTGCGCGAACCGATCGGGACCGGAGGAGACCATGCGGGTTTTCCCTGCATTCATCGAAAGATCGGTATGGTCGCGCGCCGACCACCGTCCGCGCCAATCCGCGCCCTCGTGGCCGCTGTTGCCCCTGCACTGTGAGGCCTGCGGCTGATGTACGCGTACATCCTGCGCAGGCTGCTTGCGCTGCTGCCCACGCTGTTCGTCGCGAGCCTGATCGTGTTCATCACGGTCCGGCTCATCCCTGGCGATGTCATCGACCTGATGCTCAGCCAGAACGACGTCAGCGCCGACAAGCTCAGCCGCGACCAGCTCACCGCCGCGCTGGGCCTGGACCGCCCGATGCACGAGCAGTACCTCCAGTGGGTGGGAGCGATGCTGTTCCACGGCGACCTCGGCCGCTCGCTCTGGCAGGGCACGCCAGTCACCGAACTGCTGTTCGCACGCCTGCCGATCACCTTCGAGCTGGGTGCGATGGCGCTGGTGGTCGCGCTGATCATCGCGCTGCCGATCGGCGTGTACTCGGCGATCCGCCAGGACGGCGTGGGCGACTTCTTCGCCCGCTCCTTTGCGATCCTGCTGCTGGCCGTGCCGAGCTTCTGGCTGGGCACCATGGTGATGGTCTTCCCGTCGATCTGGTGGGGCTGGTCGCCTGAGGTCAGCTTCGTGAAGTTCTCGGACGATCCGCTCCGCAACCTTGGCCAGATGCTCGTCCCGGCGATCGTCCTCGGCGCCGCGCTGGCGGCGGTCACGATGCGCATGACCCGCACGATGATGCTCGAGGTGCTGCGCCAGGACTACATCCGCACCGCCTGGGCCAAGGGCCTGGGCGAGCGGCTGGTGGTGATGCGCCATGCGCTGCGCAACGCACTGATCCCCGTGGTCACGCTGATCGGCCTGCAGGCGCCGCTGCTGATCGGCGGCGCGGTGATCATCGAGCAGATCTTCGTCATTCCGGGCATGGGCCTGTTGCTGCTGGACGCAGTCACCCAGCGCGACTACCCGATCATCGCCGGGGTCTTCCTGGTGGTCGGTGTCGCGGTGATGCTGATCAACCTGGTCGTCGACCTGAGCTACGGCCTGCTCGACCCGAGAGTGAGGCACCGCTGATGAGCGCGAGTTCGAGCACCGTCGCGATGGCCGCGACCACCGACCGCCCGTCTCGCCCGGCAGGCTTCCTGCGTCGCCTGTTCCGCGACAAGCCGGCGGGCGCCGCAGCGGGAATCGTCTTCCTGCTGTTCCTGGTGTGCGGGATCTTCGCCGACTTCATCGCGCCCTACGGCTTCAACGAGATCAGCCCGATCAACCGCCTCAAGCCTCCGTCCTGGCAGTTCCCTTTCGGAACCGACCACCTCGGGCGCGATGTCCTGTCGCGCTGCCTGTACGGTGCGCAGCTCTCGGTGATCATCGGGCTGACCGCCGCAGCGCTGGCCACCCTGGTTTCGGTGGTGATCGGCATCTTCACCGGCTTCCTGGGTGGCCGCTTCGACATGGTCACCCAGCGGGTGGTCGACGGCTGGATGAGCTTCCCGGATCTCGTGATCCTGATCGTCGTGGTCTCGGTGCTGGGTCCGGGCATGCCCCAGATCATCGGCACCCTCGGGCTGCTGCTGGGCATTGCCGGCTCGCGGATCATCCGCAGCGCGGTGGTCTCGGTGCGCGAGAACATGTACGTGCACGCGGCGCAGTCGATCGGCGCCTCCACCGGCCGCATCCTGTGGCGCCACATCCTGCCCAACGTGATCCCGCCGATCATCGTCCTGTTCACCACGCGCGTGGGAGCGGTGATCCTTGCCGAATCCGGGCTGTCCTTCCTCGGACTGGGTGTGCCTCCGCCGGCCCCCACCTGGGGCGGCATGCTCTCGGGCAGCGGACGCACCTACATGTTCCAGGGCCCGTGGCTCGCGCTGGCCCCCGGCCTGTGCCTGACGGTGGTGGTGTATGCGACCAACATGTTCGGTGATGCGCTGCGCGACCTGCTCGATCCGCGGATGCGGGGATCGCGCTGAA